>NZ_JBASFM010000005.1:0-235437 GCF_049653025.1 Pseudomonas sp. | reverse complement strand
CGGTGTAATTGATCGTCCACTGCCCTGGCGCGCCTTCCCAGATGCCGGTGTTGAACTGGCCGCAAGGGCTGGCGTAGTGGTTGGTGACGCTTTGCGCCGGGTCGCCTTTGAGGACTTTCTCCGGCGCCGGGCGGTAGTGTTCCGGGGCGGCGCTGGACTGGGCGAAATCAACGATTTGGTCGATGTTCATAGGGCTTTCCAAGTAGGGGGTTAAACCGCTTTACGAATGGCGTTGGCGAGTCTGTCGACCAGGGTGTCGATCTGCGCCTTTTCAACGATCAGCGGCGGCGACATGGCGATCGTATCGCCGGTGCAGCGCACCATCAGGTCGTCCTGGAAGCATTGCTCGAACACCTGGAAGCCGCGTTTGCCGATGCCTTCGGCATTCGGCGCCAGCTGCACGCCGCCGACCAGGCCGATACTGCGAATATCCAGCACGTTGGGCAAATCGCGGAGGCTGTGCAGGGCATCGCTCCAGTAGCTTTCCAGATTGATCGCCTGCTGGAACAGCTGCTCGCGCTGATAGATGTCGAGGGTGGCCAGGGCGGCGGCGCAGGCCACCGGGTGACCGGAATAGGTATAGCCGTGGAAGAACTCGATGGCGCTGTCCGGGCCGCTCATCATGGCCTGGTAGATGTCCTCGTGGGCGAATACCGCGCCCATTGGGATGGCGCCGTTGGTCAGGCCCTTGGCGCTGGTCAGAATGTCCGGGGTTACACCCCAGCGCTGTGCGGCAAAGGCCTCGCCGACGCGGCCGAAGCCGGTGATCACTTCGTCGAAGATCAGCAGGATGCCGTGCTTGCGGGTGATCTCGCGCAGCCGCTGCAGGTAGCCAACCGGCGGCAAAATCACCCCGGCGGAGCCAGACATCGGCTCGACGATTACCGCGGCGATGTTCTCCGCGCCATGCAGGGTGACCAGGCGCTCCAGCTCGTCGGCTTTTTCTACGCCGAATTCTGGCAGGCCTTTACTGAAGGCGTTACGCGCCACGTCCAGGGTGTGCGGCAGGTGATCGACACCCGGCAGTTGCAGGCCGAAGGCGCGGCGGTTGTTGACCATGCCGCCGACCGAGATACCACCGAAGCCGACGCCGTGGTAGCCCAGCTCGCGGCCGATCAGGCGGGTACGGGTGCCCTGGCCGATGGCGCGCTGGTAAGCCAGGGCGATTTTCAGGGCGGTGTCCGCCGACTCCGAGCCCGAGTTGGTGAAGAACACCTTGTTCAGGCCCTTGGGGGCGATTTCGGCGAGGCGTTCGGCCAGTTCGAACGGCAGCGGGTGACCCATCTGGAAGGTCGGGGCGAAATCCAGCTTGGCGATCTGCTTGCTCACCGCCTCGGTGATCTCGCGGCGTCCGTGGCCGGCGTTGCAGCACCACAGGCCGGCGGTGCCATCCAGCACCTGGCGGCCATCGCTGCTGGTGAAGTACATGCCGGAGGCGCTTTCCAGCAGGCGCGGTTTGGCCTTGAACTGGCGGTTGGCGGTGAAAGGCATCCAGAACTGATCGAGATTGTTGTTTTTATTGAGCATTTTTAGGGGTTACCGAAGACGTGGGCGACGAACAAGGTAAGCGTGGCGCTTGGCTCAGGCCACAAGTGGCGCAGTCTATGTTTAATAAAACGAACATGACAAGGCTTTTGCCGGTACGAGTGTAAAAAATATTGAAATAGAACACTGCCCTGGTTTAGGGTTGCCGGCATGTCCGCCTGTTGGTTGGCCTTGCAGAATTTTTGACAGTGCGCGCCGCTCGCGCAGCGCACTGCTCTACTAATAAAGAGCATTAATAAAAGAGGACGCTCCCATGACTACCCTGACCCGCGCCGACTGGGAGCAACGTGCCCAGCAACTGCAGATTGAAGGCCGCGCCTTTATCCACGGCGAGTCCACCGACGCCGTGTCCAAAGCCACTTTCGATTGCATCAGCCCGGTCGATGGCCGCCTGCTGGGCAAGGTTGCCAGCTGCGACCTGGCCGATGCCGAACTGGCCGTGGCCGATGCTCGCGCCACCTTCGAGTCGGGCGTGTGGTCGCGACTGAAGCCGGTTGAGCGCAAGAAAATCATGATCCGCTTCGCCGATCTGATGGATGCCCACGCCGAAGAGCTGGCCCTGCTGGAAACCCTCGACATGGGCAAGCCTATCGGCGATGCCCTGAGCGTCGACGTGCCGGGCGCCTCGCGGGCGATCCGCTGGAGCGGTGAAGCGATCGACAAGATCTACGACGAAGTGGCGGCTACTCCGCACGACGAACTGGGCCTGATCACCCGTGAGCCGGTGGGCGTGGTGGCGGCCATCGTGCCGTGGAACTTCCCGCTGATCATGACCTGCTGGAAGCTCGGCCCGGCGCTGTCGACCGGTAACTCGGTGATCGTCAAACCGTCCGAGAAGTCGCCGCTGACCGCCATTCGTCTGGCTCAGCTGGCCCTCGAAGCCGGTATCCCGGCGGGCGTGCTGAACATTCTGCCAGGCTACGGCCACACCGTGGGCAAGGCGCTGGCCTTGCACATGGACGTCGACACCCTGGTGTTCACCGGTTCGACCAAGATCGCCAAGCAACTGATGATCTACGCCGGCGAATCGAACATGAAACGCGTCTGGCTGGAAGCCGGCGGCAAGAGCGCCAACATCGTCTTCGCCGATGCGCCGTGCCTGAAAGAGGCCGCCGAAGCCGCCGCTGCCGCGATCTGCTTCAACCAGGGCGAGATGTGCACCGCCGGTTCGCGCCTGCTGATCGAGCGCTCGGTGAAAGATGAATTTATGGCCCTGCTGTTGGAGGCCATGAAAGGCTGGAAAGCCGGTCACGCCCTGGACCCGGCCACCAGCGTTGGCGCACTGGTCGATACTGGCCACCTCAACAGCGTGCTGGCCTATATCGAAGCCGGGCATGCCGAAAACGCCACCTTGCTCTGCGGCGGCAAGCGCACCCTGGAAGAGACCGGCGGCGTGTATGTCGAGCCGACCATCTTCGACAACGTCAACAACAGCATGCGTATCGCCGCCGAAGAGATCTTTGGCCCGGTACTCTCGGTGATCACCTTCGATACCGTCGATGAAGCGATCAAGATCGCCAACGACAGCATCTACGGTCTGGCTGCGGCGATCTGGACCAACAACCTGTCCAAGGCGCACCTGGCGGCCAAGGCGCTGCGCGTCGGCAGCATGTGGGTCAACCAGTACGACGGCGGCGACATGACCGCACCGTTCGGCGGCTTCAAGCAGTCGGGCAACGGCCGCGACAAGTCGCTGCATGCCTTCGACAAGTACACCGAGCTGAAAGCCACCTGGATCAAGCTGTAAACCGAGGCCTGTAGGCCGGCCCGTCTGGGCCGGCGCGTATAAGCCAAACCCGCGGCCGGGCTCCCTTGCAGGAGCTCGGCCGCCGTGTTTCTGCGCCGTGAGCTCCACAGGGAGTCGAGCTATGAAGTGGGCAACCTATTTCGCCGTCAGCGCGGCGGTGGTGATAGTTGGGCTGTCGCTCGGGGTGACGCTGCCGTTGGTGTCATTCCGCCTGGAGGCCTGGGGCTATGGCCCCTTTGCGATTGGTGTGATGGCGGGCATGCCGGCCGTTGGCGTGCTGCTCGGGGCGCGCCTGACCGGGCACCTGGCGGGCTGGTTCGGCACGCCGCAAACCCTGCGCCTGTGCCTGTTGGCCAGTGCGGTCTCGGTCGGTTTGCTCAGCGTGATGCCGAGCTACCCGCTTTGGCTGCTGCTGCGTTTGCTGATCGGCATTTCCCTGACCGTGGTGTTCGTGCTCGGTGAAAGCTGGATCAACCAGCTGGTCGAGGACCGTCTGCGTGGCCGTCTGGTGGCGCTGTATGGCACCGGTTTCGCGCTGAGCCAGCTGTGTGGGCCGTTGCTGCTGACCCTGCTCGGCACCGAAACGGATCGCGGCTTCTGGTGCTCTGCCGCGCTGTTGGTCGGCGGCAGCCTGTTGTTGCTGGGCCGCGACGGAGCGCCCAAGGTCGATGCGCACAACGCGTCCGGGCGTGGTGTGCTGGTGTTTTGTCGCGCTTCGCCGGCGATTGCCTGGGCGGTGCTGCTGTTTGCCGCCTTCGAGGCCATGGTGCTGACCCTGCTGCCGGTGTACCTGCTGCGTGAGGGCTTCGCCCAGCAGCTGGCGTTGATCATGGTCAGCGTGGTGGTGGTCGGCGATGCGGCCTTGCAGCTACCGCTCGGCTGGATGGCTGACCGGGTGCCGCGGCAGACCCTGTTCCGCGGTTGTGGTGTGGTGCTGCTGCTGTCGAGCCTGGGCATTCCGCTGCTGCTGCACACGCCGCTGATCTGGCTGTTGTTGCTGTTGTTCGGGGCCAGCGCCGGCGGCTTGTATACCCTGTCGCTGATCCTGGTCGGCCAGCGCTACCGTGACGATGCCCTGGTGCGCGCCAATGCGCATATCGCCTTGCTCTGGGGTACCGGTTGCCTGCTCGGGCCGCTGTCCACCGGCGCGGCCAGCCAGTGGCTCAGCGGGCATGCCTTGCCGGTACTGATCGCGCTGGGCGCAGCGGTGTTCGTCTGGCTGGCGTTTCGCCGCGGCGCGTTTAGTGACGCGGTGGCCGTCAGGGCTTAGTCAGTGTTCGGCTAGCAGCTCGGCGACGCAGGCCCCGGTCTGGCGTAGCGCTTCTTCGAGGCGCGCGCTGGGCTTGGCGGCATAGTTGATGCGCAGGCAATTGCGGTATTTGCCGGCCGCGGAAAAGATGCTGCCGGGGGCGATCTGGATCTTGTGCGGCAGCAGCACGCGGTTCAGGCGCTGGCTGTCGAAGCCTTGCTCCAGTTCCAGCCACAGCATAAATCCGCCTTGCGGCCGGCTGACCCGCGTGCCCGCCGGGAAGTAGCGGCTGACCCAGTCGGTCATCAGCTCCAGCCCGCGCGCGTACTGGCTGCGCATGCGCCGCAGGTGCGGCTCGTAGTAGCCGCTTTCGATAAATTCGGCCAGTGCCAGTTGCGGCAGTTGCGCGCTCATCCCTGTGCCCATGTACTTCAGGTGCAGCACCTGCTGCAGGTAGCGCCCAGGGGCGATCCAGCCGGTGCGCAGGCCGGGGGCCAGGGTCTTGGAGAACGAGCTGCAGAACAGCACGCGGCCGTCTTCGTCATAGGACTTGATGCTGCGCGGGCGTGGGTAGCTGTAGGCCAGTTCGCCGTAGACATCGTCCTCGATGATCGCCACGTCATAGCGTTGCGCCAGGGCCAGCAGCGCGCGTTTGTTGGCCTCCGGCATGATGTAGCCGAGCGGGTTGTTGCAGTTGGGCGTGAGCTGGATGGCCTTGATCGGCCACTGTTCCAGGGCCAGTTCCAGGGCCTCCAGGCTGATCCCAGTGAGCGGGTCGGTGGGCAGCTCCAGAGCTTTCATGCCGAAGCCCTTGAGCGCCTGCATCACGCCGTGAAAGCTCGGCGAATCCACCGCGACAATATCGCCGGGCTCGCACACCGCGCGAATCGCCACCGCCAGCGCCTCGTGGCAGCCGGTGGTGGTGACGATATCGGCCATCGCCACCTGGCAGCCGGAATCGAGCATCAGTCGCGACAGCTGCTCGCGCAGGCCCGGGTCGCCCTGCAGGCAGCCATAGCTCAGTTCCTTGATCTCCTGACGGCGGCTCATGCGCGACAGGGTGCGCAGCAGCGGCTTGAGGGTCGGGCTGCTGATATCCGGCATGCCGCGCCCCAGTTGCAGCACATCGCCGCCGGGCGGCACGCTGATCAGTTCGAGCACCTGGTCCCACTGTGAGATATCCACCGGCCGTTGGGCGGCGCGGCTGATCATCGGCAGGGCGGGTTTTTCCCGCGCCAGCGGGACGAAGTAGCCGGATTTCGGCTTGGGCGTGGCCAGGCCCTGGTCTTCCAGGTAGCGATAGGCTTGCTGCACGGTGCTCAGGCTGACGCCGTGCTCGAGGCTGAGGGCGCGCACTGAGGGCAGGCGATCACCGGGTCGATACAGGCCGTGTTCGATTCGCGCGCCGAGCAAATCGGCTAGGTTGACGTAGAGGGTCATGACAGTTGCCTCGCAATTTCGGCCTGTATTACACCAGGCCAGTACAGATCGGCGATAAATCCGCCATTCAGAGCGCGTTTGGCGATATCTGTATGTATTTAAAAATACATTTTTGAATCTGTCGTGCTTTTTCTGTGGCGCACATCATGAACTCCCACAAGCCTTCCAAGCGGGAGAGAGCGATGAACGGGCTCAGTGATCTGCGGTTGACTCTGCAGGCCAAGGAATTACAGGACGTTGCTAGCGTTGGGCAGGTGCATGCCCAGGCGGAAAGCGGAACCACGCTGAGCGCGCGCTGGCAGTGCTTTTACCGGCGGCTGAGCACGCGTCGCGCGCTGCTCGAGCTGACCCCCGAGCAGCTCAAGGATATTGGCTTAAGCCCAGAGCAGGCGCGGCGCGAGGCTTTGCGCCCGTTCTGGACTCTCTAAGGCGCTTAGAGAATTTCCTTGAAGCGGTGCCAGAGCATACCCAGCGCCAGTAATGGCGAGCGCAGGTGCTTGCCGCCTGGGAAGGTCATATGCGGCACCTTGTCGAATAGCTCGAAGCCGCCACCTTGCTGGCCGCTGATGGCTTCGGCCAGCAACTTGCCTGCTAGGTGGGTGGCGTTCACGCCGTGGCCGGCGTAGGCCTGGGCGTAGAACACGTTCGGCTGGTCCTTGAGCCGGCCGATCTGCGGCAGGCGGTTGGCACCGATGCCGATCATGCCGCCCCACTGGTAGTCGATCTTCACGTCGGCGAGATGGGGGAACACCGCCAGCATCTTCGGCCGCATATAGCCGGCAATATCCGCCGGGTCGCGGCCCGAGTAGTGGCAGGCCCCACCGAACAGCAGGCGGTTGTCGGCGGATCGGCGGAAGTAATCCACCGTCACGCGCTGGTCGCACAGCGCCATGTTCTGCGGAATGATCGCCCGCGCTTCGGCGGCGGACAGCGGCTCGGTGGCGATCACGTAACTGCCGGCGGGCAGCACCTTGCCGCCCAGCTTGCTATTGAGGCCATTGAGGTACGCGTTGCAGGCCAGCACCAGGGTCGTGGCGCGCACCTTGCCGTTAGCGGTATGCACCGTCACTTGCGGGCCGTAGTCGATCTGCGTGACGGCCGAATGCTCGAACAGTTTGACCCCGAGCGAGGTGGCGGCTGCCGCTTCGCCGAGCGCCAGGTTGAGCGGGTGTAGGTGACCGGAGCCCATATCGATCATGCCGCCGGCGTAGCGGTCTGAGCCGACCACCTGGTGCATCTGCTCCGCTTGCAGCAGGCGCAGTTCGTGGCGATAGCCGAGGCTTTCCAGTTCGGCCTTGTCTTCGGCAAAGTCGGCCAGGTGCGCGGGCTTGTTGGCCAGGTCGCAGTAGCCCCAAGTCAGGTCGCAGTCGATATTGAAGTGCTCGACCCGCTGACGAACGATCTCCACCGCCTCTAGGCCCATCAGCTTGATCGCCCGCACGCCGTTTTGACCAATCACCCCTTCGAACTGCTCGACGCCATGACCGACGCCGCGAATCAGCTGGCCGCCATTGCGTCCGCTGGCCCCCCAGCCGATCTTGTGCGCCTCCAGCAACACCACCGAGAAGCCCTTCTGGGCCAGCTCGATCGCGGTGTTCAGGCCGGAGAACCCGCCACCGACAATGCACACATCGGCCAGCTCCTCACCCGCCAGCGGCGGGTAGGCCAGCTGCTGGTTGGCAGTGGCGGCGTAATAGGAGGGGGCGTGCTGGTCGCTGTGCACGGCTGGCTGTTGCGGCTGGTGAACGCGGGCGTTCATGTGCGAAATCCTGTGTGAGGTGTTGTTAAAATTTGACGCAGGATAAGCGCGTGACTTGCCGCTAGCCAAGAGGGGCAGCGGTAAAAACTGTTTTTCCCGGTCGCCGGTCGTCGTTTACCGGCGCAGAACCGAGGCTGGCGGTTAACATGCGCGGGTATTTTTCCGAGCGTTGCCGATGAGTTGCACCAGCCGCAAGATCGACCAGCTGCGTTTGCAGATCCCCAGTTTCGCCTGCGTGCCGGGCTGCCACGATTGCTGTGGCCCGGTTACCGCCTCATCTGAAGAAATGTCGCGCCTACCGGTGAAAAGCGCTGCCGAGCACGACGCCGCGCTGGCCGAGTACAACTGCGTACACCTCGGTCCGCAAGGCTGCACGGTGTATGAGCAGCGCCCGCTGATCTGCCGGCTGTTCGGCACCACGCCGAGCCTGCCGTGCCCGCGCGGCCAGGGGCCGGAGCAGATGATCGAGCCAGCAGTGGAAAAACGTGTGCATCAGCTGATTGCCAGCACCCGTCAGGTGTTGGTCTGAGGGCTAGTCGGCAATCGGCAGGCTCAGGCTCTCTTTCACCTCTTCCATGACGATATAGCTCTTCGACTCGCGCACGTGCGGTAGCTTGAGCAGGATGTCGCCGAGTAGCTTGCGGTAGCTGGCCATCTCATTGATGCGCGCCTTCACCAGGTAGTCGAAGTCGCCGGACACCAGATGGCATTCGAGCACGTGCGGCAGCTTGAGCACGGCGCGGCGGAACTCCTCGAAGGTGTCGCCGGACTTGTAGTCCAGGCTGATCTCGACGAACACCAGCAGGCTGGCCTTGAGCTGCTGCGGGTTGAGCCGGGCGTGGTAGCCCATGATGATCCCTTCGCGCTCCAGACGGCGCACGCGCTCGGTGCAGGGCGTGGTCGACAGGCCGACCCGCTCGCCCAGCTCGGTGAAGCTGATGCGCCCGTCTTCCTGCAGGATGCGCAGGATATTGCGGTCGATTTTGTCCAGTTCGCGGCGGCTCTGATGCTGGGTGCGCACGGTGGATACCCCTCTGTAAAAGGCGATTTTGCCAATAATTGTCGCCAAATATAGCTGTTTATATAGTGAATTACACTGCTGCTCTCTTCCTATACTGCGCCCCATAGCGGTCTCAAGAATTATCCGTCGCGCTGGGCGCGGCGAGGAGAGCAACATGCGGGTTCTGGTTCTCGGTAGCGGTGTGATTGGCACAGCCAGTGCGTATTACCTGGCGCGTCAGGGTTTTGAAGTGGTGGTGGTCGATCGGCAGAACGCCCCGGCCATGGAAACCAGTTTTGCCAACGCTGGCCAGGTGTCGCCTGGCTATGCCTCGCCCTGGGCTGCGCCGGGCGTGCCGCTGAAAGCCATTAAGTGGTTGCTGCAGAAGCATGCACCACTGGCGATCAAGGCCACCGCCGATATCGACCAATACCTGTGGATGGCGCAGATGCTGCGCAACTGCACCGCCAGCCGTTATGCGGTGAACAAGGAGCGCATGGTGCGTCTGTCCGAGTACAGCCGCGATTGCCTCGACGAGCTACGCGCCGAAACCGGTATCGCTTATGAAGGCCGCAGCCTGGGCACCACCCAGCTGTTCCGCACCCAGGCGCAGTTGGATAACGCCGCCAAAGACATCGCCGTACTAAAACAGTCCGGCGTGCCTTATGAATTGCTCGACCGCGCTGGCATCGCCCGCGTTGAGCCGGCCCTGGCCGCCGTTACCGACAAACTGGCCGGCGCGCTGCGTCTGCCCAACGATCAGACCGGCGATTGCCAGCTGTTCACCACCAAGCTGGCGGAAATGTGCATCAAACTGGGTGTGCAGTTCCGCTTCGGCCAGAACATTCAGCGCATCGACGCCGTGGGTGATCGGGTCAATGGCGTGTGGATCGACGGCAAGCTGGAAACCGCCGACCGCTACGTGCTGGCGCTCGGCAGCTTCAGCCCGCAACTGCTCAAGCCGCTGGGCATCAAGGCTCCGGTGTATCCGCTCAAGGGCTACTCGCTGACCGTGCCGATCACCAATGCGACGATGGCACCGACCTCGACCATCCTCGATGAAACCTACAAGGTCGCCATCACCCGTTTCGACCAGCGCATCCGCGTCGGCGGCATGGCCGAGATCGCCGGTTTCGACCTGCATTTGAACCCAAAGCGTCGCGCGACCCTGGAAATGATTACCGCCGATCTCTACCCGCAGGGTGGCGATCTGAGCCAGGCCGAATTCTGGACTGGCCTGCGCCCGGCCACCCCAGACGGCACGCCGATTGTTGGCGGCACTCGCCTGCGCAATTTGTTCCTCAATACCGGTCACGGCACACTAGGCTGGACCATGGCCTGCGGTTCTGGTCGTCTACTCGCCGACCTGATCGCCAAGAAGCGCCCGCAAATCAGCGCCGAAGGTCTGGATATTTCCCGTTACAGCCGTACCCAGGAGAGTCACAAGCATGTCAGTACAGCGCCTGCGCACTGAAAGCCGCTACAGCGAAATCGTCATCCATAACGGCACGGTTTACCTGGCCGGCCAGCTGGCCGACGATTACAGCGGCGACATCGCGCAGCAAACCCGCGAAACCCTGGCCAATACCGACCGCATGCTGGCCGAGGCCGGCAGTGACAAGGCGAAGATCCTTTCGGTGACCATCTACCTTAAGGACCTGGAGCGTGATTACGCCGGGTTCAACCAGGTCTGGGACGCCTGGGTCGCGCCCGGTGCCGCACCGGCAAGGGCCTGCGTCGAGGCGAAGATGTACAAGCCTGAGGTTCTAGTGGAGATCACCGTGGTGGCGGCGCTCTAAGCCGGCTCCATCCCATTTGCGATAAGTGTTTGCCCGGCCATCACACCGGGCTTTTTTATAGCCTGCCATCCCTGGCGGCCACCCTTCGGGCCATTGCTGTGCAATGTTAAAAATGGCTCCCGGCCATTTTTTATAGCCTGAGTACTACTGATAGCCGAGAACATCATGCGTCCTGCCCGTGCCCTGATCGACCTCAACGCCCTGCGTCACAACTACCAATTGGCCCGTGAACTCAGTGGCGCGCGCGCCCTGGCAGTGATCAAGGCAGACGCCTACGGCCATGGCGCGGTGCGCTGCGCCCAGGCGTTGCAGGAGCAGGCCGATGGCTTTGCCGTGGCCTGTATCGAAGAGGCGCTGCAACTGCGTGAGGCCGGCATTCGTGGGCCGATCCTGCTGCTGGAAGGGTTTTTCGAAGCCGACGAATTGCCGCTGATCGAGCAGCACGAGCTGTGGTGCGTGGTGCATTCGTTGTGGCAGCTCGAAGCCATCGAGCGCAGCACTCTGCGCAAGCCGTTGACGGTCTGGCTGAAAATGGACAGCGGCATGCACCGCGTCGGCCTGCATCCGGCCGATTATCAGGCGACTTATCAGCGCCTGCTGGCCAGTGGCAAGGTGGCGAAAGTCGTACTGATGAGCCACTTTGCCCGCGCCGACGAGCTGGACTGCCCGCGCAGCGAGGAGCAGTTGGCGGTCTTTCAGCAGGCGCGCCAGGGCATTGTCGCCGAGGTCAGCCTGCGCAATTCGCCAGCCGTATTGGGTTGGCCCCAGCTATTTGAAAAGCAGGTGCCGAGTGACTGGGTGCGTCCCGGCATCATGCTCTACGGCGCCACCCCGTTCGAGCAGGCGCAGGCCGTGGCGGCGCGTCTGCAACCGGTGATGACCCTGGAATCGAAGATCATCAGCGTGCGCGAACTGCCGGCCGGCGAGCCGGTGGGTTACGGCGCGCGCTTTGTCAGCGAGCGGGCGACCCGTGTCGGTGTGGTCGCCATGGGTTATGCCGATGGCTACCCACGCCACGCGCCAACCGGCACGCCGGTGATGGTTGACGGCCAACTGGCTCGCCTGATCGGCCGGGTGTCGATGGATATGCTCACCGTTGACCTCACCGATCTGCCGCAAGCGGGCCTGGGCAGCCGAGTCGAGTTGTGGGGCAAGCAGGTGCTGGCCAGCGATGTGGCCGCTCAGGCCGGCAGCATTCCCTACCAGCTTTTCTGCAATCTGCGCCGGGTGCCACTGCTCTATCTCGGGAGTTAAACGGGCGTTTGCCAAGGAATTCGTTCAGGGTGTTGTAAATACTGAACGCTGTTGCCATGATACGGCGACTTTTCCGCATATTCCCGAGGGGGACTCCAGCATTGGACGTCGGTGTTCGACTGCAATCCATTCGCAAACTCAAAGGCCTTTCCCAGCGTGAACTCGCCAAGCGGGCGGGCGTCACCAACAGCACCATTTCGATGATCGAGAAGAACAGCGTAAGCCCTTCGATCAGTTCGTTGAAAAAGGTGTTGGCGGGCATCCCCATGTCGCTGGTGGAGTTCTTCTCCCTGGATGTGGAGCAGGATAACCAGGCTCAGGTGGTCTATCGCGCCGCCGAACTCACCGATATCTACAGCGGGGCCATCACCATGAAGCTGGTGGGCAAGGCGCATCCGAGCCGGGCCATTGCCTTCCTCGATGAAACCTACCCCGTCGGCACTGACACCGGCGACGAGATGTACGCCCATGAAGGTGAAGAGGCCGGCATGCTGGTTGAAGGCAAGCTGGAGCTGACCGTAGGCGACGAGGTATTTATCCTCGAGCCGGGCGATAGCTACTACTTCGAGAGCAGCAAGCCGCATCGATTCCGCAACCCATTCGAGCAGCCGGCGCGTCTGATCAGCGCCACCACGCCCGCTAACTTCTAACCGTCTGCCCGCTGAAAGACTAATAACCCTGCGACAATCTGGGTTGTTTCAGCGGCAGCGGCTTCTCGTTATACTGTCGCCCGCTCGCGAAACCGTGGCCGCGAGCGTGACTAGCCACGATGAGGGTGTACCGTGAACCTGATTAAAAAGATCCTGGTAGCACCGGCTACCGTATTGGCCCTGTGGGCAGTGACTGCTCAGGCCACGACCGACGAAGCCATTGCCGAGCGACTGAAGCCGGTAGGTCAAGTCTGCGTAATGGGTGAAGAGTGCAAGGGTGTTGGCGCGGTGGCAGTTGCCGCTGGCGGCGCTGCACGTACTGCCGATGACATCATTGCCAAGCACTGCGGTGCCTGTCATACCCCAGGCATCCTGGGCGCGCCGAAAATTGGCGACACCGCTGCCTGGAAAGAACGCGCTGACCACCAGGGCGGCCTCGATGGCATCCTGGCCAAAGCTATTTCCGGCATCAACGCCATGCCGCCGAAAGGCACCTGCGCCGATTGCTCGGATGACGAGCTGCGTGGCGCGATCCAGAAGATGTCGGGCCTGTAAGCCGAGCATCACTAAAAAAACCGCCTGAGGGCGGTTTTTTTATGGCCTGCCATCCTTGGCGGCCACCCTGCGGGCCGTCGCTGGTGCGACGTGAAAAATTTCTCCCGGAAATTTTTTATGCCTGGAGTTTCGCCCTGCCGCGCTTATTCGAGAAAGCTGACCTGGCCGTCGGCCAGCGAGCTGATCCGTGCCAGCGACTCGACCCGGTAGCCCTGGGCATCCAGCTCGGCGCGGCCGCGTTGGAAGGATTTTTCAATCACCACACCGATGCCGGCGATGCTCGCGCCGGCCTGGCCGATCAGGTCGATCAGGGCGCGGGCGGCATGGCCGTTGGCGAGAAAATCGTCGATCAGCAGCACGTGATCCTTGGCGTTCAGGTGCTTGGCGGCAATTGCCAGGGTGCTTTCGGTCTGCTTGGTAAAGGAAAACACCTTGGAGATGTAGAGGTTGTCCTTGAGCGTCAGCGACTGGTACTTACGCGCGAAAATCACCGGTACGCCCAGTTCCAGGCCGGCCATCACCGCCGGGGCAATACCCGAGGCCTCGATGGTGACGATCTTGGTGATGCCCTGGCCGGCGAAGCGTAGGGCAAACTCATGGCCGACCTGCTGCATCAGTTTTGGGTCGATCTGGTGATTGAGAAAAGCATCTACCTTGAGCACTTGGTCAGAGAGCACGGTGCCTTCTTCGCGAATCTTCTGTTTCAGCGCTTCCACGCGGTTACCCTCGTCGTTCTTTCTGGTGCCCGGTCTGTGCCGGGATGTAATAGTTCAGCGTAGCGCGGATGCAATCCTGGACGAAATTCTACGGATTAGATCCAGCCACGCAGAGTCGTGGTTTATTTCTTCAGCATGGCGCGCATATTGGCCAGCGCCGAGTTGCCAGTGGCGGCCTTGACCTCCGGAGGGGCGTCGTCCTGGCCTTCCCAGATTAGATCCTCGGGCGGCAGCTCATCGAGGAAGCGGCTCGGCGCGCAGTCCATGATCTCACCGTATTGCTTGCGCTTGGCGGCGAAGGTCATGGTCAGGTTGCGCTTGGCGCGGGTGATGCCGACGTAGGCCAGGCGGCGCTCTTCCTCGACCGTGTCGGCCTCGATGCTGGAGCGGTGCGGGAGGATTTCCTCCTCCACGCCGAGGATATACACCGAGGGGTATTCCAGCCCCTTGGAGGCATGCAGAGTCATCATCTGCACACCCTCGGCGCCTTCCTCTTCTTCCTGCTGGCGTTCCAGCATGTCGCGCAGCACCAGCTTGCCGATGGCGTCCTCGATGGTCATGTCGCCGTCTTCGTCGCGCTCCAATGTGTTCTTTAGCGCCTCGACCAGAAACCAGACGTTGCCCATGCGTGCATCGGCAACCTTGTCGTTGGAGGCGTTCTGCCGTAGCCAGTTCTCGTAGTCGATGTCCATGACCATGCTGCGGATCGCCGCAATCGGGTCATTCTGCGCGCATTCCTGGCGCACCCGGTCCATCCACTTGGTAAAGCGCGCCAGGCGTTCGGTGTAGCGCGCATCCAGCTGCTCGCCGAGGCCGATTTCGCCAGCGGCGGCGTACATGCTGATCTTGCGGCTGGTGGCGTAGTTGCCGAGCTTTTCCAGGGTGGTCGAGCCGATTTCGCGGCGCGGCACGTTGATCACGCGCAGGAAGGCGTTGTCGTCGTCCGGGTTGACCAGCAGGCGGAAGTAGCTCATCAGGTCCTTCACCTCCTGGCGGGCGAAGAAGCTGGTGCCGCCCGAGAGGCGATAGGGAATCTGATGGTGCTGCAGCTTCAGCTCCATCAGCTTGGCCTGGTAGTTGCCGCGATAAAGGATGGCGTAGTCGCTGTACGGGCGCTCGGTGCGCAGGTGCTCGGTGAGGATCTCCAGGGCCACCCGCTCGCATTCGGCGTCCTCGTTGCGGCAGCGGATCACGCGGATCTCGTCGCCCATGCCCATCTCGCTCCACAGCTGTTTCTCGAACGCATGCGGGTTGTTGGCGATAAGAATGTTGGCGCATTTGAGGATGCGGCTGGTGGAGCGGTAGTTCTGCTCCAGCATCACCACCTTCAGCGAGGGGTAATCCTCTTTCAGCAGCATCAGGTTTTCCGGGCGCGCGCCGCGCCAGGCGTAGATCGACTGGTCATCGTCGCCGACCACGGTGAACTGGTTGCGCATGCCCACCAGCAGCTTCACCAGCAGGTACTGGCTGGCGTTGGTGTCCTGGTATTCGTCGACCAGCAGGTAGCGGATGCGGTTCTGCCACTTCTCCAGGATGTCCGGATTGTCCTGGAACAGCTTCACCGGCATCAGGATCAGGTCGTCGAAGTCCACCGCGTTGTACGCCTTGAGCGTGCGCTGGTAGTGCAGGTAGACGATGGCGGCGGTCTGTTCCTTGGGGTTGCGCGACTCGGCCAGGGCCTGCTCGGGCAGGATCAGCTCGTTCTTCCAGCTGCCGATGTAGTTCTTGATCTCGTCGGCGCCGTCATCGCCGGCATATTCCTTCTGCATGATGTCCGACAGCAGCGCCTTGATATCGCCCTCGTCGAAGATCGAGAAGCCCGGCTTGTAACCCAGCGCCGCGTATTCCTTGCGGATGATGTTCATGCCCAGATTGTGGAAGGTCGACACCGTCAGGCCGCGGGCTTCGGGGCCCTTGAGCAGGCTGCCGACACGCTCTTTCATCTCGCGCGCGGCCTTGTTGGTAAAGGTCATGGCGACGATATGCCGGGCCTGGATGCCGCAGTTCTGCACCAGGTGGGCGATCTTGCGGGTGATCACGCTGGTCTTGCCGGAGCCTGCGCCGGCGAGCACCAAAAGTGGGCCGCCGACGTAGTTCACGGC
This sequence comes from Pseudomonas sp., assembly GCF_049653025.1. GTDB lineage: Bacteria > Pseudomonadota > Gammaproteobacteria > Pseudomonadales > Pseudomonadaceae > Aquipseudomonas. The sequence continues at coordinate 219,621 of NZ_JBASFM010000005.1, read as the reverse complement.
TTCCTGCTGCCGGGGGTTCAGTCGGGACATTGCATCGATCATCAGGGGAGTGGGCGCGCATTTTAACAGGCCCGGCGCTTTCTGCCGTGACCATCTGGAAGTGTGTCGCAGCGCACATAATGGCGATGCGCCAGGCTTGGTTAATTTCAGCAATCCAGTACTCTGGTGCCACTTTCGGAGAATTACCTGACCGCAGGATACGCGCCACTGACACACGGATGTGCGTGATTAGACGTCGATTACGACGCATCCGGGCGGCTGTATTGCCCTTTATAGTGCTGTGGGGGAAGTTGTTTGTCCGCGTTAGTCGAACCTTTACGGTTGGTCCTGTTGGCCGAAGCGCCAGACTGGGCCGAGTCGCTGCGTGAGCGCCTGAGCATTCTGGGCAGCGGCTATGCGCTGATTACTGCACCGTCCTGGGAAGCGGCCAGCGGCCTATTCGATACGCTCAGCAGCGCGCTGCTGTTGACCACCCCGCGCTACCTGCCTGCCCCCGGGCACTGTTCGCTACCCACTATCCTGCTGCTCGACGCCGAACCCAGCGAGGTTCCGGATGGCGTGTGCGACTGGCTGGTGCGCGAGCACCTCAGTACCGAAGTGCTGCGCCGCTGCCTGCGCTATGCGCGTGAGCGCGGCAACCTGAAAGACACCTTGCACCGCCTGGCCGAGCAGGATGCCCTGACCGGCATCGCCAACCGCCAGGGTTTCCAGACCCTGCTGGCCGCGCGCCTGGCCGAGTACGAAGGCCGCGGCCTGACCCTCGGCCACCTCGATTTGGACAACTTCCGCCACGCCAACGATGCCCTCGGTTACCAGGGCGGCGACAGCCTGATTCTGCAGGTGGTGGCGCGGATCAAGGCGCAGTTGCAGGCCGGCGACCAGGTGGCGCGGCTGGGCAGCGATGAATTCGCCTTGCTCCTCGACAGCCGCCGCGACCCGCAACGCGCCGAACGCCTGGCCGCGCAGCTGACCGAAGCCCTGGGCGAGCCTTACTGGATCGACGGCGAAAGCCTGCTGATCGGTTGCAGCCTGGGGCTGGCCCATTCCCGCGCAGGCGGCAGTGCCGACCCGCTGATGTGGCATGCGCATATCGCCATGCAGCAGGCCAAGAGTCAGCAGGGCTGCACCTTTCATATCTATGACGAGCGGATCAACCGCAGCGCGCGCAACCAGGCCGACCTGGAAAGCGAACTGCGCCGCGCCCTGCGCCGTGACGAGCTGGAGCTGCATTACCAGCCGCGCCTGTGCCTGCAGACCGGGCGCATTGTCGGCCTGGAAGCGCTGGTGCGCTGGCGCCACAGCGTGCACGGCCTGCTGGCCCCCAACGAATTCGTGCCGCTGGCCGAGGAAAGCGGGCTGATCGTGCCGCTCGGCTACTGGGTGATTTCCCGCGCGCTGCGCGATATGCAGTGGCTGCGCGGGCGTGGCCTGCCGGCGCTGCATATGGCGATCAACCTGTCATTCCGCCAATTTCAGGACAGCCAGCTGCTGCCGACCCTCAGCCGCCTGATCGAAGAGCGCGGGGTGGATGCGCAGTGGCTGGAGTTCGAGCTGACCGAGACCGCGGTAATGCGCCGCAGCGATCAGGTGCAGCAGACCATGCTGGCCCTCGGTCGCCTCGGCGTGCGTTTCTCCCTCGACGATTTCGGCACCGGATTCTCCTCCTTTGTGCACCTGAACAACCTGCCGATCACCCTGCTGAAAATCGACAAGAGCTTTGTCGGCGGCATGAGCGAGCGCGCGGAGAACCGCCAGCTGGTACGGGCGATGATCAACCTGGCGCACAACCTCAACCTGCAGGTGGTGGGCGAGGGCGTGGAAAACGCCGAGCAACTGGCGCTGCTGCGTCAGTTCGGCTGCGATCAGGTGCAGGGCTACCTGATCAGCAAGGCCTTGCCGCTTAACGAGCTGGCGCGGTTCCTGGTATTTGGCATGCGCCAGCCCTTGCTTGGACTGAGCAACAGCTGAGCTACTCGCTGATGCAAAAAGGCCCGCACTTGCTGCGGGCCTTTTGGGTTTTAAGGGCTTACTGCGCGGTCTGGCTTTGGGCTTGGGCCTGGCGCTGCGCCAGTTTCTGTTGGCGGTAGCTGATGGCCGCCGCTGGTACGGCGGTGACCTTGCCGGTTTCCAGCCAGCGCTTGAGGCGATTGGCGTCGGCCATATGGGTGTATTTGCCGAAGGCATCCAGCACCACGAACGCCACTTGGCGCTTATTCATTACGGTATTCATCACCAGGCAGCGGCCGGCTTCACCGGTGTAGCCGGTCTTGCTCAGCTGCACGCTCCAGTCGGCCTTGCGCACCAGGTTGTTGGTGTTGCGAAAGCCCAGGCTGTAGTTGGGTTTGCGGAACGCCTGGGTCTTCTCCGAGGTGGTGCTGAACTGGCTGATCAGCGGGTACTGGCGTGCGGCCTGGAGCATCAGCACCAGGTCGCGGGCGCTCGACACGTTGTACTCCGACAGCCCGGTGGGCTCGACAAAGCGTGAGCTCTTCATGCCCAGGGCGCGGGCCTTGGCGTTCATCGCCGCGACAAAGGCCGCGTGGCCGCCCGGATAGTGGTGCGCCAGGCTCGCGGCGGCGCGGTTTTCCGAGGCCATCAGGGCCAGCAGCAGCATGTCGCGGCGGCTCAGCTCGCTGCCTACGCGCACGCGGGAGAATACACCGCGCATTTCATGGGTGTCGCGAATCATGATCGGCAGCACCTGATCCAGCGGCAGCTTGGCGTCGAGGGTGACCATGGCGGTCATCAGCTTGGTCACCGAGGCAATCGGCACCACGCTGTCGGCGTTGCGCTCGTAGAGCACCTGGTTGGTCTGCAGATCGACCAGCAGCGCGCTGCCGGCGGCCAGTTCCTGTTGCTTGGGCGCGGCGGCCTGGGTGTTCGATGCAACTACAACGCAGCTGCAGATCAGCAGCAGGCTTACTATCGATTGGCGGATTTTCACGGAGGCTTCACGGGCAGGTTGGAAGGAGGGTGCGCGCTGCCAAGTATACGGAAATCCGTGCCCGAGCTTGAGCGCTGCAGGCTTAAATCGTCATTCTGGCGCGCTATAGTGCGCCAACCCTGATTGCCGTGAGCCACCGCATGTCCAGCCTGCCTGAACACTCCCCGCCTGCCTCGGTCAGCCTGCGCGAGGCGGTTCTTTTCTGGCTGAAGCTCGGCCTGATCAGCTTCGGCGGGCCGGCCGGGCAGATCGCGATCATGCACCAGGAGCTGGTGGAGAAGCGCCGCTGGCTGTCCGAACGGCGTTTTCTGCATGCGCTGAACTACTGCATGCTGCTGCCGGGGCCGGAGGCGCAGCAGCTGGCCACCTATATCGGCTGGCTGCTGCACCGCACCTGGGGCGGGGTGATTGCCGGCGTACTGTTCGTGCTGCCGTCGCTGTTTATCCTGATCGGCCTGTCCTGGCTGTATATCGCTTATGGCGATGTGCCGCTGGTGGCGGGGATCTTCTACGGGATCAAACCGGCGGTCACCGCCATCGTCATGCAGGCGGCCTGGCGCATCGGCTCACGGGCGCTGAAGAACAACTGGCTGTGGGGTATTGCCGGGGCTTCCTTTGTGGCGATTTTTGCCTTCAATGTGCCGTTTCCGTTGATCGTGCTTGGCGCAGCGCTGCTCGGTTACCTCGGTGGCCGTCTGTTGCCGCAGCAGTTCAGTCTGGGCGGCGGGCATGCGCAACAGGGCAAGTCTTATGGTCCGGCGCTGATCGATGATGACAGCCCACCGGCGGCGCACACGCGCTTTCGGGCTTCGCGTCTGGCGTTGTTGCTGCTGGTAGGCGCGCTGCTCTGGTTGCTGCCGATGGGCCTGCTGACCTGGCTGTATGGCTGGGATGGCACGCTGACGCAGATGGCCTGGTTTTTTACCAAGGCGGCGCTGCTGACCTTTGGCGGTGCCTATGCGGTGCTGCCGTATGTCTACCAGGGAGCGATCGGCCACTACGGCTGGCTAACGCCGACGCAGATGATCGACGGCCTGGCCCTGGGGGAAACCACGCCGGGGCCGCTGATCATGGTGGTGGCGTTTGTGGCCTTTGTCGGGGCTTATCTGCAGCCGGTATTTGGTGGCGATTCGGGCTTTGTCAGCGGCGCAGTGGCGGCGGCGCTGGTCACCTGGTTTACCTTTCTGCCGTCCTTTCTATTTATTCTCGCTGGTGGGCCGCTGGTGGAATCGACCCATGGCGAGCTGAAATTCACCGCGCCACTAACCGCGATTACTGCCGCAGTGGTGGGGGTGATCCTAAATCTGGCGCTGTTCTTTGCCTACCACGTGCTCTGGCCGCAGGGCTTCGGCGAGACTTTCGACTGGCCGTCGGCTGTGCTTGCCGTGGCGGCGGCGCTGACGTTGCTGCGCTTCAAGCGTGGGGTGATGGAGGTGCTGCTGGTGTCGGCGCTGGCGGGGTTGGCGGTGTATCTACTGCGCTAAAAAAACCGCCGGGCGATTGCCCGGCGATCTGTGTAGCGCTGGCACTATCAGTGGAAGGGGAAGATGTAGTTCATCCAGGCGGCCATGCGCAGGAGGATCTTGCGCATGATGGCGACGTGGTGGAAATGCTCGGAATACAGCGCTGCCTGGCCATAGGCGCCGCCAGGCATGATGTCGCGGTACTGGGCGAAGTCCGGATCGGTCACCTCGAGCACCACCGGCACGCGGCCAGCGGGTGGTGAACCGGTGAAGCCGATCAGCGTGCCGCTGGCTTGCACCTGCCCCTCGGCGATCACTGGTAGCACCCTGCGTACCTTGGCCGTGAAGACCTGACCGGGCAGGCCGTCGAAGGCGATCTCGGCCTCGTCGCCGATGGTCAGGCGCAGCTGGCTGTTCTGCCGCATCCAGGCCACATAGTAGTAGTCCTCCTGCGGAATAAAGACCATCGACGGGCGCAACGGCAAGCGGGCCGCGAAAACCCCCGGACGCAGTGCGACCTGGGTGACGTAGCCGCGTGACGGCGCGCGGACCACGGTGCTGTCCAGCTCGAACTGGGCAATATTCAGCTGTGCCTGCAAGTCATCGACTTGCGCGCGGGTGATGTCGACATTGCGCAGGTTGCCGACGTTGCGCTTGGCCAGTTCGCTGGCGCGTGACAGATCAGCCCTGGCCGAGAACAAGCGGGCCTTGAGCGACTTGACCTGGTTTTCGAATGGCGTGGGGTCGATACGGAACAGCACGTCGCCTTTTTCCAGGGTCCGGTGCTCGTGCGCGGGTACCTCGATCACCAGGCCGCTGACTGCCGGGACGATCGGTGTGCTGACGAAGTAGCTGCGCGACACCTCGGAGTAGGGGTGGTTGTAGTTCATCAGAAAGATCAGCGAACCGATCAATACGATCCCGCCGAGCACGGCGGTCGGCACCGTCCATTTATTCAGCGGAATCTTGAATATTTTGAAGATGGCGACGCAGATGGCGGTGTAGGTAAGGATCAATAACAGGTCCATGTTTACACCTCCTCTGGGCGTTGTGGGGCAGACGCTGGCAGCGTGCTGGCGGGGCTGTCCTGCGGTTCAGCCGGTGTAGCTGGCGGCGCACTCAGCGCTGCCAGGCTGGCCTGCAGTGCGCTGACTTGCTGCTCCAGCGCCTCAAGGCGCGCGTCTTCTACCTTGGCTTGGCTGAAGCCCCAGCCGCGGTCTTCGCGATACAGGGTGGCCCAGATCCACAGGAACGGCCAGATCGCATGCAGGGTGAACAGGCTGACCCAGCCGGCCACGTGGATCGCATCTTGTTGTGGGTGGTTGCGGTGTACGGCGATGTCATAAGGGATGTCGTGCATCACGATAACCCCGTAAAACAGCACCACTGCGGCAAACACGAGAATGCCCAGCGCTATGTAGTCCAGCATCGTTAGCCCCTCCTTGCTTATTCTGATTTGCGGCCATTGTAGACAAATCAGTGTTACCAGGAAGCGCTATCTGCGCTAACAGCGGCCAGGCCATTGTTCGCGCAGATGACGTGCGGCTATAGAAACCAGCGGTACTCCCGCGCACTGACTTCCTGCATAAAGGCCAGGTGGTCCTGGCGCTTGTTCTCGCAGTAGACCATCACGAACTCACTGCCCAGGCCCTGGTTGACCACTGGATGATCGCGCATGGCGCTGACGGCGCTGAGCATGTCCTGGGGGAAGTCGATGCCGCTGCCGCGATCTTCGTTGAGCGGCGCAATCGGCTCCCTGGCGGCATCCAGGCCGTGCTCCATGCCGGTGAGGATGGCCGCCAGCACCAGGTACGGATTGGCGTCGGCCCCGGCCAGGCGGTGTTCGATGCGCAGGTTCCTGCCGTCCGACTCGGGGATGCGGATGCACGCATCGCGGTCCTCAAAACCCCAGCTGGCGCGGCTGGCGGCGTTGACCATGGCCCCGTAGCGGCGGAAGGCGTTGTGGTTGGCGGCGAAGATCGGCATGCAGTGTGGCAGCAGTTCCAGGCAGCCGGCCACGGCGTGGCGCAGCGGGCGCTGTTCGTCGGCGGCCAGCAGGTTGTTGCCGGCCGCGTCATACAGGCTGACATGCACATGCATGCCGCTGCCCGGCGCGTGCAGGTAGGGCTTGCTCATAAAGCTGGCGCGCTGGCCGTGCTTGAACGCCACGCCACGGGTACTGCGGCAGAACAGGGCGGCCCAGTCGGCGGCGCGCAGGCCGTCGTCGCAATGGCCGAAGTTGATCTCGAACTGGCCCGGGCCGAGTTCGGCGGTGATCACGTTGGCGTCCACGCCCTGTTCGTTGGCGGCGTCGACGATCTCGTGCAGCACATCGGCAAAGCGCGACAGGCGTTCGATATGCATATTCGGCTGATCGTCTTCGTCGCCGCACAGCGGGTCGCGGGGGAACTGCGGCAGGCCGTCTTGCAGCTTGCGATCAAACAGATAGAACTCCAGCTCGAACGCCACCACCGGGCGGATACCGCGCGCTTCCAAACGCTTGAGCACACGGGCGAGCACTTCACGCGGTTCGAAATCGATGGGTGCGGCGGTTCCATCGGAGCTGATCAGCATCTGCCCCAGCGGCTGGCTCTCCCAGCGCACCGGCTTGAGCGTGCCGGGGATCAGTCGGCGTGGTGCATCCGGGTCACCGTCGTTAAAGCAGTAATCGCCAATCGGATGCAGGCCGCCCTGCACGCCGAGCAGCACGCAGTTCTGCGGGATTTTCAGCGGGCTGCCGGCGGCGACCTTCTCCAGCATGTCGATGGGGTAACGTTTGCCGTAGAAATGCCCGGGGATGTCCAGGCTGATCAGGTCGACATAGCGCACCTCGGGGTGGGCGCTGCGGAAGGCGCGGACTTCGCTGAGCAGGTCGGGGAATGCTGTTGTTATTGTCATGGCGGCTATCTGCGCGGGTCAGGTGAAGACCCAGAGCACTCGTGTTGGGGAATCGGAAAGGTTGGCGTAGCGAAACTGTGCGTGTGGCGGTAACTGGAAGCTGTCATTCGGGCCGAGGGTGACCGGCTCGGCAGCGTCGCCGTACCAGATCGTCAGCTCGCCTTCGAGGACGAAACCGCCCTGTTCGGAGCTGTCGTTCAAATGCCCGTCACCGCTGCTGGCGCCAGGATCCAAACGGCTTTCGAGCATGGAGAAGCCGCCGGCCATGGTTGGCGAGGCCAGTACGTCGGTGATACCGCCGGCGTAATACAGGGTGCGGCGCTCGCCGGGGCGGGTGACCCAGGGCACGTCGCGCGGCTTGCTCAGGCTGTAGAAATAGGTGGTCGGTACGCCAAGGGTTTCGCTGATGGCGGTGAGATCGGCCACGGTCGGGCGGGACAGGCCGCGCTCGACCTGGGAGAGAAAGCCCACCGAACGGTCGATACGCGCGGCCAGCTCACCCAGGGTGAGGTTCTTGTGCTTGCGCAGGTCGCGGATCAGGATCGCCAGACCTTCGACTTCTTCCTGCATATCCATCGGGTGTTCCTTGCTGTGGTTGGGCTCTTGTAGGGTGGATGACGCTTTTTCATCCACCGGCTTTGGTGGAAAACGCTGCGCGGTTTTCCACCCTACGAGAGCAAGTTGCCCATCATCAAATGACGTCGCGCAGGCGGTACCAAGCCTTGCCGACGGCCTCGATCGGCGCAGCTAGCAGGTCGCCGCCAGGGAAGCGCGGGTTGCTCAGGCCCTGGTACAGCTCAAGCAGATCGCTGTCACCGAGGATCGCATCGCTGACCGCGCGGGCGGCGGCCAGGGTCGGCAGGATGCCGTGGCCAGAGAAGCCTTGTAGCCAGTACTTCTGCCCGTTGCGGCCGACATCCGGGGTGCGGTGCATGGTGCAGTCGATATGCCCGCCCCAGCCGTAGTCGATCTGCACGCCGCGCAGTTGCGGGAATACGCGTTCCAGATAAGGCCGGGTGGCCGCCGGCACGTCCGCCGGGATGCCGCCCAGATAAGTGCAACCGCCGCCGAACAGCAGGCGATTGTCCGGGGTGACGCGGAAGTAATCCGGGACGAACTGGTTGTCGATGGCGCAGGTGCCGCGCGGGAACAGTGAGCGCGCCAGCTCCGGGTCCAGCGGCGCGGTGGCGACCTGGTAGGAGCCGACCGGCAGCAGGCGTTTCGACAGTTGCGCATCGAGCTTGTCGATATAGGCGTTGCAGGCCAGCACCAACACGTCGCTGCGTACCTCGCCGTGCTCAGTGCGCGCTACATAACCGTCCGCCGTCTCTTGATAACTCAGCGCTTTGCTCTGCTCGAAGATTTTGCCGCCGGCTTTCTCGATGGCGTCTGCCAGGCCCTGGGCCAGTTTCAGCGGGTTGAGATGCGCTGCGCCGCTGTCATGCAGGGCGGCCAGGTAGCGCGGGCTGGCGATCCACTCGGGCAGTTCGTCCTTGGGAATAAAGCTCAGCTGCGTGTAGCCGTACTTCTGCTCGGCTTCTTCCAGGCTGTCCTGCAGCTGACGCACGCGGCGCGGCAGCACGGCGGTGTAGATCGCGCCGGTGCGGTAGTCGATATCGAAGTTATGGCGCTCGGGCAGTTCGCGCATTTCCTCGGCGGCCCAGACCATGCTGTCCCACAGGCGGCGGGCGCGTTCCAGGCCGAGGGCCTTCTCGAACGGCGACATATCGCAGGACCAGCCCGGCAGCGCCTGACCACCGTTGCGTCCGGATGCCGCCCAGGCCAGCCGACTGGCTTCCAGCAGCACCACCTTCTTGCCGGCCAGGGCCAGGCGTAGCGCGCTGTGCAGGCCGCTGAAGCCGCCACCGATAATCAGCACGTCGCACTGCAGCGCTTCCTGCAGGCGCGGGCGCAGCGGGATGGAACCGGGGTAGGTGCCGGCGTAGTAGGTGCCGATATGCTGGGCGGATTGTTTGAACACGGTGCGCCTCATGAAATTTCGTAATTAGAATTTCATGAAAAGATACGCGATAAATTTCATAAGGCCAAGCGCCTGGAGCACCTCGCTCGGTTGCAAGCCCGGCTGACGCTTAGGTCGGGCTCAACCTGCGGCCCCCACGTCAAACTGCTGAACACGGTTACGCCCGCTGTTTTTCGCCGTGTACAGCGCGCGGTCGGCGCGTTCCAGCAGGCTGTCGGCGTTGTCCGTGGTGTCTTCGGTGGAGGCGATGCCGGCGCTCAGGGTCACCGAGAACTCGCTGCCGCTGGCGATAAACTGCAGCTCGGCAAAGCGCTGGCGGATTTCGTCGAGAATCCGCAGCGCCTGTTCGGCCGGGCAGTCGGGCAACACCACCAGGAACTCCTCGCCGCCGTAACGGCCGAGGCTGTCGATGCGCCGCAGGCGCTGGCGCAGCAGGTTGGCCAGGGCGCGGATGACGTTGTCACCGGCGGCGTGGCCATGGCTGTCGTTGACCTTCTTGAAGAAGTCGATATCCAGCATCGCCACGCTGGCGGGCTTGCCGCTGCGCTGGGCGCGCTCCAGTTCGACCGCCGCCTGCTCCTTGATGTCGGCGTGCTTGAGCAGCCCGGTCAGGCTGTCGCGGGCCAGGGCGTTGCTCAGCAGGCGCGCGCGCTGGGCGCGGGAGAACACCGCGGCGACCAGGGCGTTGTCGGAAATCGGCTTGGTGACGAAATCATCGCCGGCCTTGATCAGCGCGTTCATCTGCCGGCCGATATCGGTTTCCGCCGACAGGTAGACGATCGGCACGCGCAGCCAGTCGTCGTTCATGCGGATGATCTGCGCCAGTTCCGGACCGGTGCAGTCCGGCATGCTGACGTCCAGCAGCACCACTTCGGGGTTGAAGCTGCGCATGCGGGCGAAGATTTCCGCGGGCTCATGGAGCATTTCCACCAGCATATTGGCCCCGCGCAGAATCAGGCTGAAACGGCTGGCCAGTTCACGGTCGTCATCGATGATCAGCACCCGGTACGGCTCGCCCTGCTGCTGGGCGAAACAGCGCTCCAGGCGGTTTTCCAGCTGGGGGATGTCCACCGGTTTGGTGAAGAAGCCCAGAGCCCCGACGCGCACCGCTTCCAGGTAGGTGGCGAAGTCGTCCTGGGTGGTGATCACCAGCAGCGGCAGCGGTTCATCCAGGCGTTGTTGCAGGCTGGCGGCGTAGGCCAGCCCGGTCTGGCTTTCGTCGGGCAGGTTGACGTCGACAATCAGCGCATCGGGCAGTTGCTGCTGCAGGGCGGCGTCGAGGTCGGCGATGTGGCTGAAGTGTTCGGCGTGATAGCCGAAGTTGTTCAGCGTCAGGCGCATGGTTTCGCCAATCGAGCGCTGGTCCTCGAGGATATAGATGCGCCGCGAGCTGCTGCTCGGCTTGACTGCCTTGGCCTTGCGCGTGGCCCGTGCCTGCGGGCGCTCGGCCTGGAACTGCTGGCTGGCCAGCTGCTGCAGGCTGTGGCTGAAGTCCTGCAGGCTCTGCTGTTCCTGTTGCAGGGTTTCCAGCCAGATGTCCGCTTGCTGCTCCAGCTCGCGGGCGCGCTGGCCGAGGCTGCTGAAGCCGAAGGTGCCGGCCGCGCCTGCCAGCTTGTGCAGCTGGTCGCGCAGGCTCTGCAAGCAGCGCAGCTGGTCCTGCGGGTCGGTGGCGTGCAGCAGGCGTTCGGCGTTCACCCCCAGCGCGGGCAGTTCCTGCTCCAGGCGCTGGGCGAAGGCCGCGCTGAGCCGCTGCAGCTGTTGCTGCAGTTCATCGGCAGGGGCTTTGCCTTTACTCATGGGCCTGGCTCCAGATCTTGCGCACCTGCGCAGCCAGTTGCATCGGGTCGAACGGCTTGATGATCACATCACGCGCGCCGAGGCTGCGGTAGTGCTCGATTTCCGCCGGTTGCACCTTGGCGGTCATAAAGGCCACCGGGATCTGCCCGATATCCACCAGGCGGGCCAGGCGCGCCAGGGTCTGCGGGCCGTCCATGTCCGGCATCATCACATCCAGCAGGATAAAGTCCGGGGCAAAGCCCTGCACCTGGTCCAGGGCGTCCTGGCCGCAGGCGCAACTGAGCACCTGAAAGCCGCCGACGGCTTCCAGGGCGAGCTTGGCGACGGCCTGGATCGACGGGTCGTCTTCGACATGCAGGATGCGCTGCAAATCAGCCATGTCGGTTTTCCTCGGGGGTAGGTGATGCAATCTGGGCGTGCGCAGCCAGGGTAGTCAGCTCGAACCAGAAAGTCGCGCCTTTACCGGCCGGCGAGTCGAAACCGATGGTGCCGCCCATGCGCTCGATGATTTCCTTGCTGATCGCCAGGCCCAGGCCGGTGCCGCCTTTCTGCCGGGTATCGGTGGCATCGGCCTGGGAAAATTTGCTGAAGATCCGCGCCTGGAAATTTTCCGGCACGCCGGGGCCATGGTCGCGCACGCTGACGCGAATGCGTTCGCCCTGCTGCTGCAGGCTGATGTCCACGCTCTGGCCCTGGGGCGAGAACTTCGCCGCGTTCGACAGCAGGTTGGCCAGCACCTGGGCCAGGCGCAGCTTGTCGACTCGCACGCTGGCAGCGGTAGGCGGCGTGTGCAGGCTGAGGCGCACCTGGTACTGACTGGCGTAGGGCTGGTTTTCTTCGATGGCCTGTTCCAGCAGTGGTTGCAGCGCTTCGTCGCTCAGCTCGAAGAGCATCTTGCCGGCCACCAGTTTGTCCATGTCGAGCAGGTCGTTGATCAGCAGGTTGAGCCGCAGGCTGTTGTCCTGGGCAATCTGCAGCATCTGCTGCATGGCGGCGGGCACCGCGCCCAGCGCACCGCCGTTGACCAGGCCGAGGGAGCCGGCAATCGCAGTCAGCGGGGTGCGCAGTTCATGGCTGACGGTGGAGACGAATTCATTCTTCATCTGCTCGATGCGCTTGCGCTCCTCAATGTCGCGGATCACCGCAATAAAGCGCCGCTCGCCCTGGTGGCTGATCTGCGAGATGGCCAGCTCCACGGTGAAGGGCGTGCCGTTCTTGCGCAGGGCGGTCAGTTCGATTTCCTTGCCGAGGATCTGCTGGATATCGGTTTTCAGGTAGTGGCTGAGGTAGCGGGCGCGCTGGCTACGCTGCGGCTCGGGCATCAGCTGGGTGACCCGGTGGCCGCTGATTTCCAGGTGGCTGTAGCCGAAGATGCGCTCGGCGGCATGGTTGAAGGTTTCGATATAGCCCTGCTGGTCGATGGTGATGATGGCATCGAGGACGTTGTCGAGCAGGGTGCGCAGGTAGTCCTCGCGCTCGCGAATGGCCATTTCGGCGGCGATGCGCTCGCTGAAGTCCTGGATCTGCGCGACGAAGTGCACCGGCTGGTTGTCGCTGTCGCGTACCAGCGAGACGCTCAGCAGTACCCAGATGATGCGGTGCTGGCGGTCCAGGTAGCGTTTCTCCATCTGGTAGCTGTCGATACGCCCGGCCAGCAGGTCATCGATGTTCTGCAGGTCGGCGTCGAGGTCGTCCGGGTGGGTGATGTGCTGGAAGTCGATGCTCAGCAGCTCCTCGCGGCTGTAGTCGAGCATCCGGCACAGCACGTCGTTGACCTCCAGCCAGTCGCCCTGCAGCGACACCAGCGCCATGCCCTGGGGCGCGGTGCTGAAGGCGCTGCTGAAGCGCTGCTGGCTGAGGCGCAGTTGGTCTTCGACGGCCTTGCGGTCGCTGATGTCCCAGATAAACCCGGAGATCCACTGCAGGTTGCCGTGGCTGTCGTATTCGCCACGGCCCTTTTCCCGCACCCAGACGCTGTGGCCGTCGGCGTGCAGCAGGCGGTAGGTCAGCTCGAAGGATTCCTGGCGCTCGATGGCGGCCACCGCGCGGTAGGTGATCGGCAGGTCGTCGGGGTGCACCACGCTGGAGAAGCTGCGCGTGCGGTTGTTGACGAAGTCGGCGGCCGGGTAGCCGCTGAGTACCTGAATTTCCTCGCTGAGGTAACTCATCGACCAGTCGGCGTCGTTGCGGCAGCGGTACACCGCGCCCGGCAGGCTGCTGACCAGGCCGCGGAAGCGGCTTTCGCTCTTCTGCAGGGCTCGGGTGGCCTGGTGCAGGTCGTTGATGTCGCTGGCGATGCCCAGGTAACCGCTGATGCTGCCATCCGCGTCATGCATGGCGCTGACGGTGAGGTTGACGATGCGTTGTTCACCGCCCTTGCGCACGTAGGTCCATTGCTGGGTTTGCGCCTCGCCCTTGGCCGGGTTGGTGATAAACACCGCAAAGCCTTCGATGGTGCGCTGCTCCTGCCGGCTGAGCTGCGCGCCGCGGGCCTGGATTTCGCTGTCCAGGTGGAACAGCGCGGGGCTGTGCAGGCCGATCACCTCGGCGCTGCTGTAGCCCAGCAGGCGTTCGGCCCCGGAGTTGAACAGATTGATCAGGCCGTGACGGTCGGTGGTGATGATGCTCACCCCGGTTGCCGAGTCGAGCACGGCCTGCAGGAAGCGCCGCGTCTGGCGGCTCTGCTCTTCATGCTGAAAGCGCTCCAGGGTGGCCCCGACCCAGCGCGCGAACAGGCGCAGGAATTCCTGGTCGGCCTCGTCGAACGGTGCCAGGCGCTCCTCGTGGGCGCAGAAGGCCAGGGTGCCGAAGCGCTGCCCGGCGACCCACAGGCTGATGCCGATGTAGGTCTCCAGGGCGAACAGCGGGTAGCACGGGTGGCTGGCGTATTCGCTCTGGCCCATGTGGCTGATGGCGAGCACGTCGTCGCTGTGCAGCGCGAGGCTGCAATAGGTGTCGCCCAGGGCGAAACACTGGCCGTCCTGCAGGCCGCCTGGCGGGGAGACTTGCACCTGCACGCGGTAGGTGTCCGCCTCGATCTGGCTGATGATGCCGATGGGCAGGTCGTAGAAGCTTGCGCCCAGTTGCAGGGCCTGGCGCAGCTGATCCTGGCTGCTCAGTTTGGGCAGCGCGGCAATTTCGTTGAGCGCGCGCAGGGCCGCCTGCTGGCGCTGCATGCGTTGCTGGGTCTGCTCGCGCTGGATATCCCGGCGCAGGGCCTCGATCAACTGGCCGAGGGTGGCCAGCAGCGGCTGCAGAAATTCGACGAAGGCCGGGTCGTAGCCACCCGGGCGATTGGCCAGGCCGAGCAGGCCGACCCGCTGGCCATCGGCATGCACCGGCAGGCCGGCGAAGGCCTGCAGCGCCAGTGCGTCGGTCGGCACGCTGAGGGCATTGTTGAGCAGCGGCCCCGGGCTGCGCAGCGCCTGCTCGAGCAGGCTGTCGAGATCGGCTGAGTGCAGATCCTGAGGCGCGCCGGCGGGTTTGCCGCGGGTGTAGTCCCAGGCGCTGGCGCTGATGGCGTAGGCGCGCAGCGAGGGCGCGCCCCGCGCGTCGTGCAGCACTTCGCCGATAAAACCGAACTGACTGGCGGTCAGCTCGAGGATGTGCCCGAGCAGTGCATCGAAGGCTTCACGCTGGTTGTGCGCATTGATATAGGCGGCCTGCGCCTGGCTGATCACCGCCAGCAGCCGGCGCGACTGTTCGCTTTGCTGGTGTTTGTCGAGCAATTCGCGGTGATGGCGGTAGATCAGGGTCTGGCTGCTGTGGCGGGTGGCCAGCAACAGCAACAGCAGCAAGGCTTCGGCAGCAATCCAGGCCAGCAGCCACTTGGCGATCAGCCAGCGCTTTTCGGTTTGATGGTGCAGGTAGAGCTCGCTGATGTCGCGCCAGGTCAGAGCAATGGCTGCCGGGCGCGGTGTGGCGGCCGCTGCCTGCGAGTAGCCGGGCAGGACCAGTTGGTTGAGCAGGTAGGTGCGGCCATCGGCCTGCAGCAGCTTGAGGGTGTCGCCGGCATCCGGGGCGGGCAGCAGGTGCTGGGTATGCCAGCGCTGGATCTGCGTGCGTGAGAAGCCTTCCAGGTACCAGCGCTGGGCCGACTCGCCGGGGTTCGGCGACAGTGGTGCGGTGCGCGGCAGCAACAGGGCCACTCCGGCGTCCAGCTCGCGATCCAGTTGTTGCAGGTCACTGAGCACGTCGAGGCTGACCTCCAGGGCCCCGATGCTGAGTGGGCCGTTGCTGCTTTCCACTTGCAGCGGGGTGATCGCATGCATGCCCAGGCCCTCATCGCCCATGCCCAGGCCGACCTTGTCGCTGGCGTCGCGCAGCGCATCGAGCAGCAGCGACCGTTGCGCGGCGGGCTGGTCGGCATAGCGTTCGGGCTGATGCACCCGCAGCAGCACCTCGGCGCTGGGAGCCAGGTGCACATACAGGGTGAACGGGTGGCTGCCTTGCAGGTTGCGCCAGCGTGGGGCGAGGCGGGTGAAGAGTTGCTTGCGGATGGCGTCCAGGGCCTTGTGGTCCGGGCTTGCCGTGGTTTGCAGGGCATGCGCCTGGCGTACCAGTTCGACCAGCCAGGAGTCTGCGGCAATCGTCTGGGCCAGCAGCTGCGCCTGGTCCTGCAAGCCCAGCTGGCTGCTTTGCAGGGCCAGGTTTTGCAGCTCGTGCTGCTTGGCGATCTGCAACTGCCAGAGGGTGTCGCGCTCCTTCAGGGCTACGCCGCCCAGCACGGCAAAGAAGAGTGCCAAGCCAACACTGCCCAGGCCGACGATCCAGCGGATTGTCGTGGGCTTTACCTCTTTACTCATGATGGGGCTGTCCTGATAGCGGGCAAACATGGGCTGACGGCATCAGGTGAGGCCCGCCAGGCGGCGCAGACGCGCGCGTTCCGGGCCGTTGAGGTCGCCGTCGTATTCACAGGCGGCCAGGCGCATTAGAACATTTTCCCGTTTGACGTTGCTGCTGGGCAGGCTGTAACAGGCCCCGATCAACTCGCGCAGGGCCATTGGCAAGTGCCACTGGGCTTTGATGGCGACCGCAAACTCGCCGCTGAACTGCTCAATGGCGCGCAGTACCGCGACTTCCTCCAGGGCATGACCGTCGTCTACCCAGAGTTGCGCGTGGTAGAGCACGCAGAGTTCGCCCATGCGGTGCAGCAAGGCGGCGGTATGCAGGGGCGCGGGGTCCAGGCCGCATTGGCGGGCCAGTGCGGTGCTGCGCTCGGCCAGCTGTTCGGCGGCCTCCAGATGGGGTTGCGCGAGCCCGCCGAGCAAGGCGTGGTGCAGCGTGCTGGATTGGCGCAGGGCCAGGCCCATGGCCATGTTCAGGCTGGTGGCCAGACCCAGGCGCTGCAGCGCCTCGGTGAGGTTGCCGCAGGGTCGGCCGGCACTGTTGTAGGCGCTGCTGTTGGCCACGGCGAGCAGGCGGGCGCTGAGCGCCGGGTCGTGCTGCCAGTCCTCGGCCAGTTCGCGCAGGTCGAGCTGTTCGCCATTGAAGCTTTGCCGCAGGCGGTCACTCACGTTCTGCCGCAGGGGCAGCTGCAGGGCGCTGGCGGGCAGGCTGCGCAGGTGGCTGAGCAGATCAGGGGCGGCGTTGCCGGCGGTACTGGGCCGCGTCTGGGCCTGGACGGGCAGCAGTTTGTCCAGGCTGGCGGCGACATGCGCGGCCTGGAAGGGTTTGCTGATAAAGGCGCTGATATGCAAGGCGCGCACGGCCATCACACTGGCGCGATCGGCGCGGCCGGTAATCAGCACCAGCGGAATGGCGGGGTCATTCTGGCGCACCTGTTCGAGCAGTTGGGTGCCGGGGCCATCCGGCAGGTTCCAGTCGCTGATGATCATGTCCACCGGGTGCTGTTGCCAGTCGTGCAGGGCCGCGCTGACAGTCTCCAGGCACACCACCTGGCTGCCGGGGCGCAGGCTGAGCACGATCTGCTTGAGCAGGTCGGCGATCCAGCTGTCGTCCTCAAGAATCATTACACGCATGCGCTATTCCTTTTCAGCAGCGGCACAGGCTCCAATTGCGGCAGTGGCAGACCCAGGGCGACCAGCTATCCATCGCTGAACAGCGCCCAGCGCATAGCCGAGAGTCAAGCAGCAAGCGCTTTGCGGAGCATTCATAGGCGAAAAAGTCAGTCCTTTGCCTGAGACCGGCAGTATAGATGCTGATAAGGGGGCGGCATCCTTATGCAAAAGACCAACTGGTTTTCTGACCCGGCTCAGGGATAATGGCAGTCGGCGTGTGCTAAAAATCGGCGGCGTCTTTCCTTCTGCACGAGGCACACGATCCATGTGGTACAACGGTTTTCTCGACCTGTCGATCTGGCAGCTGATCGCAGTCACCCTGCTGATGACGCATGTCACCATCGTCAGCGTTACGGTCTATCTGCACCGTTACTCGGCGCACCGCGCGCTGGAACTGCACCCGGCGCTTAAGCACTTCTTCCGTTTCTGGCTGTGGCTGACCACGGCGCAGAACACCCGCGAATGGACCGCGATCCACCGCAAACACCACGCCAAGTGCGAAACCGTGGATGACCCGCACAGCCCGGTGATCAAAGGCCTGGGCACGGTGCTGCGTACCGGTGCCGAGTTGTACGCCGAAGAGGCGAAGAACCCGGAAACCCTGCGCATCTACGGCAAGAACTGCCCGGAAGA
This sequence comes from Pseudomonas sp., assembly GCF_049653025.1. GTDB lineage: Bacteria > Pseudomonadota > Gammaproteobacteria > Pseudomonadales > Pseudomonadaceae > Aquipseudomonas. Next base: position 201,885 of record NZ_JBASFM010000005.1, on the reverse strand, counting down.
CTGGATCGAGCGCAACCTCTATTCGCGCTTCCCGGTGGCCGGTGTGGTGCTGATGGGGGCCATCGACCTGGCCTTGTTCGGCGCGGCCGGTATCACCATCTGGGCCGTGCAGATGATGTGGATTCCGGTGTGGGCCGCCGGCGTGATCAACGGCCTTGGCCACGCCGTCGGCTACCGCAACTTCGAATGCCGCGATGCGGCGACCAACCTAGTGCCCTGGGGCATTCTGATCGGTGGCGAAGAGCTGCATAACAACCACCACACCTACCCGAACTCGGCCAAGCTGTCGGTGAAGAAGTGGGAATTCGACATGGGCTGGTTCTGGATCAAGCTGTTCAGCCTGCTCGGCCTGGCTCAGGTGCAGCGTGTTGCACCGATCGCCCATCGGGTGGAAGGCAAGCGCAACCTGGACATGGACACCGCCATGGCCATCCTCAACAACCGTTTCCAGATCATGGCGCAGTACCGCAAGCTGGTGATCGCACCGTTGGTGCAGCAGGAGCTGGCCAAGGCCGATGCCTCGGTTCGTCACCACTTCCACCGTGCCAAGCGCCTGCTGTCGCGTGAGCCGAGCCTGCTCGACGAAGGCCACCAGGTGCGCATCCAGCGCATGCTGGAACAGAGCCAGGCACTCAAGGTGATCTACGAAAAGCGCCTGGCCCTGCAGCAGATCTGGGTGAAAACCAGCGCCAATGGCCACGACATGCTCGAAGCCATCAAGCAGTGGGTCAGCGACGCCGAAGCCAGCGGCATCCAGTCGCTGCGCGAGTTCGCCGAGCAGCTGAAGACCTATTCGCTGCGCCCGGCTGGGGCCGTCTAACGCCTCCTGTGTTGCTCAAGCCCGCCACTCGGCGGGCTTTTTATGGCCTGCCATCCCTGGCGGCCACCCTCCGGGCCGTCGCTGCGCGACGTTAAAAATTGTTCCGGACAATTTTTTATGGCCTGTCATTTATGGCGGTCATCCTCTGGATTGCTGCAGCGCGACGTTAAAAATGCCTCCCGGCCATTTTTTAGTTTCTGGCGTATGCTTCTGCCATTGCCCGGTCATTTAAGTGCAGTGGCGGTTGTTATGGACGAAGTCAGCAGACAGCAACTCGAGCATGAAGAGTTGACCCTGGCGCTGTTGCACACCCGCGCCGAGGTGGCGCGCCTGCAAGAACGCGAGCACCTGTTCAGTACCCTGCTGGGCAGCGTCAACGCGGTGCTCTGGGCCTTCGATTGGGATGCGCAACGGGTGATCTACGTCAGCCCGGCGTACGAGCGGATCTTTGGCCGTTCCGCGGCGCTGCTGATGTCCGGCTACGAGGAGTGGCGCAACAGCATCTACCCGGATGACCTGCAATACGCCACCGAGAGCTTTGCCCAGGTGCTGCAGACCGGCGCGGTCGAGGCGCGCGAATACCGCATCATCCGCACCGACGGGCAATTGCGCTGGCTCAGCGACAAGTGCTTTGTCAGCCGCGAGAATGCTGCTGGCCAACCGCAAATCATCGTCGGCATCGCCGAGGACATCACCGAGAAGAAGCAGCTGGAGGGCGAATTGCACCGCCTGGCCACTACCGATGTGCTGACCCAGAGCAGCAACCGTCGGCACTTCTTCGAATGCGCCCAGCGTGAGTTCGAGCAGGCCCGCGAATACGGCAGCCCGCTGGCGTTTCTCCTGCTCGACCTCGACGACTTCAAGCAGATCAACGACCGTTATGGTCACCAGATGGGCGATCAGGTCTTGCAGCGCCTGGCCTACAGCGGTGCCACCACGCTGCGCCGCGGTGATCTGTTCGGGCGTATCGGTGGTGAGGAGTTCGCCGCGCTGTTTCCGCGTTGCGAGCCCGATCTGGCGGAACAGATTGCCGAACGCCTGCAGCGTGAGGTGCGCCGCCTGAGTTTCAACCACGAGGGCAGCACCTTCGGGGTGACCCTGAGCCAGGGCTTGACCAGCCTGCGGCCCGAAGACACCAGCCTGGACGCCCTGTACGCGCGAGCCGATGCCGCCATGTACCAGGCTAAGCGCCAGGGCAAGAACCGCATCGTGATTGATTGAGCGAGTGTGCCCTGACCGCTGGATCGGCTCATGGTTGTCATTCAATATATAAACTAATAGATTGTTTTTATATTAATTGAGTGGCAGCCATGACCCCCAGCGACGCTTCCATCGATATTCAGCAATTGCGCGCCAATGCCCATGCGGCCGGGCAGCTGCTCAAGGCCTTGGGCAATCCGGATCGCCTGTTGCTGCTGTGTCAGCTGTCTCAGGGCGAGCGCAATGTTAGCGAGCTGGAAACCCTGCTGGGCATTGCGCAGCCGACTCTGTCGCAGCAACTGGCGGTGCTGCGCCGTGAATGCCTGGTGGAGACCCGCCGCGAGGGTAAGCAGATCTACTACCGGATCTGTAGCCCGGCGGCGCTGGCGGTGATCAATACGCTGTATCAACAGTTCTGCGCAGGCGCTCAGGCATGACGATTGACTGGTACAACTTCACGCCCTGGAGCGCCTTGGCCGGCGGTGCGCTGATTGGTCTGGCGGCGAGCCTGTTCGTGGTGATGAATGGCCGGGTGGCTGGCATCAGCGGCCTGTTGGGCGGCCTGCTCGAGGGCGGCGAGGGGCGTGGCGAGAAAGCCCTGTTTCTGCTCGGCCTGCTGCTCGCGCCGCTGCTCTGGCAGCTGTTTAGCCGACTACCTGAAATTCAGATCGATAGCGGCTGGCAGGCACTCACGGTTGCCGGCCTGCTGGTGGGGATTGGCAGCCGCTATGGCGCGGGCTGTACCAGCGGCCATGGGGTTTGCGGGCTGTCGCGGTTGTCGCCACGCTCACTGGCCGCCACCTTGAGCTTTATGGCCGCCGGGTTCGCCACGGTGTTCGTGCTGCGCCATCTATTGGGAGCTTGAGCATGCGCAAACTGTTGGCCTTTCTCGCCGGTTTGCTCTTTGGCATCGGCCTGCTGATGGCAGGCATGGCCAACCCGGTCAAGGTGCTGGGCTTTCTTGATCTGGCCGGTGCCTGGGACCCTTCGCTGGCCTTGGTAATGGCGGCGGCCATCGGCGTGGCATTTTTACCGTTCAGTTGGGCGCGGCTGCAACGCCGCAGCCTGCTCGGCGCGCCGATGCAATTGCCCGGCAAGCGTGCGCTGGATCGCCGGCTGCTCGGCGGCAGTTTATTGTTTGGCGTCGGTTGGGGCATCGCCGGAATCTGTCCTGGCCCGGCTCTGGTTACGTTGCTGACTGGGCGCTGGCAGGTGCTGCTGTTTGTGGTCGCCATGCTGGCCGCAATGGCGTTTTTTGCCGTGCTGGAGCGCCGCACCGCCATGGTTGGGGGCGCGGGATGAGCGCCATCTCAGGGCAGCCTGCACCAGCCGTGATTCAGGCCTTTTTCGATCAGGCGTCATCGACCTACAGCTATGTGGTCAGTGATCCGGCCAGTGCACAGTGCGCCATCATCGACTCGGTGCTGGATTACGATGCCGCCGCCGGGCGCACCGCCTACGACAGTGCCGACCGGCTGATCGCCTACGTGCGCGAGCAGGGGCTGAGCGTGCAGTGGCTGCTGGAAACCCATGTGCATGCCGATCACCTCTCGGCTGCGCCCTACCTCAAGGCCGCGCTGGGTGGGCAGCTGGCCATCGGCGAGCAGATTTGCGTGGTGCAGAACACCTTCGGCAAGTTGTTCAATGCCGGTAGCGAGTTCGCCGTCGATGGCCGCCAGTTCGACCAGCTGTTTAAGGATGGCGAAGCCTTCCAGATCGGCACCATCCCCGCCCGCGCCCTGCATACCCCGGGGCACACGCCAGCCTGCATGAGCTACCTGATCGGCGATGCGGCGTTTGTCGGCGACACCCTGTTTATGCCGGACTACGGCACCGCACGCTGCGATTTCCCCGGCGGCGATGCGCGCACCCTGTACCGCTCGATTGCGCGCCTGTTTGCCCTGGCAGACAGCACCCGGCTATTTATGTGCCACGACTACCTGGCCCCGGGACGTCAACAGCATTGCTACCAGACCACGGTGGCCGAGCAGCGCGCGCATAACGTGCATGTGCACCAGGGCATCGGCGAGGATGCGTTTGTCGCCATGCGCCAGGCCCGCGATGCCAGCCTGGAGATGCCTGCGCTGATGTTGCCGGCGGTGCAGGTGAATATGCGCGCCGGCCATCTGCCGCCCGCCGAGGACAATGGTGTGTGTTATCTCAAGGTGCCGTTGAATGTTCTCTAAGTGGCCATTACTCAACACCCTGCGTGGCTATGACCGCGACCAGGCCGGGCGCGACCTGCTGGCCGCCTGCCTGGTCTGCCTGCTGCTGGTGCCACAGGCGCTGGCGTATGCGCAGTTGGCCGGCTTGCCGGCGGTGGCGGGCCTGTACGCGAGCATCCTGCCGCTGGTGGTCTATGCCGTGATCGGCGCGAGCCCAGGGGTGGCGCTGTCGTTCGGCCCGGTGGCGGTGTTGTCGCTGATGACCGCCGCGGCCTTGGCCCCGGTGGCTAGCGCCGGCAGCGCGGCGTATCTGCTGGCGGCCACCACCTTGACCCTGTTGGTCGGCGTGCTGCTGTTGCTGATGGGCCTGCTGCGGATGGGCTTTATCGCCAACTTTCTCAGCCACCCGGTGATTTCCGGGTTTGTCAGCGGCTCGGCGCTGCTGATTGCGGTCAGCCAGTTCAAGCACTTGCTGGGCATTTCGGCCGATGGCCTGACCCTGTTGCAGGTGCTGCCTGCGTTGTATGCGCAGTTATCGGCCGTGCATCTGCCGACGCTGCTGCTGGGGGTGGCCAGCCTGGCGCTGCTGGTGCTGCTGCGTAACCTCAGCCTGCTCGGCGTGCCTGAAGCGCTGGCGCTGCGCATTAGGCAGTTGAGTGCGTTGCTGCTGATGCTGCTGGCGATGGCCCTGGGCGCGCTGCTACAACTGGAGGCTTATGGCGTCAAGGTGGTTGGCGTGGTGGCTGCGAGTGTGCCGCCGCTGGCGCTGCCGAGTCTGGAGCCGGGCTTGCTGCGTGAGTTGCTGCCGGCGGCAGTGCTGATCGCCCTGGTGGGGTTTGTCGAGTCGGTGTCGATCGCCCAGAGCCAGGCGATGCGCAAACGCCAGTCGATCGCGCCGGACTTGGAATTGCTCGGTCAGGGCGCGGCCAACGTCGCCGCCGCCTGCAGTGGTGGCATGCCGGTGGCGGCGAGCTTCTCGCGTTCGGCGCTGGCGCTGCAAAGCAACGTGGCGACGCCGCTGGTCGGGGTGTTTGCCGCTGGCCTGATGCTGGCGGCGGTGCTGGGCCTGGCACCCTTGCTGCAGCATCTGCCGCAGGCGGTATTGGCGGCGAGCATTATCGTCGCGGTGCTGGGCCTGATCGACCTGGCCAGCCTGCGCCGCACCTGGCGCTACTCGCCGCAGGAAGGCGCGGCGCAACTGGCGACGCTGCTCGGCGTTCTGTTGTATGGCGTCGAGGCCGGCATTCTGCTCGGCGTCAGCCTGTCGCTGCTGCTGTTCCTGTGGCGCACCAGCAGGCCGCATATGGCGGTGGTCGGCCAGCTGCCGGGCAGCGAGCACTTTCGCAATGTCGAGCGCTACAAGGTCGTGGAAAGCGCCAGCGTGCTGTCGCTGCGTGTCGATGAAAGCCTGTATTTCCCTAATGCGCGTTACCTGGAGGAGCGCATCGGCGCGCTGATCGCCAAGCGCCCGGACGTGCGCCATCTGGTGCTGATGTGTTCCGGGGTCAACCTGATCGACGCCAGCGCACTGGATACCCTGGAGGCCATCAGCGAGCGCCTGCAGAGTGCCGGCGTGCAGTTGCACCTGGCCGAAGTGAAGGGGCCGGTGATGGACCGGTTGCAACGTTCGGACTTTATCCAGCGCTTTGGCGGCCAGGTATTTGTCAGCCAGTACCAGGCCCTGCGCACGCTGGACTCGGAAAGTACACAGCGCGCCATGCGCCCGCAGTGAAACTGGGCTAAACGTTAAGCACAGTGTGTCGATACGCTGTTTGGATCAGGGATGAATGACCTTGCCGCGTGCCCTGAGCAAATGTTGTCCTTCTTGAGGCTCTTCGCATGTTCGGATCACAGCTTCGCAGTGAGTTGCAGCAGTCCCAGCTGCAACTGGCAACCAGTCAGCAGGTCATAGAGGCCATTCGGCAAACCTTCGCCATGATCGAGTTCACCGCCCAGGGCGAGATTCTCGATGCCAACGCGCCGTTTCTGGCGACCATGGGCTATCGCCTGGAGGAGCTCCGCGGCCAGCATCACCGCATGTTCTGCACTAAGGAGCAGGTGGCAAGCCCCGCCTATGCGCAGTTCTGGCGACGCCTGGGCGATGGCGATAGCTTCAGTGACCGCTATATGCGGGTGGCCAAGGGTGGGCGGGAAATCTGGCTGGAGGCCAGCTACCTGCCGGTGCGCAATGCCCAGGGTCAGGTCATCAAGGTGATCAAACTGGCCGCCGATATCACCGAGCGCATGCATGCCGAGCATCAGCACGAGAGTTATCTGAAGGCGATCAACCGCTCGACGGCGGTGATCGAATTCAACCTGGCCGGCGAGGTGCAGGATGCCAACGAGAACTTCCTCAGCACCATGGGTTATCGCCTGGAGGAGGTCCGTGGCGTGCATCACCGGCAGTTCTGCACCCACGAGGAGGCGTCGAGCGATGGCTACCGGCGGTTCTGGCAGCGTCTGAACCAGGGCGAGTTTATTGCCGACCGCTTCAAGCGCGTGGCCAAAGGCGGCCGTGTGGTGTGGCTGCGCGCCACCTACAACCCGCTGTATGACGCCGGTGGCCGCCTGTATGGGGTGGTCAAGTTCGCCAGCGATATTTCCAGCCAGGTCGAGCACCGCGAGGCGGAGTCCTCTGCTGCCCAGCTGGCCTTCGATATCGCCCGGGAAACCGATGAAAGCGCGATCAAGGGGGCCGCAACAGTCGAGGAAACCGTGCAGGTGGTGCGTGGCATCGCCGATGAGCTGGCGAAGGTGGCGGGCAATATCGAGGCCTTGAGCGCGCAGTCAGAGCGTATCAGCAGCATCGTCCAGGTGATCCGCGGGATTGCCGAACAAACCAACCTGCTCGCGCTCAACGCGGCCATCGAAGCGGCGCGTGCCGGCGAGCAGGGACGCGGTTTTGCCGTGGTGGCCGATGAGGTGCGCAACCTGGCCGCGCGCACCAGCCAGGCCACGGTGGAAATCAATGAAGTGGTGCGCCTCAACCACGATCTGGCTCTGCAGGCGGTCGGTGGTATGGAGGGCAGCAAGCTGAAGGCCGAACAGGGTGTGCTGCTGGCCAACAAGGCGGGCGAGGTGATGCTGGAAATCCGCGATGAAGCGCAGCGCGTGGTGGATGCGATAGGGCAGTTCACCCAGGCCATGCAGGACTAAAAATGCCCAACCGCTGGCGGTCGGGCGTTGTTCATCAGCGCCCTTGCGGCGCGGGCTGCTGCTGGGTGATGCAGTGGATATTGCCACCGCCCAGGAGAATCTCCCGACCGGGCAGCATGACCACGCGGTGCTGCGGGAACAGGCGCCGCAGGATCGCCTCGGCCTCGGCATCCTTGGCGTCGTCGAACTTGGGCGCAATGATGCCGCCGTTGACGATCAGGAAGTTGACGTAGGAGCCGGCCAGGCGGATCGACGGGTCACGTTCCTGGGTGCCCGCCGCCAGGTCGACGCCGGCGCACTCCTCATCGGTGGCATACAGCGGGCCGGGAATCGGCATCTTGTGCACGATCAACTGGCGACCCTTGGCATCGCGCGCGCTTTCCAGCACGCGCATGGCGGCCTGGCAGCGCGGGTAGTTGGGGTTGGCTTCATCGTCGGTCCAGGCCAGCAGCACTTCACCGGGGCGCACATAGCAGCAGAAGTTGTCGACGTGGCCATCGGTCTCGTCGTTGAACAGGCCGTCTGGCAGCCAGATCACCGTGTCGATGGCCAGGTGCTCGGCCAGCAGCTGTTCGATCTGCTCGCGGCTCAGGTGCGGGTTGCGGTTCGGGTTGAGCAGGCATTCCTCGGTGGTGATCAGGGTGCCTTCGCCATCGACGTGGATCGAGCCGCCTTCGAGCACCAGCTCATCGGTGCGATAGCGCGATTGACCTTCGATTTGCAGAATCTTGCGCGCCACCTGGTCGTCGCGCACCCAGTTGGCGTACAGGCCGCCATTCAGGCCGCCCCAGGCATTGAAGGTCCAGTCCACGCCGCGCACTTCACCACTGTTGTTGGTGACGAAGGTCGGCCCGGTGTCACGTACCCAGGCGTCGTCGGTGCTGATTTCCACCACGCGGATATTGGCGTGGGCGAGGCGCTCGCAGGCGTTCTCGTACTGGCCGGCGGACACGCCAACGGTCACCGCTTCGAATTCGGCAATGGCCCTGGCCACGGCGGTAAAGGCCGCCTGCGCGGGTTTGCCACCCAGACGCCAGTTGTCCGGGCGTTCCGGCCAGACCATCCAGGTCTGGCTGTGGGCTTCCCACTCGGCGGGCATGCGGAAACCATCGGCGCGTGGGGTGGTCGTCAGGGTTGTCATAAATTCACCAAAAGACGGAGCAGGGTAAAAGGGCGGCAGACGCTGCGTGACATGGGCTGGCACCTAACAGAAGCGGCTGGCGCTGCTTATCTGACACTAGCAGAGCGCTGTTACGGCACCACGGTACTCGGTGTCGCTGCAGTGGATAGGCTATTTATATCCGATAAAAATCGACTTTTAAAGCGTAATAATCTTTCTTTAAGGGTTTTTAATCGATTAATATCGAATAAAAATCCGTAACGGCTGCCGATTACCTGCTTCGAGGCAGGCCAAAGCAAGCGTCGGGTAAAGACCTCTGGCCAGTCCGGGTTTGAGCTCAGCCCTGCTCGTGTAGCGGTGTGAAACGAGGAACGCTATGAGAAGTGCTTTTGCGATAAATAATGTCTCTGAACCCAAGGTGCAGTGTGATGGATATAGTCACTGCATAACCTTCCAGCAGCCAACGGTGACAGCATGATCGAGGTAACCGAGGTTTCCATTGCGCAACTGCGCGCCGCGCTCGAAGCCGGCCAGACCACGGCGGTCGAGCTGGTGCAGGCCTATCTGGCCCGTATCGACGCCTACGATGGCCCTGACACGGCCACCCAACTCAACGCGGTGGTGGTGCGCAACCCCGAGGCACTCAAGGAAGCGCAGGCCTCCGATGCCCGCCGTGCGCGTGGCGAAACGCTCGGCCCGCTGGACGGCATTCCTTATACGGCCAAGGACAGCTATCTGGTCAAGGGCCTCACCGCCGCCTCCGGCAGCCCGGCCTTCAAGGACCTGATTGCTTACCGCGACGCCTTCACCGTCGAGCGCCTGCGCGCCGCCGGGGCCATCTGCCTGGGCAAGACCAATATGCCGCCCATGGCCAACGGCGGTATGCAGCGTGGCGTCTATGGCCGCGCGGAAAGCCCGTACAACGCCGCCTACCTCACCGCGCCCTTCGCCTCGGGCTCCTCCAACGGTGCCGGCACGGCCACCGCCGCCAGCTTCGCCGCCTTTGGCCTGGCCGAGGAAACCTGGTCGAGCGGACGCGGCCCGGCCTCGAACAACGGCCTGTGCGCCTACACGCCGTCGCGTGGGGTGATCTCGGTGCGCGGCAACTGGCCGCTGACGCCGACCATGGACGTGGTGGTGCCTTATGCGCGGACCATGGCCGACCTGCTCGAAGTGCTCGACATCGTGGTCGCCGAAGATCCCGACACCCGTGGCGACCTGTGGCGGCTGCAGCCCTGGGTGCCGATCCCCAGCGTCAGCTCGGTGCGCCCGGTCGCCTACGCGGAACTGGCCGCCAGCGCCAAAGCACTCGCCGGTAAGCGCTTTGGCGTGCCGCGCATGTTCATCAACAAGGATGAGCAGGCCGGCACCAGCGCCAATCCTGGCATCGGTGGCCCGACCGGCCAGCGCATTCACACCCGGCCCGCGGTGATCACCCTGTGGGAGCAGGCGCGCAAGGCACTGGAAAGCGCCGGTGCCGAAGTCATCGAGGTCGACTTCCCGCTGGTGTCCAACTGCGAGGGCGACCGCCCCGGCGCGCCGACCGTGTACAACCGCGGCATCGTTTCCAAGGAGTTTCTCCATCACGAGTTGTGGGACCTGTCGGCCTGGGCGTTTGACGAATTCCTCCAGGCCAACGGTGACCCCAAACTGAATCGTCTGGTCGATGTCGACGGCCCGCAGATCTTCCCGCACGACCCCGGCACCTTGCCCAATCGCGAGGGCGACCTGGCCGCCGGCATGGACGAATACGTGCGCATGGCCGAGCGCGGCATCACCCCGTGGAACGAGATCAGCACGCTGCCCGACGGCCTGCGCGGCCTGGAGAAGACCCGCAAGCTCGACCTGGAAGACTGGATGGACGGCCTCGGCCTCGATGCCGTGCTGTTCCCCACTGTCGCCGACGTCGGCCCGGCGGACGCCGATGTGAATCCGGTTTCGGCCGATATCGCCTGGAGCAACGGCATCTGGGTGGCTAACGGCAACCTCGCCATCCGCCACCTGGGCGTGCCCACCGTCACCGTGCCAATGGGCGTGATGGCCGACATCGGCATGCCGGTGGGTCTGACCTTCGCCGGCCGCGCCTACGACGACTCGGCGTTGCTGCGCTTTGCCGCCGCGTTCGAGTCGACCGGCTCGAAGCGCCTGGTTCCTCCACGTACTCCGCCAATCGCGCGGAGCTAAAACGGAAACGGGGTTGGCGCGAAAAGCGTCAACCCCGTCTGTCTGTTCTTAGGTCGGTGCCGAATAAGGCTCAGGCGCTGTAGCGTTTGTGCAGCTCGAATTGCTCGTGGCCGTCATCCCAGCCGGCTTCCCAGGCGGCGATCAGCACATCGGCTGAGAGCCCGCGTGGGGTGTTGGCTTGTCCGGTCAGCCCTGCCATATAGCCCTGTTGGTAAGCCTTGTTAAGGCTTTCCAGGCTCCAGTGCTGGTCATCTTCCGTGTTGAGGTCGGCGCAGGCCATGGCGGCAGCTCGCAGTGGATTTACCCATGCAATGCTAGCCGCATCGCCTGGGCAGGGCTGCGCCGCTGATCCCGCTTTTGCCACCGCTGGCGGTTTGTGTGATGCAGTTGGCGAAATGCCGGCTGCGCGCGAGCCGGCATTTTTCGGGCTTAAACAGCCAAGGCCAGAATGCTGGCTTGATAGGCGGCAGCAAAGCTGTCGAAGTCGCCTTCTTCCTGGGCTTCTAGTTCTGCTTGGTCCTGCAGCGACTGGGCGGCGCTGGCCTCGAAGGCGGCCTGCTGTTCGGCGCTTAGCGGCTGGCTGCGGAAGTACGCGGCGTGCTGTTTGCTCTGGCGCAGGGCGAACTCGGTAAAGCTTATGCCCTGTTGCAGCTGCGCCAATACCTGGGCAGACGGCGTCAGGCTGACATCCGCGACCTTGGCCTGCTGCGCCTGCAAGGCCAGACGGTGGGCGTTGTCGCCCTGGTTCTGGTCGAGCAGCTCGGCCAGCGGGCGGATTTGTTCGAGCAACTCATCGGCCCAGGTTTGCAGCGTCACCGGCTGGCCATTGCGTTGCAGTTGCAGGCCGGGGCGACGGCCTTCCTTGACCACCGTGAGGAAGTTGTCGGTGCAGGCGTGGCATTCGCCGCTTTCCAGCAGCGGGCTGTCCTGCAGCGCGCAGAACAGCAGGAAGGCGTCGAGGAAGCGTGCCTCGGTGAGGTCGATACCCAGCGGTAGGAACGGGTTGATGTCCAGGCAGCGCGCCTCGACGTACTGCACGCCACGGGCCATCAGCGCCTGGATCGGCCGTTCGCCGCTGTAGGTCACGCGTTTCGGGCGGATGTTCGAGTAGTACTCGTTCTCGATCTGCAGGATGTTGGTGTTCAGCTGCAACCACTCGCCGTCCTTCTTCGCGCCGATCTCCACATAGGGCGGGTAGGGCGTGCCGACCGCCTGGCGCAGGCTGTCGGTGTAGCTGGCGAGGTCGTTGTAGCAGGGCGTCAGGCCGGCTTGCGCGGTGCTCTGGTAGCCCAGGTCGCTCATGCGCAGGCTGGTGGCGTAGGGCAGGTAAAGGGTGTCGGCGTCCAGTTCCTGCAATTGGTGTGGGCGGCCGCGCATAAAGCCCTTGTGCAGCGCCGGCGAGGCCCCGAACAGGTACATCAGCAGCCAGCTGTAGCGGCGGAAGTTGCGGATCAGCGCGATATAGCGCGCCGACTGGTAATCCCGTGCGCTGCGCTCGTCGCCTTCGGCCTGCTGTTGCAGCTGCCACAGCGCTTCCGGCAGGGAGAAGTTGTAGTGGATGCCGGCGATGCACTGCATGGTCTTGCCGTAACGCAGGGCCAGGCCCTTGCGGTAGACGTACTTGAGTTCGCCGATATGCGAACTGCCGTAGCGGGCGATCGGGATCGTCTCTTCATCCGGCAGGGCGCAGGGCATGGACGGGCTCCACAGGTATTCGCCGTCCAGCTTGCTGTAGGCGAAGCGGTGGATCTGCTCCAGCTCGGCCAGGGTAGTGGCCGGGTCGGGTTCGGCCGGGGTAATAAACTCCAGCAGCGATTCGGAATAGTCGGTGGTGATCTGCGCGTGGGTCAGCGCCGAGCCCAGGGCCGCTGGATGCGCAGTCAGGGCCAGCTGGCCTTCGCCATCGACGCGCAGGCATTCACGCTCGATCCCGTGCAGGCACTGGGACAGCAGGGAGAGGTTGGCGCGTTCGCCAAGCTGGGCCAGGCGGCGGGAGAACAGGTCGCTCAAGATTGCATTCCTTCACGCATCGGTCGCCTCAATATGGGGACGACACGCATGCTCTACAAGGGGGCGAGAAAACCGGTTTTGCCGGTCGATAGCGCTTTATAACCCGAGGCGGGTGAAGAAGGTTATAGCTGGGCGCAGTGCATTTGCGTCAGGGCGACGCGGTGCTGTGGATGGTTAGTGTTAGTGGCATGTGGTCGCTAACCCTGAGCCAGTCGTGCTTCTCACCAATTTCAAGTTGGCTCAATTGCAGCAGGTTGCTGGCCGTGAACACGTAATCGATGTGGTAAGGCTTCGCACTGTTGCGATGTAGATAAAAGGTCGGTCGCTGCTCGCTTCCCTGACGCTCGCCGGTTTGTTGATGATAAATGCTGTGCAGTTCTAGCTCGGCCAGCTCGCGGACTACATCCGAATGGCTCCACCACCTGTCAGGCTTATCCCAGATAGCATTGCTATTGAAGTCGCCCAGTACGATCACGTTGTCATTGGCTAATTCGCGACGGTGAATTTGCAGGTATTTCCACAGTTGCCCGATATAGGCGAACGCTTGCGAGTCACTGCCCTTAGTCCATACGGCAAGTACGGTCAGGCTGTTATTGACCGTAAACGGGAGGAAGTATTTCAGCTCATGGCTGTGCCAAGTATGTGATGGCGCTGAGCTGGCGAGCCCGCTAATGCTGTAGGTGCCAGACCAATCGAGCGCATCAACCCGATGATTGTTTTTTGGGAAAACACCGATGCCTTTGTTTTTTGAATCACCGAACCATAGGTAATTTCCAGCCCACTTCCGGTATGACTCACTGGAGCGGGCTGGGTCTTCACACTCCTGAATGACCAGGATGTCGGCGTGCAGGGCATCTGCCTCGACCAGTTTGTTACGCAGTGCGCCGTTACAGTTCCAGGTCACGATTCTCACAGATCACCCGATAAAGGTAACGGCGCAGGTCTAAACGCCCTATTTCTTCAGTTGCTTGGCATTGGCAAACAGCGCCGCCATGCCGCCGCTGGCCGGGGCCGGCTTGTCCTGGCTGGAATGGCGTTCGCTGCGCGGCGCATTGCCGGCCGGCTTGCCGCCCCGAGCGCCGCCGCGCGGGCCTTCGATCTTCTCGCCGGGGGTGTCGCCCATGCGCATCGACAGGGCGATGCGGTTACGCGGGATGTCGACTTCCATGACCTTGACCTTGACCACGTCGCCGGCCTTGACCGCCTCGTGCGGGTCTTTGATGAACTTCTCCGACAGCGCCGAGATATGCACCAGACCGTCCTGGTGCACGCCGATATCGACGAAGGCGCCGAAGTTGGTCACGTTGGTCACCACGCCTTCCAGCATCATGCCCAGCTTGAGGTCGTTGAGGGTTTCCACACCTTCCTGGAACTCGGCGGTCTTGAACTCCGGGCGCGGGTCGCGGCCGGGTTTTTCCAGCTCGCTGAGGATATCGCCGATGGTCACCAGGCCGAACTTGTCGTCGGTGAACTGCTTTGGATCGAGGCGCTTGAGGAAGCTCGAGTCGCCGATCAGCGAGCGGATATCGCGGCCGGTGTCGGCGGCGATGCGCTGCACCAGCGGGTAGGTTTCCGGGTGCACGGCGGAGGCGTCCAGCGGGTTGCTGCCGTTCATCACGCGCAGGAAGCCGGCGGCCTGTTCGAAGGTCTTGTCACCCAGGCGCGGCACCTTGAGCAGGTCGGCGCGGCTGTTGAACGCGCCGTTGGCATCGCGGAAGGCGACGATATTCTGCGCCAGGGTGGTGTTCAGCCCGGAGATGCGCGCCAGCAGGGCGGCGGAGGCGGTGTTCACATCGACGCCGACGGCGTTTACGCAGTCCTCGACCACCGCATCCAGCGAACGCGCCAGCTTGAGCTGGGACACGTCGTGCTGGTACTGGCCAACACCGATGGATTTCGGGTCGATCTTCACCAGCTCGGCCAGCGGGTCCTGCAGACGGCGGGCGATGGATACAGCGCCACGCAGCGACACGTCCATGTCCGGGAATTCCTTGGCGGCCAGCTCGGAAGCCGAGTACACCGAGGCACCGGCTTCACTGACCATGACCTTGGTCAGCTTCAGGCCCGGCAGCTTCTTGATCAGGTCAGCGGCCAGCTTGTCGGTCTCGCGGCTGGCGGTGCCGTTGCCGATGGAAATCAGGTCGACCGAGTGCTTGGCGCACAGCTTGGCGAGGATCGCCAGGGTGCCGTCCCAGTCGTTGCGCGGGGCGTGCGGGTACACCGTGGCGGTTTCCAGCACCTTGCCAGTGGCATCCACCACTGCGACTTTGCAGCCGGTGCGCAGGCCCGGGTCCAGCGCCAGAGTGGCGCGCGGGCCGGCCGGGGCGGCCAGCAGCAGGTCATGCAGGTTACGGGCGAACACGTTGATCGCCTCGTCCTCGGCGGCTTCACGCAGCTCGCCGAACAGGTCGGTTTCCAGGTGGGTGTAGAGCTTGACCTTCCAGGTCCAGCGCACCACTTCGCCCAGCCATTTGTCGGCGGCGCGGCCACGGGCGCTAATGCCGAAGCGCTCGCCGATCATGCCTTCGCACGGGTGCATGCTGCCCGGCAGCTCGTCGCCGACCTTCAGGCTGGCGCTGAGCACGCCTTCGTTACGCCCGCGGAAGATTGCCAGGGCGCGGTGCGAGGGCGCGCCCTTGAGCTTCTCGTCGTGCTCGAAGTAATCGCGGAATTTCGCCCCTTCGTTCTCTTTGCCGGCGACTACGCGGGCGCTGAGGATGGCGTTGTCTTTGAGGTAGCTGCGCAGGCTGGCCAGCAGATTGGCGTCTTCGGCGAAGCGCTCCATGAGGATGTACTTGGCGCCTTCGAGCACAGCCTTGACGTCGGCAAAGCCTTTTTCAGCGTCGATAAAGCGTTCGGCTTCGTTCTCGGGATTCAGGGTCGGGTCGTTGAACAGGGCGTCGGCCAGCTCGCCGAGGCCAGCTTCCAGGGCGATCTGGCCCTTGGTGCGGCGCTTCTGCTTGAACGGCAGGTACAAATCTTCGAGACGGGTCTTGGTTTCGGCTAGGTTGATTTCGCGGGTCAGCTCGGCGGTCAGCTTGCCCTGTTCCTCGATGCTGGCGAGGATGCTGGCGCGGCGCTCGTCGAGTTCGCGCAGGTAGCGCAGGCGCTCTTCCAGGTTGCGCAGCTGGGTGTCATCCAGGCTGCCGGTGACCTCTTTGCGGTAGCGCGCGATAAACGGCACGGTGGAGCCTTCATCGAGCAGCGCCACGGCGGCGGCGACCTGTTGCGGGCGTACGCCCAGTTCTTCGGCGATGCGGTTGTTGATGCTGAGCATATAAAAAGCTACCCACACTGAAACGAAAAACCAGCCACGCAGACCACGGGCCAGACACGAAAGCCGCGCATTATAAACACTGCCCGGCAGCGCACCGGGAACCACTCGGGGAAAAATCTGCTAACAATGGGCTGCACGTCGGATTCGGCAGCTGAGCCATAATGCCGGCAATTGCACACTGCCCGCGCTCGGTCGAGCCCGGTGGATGCCTGGCCAAGGAGCCCTGAATGAGCAGCACTGCACTTCCCGCTGAAGGCGAAAAAATCCTTATCGTCGATGACGATGCCCGTCTACGCCGCCTACTCGAACGCTTCTTCGACGAGCAGGGCTACCGCGTACGCGCGGTGGAAAACGTCGAGCAGATGGACCGTTTGCTGTCGCGTGAGCTGTTCAATCTGGTAGTGCTCGACCTCATGCTGCCGGGCGAGGACGGCCTGTCCGCCTGCCGCCGTCTGCGTGAGGCGAACAATCAGGTGCCGATCATCATGCTCACCGCCAAGGGCGACGAGGCCAGCCGCATCCAGGGCCTGGAGCTGGGCGCCGACGATTACCTGGCCAAACCGTTCAACCCGCGCGAGCTGCTGGCGCGGATCAAGGCCGTGCTGCGCCGCCAGGCCCCGGTAGTCCCGGGTGCGCCGGGTGCAGAGGATGAAAGCGTGAGCTTTGGCGAGTACGAGTTGTCCCTGGCCACCCGCGAGCTGAAGAAGGGTGACGAGGTGCACATGCTCACCACCGGCGAGTTCGCCGTGCTCAAGGCCCTGGTGCAGCACGCTCGCGAGCCGCTGACCCGCGACAAGCTGATGAACCTGGCCCGTGGCCGTGAGTGGGACGCCCTGGAGCGCTCCATCGACGTGCAGATCTCGCGGCTGCGCCGGCTGATCGAGCCGGACCCGTCCAAGCCGCGCTATATCCAGACGGTCTGGGGCGTGGGCTATGTGTTTGTGCCGGACGGTAATAAGTGACATGGCGTGTGTTTCTCACGGCCTGCTTGCAGACTGTGTTGTTAAGCGCTGCGGCTGTTCTGTTGTTCGTGTATTTGCATGACGCGGCTGTATCAATAGCGGTGTCGCGTGGGCGAACCCTACGTGGCGGGGTCAACTGGGGCATTACAGTGCAGATTGCACTGTATGTTTTTGTTTTCCTGTCATTGCTGCAAAACGCTGCCGCATTGCGTTGGCCTGCCAGGCGGATAAGGCTGGCGGTGCTGGCTTGGCTGGTCTTCGCGGTACTTCTAACCCTGCTGGGTAATCCCTTTGCTTCCTGGGCCCACCCTTATCGTTGGGCGCTTCTGATGTTCTGTTCCGCGGCAGGTTGTGCGCTGTCTCTGGTTGGCCAGAGTGTATGGCCGCTTTTGCAGCGGCGCTGTTTCCCTGATCCGCTTACGGTCTGATCTATGAAAACCCCGCTGTGGTTCCCGCAAAGTTTCTTCGCCCGCACCCTGTGGCTGGTGCTGATCGTGGTGCTGTTCTCCAAGGCGCTGACTCTGGTTTATCTGATGATGAACGAGGACGTGCTGGTCGACCGCCAGTACAGCCACGGCGCGGCACTGACCCTGCGCGCCTATTGGGCGGCGGATCCGGAAGACCGGGAAACCATCGCCGCGGCGGCGGGGCTCAAGCGGGTGGCGCATGACCTCGTGCCCGTGACCGAGCAGCATTGGCCCTACAGCGAGATTTTCGCCCGGCAGATGCAGACCGAACTGGGCCCGGACACCGAGGTGCGGGTGCGCGCCAAGAGCCCGCCGGCGCTCTGGGTGCATGCGCCGAGCCTGGGCAGCGACTGGCTGCGCGTGCCGTTGTACCCGCATCCGCTGCGTGGGCAGAAGATCTGGAACGTGCTCGGCTGGTTCCTCGCCATCGGTTTGCTCTCCACCGCCGCGGCGTGGATTTTCGTCCGCCAGCTCAATGCGCCGTTGAAGCGCCTGGTGTTCGCCGCGCGGCAACTCGGCAAGGGTCGCAGCGTGCGCCTGCCGGTCGGCGATACGCCGAGCGAGATGACTGAGGTGTACCGCGCCTTCAACCAGATGGCCGAAGACGTCGAACAGGCGGCGCGCGAGCGTGAACTGATGCTCGCCGGGGTTTCCCACGACCTGCGCACGCCACTGACTCGCCTGCGCCTGTCCATGGAATTTCTGCATACCGACTCGGAGCTGACCGAGGACATGGTCCGCGATATCGAGGATATGGATGCGATCCTCGACCAGTTCCTCGCCTTTATCCGCGATGGCCGTGACGAGCCGCTGGAAGAGCTCGACCTGCTCGAACTGATCCGCGAGGTGGTGGCTCCCTACAACCAGAAGCAGGAAGTGGTGCGCCTGTGCTTGCAGGCGGTGCCGGTGTTCCCGCTGCGCCGGGTGTCGTTCAAGCGCCTGCTGGTCAACCTGATCGAGAACGCCCTGCGCTACGGCGGCAATGCGGTGGAGGTGGCGGTGTCGCTGTCCGGCGACTGCAGCGCGCCGTATGTGGTGCTCAGCGTGCTGGACCGTGGCGCGGGCATCGACCCGGCCGAGCTGGGCAGCATCTTCAACCCCTTTATCCGCGGTGACCGTGCCCGTGGCGGCCAGGGTGCCGGGTTGGGGCTGGCGATCGTCAAGCGCATCGCCGCCCTGCACGGCGGCAGTGTGGAACTGCGCAACCGCTCGGGCGGTGGCCTGGAGGCGCGGGTTTGCCTGCCATTGGGGCTGCTGCTGCCGCGCGACGCGGTGTAAGAACCTGTTTACGATCTGCTGCGCGTCGGCGATACGGCGTTAGAAATGGCCTCGAGCTGCTCATTTACAGCCAGTAAACTCGACTCGGGCATCCAGCTTCGTTCTACCTCCTGCATCCATGCAGTCGTCCGCGCCCTCGGCCTTTTCTGCCTTGTCTCGCGCTAGCTCGCGAGATCGTAAACACGTTCAAAGGCAGAAACTGCTGCTGCAGGCTCTAGCGCGAGATTTTGCACGGCTTCTTCAATAGCCTGGGCATACTGGCGCGACTACGCTGAACTATGCTGGTTCAGCGTAATGACATGAGGTCAGCATGCCTGCAGTTCCTGATCGCCTTCCTCATTGGACGTGGTGGCTGCCGCTACCGCTGCTCCAGTTGGCCACCTGGCTTTCCCTGGCGACCCAATTCACTGAAGGGGCGGCGCTGTGGTACCTGCCATTTGCCCTGGGCCTGGTGCTGACCCTCTGGTGGGGGCCGCGCGTGCTGCTTGCGGTGTACCTGAATGCAGCGCTGAGCTCCCCGTTGTGGGGGCTAGACTGGCAGTGGGCAGCGCTCTACGGCCTGCCGGAAACCCTTGGTGTTGGTCTGGCCTGGCTGCTGTTGCGGCTGCGGCCGTTTGATCCGGCCTTGCCCGATCTCAGTCATGTGCTGCGGTTTATGTTGCTCGGCGTACTGGTGCCCGCGTTGCCAGTGGCCCTGGGCGTGCAGGGTAATCTCTGGCTGACCGGGCATTTGTCGGTGTCGGACATGCTGCCGGGCAGCGTCACCTTGTGGTTGGCCGATAGCCTGAGTGCCCTGGCCATCGCCACGCCGCTGTTGGCCTACCTGAGTCCCTGGGCGCGCCGCCGCGGCTGGCTGCTGGCGCGCGATGGCAGCGAGCGGGTGCCTGCGGTGTTGCGCCAGTTGCCGCCCTGGCCGCTGCTGCTTCTGCTGCTAGTGAGTCTGCCCTGGTTGCTGGGGCTGCTGCCGCTGACCCTGAACCTGCCGCTGATCGGCGTGATGATGCTCAGCCTGGCGCTGGTCTGGGGATTTGCCGGGGGCATCTGTGGTGCGTTGCTGAGTGTGTTGATGGTGCTGATTCTGCCGCTGCTGCGCGGCCTCGGCGAGGCCGCTGCCTGGCTCGACCCGCAGCGTCTGGAGCTGCACTTCAGCGTGCTGCTGTTTATGCTTGCGACCCTGCTGGTGGGGCGCAGTCTGAGTGACCTGCGCGAGTCGCTGGCGCGCAGCGCACGCATGCAGCAGCAGTTGGCCCTGGCCAACCTGGCGCTGGAGGCCAGCCCGCTGGGCGTGATCATCGCCGATGCACGTGAGCCGGGCCTGCCGCTGATCTACTGCAACCCGGCGTTCGAGCACATCACCGGCTACAGCCGTGAGGAAACCCTGGGCAATAACTGGAATTTTCTGCTCCGTGACGACCATCAGCAGCAGGCTGTCAGCCGTTTGCAGCAAGCCGTGCGCGATGGCGTGGGCTGCGATGTGGTATTGCGCAACTACCGGCGCAACGGCCAGCAGTTCTGGAATGAATTCACCCTCGCGCCGATGCGTGATGACCAGGGCGTCAGCCATTTTGTCGCCTTGCAGAGCGATGTCACCGCGCGCGAGCAACTGGCCACCCAGGTGCGCTCGCAGAGCGATGAGCTGCTCAAGCAGAGCTACCTGTTCAGCCAGACCGAGCATGTCGCCAACCTGGGTGGCTGGGTGCTGAACATGCCGGATCAGAGCATGGACTGGAGCCCCGGCTGCTTTCGCATCTACGAACTCGACCCGAAGAACGGCACGCCTTGCCTGAGCGAGGCGCTGAGTTATCTGGACGCCAGTGGCCGCGCGCTGTCCGAGCAGATTCTCCAGCAACTGATCGACGGCCAGGAGCAGTTCGACATCGAGGTGCGCCTGCTCACGGCCAAGGGCAAGAGCCGCTGGCTGCGCATCCGCGGTATCGCCGAGCACGATGGCGCGGAGCTGGTACGGGTCTACGGCGCGCTGCAGGACGTCAGTGCGCGCAAGTACGCCGAGCAGCAGCTGCGTGAGCGTGACGAGCGCTTGCGCCTGTTCTTCGAGGCTCCGCTGATCGGCATGGCCCTGACCAGCCCGAACTTTGCCTGGGAGGAGGTTAACCACAAGCTGTGCAGCATCCTCGGCCGCAGCCGCGAGGAGTTGCTGGCCTGCAGCTGGACGGGGCTGTCGCTGGAGGAGGAGCTGGTCGCCGAGCAGCCGTTGCTGGACCAGGTGCTGGGCGGCACGCGGGAAGGCTTCGAGTTGGAGAAGCGCTTTCTGCGCCCCGATCATTCAGTGGTGCACACCCGTGTCAGTTTGCGCGCGGTGCGCCATAGCACCGGGCGGGTGCGCATGCTGTTGCTGCTGGTCGAGGACATCAGCGACCGCATGCAGGCCGAGGCGCGCTACCGCACCCTGGTCGAGAACGCCCCCGAGGCGATCATGTTGTTCCGTCTGGATGGGGCGATGGTCGACTGCAATGACAACGCCCTGCGCCTGCTGCGCTACAGCCGCGAGGAAATGCTCAGCAAGTGCGTCTACGAGCTGAGCCCGGCGAAGCAGCCTGACGGTCAGACCTCGATCGAGGCCGGTCAGGTCTACCTGCAGCAGGCGGTGGCCGGCGAGACCCCGGTATTCGACTGGCTGCACCGCGACAGCGCGGGGCGGCAGATTCCCTGCGAGGTGCGCCTGGTGCGCATGCCGGGCGAGCCGGTGCTGGTGCGCGGCAGCGTCACCGATATTTCCGAACGCCAGCGCTACCAGCGCGAGATCGAACGCCTGGCCTTCAGTGACGAACTCACCGGCCTGCCGAACCGCCGCTTGCTGCTCGACCGCCTGCAGCATGCGATGGACCGCGAGCAGCGCGAGCACACCCTGGGTGCCCTGCTGTTTATCGACCTGGATCATTTCAAGAACGTCAACGACAGTCTTGGCCATCTGGTCGGCGATGGCCTCCTGCGTGAGGTGACGGCGCGGCTGGCCGGTGGCTTGCGTGCCGAAGATACGCTGGCGCGGATGGGCGGCGACGAGTTTGTGGTGTTGCTCGAAGGGCTCGACAACAACCCGCAGCTGGCTGCGGAAGCGGCTGCGATCACCGCGGAAAAACTGCTGAAGAGCCTGGTCGGCACCTGCTGGATCGACGGTCACGAGCTGTCGATCAGCGCCAGTATCGGCATCGCCCTGCATCCGTTCGGCAGCCAGGTCGCCTCCGACGTGCTCAAGCAGGCGGACACCGCCATGTACCGGGCCAAGCAGGGCGGGCGCAATGCCTTGCACTTCTTTGCCCCGGAAATGCAGGCCGCCATCGATCAGCGTTTGCACTTGCAGAACGAACTGCGTCAGGCGGTGCAGCGCAACCAGCTGTACCTGGTGTTCCAGCCGCAGTTGGCGCTGAGTACCGAACTGGTGACCGGAGCCGAGGTGCTGCTGCGCTGGGTGCATCCGGAGCGGGGCGAGGTGATGCCCGGCGACTTTATTGCGCTGGCCGAGGAAACCGGGCTGATCGAGGAACTCGGGGGCTGGGTGCTGGAGCAGGCGTGCGCGGCCCTGGCGCGCTGGCTGCCGAGCTGGCCGCAGATGGTTTTGGCGGTCAACCTGAGCCCGCGTGAGCTGCGCCAGGCCGGCTGCGTGGCGCGGATTCGCGATTGCCTGCAGCACCACCAGATCCCGGCTACGGCACTGGAGCTGGAAATTACCGAGGGTGTGCTGCTGGAGGATGTCGAGCAGTGCATCGCCAATATGCAGGCGCTCAAGGCGCTGGGGGTGCGTTTCGCCATCGACGACTTCGGTACCGGCTATTCCTCGCTGACCTACCTCAAGCGCCTGCCGCTGGACCGCCTGAAGATCGACCGCAGCTTTACCTGGGACATGGACGGCGAAGACGGCAGCGGCCTGATGCTGGTACAGACCATCCTGGTGATCGCCCGCAACCTGGGCCTGGAGTGCGTCGCCGAAGGCATCGAAAGCCAGTGGCAACTCGATTGCCTGCGCCAGCATGGCTGCTCCCTGGGGCAGGGCTACCATTTCAGTCGGCCGCTACGTGAGGCCGACTTCCTCAGCTGGCTGCAGACGCGCCATCGCTAGCGATTAACGGTGTATTGGTGGTGGGTTGCTTGAGCCTGTGTCTCGGCATCCCTGCCGCGTCCTGTAGTCATCTGTCCCCCCGGCCCGACCATCCCTGGCCGGGCGTTCGCCGGGGCGAAGCATGCTTCGCCTAAATCCGGGTTACCCCTTGCCTTTGGTGCGGGTCAGGTGCGGCCCGCCGTTCTTCTCCAGGTACTGGATCACCAGACTGGCGACGTCCTTGCCGGTGGTGGTTTCGATACCTTCCAGGCCCGGCGAGGAGTTCACCTCCATCACCAGTGGGCCGTGGTTGGAGCGCAGGATATCCACTCCGGCGACCGACAGGCCCATGACTTTGGCGGCGCGGATGGCGGTCATGCGCTCTTCCGGGGTGATCTTGATCAGGCTGGCGCTGCCGCCGCGATGCAGGTTGGAGCGGAACTCGCCGGGCTTGGCCTGACGCTTCATTGCGGCGATCACCTTGTCGCCGACCACGAAGCAGCGGATATCCGCGCCGCCGGCTTCCTTGATGTATTCCTGCACCATGATGTCCTGTTTGAGGCCCATAAAGGCCTCGATCACCGACTCGGCCGCGGTGGCGGTTTCACACAGCACCACGCCGATGCCCTGGGTGCCTTCCAGCACCTTGATCACCAGCGGCGCGCCGTTGACCATGTCGATCAGGTCGGCGATGTCATCCGGGGAGTGGGCGAAACCGGTCACCGGCAGGCCGATGCCACGGCGTGACAGCAGTTGCAGCGAACGCAACTTGTCCCGCGAACGGGCGATGGCCACCGACTCGTTAAGCGGGAACACCCCCATCATCTCGAACTGGCGCAGCACCGCGCAGCCGTAAAACGTTACCGACGCGCCAATCCGCGGGATTACCGCATCAAAGCCTTCCAGCGGCTTGCCACGGTAATGGATCTGCGGCTTGTGGCTGGCGATGTTCATATAAGCGCGCAGGGTGTCGATCACCACCATCTCGTGGCCCCGCAACTGCCCGGCTTCAACCAGGCGGCGGGTGGAATACAGGCGCGGGTTGCGCGACAGCACGGCGATCTTCATTGGTCACCAGAAGGTTCAGCAAGAGTGGGTTTGTTTTGTACGTAGGTCAGCGCCGGATTGACCAGCAGCTGTCCGTCAATCAGTGCCTTGGAGCCGAGCAGCACGCGGTAGCGCATGGTCTTGCGGCAGGTCAGGGTGAATTCCACCGGCCATTCGCGCTCGCCCAGGGTCAGGTGGGTGCGGATCACATAGCGTGACTGCGTGTGGCCGTTGGAGCTCTTGATGGTTTTCACCGACACCAGCTGCGCCTCGCAGCGGTGGCGGCGCTGCACCAGGGTGCCGAGGTGGGCGGTAAAGCGCACCCATGGCTCGCCGTCGCGCTCGAACGACTGGATGTCACTGGCATGCAGGCTGGACGTGCTGGCCCCGGTATCGATCTTGGCGCGCAGGCCGACCATGCCCAGTTCCGGCAGGTTGATCCATTCGCGCAGGCCGATCACGCCGAGTTGGTCAAAAGTCTTCAAGATGAGCGCTTCTCTAGATACTGCGGGCATTCTAGACAGGTCGGATGACAACCGCATCACTACCCTGTCATCAGGACAAAAGGATTTGCCAGGCTGCATTTAGTGGAATATAAGCATTTAACTCATTGGTTAAATTAATGGTTCGACAATGACTGAAGACCGTGTTTTTGAGGCGCTGGCATCCACGCCGCGCCGGCAGATACTGGCTTTTCTCTCGACTCAGGAGTTGGCTGCTGGGGAGATCGCGAGTCGTTTTGAGATGAGTGCTCCCGCGATTTCTCGGCATCTATCGATACTCGCTGCCGCCGGCCTGGTAGTCAGCGAGCGCAGGGGGCAGTTTCTGCTGTATCGACTCAATCCGGACAGCCTGCTTAACACTCTGCTCGGCTTTGCCTTCGAGGTCTGCCCCACGGGCAGTCAGTTGAAGCGTGAAGGTGAGGAGTTGAGTAAGAAATAATCGACAGCGGCCGCTTCAGGCCAGGAGGTGCATATGGATGTGATGCCAGAAAGTCTCAAGGACCATCGCGTGCAGCAAGGGGGTGATGTCGTGCACGGCGAGGTGCGTTGGGAGCCGATCCGTTCGCTATGGTTTACCGGCATGACCTTAGCGGCGGTTGTGGGGGGAACTCTGACCTTCACCTGGGCAGCTGTTGTCTTGTTCGCAGGCTCGACTGCTCTTGTGTTGTTGCTAGGGCATTCGCTGGGAATGCATCGCAAGCTGATTCACGACAGTTTTCAGTGTCCCAAGTGGTTGGAATATTTTCTTGTTTATTGCGGCGTACTGGTCGGACTGTCCGGGCCCCTGGGGCTTTTACGCACTCACGATCTGCGAGATTTTGCCCAGAGGCAGAAAGATTGCCACGACTTCTTTGGGCACCGTCGTTCGCCGCTACTGGATGCTTGGTGGCAATTGCACTGTGAGTTGCGCTTGGGCGGCCCGCCGACTATTCAAGTCGAATCGCGTGTTGCCGACGATGCCTTTTACTCTTTTCTACAGCGCACTTGGATGGCTCAGCAACTGCCTTGGGCGCTACTGTTTTTTGCCATCGGCGGTTGGGCCTGGGTGTTTTGGGGTGTATGCGCGCGAGTTACAGCGGGGGTTTTTGGCCATTGGCTGATAGGTCATTTCGCCCACCGTCATGGCGAGCAACGCCATGTGGTTGATGGAGCCAGCGTGCAGGGCTTCAACGTGCCGTTTTCTGCACTACTGACCATGGGGGAGTGCTGGCACAACAACCATCATGCCTTTCCCGGCTCTGCTCGACTTGGTCTATACGCTGGCGAATGGGATCCGGGTTGGTGGGTGCTTCTTGGTCTGGAGCGTTTAGGGCTGGTTTGGGGGTTGAAGACCCCAGCGGATCTGTCTCATCGAGCAGAGTTACGGAGGGTTGTGGAGCCTGTGGAGAGCTCTTGTGATTGCCGGGTGCGTATGTGGCTGAAACGACGGGTATGGGGCTAATGGGATTGCACGATAAAGACGATGACAAGGTACGCCTGGATAAATGGCTGTGGGCCGCACGCTTCTACAAGACCCGCGCTCTGGCTAAGGCGGCCATCGAAGGCGGCAAGGTGCATCACCGCGGTGAGCGCTGCAAGCCGGGCAAGGAGCCGAAAGTCGGCGATGTGTATGTGATTCGCACCGGCTTCGAGGAGCGCAGCGTGGTGGTGCAGGCGCTTTCGGTGGTGCGTCGCGGTGCGCCAGAAGCGCAGGCGCTGTATGCGGAAACTGCCGACAGCATCGTCCGCCGCGAGGCCGCCGCCGCACAGCGCAAGGCCGGGGCGCTGGGCATGCAGACCGATGGCCGACCGAGCAAGAAACAGCGCCGGCAGATCCAGCAGTTCTATGACGGCCAGGGTGTTACTCATCCCTGGGCGGACGAGGAGTAGCAGGCCGTTGGAAAACTACCTGCGTTGCCGATACGGCGTTAAAAACAGGTTCGAATGCTCATTAACAGCTCGTAAACTCCGCCTCCTCACCTGTTTTTGCCTTGTCTCGGCGGCCTCGCCAACATTTTCCAACGGCCTGCTAGGCAGGCGGCCTGCTCCCGTCGATAGCTTCTACCCGCGGCGCTGATAGATAAGAGGCGCTTGGTCAGATGGGCGTTTGCGCCTAAAATCGCGGGCCGAGTCACATTCAGTGAAGTTGGTATGCCTGATTTTTCCCAACGCTTCTTGTTCGACGACAGCGACATTCGCGGTGAGCTGGTCGGCCTGACCGACAGTTACAGCCACGTCTTGGCCAAACATCCCTACCCGCAGCCGGTTGCCCAGCTGCTCGGTGAACTGCTGGCGGCGGCCTCCTTGCTGATCGGCACGATGAAATTCGACGGCCTGCTGATTCTGCAGGCGCGCTCTTCCGGTGCCGTACCGTTGCTGATGGTCGAATGCTCCAGCGAAGGCGAGTTGCGCGGCATTGCCCGCTACCACGCCGAGCAAGTCACGGCCGACGCCGGCCTGCGCGAGCTGATGCCCGATGGCGTGCTGGCGATCACCGTTGACCCCAAGGCTGGCCAGCGTTACCAGGGCATCGTCGACCTCGAAGGCGACACCCTGGCGGACTGCCTGACCAATTACTTCGCCACCTCCGAGCAGCTGCCCACCCGTTTCTGGCTCAGCGCCGACGGCCAGCGCGCCCGTGGCCTGCTGTTGCAGCAGTTGCCCGCCGACCGCCTGAAAGAGGCCGATGAGCGTGAGGCCAGCTGGCAGCATGTGATTGCCCTGGCTGACACGCTGAAAACCGAAGAGCTGCTCGGCCTGGATAACGAAACCCTGCTGCATCGCCTGTACCACGAAGAACCGCTACGTCTGTTCGACCCACGTGACCTGCAGTTCCGCTGCAGCTGCTCGCGGGAACGTTCGGGTCGGGCGCTGATCAGTCTCGGCCAAGCCGATGCCGAGGCCCTGGTGCAGGAGCACGGCGGCAGCGTGGAAATCGATTGCCAGTTCTGCAACGAACGCTACCTGTTCGATGCCGCCGATGTGCTGCAGCTGTTTATCGACGGCAGCAGCGAAGCGCCGTCGGATACGCGTCACTGAAGAAAAACGCTGTAAATCGCGCCGAAATGATCTGATCAGAGGCTGCACCCGCAGCCGGCTTTTTCTGGCATAATCCGGCGCACTTTTTTCGCTGTAGTAGTGCTCAGTTTCTACTACAAAACGTTCGGAGACTCGGCCGCGTGGCCGACGGGGACCCACATGACGCAAGCCAACAACGCCGTGTACACCGACATCAGTGCCGCTCAACTGGTCGAAGAAGCCCTTCGTCGCGGTGAAGGCGAACTGGCCGCCAACGGCTCGCTGGTCGTCCGCACAGGCCATCGTACTGGTCGTTCGCCGGCTGACCGCTTCATCGTGCAAGAGCCGAGCACTGAGGCGAAAATCGCCTGGGGCGCGATCAACCGTCCGTTCCCGGCCGACAAGTTCGATGCCCTGTGGGATCGCGTCCAGGCGTTCTCCGACGCTCAAGACAGCTTCGTTTCTTACGTTCATGTAGGTTCTGCCGACGCGCACTACCTGCCGGTCAAGATGACCACCCAGACCGCCTGGCAGAACCTGTTCGGCCGTTGCCTGTTTATCAACCCGGAGCAGTACAACCCGGCTGGCAAAGACGAGTGGCAAGTGCTCAACGTCGCCAACTTCGAGTGCGTACCGGAGCGTGACGGCACCAACTCCGACGGTTGCGTGATCATCAACTTCGCCGCCAAGAAGGTTCTGCTGGCTGGCATGCGTTACGCCGGTGAAATGAAGAAAGCCATGTTCTCGGTGCAGAACTTCCTGTTGCCGGACGCCGACGTGCTGCCGATGCACTGCGCTGCCAACATCGGCGAAGAAGGCGACGTGACCCTGTTCTTCGGTCTGTCCGGCACCGGCAAGACCACCCTGTCGGCCGACGAAAGCCGCTACCTGATCGGCGACGACGAGCACGGTTGGGGCGTGGGCGTGGTGTTCAACATCGAAGGCGGCTGCTATGCCAAGTGCATCGACCTGTCCGAAAAGAACGAGCCGGTGATCTGGAAAGCCATCCAGTTCGGTGCCGTGCTGGAAAACGTGGTGCTCGACGACAACCGTGTACCGGATTACGCCGACGACAGCCTGACCCAGAACAGCCGTGCGGCCTACCCGCTGGAACTGGTCGATAAGCGCAGCGAGAAGAACCTCGGCGGCGAGCCGAACGCGGTGATCTTCCTCACCTGCGACCTGACTGGCGTACTGCCGCCGGTATCGATCCTCAACGAAGAGCAGGCGGCCTACCACTTCCTCTCCGGTTACACCGCGCTGGTCGGTTCCACCGAAATGGGCAGCGGCGGCGGCATCAAGTCGACCTTCTCCACCTGCTTCGGTGCGCCGTTCTTCCCGCGCCCGGCTGGCGAATACGCTGAGCTGCTGATCAAGCGCATCCGTGGCTTCGGCTCCAAGGTGTACCTGGTCAACACTGGCTGGACCGGTGGTGGTTATGGCGTTGGCAAGCGCTTCAACATCCCGACCACCCGTGGCGTGATTGCGGCGATCCAGAGCGGTGCGCTGATCGGTACCGAGACCGAATTGCTGCCGATCATCAACCTGAGCGTGCCGAAATCGGTGCCGGGCGTTGAAACCCAGCTGCTCAACCCGCGCAACACCTGGGCTGATCAGAACGCCTACGACGATGCCGCCAAAGGCCTGGCCGGTCTGTTCATCGATAACTTCAAGAAGTTCGATGTGTCTGACGCGATCAAAAACGCTGGCCCACAGTTGTAAGCGCTAGCGCCCAATAGAAAAAGCCGCCCTCGGGCGGCTTTTTTGTGCGCTGCTGTTGAGCAGATCAGGCACGGGTGCTGATGTAAGGCTCCGGCTTCACCGGTGGTGCTTCGGGCCGCTCAGGGCGGTTGGTGTCGCTCGCAATTTTCTGTGCCACATCGTTGCGGCGTACATCGTCACGCAGTTCCAGTGCTGTTTCCACCGTGCTCGGCTGGCTGTCGATCTCACCTTCGCTGGCTACTGCCAGATATGTATCGATTTGCCGCTGCTGGCTGGTGGCGCTGTATAACTGAGTGGCGGCGCTACGCCGGTTAGACTGGCTCAGTTCTCGACTTTCTTGCTGCTCGGCGACTCGATCACTGGCGCGGTCGACTGCTTTGTTCACCTGTTCAGGGCTCACCGGAGCCGTGGGTGATTCTGCAGCCTGTCCGGCTTTTTTTATGATCTGGGTCGAGGGGGGCAAGCTGCCGCTGTAACCAGATACCTGCATACTCACCTCCTCTGTTGCCTGCAGTGAGTTCAATGTACTCCAGCCCCGTCGGGCCTGTTAGTTGGATTGGCAATAGCGGCCCCGGCTCTAGTTATCTAATCGTTGTTTGATTTGCCCTGCTTGGCGCATAGCGCTGTGCAGCCTGCGTTTACTGGAGTGACCCTGTTATGCAAGACAGCCTGCAACGGATTTTCGGCTTCAGCCAGCTGCGCCCCGGCCAGGACCGCGTGGTCAGCGCCGTGCTGGCCGGCCGTTCGGCGGCGGCGATCTTCCCCACCGGCTCGGGCAAGTCGCTGTGCTACCAGTTGCCGGCGCTGCACCTGCCGCACCTGACCCTGGTGGTGTCGCCACTGCTGGCGCTAATGCAGGACCAACTGGCCTTCCTGCATGCCCGCGGTATCAGCGCCGCCAGCATCGACTCGGCGCAGAGCCGCGAGCAGGCCGCCGAGACCATGGCCAAGGCCAAATCCGGCGAACTGAAGATCCTGATGATCTCGGTCGAGCGCCTGAAGAACGAGCGTTTCCGCCACTTCATCAGCCAGGTGCCGATCTCCCTGCTGGTGGTCGATGAGGCGCACTGCATTTCCGAATGGGGCCACAACTTCCGCCCGGACTACCTCAAGCTGCCCGACTACCAGCGTCAGTTCGGCATTCCCCAGGTGCTGCTGCTCACCGCCACGGCCACCCCGCCGGTGATCGCCGATATGCAGAAGAAGTTCGCCATCGCTGCGGACGACGTGGTCACCACCGGTTTCTACCGGGCCAACCTCAACCTGCTGGTGGAACCGGTAGCCGGGCGCGACAAGCAGCGCCGGCTGAGCGAGTGGCTGGGGGCCAAGGCCGGCCAGCCGAGCATCGTCTACGTCACTCAGCAGAAGACCGCCGAGCAGGTGGCAGAGCAGCTCAGCCAGCGCGGCTTTCCTGCCAGCGCCTACCACGCCGGCATGCCACACGAGACGCGCGAAGCGATCCAGCGCCAGTTTATGGACGGGCGGATCAACTGCATCGTCGCCACCATCGCCTTCGGCATGGGTATCGACAAGGCCGACATCCGCAACGTGGTGCATTTCGACCTGCCCAAGTCGACCGAGAACTACAGCCAGGAGATCGGCCGTGCCGGGCGCGACGGCCAGCCGTCCGACTGCCTGGTGCTGGCCAACCGCGACAGCCTCAACGTGCTGGAAAATTTCGTTTACGGCGACACGCCGGAGCTGGCTGGTATCCGCTGCGTGCTGGATGAATTGCTCAGTGCTGGCCAGGGCGGCGAATGGGAGCTGATGCTCAACCAGCTCTCCGAGCAGAGCAATATCCGCCAGTTGCCGCTGAAGACCCTGCTGGTGCAGCTGGAGCTGCGCGGCATCATCGCCCCGCGTTATGCCTACTTCGCCGAATACCGCTTCAAGTACCTGATCGAGCCGGAGGCGCTGCTGGACAAGTTCGAGGGCGAGCGTCGGCAGTTCGTCGAGGCCATAGTCGCCAGCTCCAGCCGCGCGCGCACCTGGTGCACGGTGGATTTCGACGCGCTGTACAGCCAGCACCAGGCCGAGCGCGGACGGGTGGTCAAGGCACTGGATTTCTTCCAGGAGCGCGGCTGGATCGAGCTGGAAAGCAAGCAGATGACCGACGTCTATGCGCTGCTCGACCCGCATTTCGACCCGCAGGCCCTGAGCCAGGAGCTGCACGCCTACTTCAGTCAGCAGGAAGCCAGCGAAATCGCCCGCATCCAGGCCATGCTCGAACTGTTCGCCAGCGACCACTGCCTGAGCCAGCGTCTGGCCGCCTACTTCGGCGATGCCAATGCACCGCTGCACTGTGGGCACTGTTCGGTCTGTCAGGGTCGGGTTGCCGTGCTGCCGCCACCACCGGCCTTGCCGGCATTGGCCGAGCAGAACCTGCACAGCCGTTGCGATGGCTTTATCCAGAAGTACCGCGACCATACTGGCCATGAGCCCAGCGCCGAATGCCTGACGCGCTTTCTCTGCGGCATCAGCGTACCGCTGTTTACCAAGCTCAAGGCGCGGCAGGTGGCGGGGTTTGCCAGCCTGGAGGATTACCCCTACGCCGCGGTGCGCCGCTGGGTCGAGCAGCAGGGCTAGGCTGCTGTCGACTTATGCGCAGGCGGATGCTTCAACCGTCGGCGCTGATCTCGGCAACCAGTTCGCGCAGGGCGGCTTCGGCGTCCTCGTTGGCGACCTGGCAGGTGCCGGCATTGGCATGGCCGCCGCCGTTGTAGCTCAGGCACAGTTCGCCGACATTGGTCTTGGAACTGCGGTCGAGGATCGATTTGCCGATGGCGAACACGGTGTTCTGCTGCTTGACGCCCCACATCACGTGGATCGAGATATTGCACTGCGGGTACAGGGCATAGATGACGAAGCGGTTGACCGCATAGATGGTCTCCTCATTGCGCAAATCCAGCACCACCAGATTGTTGTAGACCGTGGCGCAGCGCTGGATCTGTTCCTTGGCCGCGCGCTGGTGTTCGAGGTACAGCGCCACGCGTTCGTCGACATCAGGCAGTTCGAGGATCTCGTCGATGCCATGGCTCTGGCAGAAGTCGATCAGCTGCATCATCAGCTGGTAGTTGGCGATGCGGAAGTCGCGGAAGCGCCCCAGGCCGGTGCGCGCATCCATGATAAAGCTCAGCAGCTCCCAGCCCTGCGGGTCGAGGATGTCGTCGCGGCTGAATTGCGCGGCGTCGGCCTTGTCCACCGCGGTCATCATTTCATCCCAGTCGTGCGGGAAGGCGTCATGGCCGCCGTAATGCTTCCACACCACGCGCGCCGCCGACGGCGCATCGGCATCGATCAGGTGATTGCTGGCAGGCTGGTTGCGGATGGTTTCGCTGAGGTGGTGGTCGAAGGCCAGGTAGCAGCCGGCCACGTAGGGCAGGTTGGTGGTGATGTCGTTACTGGTGATCGCCACCTTGCCGTCCTGCATGTCCTTGGGGTGGACGAAGAGGATGTCGTCGATCAGATTGAGGTGTTTCAGCAGGGCGGCGCATACCAGGCCGTCAAAATCACTGCGGGTGACCAAGCGGTAAAGACTGGACATAGGGCATCTCCGAATCGGGCAAGCGGCGGGAAAAACCAACAGGCCCCATTCAAAGTAGCACGCGCTTCCGGCCTCAGCCTGGCAGTGTGGTACGGCACTATTTTTAGTGATGATGCGAAAATCATGAGTCCTGGCAGGTGGTCGGGCCGGGCGCAAGCAGCGCGTCGGCCCGAACCTTCAGGCGTCAGGGTTTGAAGTTGCGGGCATCCTTGGCCCACGCATCCAGCGCCGGCTTGATGTCTTTGAGGCTCAGCTGGGTGCTGTCGTTTTCCAGTTGCAGACCGTGGCCCTTGCGCACTACGCGGGTCATCGGCTTGCTGGTGCGGCCGTCGATGGCTTCCAACTCGACATAAATATTGGTGTTTAGATCGCGGGTGCCAATAGCCGTGCTGGTGGCTGCCGCGACCAGGGCAATCGGTATCACTTCGTAGACCTTCAGTCCTTCTGCCGACAGGTTTACTGCGCTGATTGCGCTGCGTAATACCAGGGTGTCCTGATCGGCTTGTTGGACGACGCGATATTGCCCAGCGAGTTCGAGTTGCATGGCCTGTTGCAGGTAACTGGCAATTTCATCCAGCGTTTTCTGGCTGACCTGTTCGCTAGGAGTCGGGGCGGGATAGAACACTGGCTTCTCTACTAGCACCGAACGGTAGTTCTGCGCTTTGAAATCTGGCGACACCCAGCGCAGCACCGGTGCGCCGCTGGCCGATTGCGCCGGTTGCAGCTGCGAATAGTCACTGAGAAAGCCGGAGTATTGTTCGGGTTGGGTGGTCTTGCTGGCGCAACCGGCCAGCAGCAGGGTGACGGACAGGCCAAGGGCTAGAGCTTTAAGTGGCATATCAGAGGTCTCTGTTGGGGGAAATTGGCATAACTGTAGACGAACCTAACACAACCGTTGGTCAACTGGTCAGCGGACACGGCGCAGCCTACAACCTTTGCATCAGAGCTCTTTGGGGGACTGAAAGGCCTCAGCCGCGGCGAAACACCAGGGCCTTGAGTGCGCTGTCCGGCTGGCTGTCGGGGAACTCCGGCGGGTTTTCCAGGCGTTCACTGAAGTGCAGGCTCGGTGCTTCGCTGGCCATGGTCTGGATCAGGTAGTCGGGGCCGATTTCCGGTTCGTTGCTGCAAGCCAGCACCACGCCGTCAACGCTGAGCAGTTCGGGCAGGCGACGGAGGACTTTCGGGTAATCCTTGCTCAGCACGAAGCTGCCGCGCTGGAAGGACGGCGGGTCGATGATGATCAGGTCGTAGGGGCCGCACTTGGCCACCTTGCCCCAGGACTTGAACAGGTCGTGGCCGAGAAACACCACCTGGCTCAGGTCGTGTTGATTCAACCGGTGATTGTCGCGGCCACGGCTGAGCGCGGCCCTGGCCATATCCAGGTTGACCACCTGGCACGCGCCGCCGGCCAGCGCCGCCACCGAGAAACCGCAGGTGTAGGCGAACAGGTTGAGCACACGTTTGCCCGCCGCTTGCGCCTGTACCCATTGGCGGCCATAGCGCATGTCGAGAAAAAGCCCGCTGTTCTGCTTCTTACCCAGGTCGAGTCGGTAGCGCAGGCCGTGCTCGCAGATATCCCAATGCTCCACCGGCTCGCCGAGCAGCCACTGGGTGGGGCTTTCCGGCAGGTAGCGCTGCTGCAGCAACAGGCTGTGTGCGCCGCTTTGCTGCCAGGCGGCGGATTGGCCGAGGTCGAGCAGCATCTGCTGCAGCGCGGCCAGTTCGGCATCGCTCACCGGCTTGAACAGCGCGACCAGCAGTACGCCTTGCAGCCAGTCCACGGTGATCTGTTCCAGCCCAGGCCAGCAGCGGCCGCGGCCGTGGAACAGGCGACGGGTTTCACTCGGCGTGCTATTCAGGTCGGTGAGCAGGTGTTGCTGCAGGGTGAGAAGGGCGTCTGGGGTCATGAGCGGCGGTCGATTTGGGAGGCGGCGATTTTAACAGGCGAGCACCTGCAATCGCCTGTGTCGATCATTGTTATCGGTAAAGGCGTTTGGCATTCGCGCTGCCGAGTGCCTAGCATTGCCCTCTTTCACGCCCTGCATATAAGGAATCCCCATGCATATCGACGAAGCCATCCGCAGTCGCCGCGCCGTCAAAGGTTATGACCCGGCATTCAGCCTCAGCCCCGCAGAGAAGGACGAGCTGCTGCAACTGACCCTGCTCGCGCCGTCGGCCTTCAACCTGCAGCACGTACGTCTGGTCGAGGTCAGTGACCCGGCGCTGCGTCAGCAACTGCGCGAAGTGGCTTGGGGCCAGGCGCAGGTGACCGATGCCTCGATGCTGGTGGTGGTGTGCGCCAAGCTCGACAGCTGGCAGGAGGATGTCGGTCGCGTCTGGGATGGCGCGCCGCAAGAAGTGCAGGCCTATATGGCCGGTGCCATCGACACCTATTACCGCGACAAACCGCAGGTGCAGCGCGACGAAACCATGCGCAGTTGCGGCCTGATGGCGCAGACCCTGATGCTCGCCGCGCGCGGCAAGGGCCTGGATTCCTGCCCGATGGACGGTTTCGACTTCGATGCCGTGGCCAAGCTGATCAAGCTGCCAGCCAACCACGTGATCGCCCTGATGGTCGCGGTTGGCAAGAAGACCATCGAGCCGAAGCCGCGCATCGGCAAGCTGCCATTCAATGAAGTGGTGCTGCGCAACAGCTTCTGATTGCTGGGCAGGTTTTTGCGCGCTTCGGTCATTCTTCAGCCATAACTGTGGTCAGCCTGCGGCTGTTCACACCACTAAAGGTTGGATGACAAAAGCGCTGTTGGGGGTGAATCTGGCGGGCATTACGGGTCGACACGTGTTGGCCTGCATGCATAAGAAGAAGCCTGAGGAGCCCCCATGTCTGCCGAACATCTGGACGTATTGATCATCGGTGCCGGCCTGTCCGGCATCGGCGCGGCCTATCACCTGATGAAGCATTGCCCCGGTAAGCGCTTCGCCATCCTCGAAGGCCGCGCGGCCCTCGGCGGTACTTGGGATCTATTCCGCTATCCGGGCATTCGTTCCGACTCGGACATGTTCACCCTCGGCTACAACTTCAAACCCTGGACCAACCCGCTGGCGATTGCCGACGGCCCGTCGATCCGCAGCTATATCGAGGAAACCGCGCAGGAAAACGGCATCCAGGAAAAGATTCGTTTTCAGCACAAGGTGCTCAAGGCCGACTGGTGCAGTGAGCGCGCCACCTGGACCCTGCAGGTGCAGCGTGGCGAGGAAGGCGAGCCGATCAAATTGAGCTGCCAGCACCTGCTGATGTGCACCGGCTATTACCGCTACGAAGCGGGCTACACCCCAGAATTCAGAGGCCGTGAGCAGTTCAAGGGTGAATTTATCCACCCGCAGCTGTGGCCGGAGAACTTCGATTACAGTGGCAAGAACGTAGTGGTGATCGGCAGCGGCGCGACGGCGGTGACCCTGGTGCCGGCCATGGCCGATAAGGCCAAGCACGTGACCATGCTGCAACGCTCGCCAAGCTATGTGGTGAGCCTGCCGCAGGGCGATCCGATTTCCGCCTTCCTGCGCCGTTTTCTGCCGGAAACCTGGGTCTATCGCCTGGCGCGTACGCGCAACGTGGCGGTGCAACTGGGCTTCTACAAACTGTCCAAGGCCTTTCCCAGCCTGGTGCGCAAGGCCTTGCTTGGCCTGGCCAAACATCAGCTGGGCAAGGACTTCGATATGCGCCACTTCAGCCCGCGTTACAAACCCTGGGATGAGCGGGTGTGCGCGGTGCCCAATGGCGACCTGTTCAAGGTGCTGCGCCAGGGCAAGGCCTCGGTGGTCACCGAACACATCGACGGCCTGACGGCCAAGGGCATTCGTTTGAAGTCCGGTGAAGAGCTACCGGCCGATGTGATCATCAGCGCCACTGGCCTGGAGTTGCAGCTGTTTGGCGGTATGCAGGTGGCGGTGGATGGGCAGCCGTTCGAGGCGGCCCAGAGCATGGGCTATCGCGGCATCATGCTGCGCGACCTGCCGAACGCCGCGGTAGTACTGGGTTACACCAATGCCAGCTGGACGCTCAAGGCGGACCTTTCCAGCGAATATTTCTGCCGCCTGATCAACCATATGGACGCCATCGGCATGCGCCAGTGCACCCCGCGTGATACGGCGCGGCAGGTCAAGGACGCGCCGTTCCTCGACCTGGCTTCCGGCTATATCAAGCGCGCCGCCGACAAGATCCCCAGCCAGGGCGACCGCGCGCCGTGGAAGCTCTATCAGAACTACCTACTCGACCTGGCGCTGCTGCGTTACGGCAAGGTCGAGGATGGTTATCTGCAGTTCAGTGCGCCGCAGGTCGACGAATCCGCCGCAACGGTTGCGGCGGTCTAAACTGGATGGCGATGTAAGCCAAACGCTATAGCGGCTTGAGGCGTTATGCCTACAGAGATGTGGCCCTTTGCCGCTTTAGAAGCAGGCATAGGGCCACTATGCTTTGTGACAGCTATCACGGATGAATGGGCCAGGTGCCTTTGGCTGCTGCCACAAAGGAGTCCTCTAGAGGATGAACAGAATGGAATCGCTTCAGCAAGAACAACGCTACCTGCCAGAACTGCGGGCGCACATCGACAAACTGCTGGCCAAGGGCTGGGTGATCGCCGAACGCAGCCCACTGACCCTGCAGTCCGGGCGCAAGACCTATATGGTCATGCATGGCATGTTGATTGGTGATGCCGCGTTCTAGAGTTTGCCCCAAGGTTTTCCCGAGGCCGCTGCCGATCACTCCCTGATCGGCAGCGGCCTTTTTTGTGGCGTGTATCAGCCGGTATGGCGCGGCAGTTGCCACTGGGTGGCGGCCAGCCAGTCGGCAAACGCCGTTGGTGGTAGCGGTTTGCTGAGCAGGTAGCCCTGGGCGATATCGCAGCCGAGTTGATCCAGGCGTTCGAGAATGGCCTCGGTCTCCACTCCCTCGGCGACGATCTTCAGGCCCATGTTGTGCCCCAGTTCGATGGTCGAGCGCACGATGATGTCGTCATCGGGGTTGCTCAGTAGCTCCAGAACAAAGGATTTGTCGATCTTCAGCTCATGCACCGGCAGGCGCTTGAGCTGGGCCATGCTCGAATAGCCGGTGCCGTAGTCGTCGATCGACAGTTGTACGCCCAGCTCGCACAGCTGTTGCAGTTGGCCCATGGCCAACTCCGGGTCGGCCATCACCGCGCTCTCAGTGATTTCCACCACCAAACTGCCCGGCGCGACGCCATGTTCATTCAGCTGCGCGGCGATAAAGCCGGCAAAGCCAGGGTCGGCCAGATCCAGTGCTGAAACATTGACCGCAGTTTTCAGGTCCAGGCCCTGTTCCTGCCAGGCGCGGCTTTGCGCCACGGCGGTGCGCACTACCCAGCGGGTCAGGGCGCAGACGTTGCCGGTCTGTTCGGCCAAGGGGATAAATTCATCCGGCGGAATAAAGCCGTGCACCGGGTGAATCCAGCGCACCAGGCATTCCACGCCGTAGAGGCTGCGTTGGCGGATATTTAGCTTGGGCTGGAAGTACAGGCTGAGCTGGCCGCCTTCCACCGCGCCTTTCAGCTCGCTCATCAAGGCCAGGCGCAGCAGGCTGTGGCGATCCAGCTCCGGGCGGTAGAGGGCGTAAGGCGAGCGCTGCTGTTTGCCCAGGTACATCGCCACTTCGGCGTGTTGCAGCAGGCTGCCGGCGCTTTCACCGTGATCCGGGTGCAGGGCGATACCCAGCGTGGCGTTGAGGGTCATGCTGATGCCGCGCACCGCGAACGGCTCATGCAGGGCGGCGCGGTAATGCTCGGCGGCGGGGATCACCTGGCCGGGCTGGCAGTGGCTGATCAGCAGGGCGAACTCGTCGCCACCCAGGCGCGCCAGTTGTTCACCCGGTCGCAACAGCGCGCTCAGGCGTTCGGCCAGTTGGCAGAGCAACTGGTCACCGGCTTCGTGGCCGAGGGTGTCGTTGAGGTCCTTGAAGTTGTCCAGGTCCATCAGCAGCACCGCTACGCCTTCACCAGGCGGGCAGGCGGCTAGAGCCTGTTGCAGCTCGGCGACAAAGCGGTTGCGGTTGGCCAGTTCGGTTAGCGGGTCGCGGTAAGCGAGGAAACTGATGGTGGTTTCGCGTTCGGCGATACCTTGCTGCATGGCGACGAACTCACGCGCCAGCTGGCCGATTTCGCCACTGGCCTGGGTGGTCGGCACCTGCATTGCTACCTGATAGTCGCCGCCGGCGATGCGGCGCACGCTCTCGACCATCTGGCTGAGCGGGCGGCTGACCGTGTTGGCGATCCACAGTGCCCCGAGGCCAGCGAGCAGCAGGGCGATGGCGAAGATCCCCGCCAGTTGCCATTGCAGCGGCTGGTAATCGGCCAGCTCGGCCGACAGCGAGCGCATCAGCAGCACCTGCAAGGCCCCGCTGGTGCCGGCCAATGGCGCGCGCAGGGCGACTTGTTCAAGGCCTTGCAGCTCGAAACGGAACACGCCGTTGGCATTCGGCAGCTGCTGGCCGGCCAGCTCGGCGCGGGGCAGTGCCTCCAGGTTGCTGGCCAGTACCCGATAGGCCCCGGGCCGGCCATCCAGTAGCGCCACATCGGCCCCGCTGAGTTTGGCCAGATGACTGGCGGCCTGGTCGTCCAGCTCGAAGGCCATCAGCAACCAGCCCATCAGGTTCGGCCTGGGGGCAAAGATCGGTGTGGCGTTGATATGCAGCACCCGCTCGCCGAACACCACCAGGCGCTCGGCACTCTGCGGGTCATCTGGGTCGAGCAGGTCGTTCCAGGGCAGCAGGTTGCCCGGCAGCAGTTCAGCGCTGGTGCCGGCGAGGATCAGCCCTTCGGGGGCGCTGACCAGGGCAAAGCTGGCCTGGCTGCGCGAGGTGAAGGATTCCAGCGCGGCGGACAGCGATTGCGCTTCCTGCTGCGGGCTGGCGACCAGGTCGGCGATCTCGCCGAGCAGGGTGAAGTCCTTGGCGATCAGGTCAGCCAGTGCGCTTTGCGCCTGCCGCCGGCTCTGCAACTCGTTGTCCAGCACCACGTGGGCGAAGTCCAGCTGGCCGGCGACCTGACTCAGGGTGTGCTGGTAGGTGGAGCGGTAGACCAGGCCCAGCAACAGCACCATCACTGCCAGCAACAACAGCAGGAAGAAGCCGAGAATCTTGCCGCGCAGGGTCATGGCGTGTGCCTATGCTTGTGGATAGTCGGCTCGCCCATGGCGAAATGCCTTGAGTATAGAAAGACCCCGGGCGGGCGCAGCATCAGGTATGCACAAGGGGGCGGGATGCGGATAGCACGGGCATGGCGCATGCCCTTGAAGCTGATGGTGCTGGCCGCGCTCAGCGTCGCGCTGGTCGAGTGGGCGGGGCACGCGGGCCTGCTCGACGGCAGCGAGCGCCGCTTGCAGGACCTGCAATTCCAGCTGCAGGGTCGGCGCGACGAGCAGCAACAGGTGGCCATCGTGGCCATCGACGAGGACAGCCTGGCCCGCTACCCAGATGACCCCATGCTGTTCTGGACCGACCGCCTGGCTGTGGCAGTTGAGCGCCTGCGCCAGGTCGGGGTGCCGTTGGTGGGGCTGGATATGCTCTACAGCATCAGCCCCGAGCGCTGGCTGAGCAAACTGGACGCTGGTCATTTTCCGGGTGCCCGGGATTATGACCGGGCCTTTCGCGCGCAACTCGCCAGCGGCCAACTGCTGCTGGTGGCCAGCCGCTCCGGAGCAGGGGCGGCGGTGAGCGACTATCTGTTGCCGAGCCCCGATTACTTGCTGGCGTTGCCTGATTATGATTTGCAGGCGCATGTCGGCTTGGCGGATCTGCTGGTCGAGGGCGATGGTCTGGTCCGGCGCTATCGCGTGATGCCAGTAGCAGCTGCGGCGCGGGCCCAGCTGCAGGATGAGTTGCCGCAACTGAGTTTGCCCGCGCTGTTGGCCGTGCGCGCCGGGGGGCAGGATGTGCGTGCCGCCGCCTGGCAACTGGCGGGGCGTAGCGTATGGCCAGATCAGCCGGCGGCGGTCATTCCTTATCTGGGGCCGCCTGGGACCTTCCACAGCGTGCCCCTGCATCGGCTGTTGGCTGACGACGCCCTGAATGATCCCGAGGTGCAGGCCTTGCGCGGCAAGCTGGTGCTGCTCGGTGCCACGGCCGCCGGGCTCAACGATGCCCACTTCACCCCGTTCAGCAGCGACTGGCTGGGTGGCCGCAGCCTGCTGATGAGTGGGGTTGAGGTGCATGCCAATGTGCTGCAGGCACTACTCAGCGGCAGTTATCTGCGTAGTCCTGATAGCGGCTGGCGGGTGCTCGGTCTGCTGTTGCTGAGCACTATTGCGGTGGCGTGTTTGCTGCGCCCGCCAGTGTGGACGACTCTGCTACTGTGGCTGCTGGGTTTGGTGCTGCTGCTGGTGTTGGCGCAGCTGCTGTTTCGCCTGGGCTGGTTAATGCCGCTGAGCGCGGCGGGGCTGGTGCTGTCGCTAAGCTTTTTCGGCGTCCTGGGGCTGCGCCTGACCGGTGAGGAGCGTGAGCGCAACCGCCTGCGGCAGATGTTCGGGCGTTATGTCTCGGAGCAGGTGGTCGAAGCCCTGCTCCGTTCGGGTGAGCGGCCGGAGCTGGGCGGCCAGACACAGCGGGTGACTGTGCTGTTCTCCGATATCCGCAACTTCACCAGCATCAGCGAGCGGCTCACGGCCAAAGAGGTGGTGGAGATGCTCAATGCCTATTTCGCCCGCGCCTGTGAACCCTTGCTGGCTGAGGGCGGCAGCATCGATAAGTTTATTGGTGATGCGGTGATGGTCGAATTTGGCTCCCCCGTACCGTTGGACGACCACGCCCAGCGTGCGGTTCGTGCTGCGCTAGCCTTGAAGAAGGTTGCCGAGGAGTTCGCCGGCTGGATGCAGCAGCGCTTCCCCGGCCGCGACCTGCCAGCCTTTGCTGTCGGCATCGGGTTGCACAGTGGTGAGGCGGTGTTGGGCAATATCGGCTCGCCGGTGCGCATGGAGTTCACCGCCATCGGCGATACGGTCAACCTGGCTTCGCGTTTGGAGGGCATGACCAAGGAGCTTGGCTGCGCAATCCTGGCCAGTGCCGAGTGCATTGCCGAGGCGGGTGAGCGGGTGCGTTGCGGGCGCAGCGAGGTGATCCGGGTCAAGGGCCGCGAGGCACCGATCCAGGTCTTTGAAGTTATCGGTTGGCATCAGGGAGACCCGGAAAATGCTTAGACAATGCTGTCGCGTGGGGCTGTGTGCA
This sequence comes from Pseudomonas sp., assembly GCF_049653025.1. GTDB lineage: Bacteria > Pseudomonadota > Gammaproteobacteria > Pseudomonadales > Pseudomonadaceae > Aquipseudomonas. The sequence goes on along the minus strand of NZ_JBASFM010000005.1, from coordinate 160,192 downwards.
CTGGTCTGGCTGCCCGGCCTGGCGCTGGCGCTTGAGGTCGGCTTGGTCACTGGTCTGAGCGGCGCGGTCGTGTTGAGTGGCCCGCAGCAGGCTGAAAGCCGGGCACTGCAGGCATTCAGCAAGCTGCATGACGGCGACCGCCTGATCCTGCCGGAGCAAGCTCGCCTGCAGCTGGTGCTCTTCCACAGCGGCGAGGAGCAGGTCTGGCAGGGGCCGGGCGAGCTGCAGGTGCGCAGCGCTGGCATCACCGCCCAGAGCGCGGCATTGCAGCCTCAGGTGCGCCAGCTGCCGAAGGTGTTGGTCAAACAACTGGCCAAGACCCCGGCCCCGGACGGTCAGGTCAAGGCCGGTATGGTGCGGCTGCGCAGCATGCCGAGTGGCGGCACCCTGGAGTCGCTGGAGAAGAATTATGCGCAGCAGCGTAAAGCCGCCTTGGCGACAGATCGAAATCCGGAGCTATACCTGTTGGCAGGGTATTTCGAATTGCGTGAGTTTGATTTGTTGCAGCAGTTGCTGACGCGGATGGAGAAGAAGTCCCCAGGTGATAAGGAAGTGGCGCTGCTCCGCTCCCTTTATCTGCGCGCTGTGAATAACGCCAAGATGGCAGCCGAGCCGTAGCCAGAACAAGAAGAACTGCACTCGTAGGAGATTCTCGATGAAAGTCACCTCCAGGCTGGCCTTGGCCGGCATGTGTCTAGTATTCCCTTTCGCTGCTTCAGCCAACTGCTTATCTGCGTATTCAAACTATCTTTCTGGCGGCATATTCGCCGCAGATGCCTTGTCCAGCCAGCCTGAGTGTTTTGGCGGTGGGGCGACGACCTCCCAGGTGATGGTCAATGCAACCGCGGGTCAACAGTCCTTGGCAATCTCGGACAACCTGGCGCGGCGTTGGACTGTGCCCGGTGCGCCTGCGGTAGCGGGCGGTGCAGCAGGCCGCGGAATGGCCGCAGGTGATGCCCTGCCGGCCTTGAATCTGTGGACCAGCGCGGCGGATGAAGATACTGACCAACGCTTTGGCAACGTTGCCGGCAACACCACGAAGAATGACTTTGATATCCAGAACTACATTGTCGGTGCTGATTTTGGCCTTTCTCCGGCATTGATTCTGGGGGCTTCCCTGGCCATCGACAAAGGGGACATCTCCGGTATCAGCACTGCCGTAGGTGCAGAAGAGAACGAGCTGAGCAGTAGCGGCTTTATGCTCGCGCCTTATCTCGGCTGGCAGTTGAATGAGCAATGGGCGCTGGATGCCAGTGTGGGTATTGGTGAAGGGGAACTCGACGCCAGCGACAGCAGCCGACAGGATGTTGACCGTTGGTATGCCGGTGCGAACCTCAATTACCAGCGTTGGTTAGGCAGCTGGCAGTTCAGTGGGCGGTTCAGTTACCTGCATGCCGAAGAGTCCTATGACGATATTCGTCTGCGCGGCGAAACCCAGCAGCAGCTCGGTGGGCTGCAGAAACTGCAGGACTCTGACGCCACCAATGAGCTTGATCGAATTCAGTTGGGTGGTCAGGTTGGTTACTGGTGGAATGGCTGGCTGCCCTACGCCGGTCTGCACTATATGGACGATGTGCACCGCTCGACCACGCAGGATTTTGCCCCGTCTGATCCGATTGGACGTGAGGCCTGGATCTGGGCACTGGGGGTCAACTACCTCTCCCTGGCTCACGGGGTCAGCGCCGGTCTGGCCTACGAGCAAGAGGAAGGCCGTGGCAATCAGGATCTGAACACCTGGATGGCCAACCTTAACCTGCGTTTCTGAGTGTGGGTGGACGCAGTGCGCTGGCGCTGGGTGCTGTTGGGTGCATGCGTGAGTTGGCTGAGTGGTTGCGCTCAGCCCATTCACCTACAGGGCTCGCGGCCGCAGACCGAGGCCTGGGCAATGGCGCGGGGCTGGTCGCCGGCTGAACTGGCGGCCCAGCCGTTCAACCTGCTGGGTCTGCTGCGGCAGACTGCTGTCTCGCAGACCCTCGCCCTGTATATCGAGGGCGATGGCGCACCTTGGCCTTCCGCCTATCGACCGCCACAGGATCCAACGCCCATTCGGCCGTTGGCGATGTTGCTTGCTGAGCGAGACACAGCCGCGGCCGTTGCCTACCTGGGGCGGCCTTGCCAGTACCTGAGCACGAGCGAGTTGCGCCAGTGTTCGCCTGTGTACTGGACTGATCGGCGCTTCTCAGCCGAAGTCTTGCAGGCCATGGATCGGGCGGTCAGTGAGCTCAAGCATCAGGCGGGAGCCGAGCGGCTGCGCTTAGTTGGTTACTCCGGTGGTGGCGTATTGGCTACCCTGCTGGCGCAACGGCGTGATGATGTCGAGCTCTTGGTGACGCTGGCCGCCCCGCTGGCGCTGAACGAGTGGAGCAGACGCCTGCAGTTGTCGCCTTTGCATGGCTCGCTGGACCCATTGGATGGGCCGCGTCAGCGGGCGCGGGCGCTGCATTTCAGTGGCGCGGCTGACCAGGTGGTGCCCACCGCTGTCGCCGCACATTTCGTCGCCCGGCATGGCGGGCGTCTGGAGCAGGTACCTGGCTTCGACCATGCATGCTGCTGGCTGCAGCGTTGGCCGGCACTGCTGACGGCTCTGGAGAATGGGCAATGAAAACGACCTATTGGTTGGCCTTGTCGCTGCTGGTACTGGTCGAACCGGTGCTGGCCGATTTTCGCCCGCCGGCTTTTGCTGGCGGTATACCCGGACGTGCACAGATGCAGGCCATTGATCTGCAGCGGCACCAAGCCCGCACCTTGCTGTATCGCGAAGCCCTGGAGGAGTTGCGGCGTAATCCGCGGGTGGTGGATGTGCGCGAATGTACGGCAGCCGATGACGACCAGGCCTACTGCCTGCCCAAAGCCGCATTGGGTGGTGTGCCGACAGCAATTGCCGGGCGGCCGATCGAGCGGCGTGTGGCGCTGCTGATCGGCAATAACCAGTACCAGCTGCCCATTCCGTCTCTGCTCACGCCCGTCCACGATGTCGAACGGGTTGCCGCCACGCTCAAGCAGGTACTGGGGTTTGAACTGCGCGTGCTGAACAACGCCAGCAAGGCCGATATTGTCCGCGCGGTGGCCGCCCTGGCGCGGGAGATGACGCCGGCCGATGCGGTGTTCGTTTATTACGCTGGGCATGGCTACCTGATGGATGACACCGAGATGGGTTACTGGATACCCAGCGATGGCTCGGTCAAGACTGCGGCGCAGTGGATCTCCAATCAAGATATCGCCACCCTGCTGCGGGCGATTCCCGCGCGTCAGGTATTGCTGGTCTCGGACAGCTGCTTTTCCGGCACCCTGGTGCGGGGCCAGACTTATCAGGGCGGGCGGATTGCACCTGGCGAGGTGCTGCGCAAACGTAGCGTGCTGGTGCTGTCTTCCGGTGGCGAAGAGCCGGTATCCGATGAAGGCAAGGACGGCCATTCGATATTCGCCTGGCATTTTCTGCGCAGCCTTCAGGGGCTGAATGCCACCGTGCCGGGTTTCAATCTGTATCAGGTGGTGCGCCGCGGGGTGAGTGAGGATTACCCGCAACAGCCGCAATATGGCGCGGTGACGGTCGCCGGGCATGAGGCGGGCGGCGAGTATCTATTCGAGCGTTTGCCGAATTAGTCCATAGCTTCCGCAGTGCCACGCAGAAGACCGCTGGGCTTGACGTTAAGGCACATAGCCGCCTTTACCTTGGGGGCGTGCGGCCGGGGTCTTCGGCCGAGGGTCACGCTTGAGGGGCGCGTCCAGTTGCCAGGTCAGTGGGCTGGCGCTTGGTAGAGCACGGTTCAGCGGTGCGCTGGCGTCACTCAGGCGCGGGTGCCAGAGCTGCAGTTGCTGGCCGTCGGCGGGCTCGAATTCCAGGCGCGCGTGGCCGTTTGCGTCGGTCTGGGTGAACCAGGGGCTGTCCAGCACCAGGATAAAACCGAGCATCCAGTCGTGGATATTGCAGCCCAGGGTGACCAGGCCGGGCTGATCGAAACGTAGCTCCTGCGGGGCGGCGTTCTGCTGGTGCAGGCGCAGCTCGAAGCGCTTGGCCGGGGAGAAGGAGTAGACGTGATGGTTGATCGGGTCGGAGTTGGGGAAGCTCACCGTGGTGCCGACCTGCACCGGCAGGATATAGGGCGTGAACTGGCGTTTCTGCTGGTCCATCACCACGCGCGCGGTGCTCGCTTGGCCGGGCCCCGGGTCGACCCACAGCACCGCTTCGGCGAGTGGTTTGCCCTGGTTGTCGAGCAGTTGGATATCCAGGCTGGCCGCTTCGGCCGCGCCACCCACCAGTACGCTCAGCAGTAGCCAGCCTGACGTGCCCATCGTTGCCCCCAGTACCGCGCAGTCGTAGCGCTGAGTATAGGAAGGCTTTGTTGTGCTGCCCGCTGTGCGAGATCAGCTCTGGCCGATGGCGATGATCTGCTCGATCAGCCATTGCAGCGCCGGGTCGCGCTGGCGCTGGGCCAGGCTGACGGTTTCCAGGTGGAACGGGCCGAGGGCGAAAGGCAGGTCGAACAGTTGCAGCGGCAGCAGGGTGGCGAAGTGGCGTGCCAGCTGGCTGGGCAGCACCGCCGCCAGTTCGCTGCTGGCGACGATATGCGCGGCCTGCAGGTAATTGGGCGTGGTGTAGAGGATGTCGCGGCACAGGCCCTGTTCGCCGAGCCACTGGTCGACCATGCCGCGGGTCTGGCCGCCGTGCACCCAGAGGTGGCGCAGGTGCAGAAAGCGCTCCAGGTCCATCGGCCCGGTGCCCAGCGGATGGTCGCGGCGCAGCGCCAGTTGCAGGGTTTCACTCATCCAGTGACGGCGGGCGAAGCGGGCGGGAATCTCCTCGAAGCGCCCCAGCACCAGGTCCAGCTCGCCTTTGTCGAGCGCCTCGGCGGGCAGGCTCGGGCTCAGGTGATGGATATCGAGGCGAATGCCAGGGGCCTGCTGGCTCAGCTGTTCGAGCAGGCGCGGCATGCAGATCAGCTCCACGTAGTCGGTCAGCGCGATGCTGAAGCGCTGACGGCTGCTGGCCGGGTCGAACGCCTCGCCGGCATGCAGGCTCTGCTCGATCTGCTGCAGGGCGCTGCGAATCGGCGCTTCCAGGGCCTGCGCCCGGGGTGTCGGCTGCATGCTGCGGCCGACCCGCACCAGCAGCGGGTCGTCGAGCAGTTCGCGCAGGCGATTGAGCGCGTTGCTCACTGCCGGCTGGCTGAGCGACAGGCGGGCGGCGGCGCGGGACACATTCTGCTCGCGCATCAGCGCATCGAACACGCGCAGCAGGTTCAGATCGAAGTTTGAGATATTCATTGGCTGAATACGAAGTATCACAAGACTAAATTTCAAAAATAGTAACGCCTTGCTTATGGTGGTTGGCGAATTTTCTTCAGCTGATCAAGAGGCACCTGCATGAGCCACGTTGCTTTCACCATCGAACAAGCCGCCGTCATCGGTGCGGGCACCATGGGCCGCGGTATCGTCATGAGCCTGGCCAACGCCGGGATTCAGGTGCTGTGGCTGGATAACAACCCGCAGATGCTCGAGCAGGCCATGACCGTGGTGGCCGAAACCAACGCGCATAACGTCAAACTGGGCCGTATCAGCGAAGAGCAGGCCGCCGCACGGCTGGCCTGCGTCACCCCGGTGGGCGAGTACGCCGCGCTGGCGGATGTCGACTTGGTGATCGAAGCGGTGTACGAGAACCTCGAACTCAAGCAGCAGATCTTCCGCACGCTCGACGCGACCCTGAAGCCAGGCGCGATCCTCGCCAGCAACACCTCGGCGTTGGATATCGATGCGATTGCCACCGTCACCCAGCGCCCTGAGCAGGTGCTGGGCCTGCACTTCTTCAGCCCGGCGCACATCATGAAACTGCTGGAAATCGTCCGTGGCGAAAAAACCGCCAAGGCTGTGCTGGATGCCGCCGTCGAGCTGGGTCAGCGCATCGGCAAGGTCAGCGTGGTGGCCGGCAATTGCGACGGCTTTATCGGCAACCGCATGCTGCACACCTATGTGCGCGAGGCGCGCATGCTGCTACTCGAAGGCGCGTATCCGCATCAGGTCGACGCTGCACTGCAGGGCTTTGGTTTCGCCATGGGTCCGTTCCGCATGTACGACGTGGTCGGCATCGACCTGGAATGGCGCGCCCGCGAGCTGGCTGGCAAGGGCCAAGATGACCCGGCGGTGCAGGTGGATAACCGCCTCTGCGGCCTCGGCCGTTTTGGCCAGAAGGCGCGCATGGGTTATTACCGCTACGCCGAAGGCAGCCGCCAGGCCAAGCACGACCCCGAGGTCGATGCGCTGGTGCTGCAGGTCTCCGAGCAGCTGGGTTTTGCCCGCCGCGAAATCGGCCCCGAGGAAATCCTTGAGCGCTGTCTGCTGGCGCTGGTCAACGAGGGCGCGAAGATCCTCGAAGAGAATATCGCCGCCAATAGCCACGACATCGACCTGGTCTACCTCAACGGCTATGGCTTCCCCGCTGATAAGGGCGGGCCGATGAGCTGGGCCGACAGCCAGGGCGCGGCCGACATCCTCGGCCGTTTGCAGGATCTGCAAAGCCACTTCGGCAGCCACTGGCAACCGGCGGCACTGATTGAACAACTGGCCAGCAGCGGCCAGCGCTTCGCCGACGTGCAGGAGGGCCGGGTATGAGCTACCAAGCGCCGCTGCGTGATATGCGTTTCGTCCTGCACGAACTGTTCGATATCAGTGCCCATTGCGAACTGCTCGGCAACGGTCTCGACCGCGAGCTGATCGACGGCGTGCTGGAAGAGGGCGCGCGTTACGCCGCCGAGGTAGTGGCACCGCTCAATCGCAACAGTGATGAGCAGGGTTGCCAGCTGAACGATGGCCAGGTAAGCACGCCGGACGGCTTTGCCGAGGCCTATCAGCAGTATGTCGATAACGGCTGGGCGAGCATGACCGGGCCCAGCGAGTACGGCGGCCAGGCACTGCCGCAGATGCTCGCGTGCAACTTCCACGAAATGCTGATGGGCGCTTCGTTGTCGTTCCGGGTGTATTCCGGGCTGACCGAAGGCGCGGTGCTGGCGCTGTACAAACATGGCAGCGAAACGCTGAAAAACACCTATCTGCACAAGCTGGTCAGCGGCCAATGGACCGGCACCATGTGCCTGACCGAACCGCAGGCCGGTACCGACCTGGCGCTGCTGCGCACCAAGGCCGAGCCGCAGGCGGACGGCAGCTTCAAGGTCAGCGGCAGCAAGATTTTTATCAGCGGCGGCGAGCAGGACCTCTCGGAAAACATCATCCACCTGGTGCTGGCGCGCCTGCCGGATGCGCCGGCCGGGGTGAAGGGCATCAGCCTGCTGCTGGTACCGAAATTTATCGCCGCGGCTGATGGCACACCGGGGGCGAAGAACCTCCTGAGCTGCGGCGCGATTGAACACAAGATGGGCATCAAGGGCGCGTCCACCTGCGTGATGAACTTCGACGGTGCCACCGGCTGGTTGCTCGGTGAGGCCAATCAGGGCCTGGCCTGTATGTTCACCATGATGAACGATGCGCGTTTCCAGGTCGGTTTGCAGGGCTTAGGGATAGGCGAAGCGGCGTTCCAGGGCGCGCTGCGTTATGCCCGCGAGCGCTTGCAGTCGCGGGCGCTAAGCGGCGCGGCCGAGCCGACCAAGGCGGCCGATCCGATCATCAATCATCCGGATGTGCGGCGCATGCTGCTGACGCAGAAGAGCCTGGTCGAAGGCAGCCGCATGCTCGCGGCCTACTGCGCACGCCAGCTCGATCTGGAACATGGTCACCCGGACGCAGCGGCGCGCAAGGCCGCCGGCAAGCGCGCGGCGCTGCTTATCCCGATCGTCAAAGCCTTCTTTACCGATATGGGCCAGGAAGTCGCCAGCCATGCCGTGCAGGTGTATGGCGGCCACGGCTTTATCCGCGAGTGGGGCATTGAGCAGCTGATGCGCGACAGCCGCATCACCCAGCTTTATGAAGGCACCAACGGCATTCAGGCGCTGGACTATATCCGCCGCAAGGTGCTCGGCGACGGCGGTACCGAACTGTCGGCGTTGCAGGCGGAGTTCAGCGAACTGTGCGACGCCCAGGCGGGGCGGCCGGCCCTCGCGGCCCTGGCCACGACAGTGCAGGCGCGATTGGGTGAATGGCGCGAGCTGAGCAGCGAGGTGATTGCCGCCAGCCAGCGCGATGTTGAGGAAATCGGCGCGGTGTCGGTGGATTTCCTCCAGTATTCGGCCTATGTGTTGTTAGCCGGCTTCTGGTTGCAAGCGGCGGCGCGCGCTCAGGATGCGCTGGACGCATCCACTGGCGATGCCGCCTTCTACCAGGCCAAGTTGCAGAGTGCCGATTTCTACCTGCGCCGGGTGTTGCCACGGGCCAGCGCACACCGTGAAGCCCTGCTTGGCGGTGCCGCCTGCCTGATGGCGATGGACGAGGCCAGTTTCGCCTTCTAAGCCGCGCAGGATCAGCCAGGCCGTGCACATTTCCCGGATTGAATCCGGGCTACGAAGAATAAGGAGTCAGCATGCAGCCGTTCAGCTTTGCGACCACCGCGCAGATCCTTTGCGAAATTGGCGCATCCCAGCGCCTGGCTGAGCTGTGCCGCGAGCGCGGCGCGCAGCGGGTGCTGATCGTCACCGATCCGGGCATCAGCAAGCTGGGGCTGCTCAACGAGGTACTGCCTGGTTTTGCCCGGGCCGGCTTGAACGTCGAGGTCTTCGATCAGGTGGTCGCCGACCCGCCGGAGGCGATTCTGCTGGCCGCCGTAGCACAGGCCAAGGCGCTCAAGGCCGAGTTAATCATCGGCTTTGGCGGCGGCAGCTCGATGGATGTGGCCAAGCTGGTGGCCTTGCTGGCGCACGCCGATTGCCGGCAGGCGCTGGCGGAGCTCTATGGCGTCGGCAATGCCCGTGGCCAACGCCTGCCGCTGATCCTGGTGCCGACCACCGCCGGCACTGGCTCGGAAGTTACGCAGATTTCCATTATCACCACCGGTGAAACCACCAAGATGGGCGTGGTCTCGCCGTTGTTGCTGCCGGACCTGGCGCTGCTGGATGCCGAGCTGACCCTCGGTCTGCCAGCGGCGGTGACTGCGGCCACCGGCATCGACGCCATGGTCCACGCCATCGAGGCCTACACCAGCAAGATCAAGAAGAACCCGCTGTCCGACCTGCTGGCGCGCGAGGCGCTGCGCCTGCTCGCCGCCAATCTGGATAAGGTGGTGCAGGACGGCGCTGATCGTGAGGCGCGCCAGGCCATGCTGCTGGGTTCATGCCTGGCCGGTCAGGCGTTTGCCAATGCGCCGGTGGCGGCGGTGCACGCGCTGGCCTATCCGCTGGGTGGGCACTTCCATATTCCCCATGGTCTGTCCAATGCCCTGGTGCTGCCGCATGTGTTGGGCTTCAATGCCAGCGCTGCCGCGCCGCTGTACGCCGAGCTGGCCCCGCTGGTGGTGGGTGCCGCGCTGCGCGCCGGCAGCGTGATGGACCAGACCGAGCAGTTCATCATCGCCCTGGCTGATTTCAGCGAACGCAGCGGCCTGCCGACTCGCCTGCGCGATGCCGGGGTGCCGCAGGGCATGCTCGCGCAACTGGCCCGCGATGCCATGTTGCAGCAACGCCTGCTGGTCAATAACCCACGGGAAATGACCGAGGAACATGCCCTGGCGATTTATCAGGTGGCTTATTAAGGCCGTTTCGCGGCTAAAGCCCCTCCCACAGAAGTGTTGTGCCCCGTGGGAGGGGCTTTAGCCGCGACCTTTCTGCTCTGCCGCCCACTCTAAGGACTCCCGATGACCCCCCCTCAACACCTGCGCAGCGACTACCCGCATTTCCGCCCAATCAGCACACGCTGGCATGACAACGACATATACGGCCATGTGAATAACGTCACCTACTACAGCTTCTTCGACAGCGCGGTGAACACCTACCTGATCGAAGTCGGCGGCCTGGATATCCATAACGGCAACGTGGTCGGTTTCGTGGTCAGCTCCAGCTGCGACTACTTCGCCTCCATCGCCTTCCCCGATGCCATCGAGATCGGCCTGCGGGTCGGCAAGCTGGGCAACAGCTCGGTGCAGTATGAGTTGGCGGTGTTCAAGGCCGGTGAAGACGAGGCCTGCGCGGCGGGGCGTTTTGTGCATGTCTTCGTCGACCGCCAGAGCAACCGCCCTGTGCCGATCCCCGAGGGTTTGCGCGCAGCGCTGGTGCCGTTATTGGTACAGCCGGCCTGATTGACGGGCTATAAAAAAGCCGCTGAATCAGCGGCTTTTTTGCATCTGCACTCAGCACTCAGTGGTGTTTGTGCTTCTTATGTTTTTTGTGCTTTTTGCCGTTGTAGTGGTCACGGTCGTTGTCGTCGCGGTCATTGCCGGCAAACTCGTTACCCAGCGCACCACCGGCGGCACCGCCCAGGCCTGCGCCGATGGTCGAACCGGTGCTGCCACCGACCTTGCCACCCAGTACCGAACCGCCGGCAGCACCCAGGCCGCCACCCAGCGCGGCTTCGGTCTTGTTGCCGTCGCGTGCGGTAATCACCCCACCCGCCGCGCCGCCCAGGCCCGCGCCAATCGCCGCACCGGTGCTGCCACCGACCTGCTGGCCGATCACGTTGCCCAGTGCGCCACCAATGCCACCGCCGATGGCAACTTTGCCGGTGTCACCGGCGTGGGCTGCGGGAATCAGCAACACGCTGAGGGTTAATGCGGAGAGAAGCGTACGCATACTGCAAAACCTCTGTAACAGGGGATGGGATGTGGCGATAAACACTTAGAGGGCGATTTTGCGGAAAAATCCCGCCGTCAGTCGGCGCGGCGCAAGGCAACCGCGCGCAGTGTGATGCAGGGCGCAATTGGCGCAGCCATTGGTCGGCTTTACAGACCTTGCAGCAGCGCGCGGTAATCCTCTACCGCGGCGAACTCCTCGGTGTCCTTCAGTCCGGCCTGGCTATCGGGCTGACGCACGGCGAGCAGATGGCCTACGCCGAACTGCCCGGCACTGCGCAGGATCGGCAGGCTGTCGTCGATAAACAGGCTGCGTGCCGGCTCAAAGGCGAAGTCTGCCTGCAGCGCGTGCCAGAACTGCTGGTCTTCCTTGGGGTAGCCATAGTCGTGGGAGCTGATCAGCCGATCGAAGAACGGTGCCAGTTCGATGCGCTCCAGCTTCAGCGACAGTGAGTCGCGGTGCGCGTTGGTGATCAGCACCACGCGTTTGCCGGCGGCGCGGATGGCAGCGAGGAAGGTGTCGGCGTCCGGGCGCAGGGCGATCAAGTGCGCCACTTCACGCTTGAGGTCGCGGATCGACAGGTTCAGCTCGCGGCTCCAGAAGTCCGTGCAATACCAGTTGAGCTGGCCGGCGTGTTGGCGAAACAGCGGCAGCAGCTCGGCCTCGGCCAGCTCGCGGCTGACCCCATGCAGCTCGGCATAGCGCTGCGGCAGATGCTGCAACCAGAAGTGGTTGTCGAAGTGCAGGTCGAGCAGGGTGCCGTCCATATCCAGCAGGACGGTGTCGATGGCGTTCCAGGGCAAGGCGGGCATGCGCAGTTCTTCAGGCTGATGCGCAGGCTGTCGCGATTTGCGCCTTTGGCGTCGTGATCGCGCAATCTCCTACGCAGATAATAGGAAAAGCCGCGCTATGATAACCCGCTATGTCCTGCCCAGGAGCCGTCCCATGCGTCAGAAACCCACCGTGTTGGCCCGCGAAATCGTCGCCAGCAGTCGCCTGTTCCGTGTCGAGGAGCTGCAACTGCGCTTCAGCAATGGCGTGGAGCGCACCTACGAGCGACTGGTGGGCAAGGGCGCGGGTTATGGCGCGGTGATGATCGTGGCGATGATGGATGGCGAGCACGCGCTGCTGGTCGAGGAATACTGCGGCGGCACCGATGACTATCAGCTGTCGCTGCCCAAGGGCCTGATCGAACCGGGCGAGGATGTGCTGGAGGCCGCCAACCGTGAGCTCAAGGAAGAAGCCGGCGTTGGCGCGCGGCACCTGGAGCTGTTGGCCGAGCTGAGTCTGTCGCCGGGTTATATGAGCCAGAAGATTCAGGTGGTGCTGGCCTGGGACCTTTACGAAGAGCGCCTGCCCGGCGATGAGCCGGAGCCGATGCGCGTCGACCAGACCAGCCTGCGCGAGCTGTCGAGCCTGATCCAGCATCCGCAATTTACCGAAGGCCGCGCCCTGGCCGCGCTGTACCTGGCCCGTGATGTGCTGACCCAGCGTGGCGTCTTCAAACTATGAGCCAAACCATGAGTCATCCCCTGATCCCTGCGGTCATCGAACTGGTGCGCCAGGCCGGCGCGGCGATCCTGCCGTACTGGCGCGCCGATGTGGCGGTCAACGAAAAAGCCGATGCCTCGCCCGTGACCGCCGCCGATCTGGCTGCGCACCATATCCTCAACGATGGCCTGCTGGCCCTCGCCTCGGACATCCCGGTGCTGTCCGAAGAGGCTGCCGCTATTGCCCTGAGCGAACGCGCGCAGTGGAGCCGCTGGTGGCTGGTCGACCCGCTGGATGGCACCAAGGAATTTATCGCAGGCAGCGAGGAGTTCACCGTCAACGTCGCGCTGATCGAGCAGGGCCGCGTGGTATTTGGTGTGGTCGGTATTCCGGCCACTGGCCAGTGCTATTACGGCGGGGCCGGCCTGGGTGCCTGGCGCGCCGATGCAGCGGGCAAGGCTGAATCGATTAGCGTGCGCCTGGCCCCGCAGGAGGCCTTTACTCTGGTGGCCAGCCGTCGGCACTCCAGCCCGGCGCAGGAAGCCTTGCTGTCCGGTTTGCGCGAACGCTTTGGTGAGTTGCAACTGGCCAACGTCGGCAGCTCGCTGAAGTTCTGCCTGCTCGCCGAAGGCAACGCCGATTGCTATCCGCGCCTGGCACCCACCTCGCAGTGGGACACCGCAGCGGCTCAGGGCGTGCTCGAAGGTGCCGGCGGCGAGGTGCTGACGCTCAAGGGCGATGCGCTGACCTATGAGGCGCGCGAATCGCTGCTTAATCCGTACTTTCTGGCTCTGCCGGCTGCAGCCGCCTGGCGCGCCGAGCTGATCGAACTGGCCCACGCGCTGGATTGAGCATCGCGGCATTTTGATGGGTATCGCTGCGCTCCACCCATCCTACGTCGCGGAATAGCCCGCGGCGGTCTAAGTCGTAGGATGGGTTAGCCGCAGGCGTAACCCATCACTGGCGCTTAATCGAGCATATCGCCATAGCGTTCGTCCTTCTTGAACACCAGCGGTTGGGCGAAGCCGGGGATGCGGATCTGCTCGCGGCTGATCTCGATTTCCTTATCGTCGATCAGGTCGTTGCCGAAGTTGTAGATGATCCCCAGATCGCCCAGCAGCGCCTGTGCATCGTAGGCCTGAGCGGCAGTGCGCGTGGTTTCGCGGCGCTGTAGGTAGGCGTTAAACGCCGCTTCGCCATGGCGCTTGCGCAACATGCGCAGGGCCACATGCGGTGCCAGCAGCAGGGCGCTGGCGTTGTTGCCGCCAAAACCCTTGGAGTTGATCACGCACAGATCCAGCTGCTCCGGCGCGCGCGTACGGTCGGTGGTGGCGAAGCTTAGGTGCTGCTGATGCACGTCCTCGGCCACCGCGTCGATGGTCTTGATTCCCGGAATGATGCCGTACTTGAAGCTGCCCAGCGCCGAGATCACCTGGTCGCCGCTGGCGGTGGCCAGGGAGTGGCCGACAAAGGCTTTTACTGCGGTCACCGGCCATTGCTCGATGGCGAAGGCACTGGCAACCCGGTCGAGGATTTCCGATTCGGTCACCCGGTTGGCCGGGGTGCTGGAACCGTGGGCATGCACAAAGCTGCGTTCACGTACCGCGTCGATGCCCAGCAGTTGCACGGCGCTGGCCACGGCCTTGGCCACGGTCAGGTAGTTGCCCGGGCCGGGGGCGGAAATGGATTTCTTGAAGCCGTCGGCATTGATAAACACATCCGGCACCGCGCCATGAATATCCGCGCCCAGCTCCAGGGCCAGCTCATCGTCCATCAGCACCACAAACTGGCAGGCCTCGGCCAGGGTAAAGCCGCAGTTGTCGCCGAATGGGCGGCTGGCGCGGCGGAAGTCGACTTGGTCCTTGCCTTCGATCTGGCGCAGGCCATCCTCGGTGGCCAGCGCGCCCATGGCGCCGTAACCCTCGATGCATTCCTGGTTGATCGGTGCTTCGCTGCTGCCGACGATGACCACCCGTGCCTTGCCCGTGGTGATCTGCTCGATGCCTTTCTGCAGGTTATAGAGGAAGGTCGCGCAGGCCCCGGTGATGGCACCGGTGCTGCCGACACTGCCGAGCACATAGGCGTTGATAAAGTCCGCCGGCATGGTGTTGAGGCCCAGGGCCAGCTGCTTGGCGGTGACGCGGCCGCCCTTGAGGCGTGACTGCATCATGCCGCCGAAGCCGTTTTCATCCAGCTGGCTCATGATGCAGCTGGCAAATACCGCCACTTCATCCGGGGCGACGTGCTGCATGATCGCCTGCCAGTCGATGCCAACGGCGCGCAGGGCGTCGGTGACGCCGACGATGGTCATGGCCAGGCCGCGCGGGTGGAACCGCGAGTTGTACAGCTCGCTGGGGTCGAAGCCAGTGGGCAGCTGGCCGGCGGATTTCACCGGCAGGGCGCGGTAGCTGTCGACCTTGAATTCGCAGTTGTCGTGCAGGGTCACCAGCACTTCGCTGGCATTCAGCTCGTCCACCGCCCAGTCCGAGGGCAGCGGGTCGGGCAGGTGCTTGCGCAGGGTGATAAAGCTCAGTGGATGACCGGCGGTGGCGCTGATGTCGATGGTCTTCTGCCAGTGCGCGGCGTCGGGGTCGAGGTGCTGCTTCTCGATGCGGCGCACCAAGGTCGAGGCGAGAATCTGCTCGGCGAAGCGGCTGTCGATCTCGGCCAGGCTCAGGGCGTTGCCCTCGGCGTCCTGGTAAGCGCCATCGATCACCCGCACCAGCTTGATCATCACCGCCAGGCTGGCGAGGGTCTGCTGGCGCGCCAGGGTGTCCATCGATTCGAGTACGGTGCGGCGGAAGCCATGGTGAAACGAGCTGCGGCCGGCTGCGTTGTAGCCACCAAAACCAACGATCACAGGTAAGCGTGAGGTCACTCGATAACTCCTTGAAAAGATAACGCCAGACAAACCGAGATAAGGCTATGGAGGCTTGTCATGCAGGCTGGAGCGCTCTGTTGCGGCCATTGTGCCGCGAACAGGTGCCCAGCATGGCTGTTCGGATGCCTATGCTGACGTGATTGCTGACTTGCAAGTCACGGTTCTGCCCAAGGTAACGCAGCGTGGCAACCGTACAAACACCTGCGAGCGAGGTTGTCCGTCGCCATGGTGCCGGTGAAGTGACTTGTTACAGCTGCGCCGGGCACTCAGGTTGAGAAGCTAAATGACATTAACTATTATTCGCCGCCTCAACTCGCCTACAAGCAAGAGGCAATAACCATGCAGGTCAGCAAACGTTTGTTCGCCGCTCTCACCCTCAGCGCCTTGGCCGGGGCCACCCAGGCCGCCGATGAAGTGGTGGTTTATTCCTCGCGTATCGATGAGCTGATCAAGCCGGTGTTCGATGCCTACACCGCCAAGACCGGGGTCAAGATCAAGTTCATCACCGACAAGGAAGCGCCGCTGATCGCGCGTCTGAAAGCCGAAGGGGCCAACACCCCGGCCGACCTGCTGATCACCGTAGACGCCGGCAACCTCTGGCAAGCCGAGCAGGAAGGCGTGCTGCAGCCGACCAAATCCGAGCGGATCACTGCCAATATCCCGGCCCAGTACCGCTCCAGCACCGACAGCTGGACCGGCCTGTCGCTGCGCGCGCGGACTATCTTCTACTCCACCGAGCGGGTTAAACCGAGCGAGCTGAGCACCTACGAAGCTCTGGCTGACAAAAACTGGGAAGGCCGTCTGTGCCTGCGCACCAGCAAGAAGGTCTACAACCAGTCGCTGACCGCTACCCTGATCGAAACCCATGGCGCGGCCAAGACCGAAGAAATCGTCAAGGGCTGGGTCAACAACCTGGCCACCGACGTATTCGCCGATGACACCGCGCTGCTGCAGGCCATCGACGCCGGTCAGTGCGACGTCGGCATCACCAACACCTACTACTACGGCCGCCTGCACCAGCAGCAGCCTGACCTGAAAGTGAAGCCGTTCTGGCCGAACCAGAACGACCGTGGCGTGCACGTCAACCTCGCCGGTGCCGGCGTGACCAAGCATGCGCCGCACGCCGAAGCCGCCCGCAAGCTGCTGGAGTGGATGACCACCGCCGAAGCGCAGACCATCTTCGCTGGCGTCAACCAGGAGTTCCCGGCCAACCCGGCGGTCGCACCGTCCAAGGAAGTCGCGGCTTGGGGCACCTTCAAGGCTGACTCGATCGCCACCGAAGTAGCCGGTAAGCGCCAGGCCGAAGCCACCATGTTGATGGATCGCGCCGGCTGGAATTGATCGGCACTCGTAGGATGGGTTGAGCGCAGCGATACCCATCGGATCTCGGCGCGATGGGTATCGCCGCTACGCGCCTCAACCCATCCTACGCCGTTATACTCGACGCCCCGGCTCAGTCCGGGGCGTTGTGTTTTCCAGTTTTGAGGAATCTGCGTGGCCCATCCTGCCCAGCGTCGCTGGTACCCCATCGCCTTTGCCGTCGCCTTGCTGGTGCTGCTGCCGTTGACTGTGTTGCTGTTCAGCTGGCACGACATCGACCAACAGATCTGGGCGCACCTGTGGCAAACCCAGCTGCCGCGCCTGCTCGGCAATACCCTGGTGTTGGTGCTCGGTGTGGGTGTTGGCGTCACGCTGCTGGGCGTCAGCCTGGCCTGGCTCACCAGCCTCTGCGAATTCCCTGGGCGGCGCTGGCTGGACTGGGCGCTGATGCTGCCGTTCGCCATCCCTGCTTATGTGTTGGCGTTCGTGTTTGTCGGTCTGCTGGATTTCGCCGGGCCGCTGCAGACCCTGCTGCGTGAATGGTTCGGCAGCGGCGTGCGTTTGCCCAGGGTGCGCTCCACCGGTGGGGTGATCATCGTGCTGGTGCTGGTGTTCTACCCCTATGTCTACCTGCTCGCGCGCAATGCCTTTCTGGCCCAGGGCAAGGGTTTGATGGAGGCCGCGCGGGTGCTCGGCCTGAGCCCCTGGCGGGCGTTCTGGCGGGTGGCGCTGCCGATGGCGCGGCCGGCGATCGGGGCCGGCCTGGCGCTGTCGATCATGGAGACCCTGGCGGATTTCGGCGCGGTCTCGGTGTTCAACTTCGACACCTTCACCACGGCCATCTACAAGACCTGGTACGGCTTCTACAGTCTGACCAGCGCCACCCAGCTGGCCAGCCTGCTGCTGCTGGCGGTGATGCTGGTGCTTTACGGCGAACGCCGCGCCCGCGGTGCGGTGCGCCCGGTCAGCGAACGGCCGCGCGGCAAGGCGTTGTATCACCTCAAGGGCGGTAAAGCGCTGGCGGCCAGCGCCTGGTGCGGCCTGGTGTTCGCCTGTGGCTTTGTGATCCCGGTGCTGCAACTGAGCGTTTGGTTCTGGCAGCGCGGCCGCTTCGATCTGGATGAGCGCTATAGCGCCTTGATCCTGCACACCCTCTATCTCGGCGGCCTGGCGGCGCTGGTCACGGTCGGCGTGGCCTTGCTGCTGGCCTTCGCCCGGCGCCTGACCCCGACCCGGCTGATGCGCGGCACCGTCGGCGTGGCCAACCTCGGTTATGCCTTGCCCGGTTCGATGCTGGCGGTGGCGATCATGCTGGCCTTCAGTTACCTCGACCGCGAGCTGGTGATTCCGCTGTCCAGCTGGCTTGGCGGTGCGGGCAAGCCGGTGCTGCTCGGCAGCCTCTCGGCGCTGCTGCTGGCCTATCTGATCCGCTTTTTGGCGGTGGCCTACGGGCCGCTGGAAAACAGCCTGGCGCGGATTCGTCCCTCACTGCCGGAGGCCTCGCGCAGCCTCGGCGTCGGCGGTGTCGGTCTGTTCTTGCGGGTCTACCTGCCATTGCTGGTGCCGGGCGCGCTGTCGGCGGCGCTGCTGGTGTTCGTCGATGTGCTCAAGGAAATGCCGGCTACCCTGCTGATGCGGCCTTTCGGCTGGGACACGCTGTCGGTGCGGGTGTTCGAAATGACCAGCGAAGGTGAATGGGCACGGGCCGCATTGCCAGCGCTGACCCTGGTGCTGGTCGGTTTGCTGCCGGTGATTCTGCTGATCCGCCGTTCGGCGCGGCGCATCGGCTAGGGTGGCTTAGTACCGCCAAGCGCAAGATGACCGGCCCCGGCGTTGCGGCTACAATGCGCGCCATTCGCAGCGGCCCGTCATTTCGATAGCCCGTGCCAGTGCCCAGTTTCAGGGGTTCAGCCGGGTTGCCGCTGCACTGCCCAGCCCGCAAGGAGACACTTATGGGACAGCGCACACCTCTCTACGACCTGCACCTCGCCTTGGGTGCCAAGATGGTCGACTTCGGCGGTTGGGATATGCCGTTGCACTATGGCTCGCAAGTCGAGGAGCACCATCAGGTGCGCCGTGATTGCGGGGTCTTCGATGTGTCGCACATGACCGTGGTGGATGTCACGGGCAGCCAGGCCAAGGCCTACCTGCAACACCTGCTGGCCAACGATATCGAGCGCCTGCACAGCGTCGGCAAGGCTCTCTACAGCGGCATGCTCAACGAGCAGGGCGGGGTGGTGGATGATCTGATCGCCTACCTTACGGACTTCGGTTACCGCGTGGTGGTGAATGCCTCGACCCGCGACAAGGACCTGGCCTGGATGCGCCTGCAGAGCGTCGACTTTGCGGTCGAGCTGCATGAACGCAGCGAAATGGCCATGCTGGCGATCCAGGGCCCGCAGGCGCGCAACAAGACCGCCGAGCTGGTCAGCCAGTCGCGCGCCAGCCTGATTCAGCAGCTCAAGCCGTTCGAAGGCCAGCCCGATGGCGACTGGTTTATCGCTCGCACCGGCTACACCGGCGAAGACGGTCTGGAAATCATGCTGCCGGCGGACGAGGTTGTGGCCTTCCTTAATGAACTGGTTGGGGCCGGTATTTCGCCGATCGGCCTCGGCGCGCGCGATACCCTGCGCCTGGAAGCCGGGATGAACCTGTACGGCCAGGACATGGACGAAAGCGTCACCCCGCTGGCCGCCAATATGGCCTGGACCATCGCCTGGGAGCCGGTCAGCCGTGGTTTTGTTGGCCGCGCCGCGTTGCAGAAGCAGAAGGCCGAAGGCGTTGCTTCCAAGTTGGTTGGCCTGGTACTGGAAGAGCGCGGCGTGCTGCGTGCGCATCAGGTGGTACGGGTGGCGGGCGTGGGCGAGGGCGAGATCACCAGCGGCAGCTTCTCGCCGACCCTGGGCAAATCCATCGCCCTGGCCCGCGTGCCGGCGGCGACCAGCGAGCGCGCCGAGGTAGAGATTCGTGGCAAGTGGTACCCGGTACGGGTGGTCAAACCGACCTTTGTGCGCCACGGCAAGGCCCTGATCTGACCAAGGATGGTCGTGAACGCCGGTTTTGGCGGCGTTCGCCAGCTTTTCAAAGACTTTCTTTCGGTATGGCTAACGCCTGCTAAATTTTCCTGACGGCGTGGTCGCCGTCATGTCAGATGAGGAACGACACATGAGCACTATCCCCGCCGATCTGCGTTACGCCGCCAGCCACGAGTGGGCGCGCCTGGAAGCCGATGGCAGCGTCACCGTAGGTATTTCCGACCACGCTCAGGAAGCTCTGGGTGATGTGGTGTTTATCGAACTGCCGGAAGTCGGCAAAAGCCTGGCCGCCGGTCAGGAAGCTGGCGTAGTGGAATCGGTCAAGGCTGCGTCCGACATCTACGCACCGGTTTCCGGTGAAGTGATCGCAATCAACGAAGGCCTGGCCGACAGCCCGGAAAGCGTCAACAGCGATCCGTACGGCAGCTGGTTCTTCAAGCTCAAACCAAGCGATGCCAGCGAGCTGGCCAAGCTGCTCGACGCGGCTGCCTACAAGGCCACAGCGGACAGCGACGCTTAAGCCTAACTGGCGCTGCAAACCAAGCCCCGCCCTGTCGGGGCTTGTTTGTTTCTGCACCTGCCCCTCCCAAAAGCCGCCTACGGGCGGTTTTTTATGGCCTGTACTTCTGTTTTAAAGCGGCTATGTTTTAGTGCGTGGACAGACCTAGATTGGTACTTCTGTACTGAAAAACACCCGCAGGTTCAGAAACTTCTGCGATGCGGGGCCAACTTGCCAGGCTGTTGATCTGGGTCAGTCGAATTCTCACCAGCGCGTGCATAGTCCCCGGGCATTTGCTTTGCCGCGCGGCACTGGGCCTTGAGCCCGCTTCACCATGCGGTCATCTGCGTGGCGCAACACTGACAGTCGTACCGCGTTTCCCGCAAAGGATGAGAGGAGGCAGGTTTTATGATTGGACGTACCAACAAACAACTGAAAATGCGCGTGCTGATGGTCGACGACGACCTCGGCAGCCCGAACAGCATTCGTGGCCGGGTGCTCAACGAACTGGTGGACGAGTTCCACAACCGCAACACCGAACTGGTCAAGGCCACGTCCTATGAGGACGGCCTGGCCGCGGTGATCTCCGATGCGGCGCTGCATTGCATCTGCGTCGACTGGACGTTGGGCAAGAACGACGTCCGCAGCCATGCCCAGGCCCTGGAGCTGCTGCGCACCATTCGCCAGCGCAATGAGCATGTGCCGGTGTTTCTGATGGCCGACCGCAATGCCAAGCGCAGCATCACGGTTGAGGCCATGGAGTTGGCCGACGAATTTGTCTGGATGCTCGAGGACACCGCGCCCTTTGTCGCCGGGCGGGTGGTTGCGGCGATCCAGCGTTACCTGGAACACCTGCTGCCGCCGTTCACCGATGCGCTGATTCGCTACACCATGAAGGACGAGCACTCCTGGGCCGCGCCGGGGCACCAGGGCGGTATCGCCTTTACCAAGTCACCGGTGGGCCGGCTGTTCTTCGACTTCTTCGGCGAGAACCTGTTTCGTGCCGACAGCGGCATCGAGCGTGGCAACCTCGGCTCGGTGCTTGACCACAGCGGCCCGGTCGGCGATTCCGAGGCCTATGTGGCGCGGATTTTCGGTTCCCACGCCAGCTATTCGGTGCTCAACGGCACCTCCGGCTCCAACCGCACGATCTTTATGGCCTGCGTCGGCGAGAACCAGTACGCCCTGTGCGACCGCAACTGCCACAAGTCCATCGAGCAGGGCCTGGTGCTGACCGGTGGCTTGCCGCTGTATATGACGCCGACGCGCAACCGCTACGGCATCATCGGCCCGTTGCTGCCGAGTCAGTTCGATCCGCAGCGTATCGAAGCGGCCATCGCCAATTACCCGTTGAAGGCCCAGGCCAAAGGCAACCAGCCGGTGTATGCGGTGGTCACCAACTGCACCTATGACGGCATGTGCCTGCACGCCGAACGTGCGGAAGGCATGCTGGCGCAGAGCAGCGACCGCGTCCATTTCGACGAGGCCTGGTACGGTTACGCGCGGTTCAACCCGCTGTACCAGGGGCGTTTCGCCATGCGCGGCGACCCGGCCAGCCACAAGGCCGATGGGCCCACGGTGTTCGCCACCCATTCCACCCACAAATTGCTGGCGGCGCTGTCACAGTCGTCGTTTATCCATATCCGCAATGGCCGTAATCCGGTCGAGCACAGCCGCTTCAACGAGTCGTTCGTGATCCAGGCCAGCACCTCGCCGCTGTATGCGCTGTTCGCCTCCAACGAGGTGGGCGCGGCGATGATGGATGGCAACGGTGGCCTCAGCCTGACTCAGGACGCCATTCGTGAAGCGGTGGATTTCCGCCAGGCCCTGGCCCGCACCCATCGCGAGTTCGCCGGCCGTGGCGACTGGTTCTTCCAGCCATGGAATGCACCGCAGGTCATCGATGGCAAAACCGGTAAACAGGTCGACTTCGCCGATGCCGATGCCGAGCAGCTGGCCTCCGATCCTGCCTGCTGGGAACTGGAGCCGGGTGCCGAATGGCACGGCTTCGCCGGCTTAGAAAAAGGCTGGTGCATGCTCGACCCGATCAAGGTCGGCATCATGGTGCCGGGCATGGGCGCGGATGGCCATCTGCAGGCCGAAGGCATCCCGGCACCGATCCTCGGGGCCTTTCTCTACCGTAACAACATCGTGCCGTCGCGCATCACCGACTTCATGGTGCTGTGCCTGTTCAGCATCGGCGTGACCAAGGGCAAGTGGGGCACGCTGATCAACGTGCTGCTGGCCTTCAAGCGTCACTACGACGGCAACGTGGCGCTGGAGCGGGTGCTGCCCGATCTGGTTGCCCAGGCCCCCGAGCGCTACAGCGGCCTGGGCCTGCGTGACCTGAGCACGCAGATGTTCGAGTACATGCGCAGCAGCCGCATGGACGCCCTGCAGGCCGAGGCCTTTGGCAACCTACCGCTGATCGAGAAGACTCCACGCGCCGCCTTCCAGGCCCTGCAGGCCGGTGAGGCGGAGTTGCTGCCGCTCAAGCAGGCGGCGGGGCGGGTCACCGGGGTCGGCATCATGCCGTATCCGCCGGGTATCCCGATCGTTATGCCGGGCGAGAACCTGGGGCCGCTGGATGGCCCGTGGCTTCGCTATATCCAGGCACTGCAGGACTGGGGCAACAACTTCCCCGGCTTCGAGAAGGAAGTGGAAGGCACCGTGCATAAGGACGGCGACTACCACTTCTGGTGCCTTAAGCGCTAAGGGCACGTTCGCGGCGGGGGTTGTACCCCGCCCGGGCAGACAACCAGCCGATTTATTACAAGGAGTTAATCATGAGTCACGCGAAAGTACCCTTGCCGGCCTCCCTGGCGCAGCGCTACCCGGTGTTGATCGTGGTCAATGCCCAGGAACACCCAGACAGCATCGTTTTACGCAGTGCCAAGGAAGTCGGGCAGGCCCTGCAGCAGCATGGCCTCGATGTCGAGCGGGTCAGCTCGCTGGATGATGCCGAAATCGCCTTTCGTGCCGACCCGGCCTACTGCTGTGTAATCCTCGGCTGGGGGCTGTGCGAAGAGAACCTGCCGTTGGCGCTGCACCTGGTCCAGCTGATCCGCCGTCGTACCGCGCAGCTGCCGGTCATGCTGGGGATGAGCCACTCACACCAGAGCCAGGTGCCGCTGGAGTTTGTCGAGAATATCGACGGTTTTATCTGGCAGCCGGAAGACAGCCCGGAGTTCGTCGCTGGGCGCATCGCCGCCGCCGCCCGCCGCTATCTGGACAGCATCCTGCCGCCGTTCTTCGGGGCACTGGTCAACTTCGCCGAAACCCACGAATACTCCTGGCACACCCCGGGCCATACCGGCGGCACGGCTTTCATGAAGACTGCGGTGGGGCGCAGTTTTCTCGATTTCTACGGCGAGCAGATGCTGCGCTCCGACCTTAGCGTGTCGGTCGGTGAGCTGGGCTCGCTGAACGACCACTCCGGGCCGATCGCCGAGGCGGAGAAAAACGCCGCGCGGGTATTCGGTGCCGATTACACCTTCTTCTCGGTCGGTGGCAGCTCGGCCAGTAACGAGATCGTCCTGCACTCGGCGGTGACCGATGGCGATTCCGTGCTGGTCGACCGCAACTGCCACAAATCGTTGAACTACGCGTTGAACATGTCTGGCGCGGTGCCGCTGTACCTGCGCCCGCGACGCAATGCGCGCGGCCTGATCGGTCCGGTGCCACGCAGTGAACTGACCCCCGAAGCGGTGGCGCAGAAACTCGCCGAAAGCCCGCTGGTCAGCAACCGCCAGGCCCTGCCGGTGCTGGCGGTACTGACCAACTCGACCTACGACGGCCTCTGCTACAACGTGCAGACCACCACCCGCGAACTGAGCCAGAGCGTCGATCGCATCCATTACGACGAGGCCTGGTACGCCTACGCGCGTTTCAACCCGTTGTACGAGGGCCGTTACGGCATGCACCGCGGCGAGCGGCATGCCGACGACGCCACGGTGACCGTCACCCATTCCACCCACAAGCTGCTGGCGGCGCTGTCGCAGGCCTCGATGATCCACATCCGCTCGGGCAAGGTGCCGATCAAGCCGGTGCTGTTCAACGAAGCCTTTATGATGCACACCTCGACGTCACCGCAGTACAGCATCATCGCCTCCACCGACGTGTCGGCGAAGATGATGGATGACGCGGGTGAGTACCTCACCGACGAATCCATCGGCGAGGCCATCGCGTTCCGCCAGGCCATGGTTCGCCTGGGTGACGAGGTGCGTAAGCGCGACCCGCAGGACTGGTGGTTTGGCGTGTGGCAGCCGGACGAGGTCAATGGCGTACCCTTTGCCGACCTCGACCCGCAGGTGCTGCGCCATGGTGATGCCTGGGTGCTCAAGCCGACGGCCAGCTGGCACGGTTTCGGCGACCTGGGCCGCGATTACTGCATGCTCGACCCGATCAAGGTCACCGTGCTGACGCCGGGGCAGACCCTCGAAGGGCAGATGGAAGGCAGCGGCATTCCGGCACCGCTGGTGTCGTCGTTCCTCTCCAGCCGCGGCATCGTGGTGGAGAAGACCGAGCCATATTCCATCCTGCTGCTGTTCAGCCTGGGCGTGACCAAGGGTAAGTGGGGCTCGCTGGTCGCCGGGCTGATGGAGTTCAAGAAGCACTACGACAACAACGCCTCGCTGGAGCTGGTGATGCCCGAGCTGGTCACCAGCCATGGCGAGCGCTATGCCGGCATGGGCCTCAAGGACCTGGCCGAAGCCATGCACAAGGACATGCTCGCCTCCAAGCTGCTGCACAACATGGATGCCGCCTTCAGCCTGCTGCCGGATGTCGTGGCTTCGCCGCGCGATACCTTCGCCAAGCTGGTGAAAGGCCAGATCGAGCAGATTGCCGTGCGCGACATGCAGGGTCGCACCGTGGCCGTGCAGGTCGTGCCGTATCCGCCGGGCATTCCGCTGATGATGCCGGGCGAGAAGGCCGGCGCGGACAAGAAGGCGATCATCGACTATCTGCTGGCGATGGAGCTGTTCGACAGCCACTTCCCCGGTTTCGAACACGACAACCACGGTGTCGAGATCGAGCGTGATGGTAAGGATGGACTCACCTACAAGGTCTATGTGGTCAAACAGTAACGCTGAGTCACTCCCGTCTGGCGGCAGGTTGTACTCCGCCGGGCGAGGCTGTGGTTTAAACCGAGCAAGGAGAGGTCGATGGCTGAGTCAAGCAAGAAGATGAGCCTGATGGGGCTCACCACACTGGTGTCGGTCAACATGATGGGTTCCGGCATCATCATGTTGCCGTCGAACATGGCCCAGCTGGGGGCCGTATCGCTGCTGTCATGGATCATCACCGCAGTCGGCTCCATGGCCATCGCCTATTGCTTCGCCCAGTGCGGTATCTATGGCCCGCGTACGGGCGGTATGTCGGCCTATACCGAGGAGGCGCACGGCAAGTCGGCGTTCTTCCTCTGCTCGTTCCTCTACTTCCTGTCGCTGGCGATCGGCAACGTGGCCATCGGCATTTCCGCGGTGGGTTACCTGACGCCGTTCTTCCCCTGGCTGGGCAGCGGTGCCATTCCGCTGTTCATCGGCACGGTGGGGCTGCTCTGGCTGACCACCTTTGCCAACTTCGGCGGGCCGAGCATCACCGGCAAGATCGGTGCGATCACCGTCTGGGGGGTGATCATTCCAGTGGCGGGGCTCTGCGTAATCGGCTGGTTCTGGTTCGATCCTGCGGTATTGAAGGATGCCTGGAACCCGCACAACCTGAAGATCAGCGATGCCGTCGCGCAGAGTATTCCGCTGACCCTGTGGGCCTTCCTCGGCATGGAGTCGGCCGCGCAGGCCTCCGATGCGGTGGAGGATCCCAAGCGCAATGTGCCGCTGGCCTGCCTGTTCGGCACCCTCGGCGCGGCGGTGGTCTACGTGCTGTCGACCACGGTGATCCAGGGCATCGTGCCGAACGCCGAGCTGGCCAACTCCAGCGCGCCGTTCGCTTTTGTCTACGCGCAGATGTTCAACCCCTTCGTCGGCAACATCATCATGGCGTTGGCGGTGATGGCCTGCATCGGCTCGCTGCTCGGCTGGCAGTTCACCCTGGCGCAGACCGCCAAGATGACCGCGGACCAGGGGCTGTTCCCGAAACTGTTCAGCAAGGTCAGTGCGATGAATGCGCCGATCATTGGCATGATCGTCTGCGGCGTGCTGCAGACGTTACTGGCCCTGTCGACCATCTCGCCGAATGCTAGTGCGCAGTTCAGCAAGCTGGTCAACCTGGCAGTGGTGACCAACTTGATCCCCTATGTCACAGCACTTTCCGGCCTGCTGGTGATCATGCACAAGGCCCAGGTCAGCCCAGCGATTTTCAGCCGCAACGTGGTGGCCCTGATGGTGGCGATGGCGTATTCGTTCTACGCCCTCTACGCCTCCGGCAAGGATGCGGTGTTCGGCGCGATGATTGTGCTCGCCGTCGGCTACCTGCTCTACGGCTTTATCGCCAAGAACTTTGTCGATAAGCAGCCTGTGTCCGGACGGGCCTAGGCGTGTCTTCAGGATTGCCAAGACATCTGAATGTGGGGAACAGGATATGAACATGCAACTGCCCAAATCCGTACACCTGCTGCTCGCCTGCCTGGTTCTGTTGCCAGGGCTGGCGAGCGCCAGCTCCAGCACCCTGGAGCGCGTGCGCAGCAGCAATACTTTCACCCTCGGTTATCTGCCGGACATGGCACCGTTTAGCAGCCAGCAAGGCGACAAGCCCGTCGGCTATGCCATGGCGCTGTGCCAGAAGATCGCCGAGCGAGTCCAGACCGAGCTGGGTCTGAGTGACTTGCAGGTGCGTTACCAGGCACTTGAGGATGCCGAGAGCATCTCCGCAGTCAGCTCGGGCAAGGTCGACATGCTCTGCACGCCAACCCCGGAGACGCTGGAGCAGCGCAAATCGGTCAGCTTCTCGTTGCCGGTCTACACCGCCGGCCTGGCGGCGCTGGTACGCGACGATGCCTCGGAAACCCTGCTCAGGGTGCTCAATGGCGAGGTGGCGCATGAAGGCCCGACCTGGCGGGCGACCATCAACCGCGGCCTGGCCAATCAAACTTTTGTGGTGACCGAGGGCGGCGTCACCGAGGACTGGGTGCGTGACAAGATGCGCCTGCTGGGTGTGATCGCCACGCTGGTCACGGTCGACAATCACGAAGAGGGTGTGCAGCTGGTGGCCGAGGGCAAGGCCGATGCCTTCTTCTCCGAGCGCATCCTGCTGAAGAACTACCTGGCGAAGAACAAGGATGCCGGCGACATGATGGTGCTGGAGCGCATCTATGAGTTCGCCCCGGTAGCCATGGCGCTGCCACGTAGCGACGAAGACTTCCGCTTGCTGGTGGATACCGCGCTGAGCGAAACCTACCGCTCGGGTGATCTGGAGAAGATCTACAGCCAGTACCTGGGTGAGCCGGGTGAGATGGTCAAGATGCTGTTCAAGGTTTACGCACTGCCGTAAGAACTTGTTTACGATCTGCTGCGCGTCGGCCCTGCTGCGTTAAAAACAGGCTCGGAATGCTCATTTACAGCTCGTAAACTCCGCTTCCTCGCCTGTTTTTGCCTTGCACGGCTCTAGCTCGCGAGATCGTAAACAGGTTCTGAGGCGTGCTGTCCGACGTACAAACAATCAGGCCGCCTACGGGCGGCCTGATTGTTTGTGCCGGTGATAACCGCCGGATGGCTTACTCGGCTGCCGCTTTGCAGCCCTCGGTCGGCAGACTGTCCAGCGCGCGCTCAAGCAGTGCAGTGCTGCGGGCATTGTTCAGGATGCTGGTATGGGTTTCGTCGAGCAGATACAGCCGCTCGGCTTCATCCTGGGCGGCGGCGCGCAGTTCGCTGGCCAATGGCACCACGCCGTCGTTGGGTTCGGCCAGCATGCGCGTGTTGCCGCCGTAGCTGACCAGCAGCCATTGACGCATATGCGTGGGCAACGGCGTGGCGAACAGGCTTTGCAGGTAGCTGCTGCCCGGTGCCATGTCGCGCCACACCGGAATATCCAGCGGCACATCCGCCCCACTGGCCGCCGAGGGATGGCCATCCCAGGGCGTCGACAGGGTGATAAACAGGCAGAGTTTCTGGCCGTCGTCTGCGCTCAACAATTGCACGGCGCGCCGGGCCACCAGGCCGCCCATGCTGTGGGCGAACACATGCATGCGTCGCGGGGCATGGCGCAGCTGCAGATCGCGCATGCCGACACTGAGCATATAGGCGCTGTTGTTCAGTGGCAGGCCACTGGGGTAGTGGAACAGCACCAGTTGGAAGCGCTGCAGGTCGAGGTTGGCGGCCAGTTCCTGCCAGACGCGCGGTGAGGAGTTGATGCCGTGCACCAGGAATATCGGCTCCTTGTCCTTATCCCAGGGCGCGAGCAGGTACAGGCCATAACCCAGCTCGCGCATAAAGGTCAGGGGTTGCCAGGCACCCAGGCGTACGTTGGCTTCGTTGAAGCGCGGGTCGTCGAAGTTGACCGGCTGCAGGTAGTTGCGTTGCAGGCGCGGCTGTTCGCGGTAGAGCAGTGCAAGGCTGAGGTCGAGCGCTGGAGCCGGCTGCAGGTCGGTGGTGGCGAGGCGCAGTGGATTGAGCCGGCCCAGGCGCGCCCGTTCTTCCGGCTCCGGTTGCACACTGATTGGCGCGCCCTGGGCCTTGGGTAGCCAGTGACGGGGCTCGTCGTGATCGAGGATAAAGTTGCCGTTGCGATCATCGAAGGCCAGCAACTGGTAGCTGGCTGGCGCTTCGGTGAAATAGAAAATTTCGCCGGGGGCGGCGATGCGGTAGTTGACCAGCTTGCCCTGTGCGTCGAGCAGGGTGACCAGTGCGCTGCGCCCGGAGTCCGAGGCTTGCAGCTGGCCGGCGATCAGCAGCAGCTCCTGGCGTGCCTGCTGCATTTCCTTATCCAGCTTGAGCAAGCTGCAGCCGCTGCTGGCCAGCAGCAGAATGGCCAGTGATATCCGTATTCCAGTCATCCTGCTACCTCACAGATAGGTCCTAGTTGGCCGGTTCTGCTTCAACCTTTAGCAGCACGCCGTCCTGGCCGATCACGCGCACCTGCGTACCGACGGGCAGGTCGGCCCCGATCACCAGCCACAGGCTGTCGCCGGCCTTGATCTTGCCGCGTCCGCCGCTGATGGCTTCATGCAGGACGAAGGTGCGCCCAAGCAATTCGCTGCCGCGCTGGTTCAACCCCGGTTGATCGGAGGGTTTTGCCGAACTGCGCTGGCGTTGCCACCAGAACACTGCGGTCAGCACCGAGAGCAGGCCGAACAGGATGAACTGCACGGCCCAGGGCAGCTCGGGGAAGACGAAGGTCAGCAGGCCGACGCTGGCGGCGGCCAGGCCGATCCACAGCAGATAGCCGCCGGCACCGAACACTTCGAGGATCAGCAACAGGGTGCCGAAGGCCAGCCAGTTCCAGTACGACAGGTGCTGTAAAAAGTCCCACATGGCTTAACCCTTCTTCTCACCGAAGGTGGCTTTGACGATTTCGCTGATGCCGCCGACCGCACCGATCACCTGGCTGGCTTCCAGTGGCATGAGGATGACCTTGCTGTTGTTGGCACTGGCCAGTTGGCCGAGGGCTTCGATGTATTTCTGCGCGACGAAGTAGTTGACCGCCTGCACGTTACCCTGGGCGATGGCTTCGGACACCATGCGGGTGGCTTCGGCTTCCGCCTGGGCGGCACGCTCGCGGGCTTCGGCTTCGAGGAACGCGGCCTGGCGCTGGCCTTCGGCCTTGAGGATATCGCCCTGCTTCTGCCCTTCGGCGGTAAGAATCGCGGCGGCGCGCAGGCCTTCGGCTTCGAGAATCTGCGCACGCTTGATCCGTTCGGCTTTCATCTGCCCGGACATGGCGGCCATCAGGTCGGCGGGCGGGCTGATGTCCTTGATCTCGATGCGGGTGATCTTGATGCCCCAGGGTGCGGTGGCTTCATCGACGGTGCGCAGCAGCTTCTCGTTGATCGCGTCGCGCTGGCCGAGCATGGCGTCCAGCTCCATGGAACCGAGCACGGTGCGGATATTGGTCATCACCAGGTTGCGGATGGCGTGCTCGAGGTTGTTCACCTCGTAGGCGGCCTGGGCCGAATTGATGATCTGGAAGAAGCAGATGGCGTCGATCTGCACCGTGGCGTTATCGGCGGTGATCACTTCCTGCGGTGGAATATCCAGCACGTTTTCCATCACGTTGAGCTTGCGGCCGACCTTGTCCATCACCGGCACGATGATGTTCAGGCCCGGCTTGAGGGTGTTGGTGTAGCGGCCGAAGCGCTCGACCGTCCATTCGAAACCCTGCGGCACGACCTTGAAGCCCATAAAGACGATGGCGACCGCGAGGCCGACGAAGAGAAAAATGACACTGCCGATTTCCATGTGGTGGAGCTCCTTGAATGATTGGGGTCTGGTAAATGGACGGTTCAGGTATCTAAGCACAGTTGGCCTTGGGGCCGCTGTCGATGGCGTTGCAGACTGCGCCGATCAACGGTCATGGACGAGCCGTTCAGGGCGATCGTGCGGCCAGGGCCTGGATCAGTTTGGCATCCCAGCCATAGATGTCGGGTAGGTAGCGCAGCTGGCCGCTGGCGCTGGCTTCGACTGTCCAGTAGGCAATTAGCAGGGGCGCGGGGCGTGGCAGGCGGTATTGCTGGGTGTCGCCACTGCCGATGCGTGCATGTACGTCCTCCAGTTGCTCCACAGGCAAAAGCCAGGCGAGCAGGCTGTCGACCGCCTCGATCCTGACACAGCCGGAGCTGAAGGGCCGCGGTGCCTTGCTGAACAGCTGCTGGCTTGGCGTGTCGTGCAGGTAGACCGCGAACGGATTGGCGAAGCGCAGCGCGACCCGGCCGAGCGGGTTATGGCTGCCGGCCGACTGACGCAGCTTGATCGCGCCGGGGTTGTCCCAGTCGACGGTCTGCGGGTCGAGTGGCTGGCCGTCCCGGTCGAACACGCTGAATTGGTGGCGGGCGAGGTAGTCGGGGTCGTCGCGGATTTCCGGCAGCTTGTCCTCGCGCAGGATGGTCGGTGGCACGGTCCAGGTCGGGTTGAGCGTCAGCCGCTCGATGCGCGAGGCCAGTAGCGGGGTCTGCCGTTCCGGGCGGCCGACCTGGGTACGGGTGCGCCAGACCTCCTGGCCGTGCTGCGCAACCATCAGCTCGGCGGCGGCCACGTTGATCAGCACCTCGGCGCTGGCCATGTCATCGGCCAGCCAGCGCAGGCGTTCGAGGTTGGCACGCAACTGCTCGCGGCGTGCCAGCGCGCCGAGGTTCAGCTCGTTGAGGCTGGCCGGGCCGAGCATGCCGTCGGGGTTGAGTCCGTGATCGCTCTGGAAGGCCTGCAGGGCGGCGAGGGTCGCCGAGTCGAATTGCGTGCCTGAGTCGTCTGCCGGTGCGCTCAGATAACCCTCGGCCTGCAGCCGTGCGCGCAAGGCCGGCAGGCGCTCATCCTTGCCCTGTGGGCGCAGCAGCGGCCCCCCGGGCAGCGCCGCCCAGTCGCCCAGCGTCTGCTGCCGTCGTTGTGCATAGGCCTGGCGCAACTGCTGATAGGGCAGTGTTGTCGGGCGGGCGCTGGCGAATGCTTGGGCGGGGTTGTGCAGGTGCAGCAAGGCCAGCGACAAAGTGGCCAGCTGCAGGTCGGGCTGGGTCAGCTCCGGCGCGCGCCAGAGCGGCTCCAGGCGTTGCTGCGAGACGCGGCCGCGGCGCAGGTGGAGCAAGGCCTGCAGGTAGCTGTGGCTGGTCAGCAGGTCGGCGCAGTCGTGGCGTTCGACCTGCACCTTGGCCACCAGGGGCAATGGGTATTCGTTGGGGAACAGGCCATCGTCGGCCAGCTGTTCGATCTGCGCGTGCAGCTGCAACAGTTGCGCGCTGTCCTGCCAGGCGGGCTGACCGCTACGCTGGGCATAGAAGCCCAGCAGGAGCTGCCGGGCGTTTTCGTCTAGGCTTGCAGGTAAGGGCGCGCATTGCTCGTTGAGCTGTTCGAGTAGCGGCAGCAGGTCGGTGCTGGTGGCGAACAGCGAGGGGCTGGCATTCGCGACCAGTGGCAAGGTGAGCAGGGCGGCGCTCAGGTAGAGTGTGCGTTTTTTGAACAATCTACTGCTCCAGTCCTTGGCCTTAGAATCTGTTCACGATGTCGCGAGCTAGAGCCATACAAGGCAAAAACAGGCGAGGAGGCGGAGTTTACGAGCTGTAAATGAGCATTCCGAGCCTGTTTTTAACGCAGTAGGGTCGACGCGCAGCAGATCGTGAGTAGGTTCTAAAAGCGGGTTAGCCGCAGCCAGTATAGGCGGGTCGTTGTTGGATCTTATGACAGGATGTCCCGGGGTAGGCACCTAGAGGTAGTTACGCACATGTTTGGACGTATCGGCCGGCTCTGCCTGGCAGGCCTGTGGCTCTTATCTACGCCATTGTTGGCGGCCACTGCGCAGCAGGATGTGTTGCTGCGCGATCTCGCCCGCGTGGCTCCCGGGCTCAATCAGCAGGCGCTGCGGCATGCCTTGGCGGCGATGCAGTGCGCGCTCAATCATGGTGCCGACCCTGCGCGACGGCTGGCGGTCATTGATTACTCGCGCCCCTCCGCCGAGCGCCGCTTGTGGATCTTCGATCTGCAGCGCAAGCGCCTGTTGCTGCGTGATTTCGTCGCCCACGGGCGCGCTTCCGGGGAGCACATCGCCGCACGCTTCTCCAATCGTCTGGGCAGCCACCAGACCAGTCTGGGACTGTTCCGCACCGCCGAGAGCTACCGTGGCAAGCATGGCTATTCGTTACGCATGGATGGCCTGGAACCGGGGCTGAATGATCTGGCCCGCGAGCGGGCCATCGTCATCCACGGTGCGGACTATGTCAGCCCGCGCCTGGTGCGCAGCCATGGGCGTATCGGGCGTAGTCTGGGTTGCCCGGCGGTGCGCCCGGAAGTAGCGCGCATGGTGGTTGATCAGCTCAAAGGCGGGCAGTTTCTGTTTGCCTGGCATCCCGATAAGCGCTGGTTGCAGGCGTCTACCTACCTGGATTGCAAGCCGCAGCGGGTGGCAAACATCCCCGCCCGCCAGCAGCGTTTGCCTCGCAGTTGAGACTCGCGGACTAAGGCTATTTTTGTTCGCTCTGGGGCGTCACTCGTAGTACTTCTTCGATGGTGGTCAGGCCGGCCGCGACTTTCTGTGCGCCGGACAGGCGCAGGCTGCGCATGCCTTCCTTGAACGCATGCCGGCGCAGGGCGATCAGGTCGGTGTCGGCGGTGATCAGCGGCTTGATGCCGTCGTTCAGCTGCATGATCTCGTACACCCCGGCGCGGCCGCGGTAACCAGTGTCGCGGCACTCCAGGCAGCCGACGGCCTTGTGCGCGCCGGTCGGGGGCGGTGAGCTCCAGGGCTTGGTCAGTGCTTGCCAGTCTTCGTCGACAATCTCCACCGGCACCTTGCAGTGCGGGCACAGGGTGCGCACCAGGCGCTGCGCCATGACCCCGAGCAGGGTGGCCTTGAGTAAGTAGTGCGGCACACCCAGTTCCAGCAGGCGGGTAATGGCGCTGGGGGCGTCGTTGGTGTGCAGGGTCGATAGCACCAGGTGCCCGGTCAGCGCCGCCTGGATCGCCATTTCGGCGGTTTCCAGGTCGCGGATTTCGCCGACCATGATGATGTCCGGGTCCTGGCGCATCAGCGCGCGCACGCCACTGGCGAAGGTCAGGTCGATATTGCTCTGCACCTGCATCTGGTTGAAGGCCGGTTCGATCATCTCGATCGGGTCTTCGATGGTGCACAGGTTGACCTCGCTGGTCGCCAGCTGCTTCAGCGTGGTGTACAGCGTGGTGGTCTTGCCCGAGCCGGTCGGGCCGGTGACCAGGATGATGCCGTTGGGCTGCGACGTCATGCTCTGCCAGCGCTTCAGGTCATCGGGAGAAAAGCCCAATTTATCGAAGCTTTTCAGCAGCACTTCCGGGTCGAAGATCCGCATCACCATCTTCTCGCCGAAGGCAGTGGGCAGGGTCGACAAACGCAGCTCCACTTCGCCGCCGTCCGGGGTCTTGGTCTTGACCCGGCCGTCCTGTGGTTTACGTTTTTCCGCGACGTTCATCCGCCCCAGGCTTTTCAGGCGACTGACGATGGCCATGGTGACTTGGGGAGGGAATTGGTAGACGGTGTGCAGCACGCCATCGATGCGAAAGCGCACGCTGCCCTGCTCGCGACGCGGTTCGATATGGATATCACTGGCGCGCTGGGTAAAGGCGTATTGGAACAGCCAGTCGACGATATTGACGATATGCGCGTCGTTGGCGTCCGGCTCCTGATCCTGGGCTCCGAGGTTGAGCAGCTGTTCGAAGTTGCCGGCCCCGCTGATCTTCATGTCGCCGGTCGAGGCCCCGCTAACCGACTTGGCCAGGCGGTAGAACTCCACGGTGAAACGCTGGATATCCGCCGGGCTGGCCACCACGCGCTTGATCGGGCGCTTGAGCACGTGGATCAGGTTGGCTTCCCAGCTGTTGACCAGCGGCTGGCTGCTGGCGATGGTCACGCTGTCGTTGTCCACGGCCACGGCGAGGATCTTGTGGCGCTGGGCGAAGGCGTAGGACATCAGCGGGGTCACGGCGGCAACATTGATCTTCAGCGGATCGATGCGCAGGAAGGGCTGGCCGCATTGCTCTGCCAGCCAACTGGTCAGGCCTTCCAGATCCAGCTTTTTGCCGGGCCTTTTCAGGTCGTCGAGTTGCTGGGCGGCGAGAAACTCCAGCGGGTGCTGCTGGTTGTTTACCGCGCTGCGGCGGATCGCCAGGCATTGCTCGGCATTGTCCTGATTGGTCCGGCCCTGGGCGACCAGCTCACGCAGCAGGTCGCCAAGGTCAAGCTGGCGATCTTGGGCGGACGAGGCGAATGCGGACATAGAACTCCCTGACGATCCTGATAACGGTTTAACGACCTGCTAAGCAATGCCGGCAGCATGACGCCTAGGGCGCGGACTGTCTGCCGACTTGATCCATTTTTGCACAGCCGCCGGTTCTTGCCGCCCCAGGCGTCAGGCGCGCTTGAGCGTCTTCACGCCCTCGCCGGTGCCGAGCAGCAGCAGGTCGGCCGGGCGTGCGGCGAACAGACCGTTGGTGACCACGCCGACGATGGCGTTGATCTGGCTTTCCAGCTCGGCCGGGTTGGTGACCGACAGGTTGAACACGTCGAGGATGATATTGCCGTTATCGGTCACCACGCCTTCGCGGTACACCGGGTCGCCACCGAGCTTGACCAGCTGGCGGGCGACATGGCTGCGCGCCATGGGAATCACTTCCACCGGCAGCGGGAAGGCACCCAGTACCGGCACCAGCTTGCTGGCGTCGGCGATGCAGATAAAGGTCCGCGCCACGGCGGCGACGATTTTTTCGCGGGTCAGGGCCGCGCCGCCGCCCTTGATCAGGTTGAGGTGTTCGTCACTCTCGTCGGCACCGTCGACATAGAACTCCAGGTCGCTGACCGTATTCAGCTCGTACACCGGAATGCCATGGCCCTTGAGGCGTGCGGCGGTGGCTTCGGAGCTGGCGACTGCGCCGTCGAATTCCATCTTGTGCGTGGCCAGAGCGTCGATAAAGCAGTTGGCGGTGGAGCCGGTGCCGACTCCGATCACACTCTTGGCGTCGAGTTTGGGAAGAATAAAGTCGACGGCAGCCTGGGCGACGGCTTGCTTGAGTTGATCCTGGTTCATCATGGGGCCTGGCGTGGGAGTGAGGAAAGGCGCGAATTATAGCGCGGCTGGGCTGGCGACGTTAAAACCCTGCCTGTCAGGCCGCGTGAGAGCGTAGCGAGCGAAGGTCAGGCAAGGAAAAAACAGGCGAGGAAGCGGAGTGTACTTTTGTACATGAGCATTCCGAGTCTGTTTTTAACGCCGCATCACCGAGCGCAGCAGCTCTCGCGTGGTCTGCTTGTGTGGTCGATCGGCGCAACGCTGGGGTAGACTCGCGAACTCCCTGAAAAGCCGCCTGCGATCACGCCATGCTCGAACAGTACGTCAAGAAGATCCTCACCTCGCGCGTCTATGACGTGGCGGTGGAAACTCCGCTGCAAGCTGCCAACCAGCTTTCCGAGCGGCTGGGCAACCAGATTCTGCTCAAGCGCGAAGACCTGCAGCCGGTGTACTCGTTCAAGATTCGCGGCGCCTACAACAAACTGGCGCAGCTCTCCGCTGAGGAGCAGGCGCGCGGCGTGGTCACCGCCTCCGCCGGTAATCATGCCCAGGGCCTGGCGCTGGCGGCCAAGGTGCTGGGCGTTAAAGCCACCATCGTGATGCCCAAGACCACCCCGGAGATCAAGGTGCAAGGCGTACGTTCGCGGGGCGGCAAGGTGGTGCTGCATGGCGACAGCTTCCCCGAAGCGCTGGCCTATTCGCTGAAACTGGTCGACGAGAAGGGCTACATCTATATCCACCCCTACGACGATCCGCACACCATCGCCGGCCAGGGCACCGTGGCCATGGAAATCCTTCGCCAGCAGCCGGGCAAGCTCGACGCGATCTTCGTGCCGGTGGGCGGCGGAGGCCTGATCGCCGGTATCGCGGCCTATGTGAAATACCTGCGCCCGGAGATCAAGATCATCGGCGTTGAGCCGGACGACTCCAACTGCCTGCAGGCCGCCATGGCCGCTGGCGAGCGCGTGGTATTGCCGCAGGTTGGGCTGTTTGCCGATGGTGTGGCCGTGGCGCAGATCGGCCAGCACACCTTTGATGTGTGCAAGGACTATGTCGACGAGGTGATCACCGTCAGCACCGACGAGATCTGCGCGGCGATCAAGGACATCTACGACGACACCCGCTCGATCACCGAGCCGGCCGGCGCACTGAGCGTGGCCGGGATCAAGAAATACGTGGAGCGCGAAGGCTGCAGCGGCCAGGTATTGGTCGGTATCGACTCGGGGGCCAACGTCAACTTCGACCGCCTGCGCCATGTTGCCGAGCGCGCCGAGTTGGGCGAGAAGCGCGAAGCCATTATTGCCGTGACCATCCCCGAGCAGCCGGGCAGCTTCAAGGCGTTCTGCGAGGCCATCGGTAAGCGGCAGATCACCGAGTTCAATTACCGCTACCACGAAGATAAGGAGGCGCACATCTTCGTCGGCGTGCAGACCCACCCGGAAAGCGATCCGCGTGCGGCGCTGGTGCAGGGCCTGCGTGAGCAGGGTTTCCCGGTGCTGGACCTGACCGATAATGAGCTGGCCAAACTGCATATCCGCCATATGGTCGGCGGTCATGCGGCGGCGGTGCCGGATGAGTGCGTCTACCGCTTCGAGTTTCCCGAGCGGCCGGGCGCGCTGTTCAACTTTCTGCAGAAACTCGGCGGGCGCTGGAATATCTCGATGTTCCACTACCGCAACCACGGCGCTGCCGATGGTCGCGTGGTGGCGGGGCTGCAAGTGCCGCAAGCAGAGCGCCATCTGGTGCCGGCGGCGTTGGAGGCGATCGGCTATCCCTATTGGGATGAGAGCGATAACCCGGCGTACAAACTCTTTTTAGGCTAATCGGCAGGAGCTGATCGATGGAACATTACCAACTGCTGAAAATTCTCCACAGTGCACCGGGCGTGCTGTTGCTGCTGGGCGTATTGGCTCATGTATTTATGCTGTGGAAGGCCGTGCGCGGCGGCGATGGCAGCGTGCTGCAACGCAAGCTCAAGCGCACCCGGCTGATCAGCCTGCCGGTGTTCGGCTTGCTGGCATTGAGCCTGCCGGTCAGTGGCTGGTGGCTGGTCAATCTGGCGGGTTTCCCGCTGGGGCAGACTTGGCTGCTGGCCAGCAGCGTGCTGTTCGGCGTGCTGGTGCTGTTCGGCCTGCTGCTCAATGGTCGTTTGGCGGCCTGGCAGGCCTTGGGCGACAGCCCTGCGCCGGCCAAGTTACTGCGCTTCTGCGCGGCATACACCGGGCTGATCGGGTTGCTGTTGCTGGTGATCATGGGGCTGATGGGTGCCAAACCGGCCTGATCAGTTTCTAAGCAAAGTCCCAAATAAAAACGCCGCCTGATCAGGCGGCGTTTTTGTTATCAGCGCAGGGAAATGATTGGCCAGCCACGCTTCTCGGCTTCGGCACGCAGCTTCGGGTCGGGGTCGACGGCGTACGGGCGGGTCACCTGCTCCAGCAGCGGCAGGTCATTCAGCGAGTCGCTGTAGAAGCAGCTGTCGTCCAGGCTCAAACCGGTCTCGCCGAGCCAGCGGTTAAGGCGGGTGACCTTGCCTTCCTTGAAGCACGGCACGTCAGTGGTGCGCCCGGTGTAGCGGCCGTCGGCCATTTCGCATTCGGTGGCCAGCAGGGTGTCGACGCCCAGGCGCGCGGCAATCGGCGCGGTAACAAAACGGTTAGTGGCGGTGATGATCAGCAGCTTGTCGCCGGCCGCGCGGTGTTCGGCCAGCAGCGCTTCGCCCTTGGCGAGGATGATCGGCTCGACGCAATCGCGCATAAATTCGCGGTGCCACTGCTCCAGTTGAGCCATTTCCGTGCGGCCGAGAATCTCCAGGCTGAAATTCAGGTAGTCGGTGATGTTCAGGCGGCCAGCCAGGTAGTCCTGATAGAAGGCGTCGTTGCGCGCCTTGTAGGCGATGCCGTCGAGGATGCCGCGCTCACACAGGTAGTCGCCCCAGGCGTGATCGCTGTCGCCGCCGAGCAGGGTGTTGTCGAGATCGAATAAAGCCAAACGCACGGGAGCACCTTTGATTGCCAGCTATGAAAGGCGGCCAGAATAGCGGCTTTTAGGGGGCATTCCTATTGCGCGGGCCGCTCGCGTTGCTGCTGCCGCGGCCTTTGTGGAACAATGCCCGCATGTCTTAAATTCAGGCGTTTACGAGGTTGTGTGCCGTGATCGATTCCGATGGTTTTCGCCCGAATGTCGGCATCATTTTGACCAATGATGTCGGCCAGGTGCTGTGGGCGCGTCGGATAAACCAGGACGCTTGGCAGTTCCCGCAGGGCGGGATCAATGACCATGAGTCGCCGGAAGAAGCGCTGTACCGCGAATTGAATGAAGAAGTGGGCCTGGAACAGCAGGATGTGAAAATTCTCGCCTGCACCCGGGGCTGGTTGCGTTATCGTCTGCCCCAGCGCCTGGTGCGTACGCACAGCCAGCCGCTGTGCATCGGGCAGAAACAGAAGTGGTTCCTCTTGCGTCTAACTGGCGCGGAGGATCGGGTGCGCATGGACCTGACCGGCAAGCCGGAGTTCGACGGCTGGCGTTGGGTCAGTTATTGGTACCCGCTGGGCCAGGTGGTGACATTCAAGCGCGAGGTTTACCGTCGCGCCCTTAAGGAACTCGCTCCGCGCCTGTTGGCGCGCGACTGACACAGGCTAGAACCCAGCCATGCTCAATACGCTGCGCAAGATTGTCCAGGAAGTAAACGCCGCCAAGGACCTTAAGGCGGCGCTGGGCATTATCGTGCAGCGGGTGCGCGAGGCCATGGGCAGCCAGGTCTGCTCGGTCTACCTGCTCGACCCAGAAACCAATCGCTTTGTGCTGATGGCCACCGAGGGTCTGAACAAGAAGGCCATCGGCAAGGTCAGCATGGCACCCAACGAGGGTCTGGTTGGCCTGGTCGGTACCCGCGAGGAGCCGCTCAACCTCGAACACGCCTCCGAACACCCACGTTATCGCTACTTCGCCGAAACTGGTGAGGAGCGTTATGCCTCCTTCCTCGGTTCACCGATCATCCACCACCGTCGGGTGATGGGCGTGCTGGTGGTGCAGCAAAAGGAGCAGCGCCAGTTCGACGAGGGCGAAGAAGCCTTCCTGGTCACCATGAGCGCGCAGCTCGCCGGTGTTATCGCCCATGCCGAGGCCACCGGCTCGATCCGCGGCCTGGGTCGCCAGGGCAAGGGCATTCAGGAAGCCAAGTTCGTTGGCGTACCGGGTTCGCCAGGCGCGGCGGTGGGCACCGCGGTGGTGGTATTGCCGCCGGCCGACCTGGAAGTGGTGCCGGATAAAACGGTCGATGACATCGCCGCCGAGCTGACCCTGTTCAACAACGCCCTGGAGGGTGTGCGCGGCGATATGCGCGCCCTGTCGGCGAAGATGGCCAGCCAGTTGCGCCCGGAAGAGCGCGCGCTGTTCGACGTTTATCTGATGATGCTGGAAGACGCCGCCCTGGGTAACGAGGTGGTCAAGGTCATCAGGACCGGCCAGTGGGCCCAGGGCGCGTTGCGCCATGTGGTCAGCGAGCACGTCAACCGTTTCGAACTGATGGACGACGCCTACCTGCGCGAGCGCGCCAGCGACGTCAAAGACCTCGGCCGGCGTCTGCTCGCCTATCTGCAGGAGGCGCGCCAGCAGACCTTGGTGTACCCGGACAACTGCATCCTGGTCAGCGAGGAGCTGTCGCCGGCGATGCTCGGCGAGGTGCCGGAAGGCAAGCTGGTCGGCCTGGTTTCGGTGCAGGGCTCGGGCAACTCGCATGTGGCGATCTTCGCCCGCGCCATGGGCATTCCCACGGTGATGGGCGCGGTCGACCTGCCGTATTCGAAGATCGACGGCATCCAGCTGATCGTCGATGGATATCACGGTGAAGTGTTCACCAACCCCAGCGAAGTGCTGCGCAAGCAATACGCCGATGTGGTCGAGGAAGAGCGCCAGCTGGCCCAGGGCCTCGATGCACTGCGTGCCTTGCCCTGTGAAACCCTCGATGGTCACCGCATGCCGCTGTGGGTCAACACCGGCCTGCTCGCCGATGTGAAGCGCGCCCAGGAGCGCGGTGCCGAGGGCGTTGGCCTGTACCGCACCGAAGTGCCGTTCATCATGAAGGAGCGCTTCCCCAGCGAAAAGGAGCAGCTGGCGATCTATCGCGAGCAACTGGCCGCCTTCCATCCGTTGCCGGTGACCATGCGCAGCCTGGATATCGGCGGCGACAAGGCGTTGAGCTATTTCCCGATCAAGGAAGAGAACCCCTTCCTTGGCTGGCGCGGCATCCGCGTGACCCTCGATCACCCGGAAATCTTCCTGGTACAGACCCGTGCCATGCTCAAGGCCAGCGAAGGCCTGGATAACCTGCGCATCCTGCTGCCGATGATCTCCGGGGTGCAGGAGCTGGAAGAGGCGCTGCACCTGATCCACCGCGCCTGGGGTGAAGTGCGTGATGAGGGCACCGACGTGCCCTTGCCGCCGGTTGGGGTGATGATCGAGGTGCCCGCGGCGGTCTACCAGGTCCGCGAGCTGGCGCGCATGGTGGACTTCCTCTCGGTCGGTTCGAACGACCTGACCCAATACCTGTTGGCGGTGGACCGCAACAACCCGCGGGTCGCCGATTTGTATGACTTCCTGCATCCGGCGGTGCTGCAGGCACTGTGCAAGGTGGTCGAGGGCGCGCATGCCGAAGGCAAGCCGGTGAGCATCTGCGGCGAAATGGCCGGTGATCCGGCGTGCGCCGTGTTGCTGATGGCCATGGGTTTCGACGGCCTGTCGATGAACGCCACCAACCTGCCCAAGGTGAAATGGCTGTTGCGCCAGATCAGCCTGGGCAAGGCCAAGGAACTGCTCGCCCAGGTGATGAGCATCGACAACCCGCAGGTGATTCACAGTACCCTGCAACTGGCCCTGCGCAATCTCGGCCTGGGTCGCATGATCAATCCGGCGTCGGATATCCAGGCGTGAGCGTCAGCGG
The DNA here is from genome assembly GCF_049653025.1 of Pseudomonas sp. Lineage (GTDB taxonomy): Bacteria > Pseudomonadota > Gammaproteobacteria > Pseudomonadales > Pseudomonadaceae > Aquipseudomonas. Next base: position 118,739 of record NZ_JBASFM010000005.1, on the reverse strand, counting down.
CGCGTGCTGAACCCCGCCGATAATGTCCTGGCGTTGCGCCAACTCGCCACCCTGCGCCTGTCGGCGGCCAGCGCGCTGGTGTGCCAGGGCCAGAGCTTGTGGGTGCTGGCGGACGATGCGCTGGTGCTGCAGCGTTACAGCCTGAGTGGCGACTGGCAGGCCGAGCTAACCCTGCTGCCCGGCGAGTTACCCAGCGATCCGAAACTGCGTAAACGCCTCAAACCCGACTTTGAGGCGTTGTTGCTATTGCCTGAAGGCAGCCTGCTGGCGTTGGGCTCGGGTTCGACCGAGCGGCGCTGTCGCGGTTGCCTGGTCGAGGCTGGCAGCGTGCGCGTGATCGATCTCAGCCCCTTGTACAGTGCACTCACTGGGCACTTCCAGGACCTGAATATCGAAGGCGCGGTGGTCCATCGTGGGCGGTTGCTGCTGGCGCAACGCGGCAATGGCCGCGGCCGGGAGAATGCCCTGGTGCTGCTCGACCTGGCGCAGGCACTCCACGATCTGCAGCAGGGGCAACTGAGCGCCGCCACGCTGCAGCGGATTGTGCCGCTGCAATTGCCGGAGTTGGATGGTGTGCCGTTGAGCCTGACCGATCTCAGCGTGGCTCCCGGTGGTGCGCTGTATTTCAGTGCCACGGCGGAGGCCACCGACTCCAGTTATCTGGACGGTGCCTGCGTCGGCAGCGTGCTCGGACGGCTGGATGCACAGCTGGCCATCGCCGAGCTGAGCCGCCTGACGCCTGTGGTCAAGATTGAGGGGCTGGCCTTCCAGGCCGACGGCCGGCCGTTGCTGGTCGCCGATGCCGACGATCCGACCATCGCGTCGCCGCTGTTTACCCTCGACGCCCTGAGCGCGTCCGCCGGCCGCTAAGCACCTGGCGTCAACATTCCAGATAAACCTCACTCAGCAAGTTGCCATGGGGGCCGAAGCAGCGTTCGGCCAGCAGGCGGCTGCCATTGGCATTGACGATCAGCGCGGTACTGGCGCGGGTGCCGTAGCTGGCACTGGCGATAAAGATGCTCGACAGCAGGCGCTCGCCGGTCAGGCCGATGCCGGTCTGCGGCAGCTGCTCATCTGCGGCTTGGGTGGCGTCGGCCAGTAGCGCAAGCAAGGCCTCGGGCTGTGGGGCATGCAGGGTTTGGCTGAGCGCGTGCTTGGCCCGTTGCAGCTTCGGCCATGGGGTGTCCAGATCGGCATTCGACAGGCCATGGATGCCGGCCGCCAGCGCAGTGGCGCGGCGCTGTGGGGAGTTGTAATGCCAGAGTTGCTGGCGGTCGCCGAGTAGCAGGTTGAAGCCGCTGTAGTCGCTAGGCCGCTCGGCAAGCTGTTGCAGATAGTCTTCTGTGCTCAGCGTGCTGCGCAGAAAGGCCGCCGGTATTTCGCCCCTGGAACGCGCGCCGGTGGCCTGGCCGGGGTCGCGGATATTGGTCAGGGCGGCAAAGCGCCCGTCGCGGCCAGCCCCCAGCCAGGTGCCGCCGGCCTGCAGGTCACGTCCGGCATACAGCCCGGGCGCATCGGCCCACTCGGCCAGAGGCTGGCTTGGGCGGGCGTAGAACTCATCACGGTTGGCCGCCATCAGCAGTGGTTGCGCATGGCCGGGTCGCCAGGCCAGGACGATCAGGCACATGGGTTAGCTCCTTAATTTCGCCAGTACACCGGCGCTGTCCAGCTCAGCGCCCAGATGCAGGCGCACCTTGCGCGCACCGCAGCCCAGGCCAAGTTCCAACAGAATGCGCTCCTCGATCTGCGACAGGCCGCCCTCCAGGCGCTCCAGCGGCTGGATCAGCAATTGCGGCGGCAGGCTTAGGCGCATAAAGCGCTTGGGTAGCAGCTCGGCGATTGCGCGCTGTAACAGTAGCTGCGCCGCAGTAAAGTCCGCCACCAGCAGGCGTTGGTTGCTGAATGCCGGGTCGGCGTGCAGGCGCAGTTCGCGGCCGCTTTGCAGGTGGCTCAGGTGCATCTGGTTACAACTCAGTTTCAGGTACAGAGTCGGGCGCACGGCAGTCAGATCCATGACGAGTCGCTGGCACTTTACGCAAAGCGCAGGCGGACATCCATCGCCCAAAGTAGAGTCCGGGGCGGTGCATCCGTTACCATGCGCCATTGTTTTGGGGGTGCTGATGGAACTGCTGCTGTATTTGCTGCTGGGCGCGGCGGCCGGAACCCTGGCCGGGCTGTTTGGCGTGGGCGGCGGGATCATTATCGTGCCGGTGCTGGTACTGAGCTTCGCCGCTCAGGGCTTCGATCCGACCATTCTGACCCACCTGGCAGTGGGCACTTCGCTGGCGACGATTATCTTCACCTCGATCAATTCGGTGCTGGAGCATCAGCGCAAGGGCGCGGTGTTGTGGCCGGTGTTTGCCTGGATGTGCCTGGGCATTCTGCTCGGTGCCGGGCTGGGGGCGCTGACGGCCGCGTCGATTCAGGGGCCGCTGCTGCAGAAGATCATCGGCGTGTTCGCCATCGTGATTGCCGTGCAGATGGCCCTGGAATTGAAACCCAAGGCCAGCCGCGTGGTCCCAGGCAAGCCGGCGCTGACCCTGGCCGGTGCAGTGATTGGCTGGGCCTCGGCGATTTTCGGGATTGGTGGCGGCTCGCTGACCGTGCCGTTCCTGACCTGGCGCAGTGTGCCGATGCAACAGGCGGTGGCCACCTCCTCGGCCTGCGGCTTGCCGATTGCCCTGGCCAGCGCCCTGAGTTTTATCTGGCTGGGCTGGGACAAACCCGCGCTGCCGGAGTGGAGCCTGGGTTTTGTCTACCTGCCGGCGCTGCTCGGTATTGCCATCACCAGCATGTTTTTTGCCCGCTTCGGCGCGCGCCTGGCGCACAAATTGTCGCCGCGCCTGCTCAAGCGCCTGTTTGCCCTGCTGCTCTTGGTAGTGGGCGTGAATTTCCTGATCTAAGGAGTTTTTGATGCTGCCTTACCCGCAGATCGACCCGGTTGCGCTGGCCCTCGGCCCGCTGAAAATCCATTGGTACGGCCTGATGTACCTGATCGGCATCGGCGGTGCCTGGTGGCTGGCCTCGCGCCGGGTCAACGCCTTCGCGCCGACCTGGAACAAGGAGAAGCTTTCCGATCTGGTGTTCTGGGTGGCCATGGGGGTGATCCTCGGTGGCCGTCTGGGTTACGTGCTGTTCTACGACCTGGCGGCCTATATCGCCGAGCCGGTGCGCATGCTGCGAATCTGGGAAGGCGGCATGTCGTTCCACGGCGGATTGATCGGCGTAATGCTGGCCACCTGGTGGTTCGGTAAGCGCAATAACAAGAGCTTCTTCGAGCTGATGGACTTTATCGCGCCACTGGTGCCGATCGGCCTGGGTGCGGGGCGCATCGGCAACTTTATCAATGCCGAGTTGTGGGGCAAGGCCACCGACGTGCCGTGGGCGATGATCTTCCCCACCGACCCGCAGCAACTGGCGCGCCACCCGTCGCAGCTGTATCAGTTTGCCCTGGAAGGCGTGGCGCTGTTCACCATCCTCTGGTTCTACTCGCGCAAGCCGCGGCCGACCATGGCAGTCTCGGGCATGTTTGCCCTGTGCTACGGCATCTTCCGCTTTATCGTCGAATTCGTCCGCGTGCCGGACGCCCAGCTCGGCTACCTGGCGGGCGGCTGGCTGACCATGGGTCAGGTGCTGTGCCTGCCGATGATCCTCGGCGGCCTGGGCCTGATCGCCTACGCCTACAAACGCCAGGCTGCTCAGGAGGCCGTGTAATGCAGCAATACCTCGACCTGATGCGCCTGGTGCGCGACACCGGCACCTTCAAAAGTGACCGCACCGGCACCGGCACCTACAGCATCTTCGCCCACCAGATGCGCTTTAACCTGGCCGACGGCTTCCCGCTGGTGACCACCAAGAAGTGCCACCTGAAATCGATCATTCACGAGCTGCTGTGGTTCCTCCAGGGCGACACCAATATCAAGTACCTGAAGGACAACGGCGTACGCATCTGGGACGAGTGGGCCGACGAGAACGGCGATCTTGGCCCGGTCTATGGCTACCAGTGGCGCAGCTGGCCGGCGCCGAACGGCGAGTCGATCGACCAGATCAGCAAGCTGGTCGAGATGATCAAGAAGAACCCGGACTCGCGTCGCCTGATCGTCTCCGCCTGGAACCCGGCGCTGGTCGAGCAGATGGCCCTGCCGCCGTGCCACGCGCTGTTCCAGTTCTATGTGGCCGACGGCAAGCTGAGCTGCCAGCTGTACCAGCGTTCGGCCGATATTTTCCTTGGCGTGCCGTTTAATATCGCCAGCTATGCGCTGCTGACCTTGATGGTCGCCCAGGTTTGTGGCCTGCAACCGGGTGATTTCATCTGGACCGGCGGTGATTGCCACCTGTACGCCAACCACCTCGAACAGACCGACCTGCAACTGAGCCGCGAGCCGTTGCCGTTGCCGGTGATGAAGCTCAATCCTGAGGTGAAGGACTTGCTGGCGTTCAAGTTCGAGGACTTCGAACTGCTCGGCTATCAGGCGCATCCGCATATCAGCGCGCCGGTCGCGGTCTAAGCCGTGTGCCGACCACCTGGCCTGATTGGCAGGTGGCTGGCTACTCAACCGCTATGGGTATTGCTGGCTACTGCCATCAGAACTTGTAGGCCAGACCCAGGGTCAGCTTCTGGCTGCCGCTGTCCACTTCGTTTTTGACCCCGAAGGCCTCGAAAGCCTCGGGGCTCATGGCCCAGAACGAGGTGCTTTGGTAATCGCTGTACTGGTATTCGGCGCGAGCCAGCAGATGTTCGCTCAGGCTGGCTTCCAACCCCAGGCCGGCCGTCCAACCCAAGACGATCTCGTCGTGGCTCTCGTGGCGGGCGGAGGAGAAGGGGCTGCAGGCATAATTGTCGCTCGGGCAATAGGTGCTCGATTCCAGGCGGGTGGCGGCTATGCCGGCGGCACCATAGAACAGCACGCTTGGGGTGATCAGGTAGCCGGCCCGGCCGCGCAGGCTGGCGTCCCAGTCGGACTGCAGGGTGACGCTGGTCTGGTCGTCGCCGAAACCATAGATTGGGCTCAGGTCTAGGTGGTGCTTGTCCGTCTGGCCGTCGGCATAGCCCGCACTCAGCTCCAGCCCCAGCAAGACCCGCTCGCTGATTAGCCAGTTGTAGCCGCCATATAGGCTGAAGTAGCCATTGTTGCTTTTCGATGAATCGCTGGCACCGGAAAGGTCGCCGACATTCAAGGTGTCAGTGGATGGGAGGTAGATGTCGCCCTGCTCCCAATCGATTTGCTGCTCACGGTTACCGGCAGCGGCACCCAGATAGAAGCCGCTCCAGGCGTCGTAGTCGGCCGCTTGCGCCGAGACGCAGGCGAGGGCGGCCAGTGTCGCGCTGGTAGCGATGATTGTTCTGGGGATCCCCATGACGTGCTCCTAAATGCTCGGGCTGAATTTTTGTTTAGCGGACGTGGCAGGCGCAGCTCTGCTGGTGTGCGCGGCCGATCGCGGCGCTAGCTGATAGCAAAAAGCCACGCAGTATACGGGGGCGGGGTGTCGAGTGCTTGGCCTTAGCCGATATGCCCTGGCGAACTGTCCAGGGCCGCACTGAGGAGCGCGATCTGCTCCTGGCGCTGCACCTGCTCCAGCTGTGGCCTTGGGTTGAGCGAAGACCACTCGGGGTGGGCGCGGGCCTTGTGCAGGGCGTCCGGCAGTTTGCCTTCGCGCCAGCTGGCGTCCTGTGGCGTGTTTAGGCTGATGGCATCGACTGCTGCATGGCCGCGGGCTTCCAGCGCCTGCAGTAGCCGCTGCTGACGCAGGGCGAGCAGGCGCAGCACGGCGTTGTCCACGGTCAGCTCGCGCTGGCCCTTGAGTTTGCCTTTTAGTCGCACGCCATAGCCGCGCAGGGTCTGGGCACCGCCACCGAGCACGGCACCGATAAGCGCCGCCGCGCCGAGGGTGATGCCGCCAACCAGCAGGTCGACGCCGACGCCGGTGGCCGCTCCCGCAGCCATACCGCCGCCGATATTGATGCCAAGCTGCTTGAGGGTTTCCGGGTTGAACAGGTCGTCGCCCCAGCGCCCGTCGAGCAAGGGCAGCTCGCCGGCCTGGGCGTCGTCCGGGCGGAAGGCATACAGGCGCAGCAGCGCCTCGACGCAGCGCTGTTCACGCTGACGAATGGCCTGATGCAGTTCGCGGATTGCGCCTTGTTCCAGCGTGGCTTGGGTGGACACGCTGCGGCGACAGGCGGCGCAGTCCAGCAGCAGTTCGGCGATCAGCCGCGCGCCGCTGCTTTTGCGCAATTGGCGTTGCGCTTGGTGATCATCGATCAAGCGTTGCAGCTGCGGCCGGGCTTTTTCCAGCAGCAGGGCCAGGCTGTCGTACAGGCGGCGTTCGCCATCCAGCGGCGGCGCGACACTGTCGAAACACACCAGGGCATGCAGGCCGAGACGGGCCAGGGCGTCGCGCCAATCCTGCTCGCGGTGATGGCTGGCGCTGACGAAGTTCAGCACCGGCAGCAGCGGCCGGCCGCACATGGCCAGCACCGCCAGTTCGTCGCGGTACTTGGCCAGCACCGGTTCGCGCGCATCGATCACATAGAGCCCCGCGTCAGACGCCAGCAGCTGGCGCAGCACCTTGGCCTCCTGCTCGAAACGCTGGCGCGCCTCGCTGGTGTCGAGGAAACGCGCCAGCCGTGCCGGGCCGTCCAGGCGTTCACCGGGGCGCTCCAGGCGCTCTAGATAGTCGAGCAGGGCGATGGCGTCTTCCAGGCCAGGGGTGTCGTACAACTCCAGCAGCGCTTCACCGTTAACCGACAGGCGCGCGCCCTCGACATGGCGGGTGGTGCTGGGGCGATGGGAGACCTCGCCGAAGCCGACATCGCGGGTCAGGGTGCGCAGCAGCGAGGTCTTGCCGACATTGGTGTGGCCGACCACGGCCAGTTTGAGTGCTTTAGTCATGGCCATGCTCCAGCCAGCTGAACGGCGCACTGTCGCTGTAGCTCAGTTGCAGTTGCTCCAGTGCACGGTGCCAGTCGCCCAGGCGCGCGCCGTCGAGGGCCTCGCCGGGCGGTGGTGGCAGCAGCCAGATGCGTGTGCTGCCGGTGCAGCGTGCCAGTTCGCCCAGCAGCGCCAGGCTGCCGCGATCCGGTGAGCGCCGCGGGTCGCAGGCGATCAGCAGGCGTGCTGGCGGAAAGCGGGTGAGCTGATCGAGCAGTTGCCGACGCTGTTCACGGCTGTCGATCACCCCCGCGTCGCCAATTCCGGCCGGCAGGGCGGGCGGCCAGACGCGGTGCGGGTCCAGTTCGATGGCCACCAGCAAGGCACCTTGCGGATCTTGCGCCGTGCTGCCGGCCTGCGCCTGATGCAGCTGCGCCGGGGCGGCGTCGCAGATGCCCAGGCGTTCGCTGCTCGGTTGCAGGCGTTCACGCAGCAGGTCGTAGCCCGGCAAATTGAGCTCCAGTTGCAGGCGCGTCTGGCCGCTGTGCCAGCGCCACAGGCTCAGCAGGCCGAGCAGCAGGCGCGGCAGCAGGCCGAACACCAGCAGCACGCCCATCAGCCAGGCGGCCCAGGCGTGGCGTGCGGCTTCGCTGCTCAGGGCGGTCTCGCCACTGGCGCGGATCAGCTCGGCGCTGGGCACGGCAAAGCCGAGCAGCGCCGGGATTGCGCCCAGCGTCTGGGTCAGGGCGACAAAGGTGTCGCTGCCGAGCAGGGTGGTTTCCCAGATAAAGCCATAACGGCGGGCGGCCAGTAGCGCCAGCATCAGCAGCAGCGCGCTGAGCAGCGCAACCAGCCACAGGCCATGCACCAGCAGACCGAGCAGCCAGCGGTTCAGCCCCTGGCGTTGCAGCAGTAGCGCCAGGGCCGGGCCGAGCTGGGCGGCGCGAGCGTCGCGGGCCAGCTTCTCGCTGAGCCACAACCACAGGCGGCCGAGGGCGCTGGTCGAGTTGCCCGTCAGCAGCAGCGACAGCAGCCAGCCGAGCAGGGCAATCAGGTGCAGGCCAAGCAGGCTGCCCAGGGCCCAGAACACATTGACCGGGCGCTGGCCGTCACCCAGTGCGGTCAGCGCCAGGCCCGCGCCACTCAGCGCCGCGAGGATCAGCAGCAGGCCGATGGCCAGGCGTGCGCCTTGCAGCCAGTGCTGTTGCGCCTGTAACTGGCCGTCGCGCTCAGCCAGCCACAGGGCGCGGGCTTCGATGCGCGCGGGCAGTTGCGTGGCGCTGCGCTGCGCGTGGCGGTTGGCTTCGCTGTCTTCCAGCGGGCCGGCGTGCTCTTCACGCAGGCGCAGGGTTTCGCACAGCCAGAGGCGTTGCAGACGGCTTAATTCAGGTTTTCCGGATGGACTCACGCGGCGTTCCGTTAGTGGGGCAAGTTCAGAGCATAACCGCCCTGATTGCGGCATGGCATAACTGCACGCCGTTGTACGGCGCAGGCAGGCCGTCTAGGCTAGTTGCAGTCGCGTGGTTGTCGCCTGTGCATCTGCCGCGTGCCGACGGCTTGATATAAAAATAATAAAGCGGGTGATGCCTTGAAATTACCGCATCTGGAGTGGGTCAATCAGGACTCGCCGTACCTGCGTCAGCATCAGCAGGGTTTTCGTGCGCTGCGCTTTGACGTTGAGCTGGAGCAGGCGTTCAAGCGCTATCACGCCAATGTGTTCCTGCGCCGCATGCGCTGGGCGTTGTTGGTGGCCACGCTGCTGGCGCTGCTGTTTGTGTTGCTGGATGCAATCAACCTGCCGGCCCCCTTGCGCGGTCAGATACTCGCCCTGCGCCTGGGGGTGATTCAGCCGCTGCTGCTGCTGGCCTGGGTGGCCACCTATCGGCCTGGGTTGCGTGATCACCTGCAGCTGATCGGCGGCGTCGTTGCGCTGTTCTCCGGGCTGGCGGTGGCGGGCATTATCGGTTTGGCCCGCTATCACAGCTTTGCGCTGCCCTATGAGGGCATCATCCTGGTCACGGTGTTCTTCTATTTCCTCACCGGCCTGCGCTTTACCACCGCGGTGTTGTGCGGCTGGCTGACTTTCCTGGCGTATCTGGCTATGGAAATGAGCACGGGTCTGTCGGGCGAGGCGCTGCTGAACAATGCCTTGTTTCTGGCCCTGGCCAATATCATCGGCTCGGTAGGCTGTTATTCCCTGGAATATGCCACGCGGCAGAATTTCCTCGCCCATGGCCTGTTGCAGGACCTGGCCGAGAAGGACTTCCTCACCGGGCTGCTCAATCGTCGCGCCTTTACCGAACGGGCCGAGCGCAGCTGGCGTCAGGCACAACGGGAAAAGCAGACCCTGGGCGTGGTGATGATGGATGTGGATTTCTTCAAGCGTTACAACGACCACTATGGCCATGCGGCCGGCGACGAGGCGTTGCTCCAGGTTGCCCGGGTGATTGGTGAACATGCACGGCGGCCGCTGGACTGCACGGCGCGTTACGGCGGTGAGGAGTTTGTCGGCGTCTGGTATGGCCTGGATGAAGCGCAGCTACTGGCGATTCTGCAGGACATCCGCAGTTCTATCGAAGCCCTGGGCCTGGCGCATGCCCATTCGGATGCAGCCGGTGTTGTCACGCTGAGCATCGGCATGGCTTACCTGTCGCCGTATCCCCATCAGAGCCTGGGCGAAGCCTTGCGCCTGGCCGATGTTGCGCTCTACCTGGCCAAGGAGCAGGGGCGCAACCGCGTGGTGGGCAAGCGCCAGGACGGTTAAGCAGACTCAACTGAGGGAAGGCTTCAATGATCGCCACGCAGACGGTATTCTCGCGCCTATGAAAAATTCCCTGCCCCTCTGCCTGATCGCCGCCCTCGCGGAAAACCGCGTGATTGGCCGCGACAACCAACTGCCCTGGCACCTGCCGGCGGACCTCAAGCACTTCAAGGCGCTGACCCTGGGCAAGCCGATCATCATGGGGCGTAAGACCTGGGATTCGCTCGGCCGGCCGTTGCCAGGGCGGCTCAACCTGGTGGTCAGTCGTCAGCCCGGTTTGCAGCTGGAGGGCGCGGAAGTGTTCACCAGCCTCGACGCTGCACTGGAACGTGCGGATGCCTGGGCCCGTGAAGAGGACGCCGAAGAGCTGATGCTGATCGGCGGCGCGCAGTTGTACGAACTGGGCCTGGCCCAGGCCGAGCGCCTGTACCTGACTCGCGTTGGCATCAGCCCGCAGGGCGATGCGCACTTCCCTGAGGTGGAGGAAGCCGATTGGCATCTGTCCTCGGCCATCGAGCATTCGGAAGGGATGGAGACGCCGGGCTATGTGTTTGAGGTGTGGGATCGCCGCTGACTCTGCCAGAACCTGTTCATGATCTGCTGCGCGTCGGCTAAACGGCGTTGAAAACGACCTCGGAATGCTCATTTACAGCTCGTAAACTCCGCTTCCTCGGCCGTTTCGCCGCCGTTTATCTCTAGCTCGCGAGATCGTGAACAGGTTCTGCGACCAATAAAAAAGCCCGGCACTCAGTGCCGGGCTTTTTTATGTGTAGCGACGCCGGTTATGGCATCAGCTTGTCCAGCATGGCCTTGTCGCGTACCGCGCCCTTGTCGGCGCTGGTGGCGAGCAGGGCGTAGGCCTTCAGCGCCGTGGTCACTTTGCGTGGGCGGCTTTCTACTGGCTTCCAGCCCTTCTTGTCCTGCTCGTGGCGGCGATGGGCGATTTCTTCATCGCTGACCAGCAGGTTGATGGTGCGGTTGGGAATGTCGATCAGCACCTTGTCGCCGTCACGTACCAGGCCGATGGCACCGCCGGCGGCGGCTTCCGGCGAAGCGTGGCCGATCGACAGGCCCGAGGTGCCGCCGGAGAAGCGGCCGTCGGTGAGCAGGGCGCAGGCTTTGCCCAGCCCCTTGGATTTCAGGTAGGAAGTCGGATAGAGCATTTCCTGCATACCCGGGCCGCCTTTCGGGCCTTCGTAGCGGATGATGACGATGTCGCCTTCCTTCACTTCGTCGGCGAGGATGCCGCGCACGGCGCTGTCCTGGCTCTCGAAGATCTTCGCGTTGCCTTCGAAGACGTGGATCGACTCATCGACGCCGGCGGTTTTCACCACGCAGCCGTCGAGGGCGATATTGCCGTACAGCACGGCCAGGCCGCCTTCTTGCGAATAAGCATGCTCGACGCTGCGGATGCAGCCGTTTTCGCGGTCGTCATCCACGGTGTCCCAGCGGGTGCTCTGGCTGAACGCGGTCTGGGTCGGGATACCGGCTGGGCCTGCGCGGAAGAAGGTATGCACGGCTTCATCGTCGGTCTGGGTGATGTCCCATTTGGCGATGGCTTCGGCCATGGACTTGCTGTGTACGGTCGGCAGGTCGGTGTGCAACAGACCGCCACGGGCCAGGGAGCCGAGGATGGAGAAGATGCCGCCGGCGCGGTGCACGTCTTCCATGTGGTACTTCTGGATGTTCGGCGCGACTTTGCACAGCTGCGGCACTTTGCGCGACAGACGGTCGATATCACGCAGGTCGAAATCGACTTCGCCTTCCTGGGCGGCGGCTAGCAGGTGGAGGATGGTGTTGGTTGAACCACCCATGGCGATGTCCAGGGTCATGGCGTTCTCGAACGCCTTGAAGTTGGCGATGTTGCGCGGCAGCACCGACTCGTCGCCTTCACCGTAGTAGCGTTTGCACAGCTCGACGGCAGTGCGCCCGGCTTGCAGGAACAGCTGCTCGCGGTCGCTGTGGGTGGCCAGGGTCGAACCGTTGCCCGGCAGGGCCAGGCCCAGTGCTTCCATCAGGCAGTTCATCGAGTTGGCGGTGAACATGCCAGAGCAGCTGCCGCAGGTCGGGCAGGCGCTGCGCTCGTATTCGGCAACTTTCTCGTCAGAGGCTGAATCGTCTGCGGCGATCACCATGGCGTCGACCAGATCCAGGCCGTGGCTGGCCAGTTTGGTTTTGCCTGCTTCCATCGGCCCGCCGGAAACGAAGATCACCGGAATGTTCAGGCGCAGCGAGGCCAGCAACATGCCGGGGGTGATCTTGTCGCAGTTGGAAATACACACGATGGCGTCGGCGCAGTGGGCGTTGACCATGTATTCGACGGAGTCGGCGATGATCTCGCGGCTCGGCAGCGAATAGAGCATGCCGTCGTGGCCCATGGCGATGCCGTCGTCGACTGCGATGGTGTTGAATTCCTTGGCCACGCCGCCGTGTTTCTCGATCTCGCGGGCAACCAGCTGACCCATGTCCTTCAGGTGCACGTGGCCCGGCACGAACTGGGTGAAGGAGTTGGCGATGGCGATGATCGGCTTCTTGAAATCTTCGTCCTTCATCCCTGTGGCGCGCCATAGGGCGCGAGCGCCGGCCATATTGCGGCCGTGGGTGGAGGTCTTCGAGCGGTAATCAGGCATGGCGATAAATCCTGCAAAGGCTATTCAGGTCACGCGTGCACAGGCGAGGGGGCTGTGCGGGCAACGGGCTGTTGGTGCGTATGTTGAGCCGGGTTCAGGCCCAAGGCAAACGCATGTGCGCATTTACCGGGCCGGGGCGCTGCCTGGCGCGGGGTGGGCGCTGGCGTGGCTGGGCTACAAAGTCCGCCTGGATAGGGCAGGAGAGCGCCGATTCTAATCCTTCGGCGCGCTCGCAAGGAAGGCCGGTATGCCCAGCGGTGTGGGTCTTGTCAGTCGCTGGCGGCGATCCGCCAGCGCGCGGCGCTGACGCTGGGTTCCAGGCTGAGGCGGCCGACGCTGCGCTCAAGCAGTTGATCGCTACGCTGTGTCGACAGCAGCAGGGCGCTGACTTCGACGCGCTCGCCGCCTTCGATATCCTGGCTTTCCAGGCGCTGCAGGCGTAATCCACCGCCGCTGGCGCTTTGCAACAACAGCGCGCGGATATGGGCTTCCTGCTCGGCGCGGCAGACCACGGTGATCAGATACTGCTGGTCGTCTTCGCGGTGGGCCTCGGGCTGGCGGTTGATAAACCCCGCCAGTGGCCGTAGCAGCACATTGGCAATGAGGATCAGCGCGCTGACCAGGGCAGCGACCAGCAGCTGCCCTGCGCCGGCCAGCAAGCCGACGGCGGCCGCGCACCAGAGCGTGGCCGCAGTGTTCAGGCCGCGAATATGCAGGCCCTCGCGCATGATCACGCCGGCACCGAGAAAACCGATACCGGAGACCACCTGGGCGGCGACCCGAGAAGGGCTGGCATCGCCCGGGTTAAGACTGGCAAACACCGTAAAGCTGGCAGCGCCCAGGGCCACCAGGGCGTTGGTGCGCAGTACGGCCAGACGCTGACGCCACTGCCGTTCGATGCCGATCAGTGCGCCGAGCAGCAGGGCCGCCAGCAGGTTGGCGACTATAAAAAGGTTGTCCATGCAGTTCTCCCGCATGCCGCAGGGCATGCCAAGGCAGGCGGCCAGCCGATTGCGGCTCACCGCCTGGGGGCTCAGTTGAGGCTCAGCACCTGGCTGGCGATGGCGAAGTACACCAGTACCCCAGCCGCGTCGGCGATCGAGGTGATCAGCGGAGCGCTGGCGGTGGCCGGGTCGAGGCCCAGGCGGTTGAGTACAAAAGGCAGGCTCATGCCGATCAGGCTGCCGATCAGCACAATCACTACCATGCTGCTGGCGACCACCAGGGCGATCTCCGGGCCGCCGCGCAGCAGGCCGAGCAGCGATACGGCAACCGCCATGGTGATGCCCAGGGCCAGGGCCACCAGGCATTCGCGGCGCAGCAGGCCGAGCCAGTCGCGCAGCACCACCTCGCCGGTGGCCAGGGCGCGGACCATCAGGGTGGCCGATTGCGAGCCGGCGTTGCCGCCGCTGTCGACCAGCAGGGGCAGGAAGAACACCAGGGCGATGTGGGCGGCGATCACGTCTTCGAAGGCGGCGATGCCGGCCCCGGAAAACAGGTTGCCGAACACCAGCAGCACCAGCCAGAACACCCGCTTGCGGTAGAGCAGGCCGATGCTGGCGTCCTTCAGGTTGCCGATCAGGGTGCTGACGCCCGCGCCCTTGTGGAAATCCACGGTGGCCTCTGCGGTGACCACGTCCATGGCGTCGTCGTAGGTGACAATGCCGACCAGTTGTGCGCCGCCGTTGGTGATCGGCAGGGCCAGCAGGTCATAACGCTCGATCAGCTTGGCCACTTGCTCCTGGGGCGTATTGACCTGGGCGCTGATCACCTCGCGCACCATCAGCTGGCTGATCGGGGTGTTGGCCGGGGCCAGGATCAGCTGGCGCAGCGAGACGGTGCCGAGCAGCCGCCGCTGGCTGTCGATGACATAGCACTGGTACAGGGTTTCCGCATCCGGCGCGTCAAGGCGCAGGACGTCGATGGCCTGGCCGGCGAGCAGGTCGGCGCTCAGGCTGGCGTAGGCCGAGGTCATCAGTGCTCCGGCGCAACCCTCGGGGTAGTCGGCCAGTTTGCACAGGTCTTCGCGTTCGGCCTGGGCCAGGGCGGGTAGCAAGGCGGCGCGCAGTTCGCTGTCCATCTGGTTGAACAGGTCGGCGCGCTCGTCGGCGGACATGGCAGCGACCAGCGCCACCAGTTCGCTGCGCTGCAGGTGATGGCAGAGGGCAAGCTGCTGGAGTGTGGCGCAGTAGCCGAAGACCTCGGCGCGGCGCTTGGCGGCTAATGGCTTGAGCACTTGCCAGGCCAGATGAGGCTCCAGCAGGTCGAGGGTGTCGGCCAGGTCGGCCGGCCGCAGGTTGCTTACCGCTGCCTGGGCGTTATCTGGATCATTCTGCTGCAGTGCGACGCGCAGGTTCTGCGCAAGGGTGAAGACATTCATTGTTGCTCTCCTGGGTACGCGCCATGCGCGCCTGGAGAGCCGTGATCAGAACATGCCGATACGGGCCTGCAGACGTGCCGCTGACGGGTACGCCGGTTGCCAAGTTGAAGCCGCTAAGGGGCAATAACTGGGAAGGTCCATTGGGTTCTGATCTCTGATACCGCTTATGCGGCGGCGCGATGGTAGGCAGCGAGGGGTAGCCGGTCAACCGGCTGGAGAGGCTTTGGCGCAGTCGTTCAGGTCAGGTTCAGCTGGCCTGAACGACTCGGGGGTAGGGTTTACTCGATCAGCTCAATCCCACGCATGCGTTCGGCGCGGCGGCGCAGCAGCTCGATGGTCACCAGCAGGGCGATGGACACCAGGATCAGCAGGGTGGCGATGGCCAGGATGCTTGGGTTGATCTGTTCGCGCAGGCCCGAGAACATCTGCCGGGGGATGGTGCGCTGCTGGGGGCCGGCCATAAACAGGATCACCACCACCTCGTCGAACGAGGTGATAAAGGCGAACAGCGCGCCGGAAATCACCCCGGGGCGGATCAGCGGCATGATGATGTCGAAGAACACCCGCAGCGGCGTGGCACCCAGGTTCAGCGCGGCGCGCGCCAGGCTGTAGTCGAAGCCGGTGAGGGTGGCGGTCACGGTGATGATCACGAACGGCGTGCCCAGCGCCGCGTGGGCGATGATCACTCCGAGGTAATTGCCAGCCAGGCCCAGGTCCGAATAGAAGAAGAACATCCCGGCGGCGGTGATGATCAGCGGCACGATCATCGGCGACAGCAGCAGCGCGGTAATCAGCCGGCGCATCGGCATATCGTCGCGGGCCAAACCGACCGCCGCGCAAGTACCGAGCACGGTGGCGATCAGGGTGGCGAAGATGCCGATCAGAAAGCTGTTCTGAATCGCCAGGATCCATTTTGCGTCGCCGAAAATCGCCTTGTACCAGCGCAGCGAATAGGCCTCGGGCTGCAGGGTGAGCATGCCCTCGGTAAAGCTGAAGAACGGCTCGACGTTGAACGACAGCGGCACGATGACCAGGATCGGCATGATCAGAAACAACAGCACCAGCCAGGAGCTGGTCTTCAATAACCAGGCCCCGAGGTGGTGCCAGAAACCGTAGTAGGCGGGAATCTTCATCGTCTGTTCCTTAGCCCAGTTTGATATTGCTGGCACCGACGAAGCGGTCGTACAGCCAGTACAGCAGCAGGATCAGGCCGAGCAGCAGGGAGCCCAGCGCGGCGGCCAGTTCCCAGTTGTTCGAGCGCTGCATATGGAAGGCGATGATGTTGCTGATCATCTGCCCGTCCGTGCCGCCGACCAGCGCCGGGGTGATGTAGTAGCCGACCGAGATGATAAACACCAGCAGCGCGCCGGCGCTCAGGCCTGGCAGGGTCATCGGAAAGTAGATGCGCACGAACGCCGGAATCGGCCGAGCGCCCAGCGACAGCGCGGCGCGCAGGTAGCTGGGGTCGATGCCGCGCATCACGCTGTACAGCGGCAGGATCATAAAGGGCAGGAGGATATGGGTCATCGCCACCACGGTGGCGAACGAGGTGTAGAGCATCTCGATGGGCTGGCCGATTACGCCGATGCCGAGCAGGAAGGAGTTGATCACGCCGTTGGTCTGCAGCAGCGCGATCCAGGCCGTGGTGCGCACCAGCAGCGAGGTCCAGAACGGCAGTAGCACCAGTACCAGCAGCAGGTTGGCGCGATTCTCCGGCAGGCCGGCCAGGTAGTAGGCCAGCGGGTAGCCGAGCAGGGCGCAGAACAGGGTGATCACCAGCGCCATGTTCAGGGTCTTGCTGTACAGCTGCAGGTAAATCTGCGTGTCTTCGCGCGCCTGGATGCCTTGCTCGGGGTGCAGTTCCAGATCGAGCGCGGTCAGGTAGTAGTCATAGGTGTAGGGCTTGCCTGCGCGCTGGATGGCGTACCAGAGTTCCGGCTTGCTCCAGTTACGGTGTGACTTGAGCAGGGTTTCGGCCCCCTGCTGCTCGAGTTGTTCGGCCTGTAGCCGGCTGACCTTGCGCGCGCTGGCTTTGACCACGCTGGACATGCCGGTATAGGCGCGATTGAGTTCCTCGGCCAACTTGCCGGACTGGCGCTCTTCGGCCAGTGCATGCAGCTCGCGGGCGAATACGCTCAGGGTTTTCTCATCAGGTATTGCTTTGCCGTCCCAGCGTTGCAGCTCGCTCAGGGTCAGCGGAATCAGGGCGGCCACCGTCGGGTGATGAACACTGCGCCAGAGCATGCTGGCGATGGGCGCGACGAAGGTCAGCAGAATAAAGATCAGCAGCGGCAGCACAAACAGGAAGGCAGTCAGGCGTTTCTTGCGGCGGGCGCTGGCGGCTTGGTTGGCTTCGGTGCTGGTAAGAGAGGACAAGGCGTTACTCCGAAAATGCTGACCCCTCTCCCGCAGGAGAGGGGCTATTGCGGGTTACTTCAACAGCCACTCGTTGAATTTCTCACCGAGGGATTCGCCGTAGTCAGCCCAGAAATCTGAGCCGGCCTGGATGCCTTTATCCAGGTGGGCGGTCGGCAGGTGCGGTGCGGCGCTCTGGTCGGCCAGCGGCATCGACGATTTGCGGGTCGGACCGTAGGCTACGTCCGGCATGCCGGCCAGCGGGGTGGAGCCGGTGGCATAGGCGATAAACTTCAACGCCAGATCCTTTTTCTTCGAGCCTTTGACGATGGCCCAGGCGTCGAGGTCGTAGACGTGACCGTCCCAGACGATGACGAAGGGTTTTTTCTCCTGGCGAATGGCGTCGTAGAAGCGCCCGTTAGCCGATTGCACCAGCACGGCGCCACCATCGTTGAGCAGTTGTGGGGCCTGCGACCAGGAGTCAAACCAGACGATGTCATCCTTGATGGTGGCCAGTTTGTCGAAGGCGCGTTGCTGGCCTTCTGGTGTGGCCAGCACTTCGTAGACGTCTGCCGGCGCTACACCGTCGGCCAGCAGGGCCCATTCCATGTTCACTTGTGGGCGTTTACGCAGGGCGCGCTTGCCGGGGATTTTCTTGGTGTCGAAGAAGTCGGTGATGCTCGCGGCCTTGGTGCCGCCGATGGTTTTCTCGTTGTAGGCGAACACCACCGACCAGACGATATTGCCCACCGCGCACTCACTGGCCAAGGCTTCGGGGATAAAGTCTTTAGCGGCCGGAACGCCGTCGATGCCTGGCGGCAGGATATCGCGCGGGATGCTTTCGAGCAGGCCTTCGGAGCAGGCGCGCTCAAGGTCGATGACCTCGAAGTCGACCACGTCCCACTGGACATTGCCGGATTCAACCTGGGCTTTGATCTCGGCCACGCCGCCGGTGTAGTCCTCGAACAGGACCTTGTTGCCGGTGTCCTTCTGGAAGGGATCGATCACGTGTTTCTGTTGGGCTGCGCCATAGGCACCCCCCCATGACACGACGGTCAGGCTGTCCTCGGCGCTGGCGGCGAAACTCGCCGTACCCAGCGCGGCGGCTAAAGCGAAGGTGGAAAAGCGGGTGGTCAGTGTTCTAGCCATTGCTGTGCTCCATTGCTTCTTATAGGTCAGGGGGTTGTGACGATGGGGCGATCCAGGGCCTGGCTGTCTTGCGGCAGCCAGGCCAGGGCGACTTCTTCCTTGGCACTGAGTTGCGGGGCGCTGCTGTCATTCATGTTCTTTACCACCAGTTCGGTGCCATCGGCGGTCTCGAAGTGGTAGCGGATGTATTCGCCGACGTAGTGGCGGGTGACGAAGCGCGCCATCACCTGGTTGCCGGACGTGCCGAGGCGGTCGGTGAAGCTGAGCTTTTCCGGACGGATCGACACGGTGGTGGGCAGGCCGACCTGGGTGCAGTTGGCTTTCAGCGAACTGACCAGGCCGCCATCCTCCAAGCGCACCTGCACGCTGTCCGCGCCGACGCTTTCGATCACGCCCTTGAGCTTGTTGCTCTCGCCGATAAAGTCGGCGACGAACAGGTTGGCCGGGCGCTCGTAGAGCACATGGGGCGGCGCGCATTGTTGGACGATGCCGTTGTTGAACACGGCGATGCGGTCACTCATGGTCAGGGCTTCGGTCTGGTCGTGGGTCACGTAGATCACGGTGAAGCCGAGCTGTTCGTGCAGGCGCTTGATCTCGAACTGCATCTGCTCGCGCAGCTTCTTGTCGAGGGCACCGAGGGGTTCGTCCATCAGCACGATGTCGGGGGCGAAGATCAGCGCGCGAGCCAGGGCCACGCGCTGGCGCTGACCGCCGGAGAGTTGCCCGGGGAAACGGTTGCCGAAATCCAGCAGTTCGACCAGCGACAGGTACTCGTCGACCTTGGCGCTGATCACCTCTTTGGATTGCTTGCGGATCTTCAGCGGGTAGGCCAGGTTTTCGCGCAGGGTCATGTGCGGGAACAGCGCGTATTGCTGGAACACCATGCCGATATTGCGCTGGTAGGGCGCGATGCTGGTGACCGAGCGGCCGTTGATCAGGATCTCGCCGCTGGTCACGTCCTCGAACCCGGCGAGCATCATCAGGCAGGTGGTCTTGCCGGAGCCGGAAGGGCCGAGCAGGGTGATGAATTCGCCCTTGGCCACATCCAGGTTGAAATCCTTGACCACCAGATTCTTGTGGTCGTAGGTCTTCTTGACGTTGGTGAATTGCAGGAACGGTTTGTCCCCAGCCAGGTCAGCCATACCCCTCCCCAATTGTGCTCTGAGCAGACAGCGGCTTGTGGCCGTTATCTGAATACTTGAATCCGCGCACCCGCTTCTATGCCGTAACGGGTACTTGTTTGAATGATCAAGTTACGCAAGCACTGTGCCAGGCAGCTGCGGCACATCGCGAGCGCTGCGGTGCTGGGGTCTAAGCCTAGCCCAGGCGCGGGGTTGCGCCAGGCGGGTGTGGGGAGTGGTAACAACGGTGGGGGAAGGAAGCACCTGCCGCTACGCTCGCGGCAAGTGCACGTGCTCAACTGTTGGGCAGCAGGCGCACGGTCAGGCTCTTGATATAACGAGTCTCGGCGATGGCTGGATGCACCGGATGATCCGGGCCCTGGGCACCGCGTTCGAGCAGCTGGATATTGCGGTCCAGATGGCGCGCGCTAGTCAGCAGGATGTTCTGCAGGTTGTCTTCTTCCAAGTGCATGGAGCAGCTGGCGCTGATCAGGATGCCGTCCTTGTTGAGCAGGCGCATGGCTTGCTCGTTGAGGCGGCGGTAAGCGCCTTCGCCGTTTTTCTGGTCTTTTTTGCGTTTGATAAAGGCAGGCGGGTCGGCGACGATCACGTCGAAGCGCTCTTCCGAGGCTTTAAGCTGCTTGAGTGCCTCAAACACGTCGCCTTCGACACAGGCGACCTGATCGGTCAGGCCGTTCAGCGCGGCGTTGCGCTCAACCCCATCGAGGGCGAAGCCGGAGGCGTCGACGCACATCACATCACTGGCACCGAACGCCGCAGCCTGCACGCCCCAGCCGCCGATATAGCTGAACAGGTCGAGCACACGCTTGCCTTTGACGTAGGGTGCCAGGCGCGCGCGGTTCATGCGGTGGTCGTAGAACCAGCCGGTCTTCTGTCCTTCGATCACCGGCGCTTCGAACTTCACGCCGTTCTCTTCCAGAGCGACCCACTCCGGCACCACGCCGAACGGGGTTTCCACATAACGCGCCAGGCCTTCGGCGTCGCGGGCGGCGGAGTCGTTCTTGAGCAGGATGCCGCTGGGTTTGCACACCTGGATCAACGCGGCGAGCACGTCGTCCTTATGGCGCTCCATGGTGGCGGAAGCCAGCTGCACCACCAGAATGTCGAAGAAACGGTCGACCACCAGACCCGGCAGTAGATCGGAATCGCCGTACACCAGGCGGTAGCAAGGCTTGTCGAACAGGCGCTCACGCAGCGACAGGGCGACGTTGATGCGGTGCACCAGCAGGGACTTGTCCAGCACGTGTTTGACGTCACGTGACAGCAGGCGCGCGCAGATCAGGTTGTTCGGGCTCATCGCGACGACGCCCAGCGGCTTACCGCCGGTCGCCTCGAGAATGGCCTGGTCGCCGGCGGCGAAACCGCTGAGCGGGGTGGCGGCGACGTCGATTTCGTTGCTGTAGACCCACAGATGGCCGGCGCGCAGGCGTCGATCGGCGTTGGCTTTCAGGCGCAGGCTGGGCAGGGACATGCTGGGGACTCCGAAAAAAGAGCGGAATTATAGCGGGTTCAGTAGCGTCGCGGCGGTTACAAAAGTCGCCTGTGGAAGTGCTGGGGGTTTAGCTAGACTGTGGTTCACGTCTCATTCCGGTTGTTCCCGTCATGTCCCAAGAGCTCTCCGCCGAATATATCCAGCAAGTGCTGCAGGGCATCAGCGTGCCGCCGCAGCCGCAGATCATGGTGGATTTGCAGATGGAACAGGTGATGCCCAACCCGGATCTGCGCGCCATCGCCAAGTTGATCGGTCAGGACCCAGGCCTGTCCGGGGCGCTGCTCAAGGTGGTGAATTCGCCATTTTTCGGCCTGACCAACCGCATCGCCTCGATCCAGCAGGCGGTCAACCTGCTGGGCTGCAACACGGTGATCAACCTGATCAATGCGCAGTCGATCCGCGGCGAGCTGACCGATGAGGCCATCGTCACCCTCAACCGCTTCTGGGACACCGCCCAGGATGTGGCCATGACCTGCCTGACCCTGGCCAAGCGCATCGGCTACCACTCGCCGGATGAGGCCTACACCCTCGGCCTGTTCCACAACTGTGGCATCCCGCTGATGATCAAGCGCTTCAGCAACTATATGGCCGTGCTCGAGGAGGCCTACGCCAGTGCCACCGGCGAGCGCCGGGTGGTGGATACCGAGAACCGTCTGCTCAATACCAACCATGCGGTGGTCGGCTACTTCACCGCCAAGTCGTGGAACCTGCCGTTGCATCTGTGTGAGGCGATTGCCAGCCACCACAACGCCCTGGCGATTTTCACCGAGGATTCCAGCCGTGATGCGCAGCTGAAAACCCTGCTGGCGATTCTGAAAATGGCCGAGCACATCTGCGAAAGCCATCTGGTGCTGGGTAACCAGGCCGAAGACCATGAATGGCAGAGCATCGAGCAGCTGGTGCTGGAGTATGTCGGCCTGTCGGCATATGACTTCGAAAACCTGCGCGAGAGCATTCGCGATCTGGGCGCGAGTTAATAGCCCGCTAGCCTGCCTCGTCCCTCCTGGGGCATTCCTGCTAAGGTAGGCCCCCCGCTTGGATTGCTCAGCTGATCACTCGCTATGCCAGAACTTCCTGAAGTAGAAACCACTCGCCGCGGCATCGCGCCGTTCCTCGAAGGCCAGCGCGTCAGCCGCGTGATTGTGCGCGAACGCCGCTTGCGTTGGCCGATCCCCGAAGACCTGGATATTCAACTGTCCGGGCAGCGTATCGAATGCGTCGAGCGGCGCGCCAAGTACCTGCTGATCAAGGCCGAAACCGGCAGCTTGATCAGCCATCTGGGCATGTCCGGCAGCTTGCGCCTGGTCGAGGCGGGTCTGCCGGCGGCCAAGCATGAGCATGTGGATATCGAGCTGGAGTCCGGTCTGGCCCTGCGTTACACCGACCCACGGCGTTTCGGAGCGCTGCTCTGGAGCAGCGATCCGTGGAGTCATGTGCTGCTGAGCAAGCTGGGGCCGGAGCCCTTGACCGAGCTGTTCGACGGCGATCGGCTGTTTCAGCAGTCCCGTGGCCGGGTGATGGCGGTCAAGCCGTTTATCATGGACAACGCCGTGGTGGTCGGGGTCGGCAATATCTACGCGACCGAGGCGCTGTTCGCCGCCGGTATCGACCCACGCCGCGAGGCCGGTTCGTTGTCGCGGGCGCGCTATCTGAAGCTTGCGGATGAGATCAAACGCATCCTCGCCCACGCCATCGAACGCGGCGGCACCACCCTGCGTGACTTTGTCGGCGGCGACGGCCAGCCGGGCTATTTCCAGCAGGAGCTGTTCGTCTACGGGCGTGGCGGCGAGTTCTGCAAACACTGCGGCAGCACCCTGCGCGAGGTCAAGCTGGGCCAGCGTGCCAGCGTCTATTGTCCGCGCTGCCAACGTTAAGCGTTTTTCGCCGGGCTAGATTGCCCTTCAGGCGCCGATGTCTGAACTGACGACACAACAATAAGAACGGCCGAGGTATTGATGTCCGGTAACTATTTGCCCCGCAACCCTCTAGCCGAGTGGGTTGGCCGTGTGGCACTGAAACTGATGGGCTGGCGCATCGAAGGCCAGCTGCCGAAGCTCGACAAGTTTGTCGTGATTGGCGCGCACCACACCTCCAACTGGGACTTCGTGATCTTTATCGCCGTGAAGTTCGTCCTGCGCCTGAACGCCCGCTGGTTTGGCAAGCACACGATATTCAATTGGCCGTTTGGTGGGCTGATGCGCCAATGGGGCGGCATCCCCATTTTCCGCGAACGCCAGGGCAATACGGTGGAGCAGGCGCTGCAGGCGTTCGCCGAGCACCCGCAATTTATGCTGATCCTCTCGCCGGAAGGCACGCGCAAGAAGGTCGAGCGCTGGAAAATGGGCTTCTATCACATAGCCCTCGGTGCAGGCGTGCCGATCGTGCTGGGCGCGTTGGACTATCAGAACAAACGGGTATTTATCGGCCCGACCTTTATGCCGACGGGGGATGAAACAGCTGATCTCGGGGAAATACTCGAGTTCTTCCGACCATTTATTCCGAAAAAACCTGAATACGCCTTTTATGGCGATTGACGGCCGTCACGCTGACAATTCGCAGAGCGCTGTTATAGTTAGCGTTACCGCCTCCTAATAGCTGAAGGATCGCCCCATGAAACTGTTCCGCTCAACCGCTGCTGCTCTGGCGCTGACCACTGGCTTGCTGGCATTGCCGGCCCATGCTGACGTAGCGCAGCAGAACGGCAGTGGCGATCCGATGTACACCGTTGAAGCACCCAAGGGATACTCAATGATTGGTGATTTGGTTTTTGCGCGGCCATTTCTGATTGCTGCCACGGTGATTGGTGCAGGGGTGTTTGTGGTGACTCTGCCGTTCTCCGCAGCAAGCGGCAGTATCGCTGAGGCTGGCCATGCCCTAGTCGTTGAGCCTGGGAAAGAAGCCTTTGTGCGGTGTCTGGGTTGCACCACCAGCGGTTATCAGAAGAACTGATATTTGCGCCATATCTGGCTCGCCGCAATCTTCTGCAGGGATGGCGGCCTTCGCTAGCCAGAACGTGTTCGGCAGCTGATTAGTTACAGGACATATTGTTCTGCCGCTTAACCAGATCAAGCTGTCACAGCCTCAGCGCGGTATAGGCGCGGTCACCACGGCCGTACCGATGCCGCGTGGATCGCTTGCCGCTTCGACCTTCCCAGCCTGTTTGTTCCAGAGCAGTACCTGCTGATTGCCATACTGCCTGCCTGTTGATTTCAGCTGATGGCCGAGAGCTTGCAACTCGGCAATCTCGGCGGCGCTGAAGGTGTCGGGCTCGTGCTCAATCAGGTCGGGGCGGAGCTGGTGGTGATAACGGCTGACACTGGGCCAGCGCTCGATCGGCTGCTGGTCGAGGTACTCCAGCATCGCCAGCAGCACCATGCTGGGAATGCGGCTGCCGCCAGGTGTGCCGAAGCTGGCGAAATCCTCTGCGCTTTCAATAAAACTCGGACTCATGCTCGACAGCGGTCGTTTGCCGGCGGCAATGGCGTTGGCCTGGCTGCCGCTGAGGCCATAAGTATTGGCACCCGCTGGGTCGGCGGCAAAGTCATCCATCTCATCGTTAAGCAGCACGCCGGTGCCGGGCACGGTAAAGGCCGCGCCGAATGGCAGGTTGACCGAAAGGGTCGCCGCGACGGCATTGCCTTCGCCATCCAGTACCGAGAAGTGGGTGGTGTGGTCGCCTTCCTGCCAGCTGTCCGCCGGCGGCAGGCTGTCGCTGGGCGTGGCCTGTTTTGGATTGATGCTGCTGGCCAGCTGCTGCAGGTAAGCGGGGGCGAGCAGTTTGGCGATGGGGTTGCTGACGAAATCCGGGTCGCCCAGCAGGCCGCGGTCACGGTAGGCGCGGCGTAGCGTCTCGACCACCAGGTGGCTGCGCTGCACCGGTGCGGCTTGCCGCCACGGCAGTTGTTGCAGGATCAGCAGGCTCTGAGCCAACGCTACGCCGCCGGCTGAAGGAGGCGGTGCGCTGATCAGCTTGCGGCCGTCGCTGAGGTCGACCAGCAGGGGTTGGCGCTCGATCAGGCGATAGTCGGCCAGGTCCTTGAGCGACCAGATACCGCCAGCGGCGCGCACTCCTTTGACCAGTTGTGCGGCAATCGGTCCGGCATAAAAGCCCTGATGGCCTTCGCTGGCCAGGCGTTCGAGCGTGCGCGCTAGTTCGGGCTGGCGCAGCAGGGCGAATTCCTCGGGAATCTCGCCCTCAGTGAGAAATATTCGCGCCGTTTCCGGGTCGTCACGCAGGGCGCTCAGCCGCCAGCCGGCGCGCTCGCGGTATACCCGGTCAATGCTCACGCCGCTGCGCGCCAGGCGGATCGCCGGGGCCAGCGAGTCACGCAGCGGCAGGCGACCGTAGCGTTCGGCAAGTGCCACCAGCGCCGCCGGAAGGCCAGGAATGGCGGCGGCCAGCGCGCCGTTCAGGGACAGTTGCGGCTGTACTTTGCCGTCGATTTTGTAGAGACCGGTATGCGCCGCCAGGGGCGCACGCTCACGGGCATCGAGAAAGCGGTAAGTCGGTTGCTCTCCGGCTTCGCGCAGCAGGAAGAAACCGCCGCCGCCCAAGCCCGATCCATACGGCTCGACCACTGCCAGCGCGGCGCTGATGGCCACGGCGGCATCGAAGGCATTGCCGCCCAGTGCCAGGGTTTCCTGGCCGGCGACAGTGGCGGCGGGGTGGGCTGTGGCGACGGCAATCCGGTCCAGTTGTGCGGCTGCTTGTAGCTCAAGGGCACAGAGCAGCGCAAGCGCACCGGCCAGGGCACGCCAGGGTG
Source organism: Pseudomonas sp. (assembly GCF_049653025.1). Classification (GTDB taxonomy): domain Bacteria; phylum Pseudomonadota; class Gammaproteobacteria; order Pseudomonadales; family Pseudomonadaceae; genus Aquipseudomonas. The sequence continues at coordinate 93,198 of NZ_JBASFM010000005.1, read as the reverse complement.
AGAGGCCGCGGATCAGGCGGCGCACTCTTAAGCTTTGCCTGTGATGATCAGGTACTTCTTCATCAACTCATCCTTGCTCTCGACATGGGTCTCGTCGAGCGGGATGCAATCTACCGGGCAGACCTGCTGGCACTGCGGCTCGTCGTAGTGGCCGACGCACTCGGTGCACAGGTTGGGGTCGATCACATAGATCTCCTCGCCCTGGGAAATCGCGGCGTTGGGGCACTCGGGCTCGCAGACGTCGCAGTTGATGCAGTCGTCGGTGATGATCAGGGACATGAAATAACCACTCCTGCTGCAACGCGGAGTTGCAGCCTTGTAAAGCGCATAGAGGCGATGCTGCAAATTGTGCCGCATCAAGGCCGCGCATGCACGCGGCTTGCCTCGTTGGGTGGCTTAGCGCTTGAAACGTTCGGTCAGCGCGGCGGCCACGGCCGGGTGCACGAAGTTGGAGATATCGCCACCCAGGGCGGCGATTTCGCGCACCAGGGTCGAGGAAATAAAGGAGTATTTTTCCGACGGAGTGAGGAACAGGCTTTCCACGTCCGGTGCCAGTTGGCGGTTCATGTTGGCCAACTGGAACTCGTACTCGAAGTCGGAGACCGCCCGCAAGCCGCGCAGGAAGACATTCGCGCCCTGTTCCTGGGCGAAGTGCGCCAGTAGCGTGGAAAAGCCCACGACCTCGACATTCGGCAGGTGCTGGGTGACTTCCCGGGCCAGCTCCACGCGTTGTTCCAGGCTGAACAGCGGATTCTTCTTCGGGCTGGCGGCGACCGCAATGATCACGCTGTCGAACAGCCGTGCGGCGCGCTCGACCAGGTCGCCGTGCCCCTTGGTGATGGGGTCGAAGGTGCCTGGGTATAACACTCGATTCATCGTGACGTCCTGGCGGGTCCGTTGGGGAGTCGGATGGTAGCGCAGCAAGGCGACGTCGGCCAAGTCAGCGCGGTTGGCTTCAGGCCTTGCGGGGCAGGGCAACCAGCAGCGTGGCAATCAGCAGGCAGGCCAGCGCCAGCCAGTCTGCGATCACCACCCGGCGCAGCGCCTCGTTATAAGCTGGGCTGCTCCAGGCCAGCAGAAGAAAGCTCAGCACGCTGATCAGGCCGCCGATCAGGGCGATTGGCTGCAGTGCTGGGCGAAACGCGGCGTAGACCAAAAAAGCACCGAGCAAGCCGAACAGCACGGCGCGGCTGCGCATCAGCAGGAGCAGATTGGGCTCCTGGAAGGTCAGGCCATAGAGCTGCGCCAGCCGTTCCGCGCCGAGCACACCGCTGAGCGGCAGCAGGTGAATGATGCCGGCGATGATCAGCAGCACGGCAATGGCTTTCTGCAGCATGACCAGGTTCCTCCAGGATGATTTACCCGCGCAGGCGCTCGGCCAGTTTGCTCGCCAGTTGCGCGGTGAGGCTGTAGACCGACAGCTGCGGGTTGGCACCGATGCTGGTGGGGAACAGCGAGCCGTCGTGAATCGACAGGTTTTCCAGCTGGTGATGACGGCCGAGGCTGTCGGTCACGGCCAGCTGCGGGTCTTCGCCCATGGCGCAGCCGCCCATCACATGGGCGCTGCCCAGGCGGGTGCGGTACAGCTCCAGGCTGAGGCTGTCGATCAGGCTCTTGGCTTCGCCCAGGGTCTTCACGTAGCCGGCGTCGGCATGTAGCGGCAGCACGGCCTTGGCCCCGGCGGCGAACTGGATCTCCGCCATTGTGTGGAAGGCCCGGCGCACGCCGTCCCAGGTGTAGTCGGTCATCTGGTAGTCGAGCACCGGGCTGCCATCGCCGCGCAGTTCCACCGTGCCTTCGGCACTCTCTGGGTGGAAGCCGTCGCGCAGCAGCGCCAGCATCACGTTGGTATTGGGCAGTTGCTCCATGCGCATGGCGTTGTCGATGCCGAAGCGGCCGAGCAGGGTGGCGGTCAGCGCCGGTTGCAGCGGCGGTACTTCCAGTTTGTAGGAGAGGCGGCCAGCTGCGCCGTCATTCCACTGGAAATGGTCGGAATAGATCGACTGCGGCGCGCCATAGAAGGGGTTGATCACCTGGTCGAACAGCGCCGCGGAGAAGTTCACCAGATGCAAAAAGGTGCGCTTGCCGGTGCGTGCGTGCGGGTCCGGGGCGTTCGAGCGCAGCAGCAGGCCGGGAGTGTTGATGCCGCCGCCCGCCAGCACATAGTGCTTGGCCTTGACCGTGATCTTGCGGCCGGTAGGGGCCACGCAGCGTTCGTCCATGCCCAGGCATTCGATGCCGCTGACCTTGTCGCCGTCCAGCAGCAGGCGTTCGGCCCGCGCCAGGTAGAGCAGCTCGCCGCCTTTATCCAGGGTCGCCGGGATGGTGGTGACCAGCATCGACTGCTTGGCGTTGGTCGGGCAGCCCATGCCGCAGTAACCCAGGTTCCAGCAGCCGCGCACGTTGCGGGGGATCACGTGCCACTGGTAACCGAGCTTCTCGCAACCGTCGCGGATCACCTGGTTGTTGGCGTTTGGCGGCACGGCCCAGGGCGCGACACCCAGGCGCTGCTCCATCTGCTCGAACCAGGGGGCCATTTCCTCGGGGCTGTGGCCTGTGACGCCGTGTTCCTTGGCCCAGTGTTCGAGGGTTGGCGCGGGGGTGCGAAAGCTTGAGGTCCAGTTGATCAGCGTGGTACCGCCAACCGCACGGCCCTGCATGATGGTGATCGCGCCATCCTTGCTCATACGGCCGATGCCTTCCTGATAGAGGCTGGCGTAGGCCTGGTCCTCCAGCATCTTGAAATCGCTGCTGGTCTTCAGCGGGCCTTCTTCGATCAGCAGCACCTTGAAACCAGCGGCGCTGAGAATTTCCGCGGTGGTACCACCACCCGCACCGCTGCCGACGATGGCGACATCGGCTTCGAGGGTCAGATCGCTGTCCAGGCGCAAACCGTTGTAGGTTTTCCAGCCACGGGCCAGGCCTTCTTTGAAGCTATCGGGTACAGGCATTGCGGATTCTCTTGTTGTTCTGGCCGGCGTGGCGGCTGTGCGATGGGTAGCGCTGCGCTTAACCCATCCTACGGTTTCTTATTCCTGCGGCATGTGTGTCTAGCCTGGCCGACGCGCAGCCAACCGTCAGACAGTCGGCGGGCCGGGGTAGCCGCAGTGTCCCCAGGACTCGGCGCGGCTGTACCAGCTCATCATTACCAGCTGCAGCAGCGAGGCGTGGCCCATTTTCAGCAGGCCGATCGAGCTGTTCTGCCAGCGTTCGAGGAACGCCTGCACATCGGTGCTTGAGGCGTTTTCCCAGCTGCCCCAGACGCCGGTCAGTGGGCCGCGGGTGATCGGCATGGCCAGCACGTCGAACAGCTGCACGGTCAGCTTGAGCAGTTCCGGCGAAACGTGATTAAGGCTGTAGTCGAGGCTGGCGAGGGTGCCGGCCACCGCTTGCGGCATCTTCTCGGTGGGGACTGCGCCGGCCAGCATCACCGGGATCAGGGCCTGCAAAAAGGCCAGGTCGGACTCGCGGATCACCGCAAAGCCGGCTTTCGGCGTACTCGCCGAACAGCCGCTGAGGCTGGCAGTCAGCCCGGCGGTGGCGAGAAAGGCCGAGCCCATCAGACCGACCTTGAGCAGGCCGCGCCGTGATAGGCCGGGTGCTGCGAGAGTGCTGTCGTGCATTATTGTTATCACCCATACAGGCTTCGCAGGAGCGGACATGGCCCGCTCCTGCAGGAAGGGTTAGCGGACGAAGAGCTTGTAAACCAGCTTCTGGATCGACTTGCCGTAAGGCGGGTAGATCAGTTTGGCGGCGTTCAGGCGCTGTTTGATAAACACGCCCTTGGCCTTGCTGAAGGTCAGGAAGCCTTCGTGGCCATGGTAGTGACCCATGCCAGATGGGCCGACACCACCGAATGGCATGTCGTCCTGGGCCACGTGCAGCAGGGTGTCGTTGAGGCACACGCCGCCGGAGTGGGTTTCGTGCAGCACGCGCTGTTGCTCGCGCTTGTCGTAGCCGAAGTAGTACAGCGCCAGCGGGCGATCGCGGCGGTTGATAAAGGCGAAGGCGTCTTCCAGCTTGTCGTAGGGGATGATCGGCAGCAGCGGGCCGAAGATCTCGTCCTGCATGACTTTCATCTCATCCGTCACATTCAGCAGCAGCGCGTGCGGCATGCGCCGGCCTTGGGCTTCGGGGTACAGCGGAATAATGGTCGCGCCCTTGCTCTGCGCATCGGTCAGGTAGCTGCCCAGACGCTGCTGCTGGCGCTCGTTGATGATCGCGGTGTAGTCCGGGTTGTCCGCAAGCGTCGGGTAGAAGCTCTGCACGACAGTGCGGTAGGCCTCGACAAAGCCTTCCACGCGGTCTTTCGGCACCAGCACGTAATCCGGTGCAACGCAGGTCTGGCCAGCGTTCATGGTCTTGCCGAAGGCGATGCGTTCGGCGGCGTCACTCAGTGGCACGTCGGCGGAAACGATGGCCGGCGACTTGCCGCCCAGCTCCAGCGTAACCGGGGTGAGGTTCTCTGCGGCAGCGCGCATCACGTGTTTGCCGATGCTGGTGGCACCGGTGAACAGCAGGTGGTCGAACGGCAGCTTGGAGAAGGCCATGCCGACTTCCGCTTCGCCCAGCACCACGGTCACCAAGTCCTCGGGGAACACCTTGGCCAGCAGGTCCTTGACAAGCTGCGAGGTGGCCGGGGTCGACTCGCTCATCTTGATCATCACCCGGTTGCCGGCGGCCAGCGCGCCGACCAGTGGGCCGATGGCGAGGAACAGCGGGTAGTTCCACGGCACAATGACCCCGACCACGCCTAGCGGCTGGTAGATCACCTTGGCCGAGGCCGGCATAAATTGCATGCCGACGCTGCGCCGCGAAGGCTTCATCCATTTCTTGATGCGTTTGCTGGCGTAATGGATGCCATGCAGGCTGGGCATCAGCTCGGCGAGCAGGGTTTCGTCGGCGCTGCGGTTGCTGAAGTCCTGGGAAATCGCCTGGATCAGCGGTTCTTGGGAGTCGGTGAGCAGCTGGGTGAGCACTTTCAGCCACTGGATGCGCTGTTCCGCCGAGGGCATGGGGTTGGCCATAAAGGCCTGGCGCTGGCGGGCAAAGCTGCTTTCCAGCTGGCTGATCTGCTGCTGGCTGTGTTGCAGGCTTTGTTCCAGATAGGTGACGTCGGCGACCATGATGCGATTCCTCGGCATTCCAGTGGTGCAGTCCCGTCAATCGGCGTGGGCAGGGCTGCAGAAAAGGTGTGCTGGATTTTTAGAGCAATTGCTCTAATCTGTCAAATAGCATCGCTTGTCTGGCCGACCAACGTAGCCCAACGAAAAGTTAGCGCATGTTTCTGCAGTGATTTCCGGTAACACCCAAGTCCTGTCTGGCGGTACCTTTGCCGGGCTTTTTCAGTTGAGATCCATTGCCATGGCAGCCCCGAAAACCCGCGACCGCATCATTCAGGAGAGCCTGGCGCTGTTTAACGCCCAGGGCGAGCGCAGCGTTACCACCAACCATATCGCCGCGCACCTGGGGATTTCACCGGGCAATCTGTATTACCACTTCCGCAACAAGCAGGCGATCATCGCCGAGCTGTTCGCCCAGTATGAAGGCCAGGTGGATGCCTTTCTGCGTCGCCCCGAAGGCCGCGCGCTGACCGTGCAGGACAAGACCTTCTATCTGGAGGCGCTACTGGCGGCGATGTGGCACTACCGGTTCCTGCACCGCGACCTAGAACACCTGCTCGACAGCGATGCCGAACTGGCCGAACGTTATCGGTTGTTTGCCCAGCGCTGTCTGGTGCAGGCACAGAATATCTATCAGGGCTTTGTCGATGCCGGCATCCTGCTGATGGACGCCGCGCAGATCGAGGCGCTGACCCTCAACAGCTGGATCATCATGACCTCCTGGGTGCGCTTCCTCTGCACCACCCGTGGCAACCCCGGCGACCTCAGCCAAGAGATGCTGCGCCGTGGCATCTATCAGGTGCTGGCGCTGGAAGGCGGCTACACCGCCCCGCAGGCGCGCGAAGCGCTGGAGGCGTTGTACGCCAAGCTGCATGTGCCGCTGGATCAGGTGATCTGACCCTACAGTGATTTTGCTGCCTGCTCGGCCAGCCACTGTGGGATGCGCCGCTCCAGGTAGTAACCCGGTTTGCCCAATGAGCCTTCGACAAAGCCGACATGGCCGCCGTGGGCGTGCAGCTCGAATTCGATGTTGGGTGACAGCTCGCTGGTTTCGGGCAGGCTGTGGGCAAACACGAAGGGGTCGTCGGCGGCCTGGATAATCAGCGCCGGTGTCACGATCCGGCCGAGGAAGTAGCGGCTGGACGCACGTCGGTAGTAGTCATCGGCATCGGCATAGCCGTGCAGCGGTGCGGTGATGCGGCCGTCGAAGTCCCAGAAGGTGCGCATCCCGTCCAGAGGGCCGAGTTTCTCCAGGGTCGACAGGCGTTCGGCCTGGCCCTGGTGGGCGAACAGGCGCTGCTTGTCCTTCACGTAGGCCACCATCTCGCGCATAAAGTGGCGCTGGTAAACCCTGGAAAAGCCCAGGCCGATGCGGTCGGCGCACTGGTCCAGGCGAAACGGCACCGACACCGCCGCAGCGCCCTGCAACTGGCTGTCCGCGCCACTTTCCCCAAGGTATTTGAGCAGCACATTGCCGCCCAGCGAGTAACCCACCGCATACAGCGGTGCCATTGGCCGTTGCGCGCGCAGGTGGCGCACGGTTTCCGCCAAATCCTCACTGGCCCCAGAGTGGTAGCCGCGCGCCAGCAGATTGGGCTCGCCGGAACAGCCGCGCCAGTTCAGCGCCACGCTGGCCCAGCCCTGCGCCGCCAGCTTTTGCTGCAAACCCAGTACATACAGCGAGTCGGACGAGCCGGTGAGGCCGTGCAGCACCAGCACCAGCGGCGCATCGGCCTGATGCGGGCCGTGCCAGTCGAGGTCGAGAAAGTCGCCGTCTTCCAGCCACAGCCGCTCGCGTGTGCGCTCAAGTTTCGCCGGTTGGCGACACACCGGGTTCCACAGGGTTTGCAGATGCGGGCCGGGTAGCCACCAGGCGGGTTTGAAGGTCGATGTCATGGAGCGCCTTGATACGAGCGTGGAGCAATAGGCTAGAGGCCCGTGTGATAAAGCAGAAGCACCATCTGTTGGGCGAATAGTGCCACTCCATACCGCTGCCATTCGGGGCTCGGATCAGCGGTTCTTGCGCCTAAGTATCTTGAAGACTGCATAGCTTAGGGCGATGAGGCCAATAAGACGTTGCTCCACTAAACCGATGTGTACCCCTCCGGACTCCCGATAGCTGACCCGGCTCGCCAGACCGAAGCCTATCTCTTTATTGGTAAGCATTAGCCCCAATGCCAGAGACGCTAACAGTAGGTAGGGCAAGTTGTTGTAGATAAAGTCTCTCAAGGCAGGCCTCGGCATAGATCTCGCTGCGCTGTTGCTCGTACTAGGCCGTACGCTGCCATAGCGAGTAATACACCTGGCCGGCCTTTTGTTCGCGGTGCAAGCGCCAGTTGCCGGGCATGCCGAGGCTGGAAGGCGGGTTCTCACTTTCGGTGTAGACCCAGGCATCGGCCGCCAGCCAGCCGTTCTGCTCGAGCAGGGTGCAGGCAGGCAGGAGCAGATTCTGGTTGAACGGCGGGTCGAGAAACACCAGGTCGAACGGCGTGGCGGCCGGCTGTTGCAGGTAGAGCAGGGCGTCGGTCTGCTGCAGTTGGCCGTTATCGCAGTTCAGCGTGTGCAGGTGGCCGCGCAGGCTGGCGATGGCCGCCGGGTTGAGGTCCAGGGCCAGGGCGCTGCCGGCACCGCGCGACAGCGCTTCGAGAAACAGCGCGCCGCTGCCGGCGAACAGGTCGAGCACCTTGGCACCTTCGACATAGGGTGCCAGCCAGTTGAACAGCGTCTCACGCACGCGGTTTGGCGTCGGCCGCAGCCCGGCGGCCATCGGGAAGTTGAACTGGCGCGAGCGCCATTGCCCGGCAATGATCCGCAGTTGGCCATCGCCACCGTGGGCGGGCGCGGTGTTGCGCTGGGTGGGTCGCTTGCTCATCAATGCTCCGGCGCGGCAGAAGGTTGTTCGGTTGGGGTGTTGCTGGGCGGCGGCAGCTCTTTTTGCGCCACGCTCGGGCCGGCGGTGACGATCACCAGGGCCTCGGGATTCAGGTGCTTGGCCATGGCGGCCTTGACCTGTTCCACGTTCAGCGCCTGTACATCGCGCATAAAGTCTTCCAGGTAGCTTAGCGGCAGGTCATAGAAACCCATGGAGCCGAGCTGGCCGACGATCGCGGCGTTGCTCGCGGTGGACAGCGGGAAGCTGCCGGCCAGTTCGCGCTTGGCGTTGTTCAGTTCCTGCTCGGTCGGGCCGTTGGCGATAAAGTCGGCGAGCATGCTTTTGACCAGCTGCAGGGTGCCGGCGCTGAGTTCGGCGCGGGTCTGCAGGTTGATCATGAATGGGCCACGCGCCTGCATGGCGCTGAAACCGGAGTAGACGCCGTAGGTCAGGCCGCGTTTCTCGCGCACTTCCTCCATCAGGCGGGTGCCGAAGCCACCGCCGCCGAACACCTGGTTGCCCAGGTACAGCGCGGCGTAGTCGGGATCGCGGCGGTCGATGCCGAGCTGGGCGATCATCAGGTGGGTCTGCGTCGACGGGAACTCGATGTGCTGCAGCCCCGGCTTGGGTACGTCCGGCTGAGCGATACGTGGCAGCGCCGGGCCTTTCGGCAGGGCGGCGGAGACCTGGCTGGCCAAGGCTTCGGCATCGCTGCGCGAGAGGTCGCCGACCAGCGCGATAATCACGTTGCCGGCGCTGTAGGCCTTGGCGTGGAAGGCCTGTAGCTGTGCACGGCTGATCGCCGGAATCGACTCGGCATTGCCATCGCTGGAGTGCGCGTAAGGGTGCGTGCCGTACAGGCGCTCGAACAGGGCCAGGCCGGCGAGCTTGCCGGGGTTCTGTTTCTGGTACTCGAAGCCGGCCAGCAGCTGGTTCTTGATTCGCGCCAGCGAGTCTTCGGGGAAGGTTGGCTGGCCGAGCACCTGATTGAACAGCTGCATGGCCGGTTCGCGCTGCTCGGCGGCGCTGAGGCTGCGCAGGCTGGCGATGGCCATGTCGCGGAACGCGCCGTTGCCGAAGTTGGCACCGAGGTTTTCGAAGCCGGCGGCAATCGCGCCGACGTCCTTGCCCGGTACGCCCTCGTTGAGCATGGCGTTGGTCAGCATGGCCAGGCCCGGTACGCCGTCGTCATGGCTGCTGCCGGCGGCAAAGGTCAGTTGCAGGTCGAACATCGGCAGCTCGCGGGCTTCGACGAACAGCACCTTGGCCCCTTCGGCGGTTTGCCAGGTCTGGATCTTCAGGTCGCGGCGGCTGGGGGCGTCACCGTTCAGGGCAGCGAGGGATTCGATGCGGTTCGACTCTGTGGCTGGGCTGGGCTCGCTCGCACTATCCGAACGGCTGATCACCAGGGCCAGCAAGGTCAGCAGAACCAGTAGCGCCAAGCCGAGCAGGGCGTAACGCAGGCCATTGCGCTCACTCATCGCGCTTCTCCTCAGGCAGAACATGGGCGACGCTTAGGCGCTCGCGGGTAAAAAAGGTCTTGGCGGCATTCTGGATATCCGCCGGGGTGACGGCTTCCAGTTCGGCCAGCTCCTGGTCGATCAGCTGCCACGACAGGCCGACGGTTTCCAGTTGGCCGATGGCGGTGGCCTGGCTGGTGATCGAGTCGCGCTCGTAGACCAGCCCGGCGATGACCTGGGCGCGCACGCGGGCCAGTTCCTCGACACTCGGCGGGTTGTTCTGCAGATCCTGCAGTTCGCGCCACAGGCCCGCTTCGACCTGCTCCAGGGTCTTGCCGGTCTGCACGTTGGGGGTGGCAGACAACATAAACAGGCTGTCGCCGCGGGCGAAGCCGTCGTACCCGGCCGAGGCTCCGGAGACCAGTTCCTCGCCGCGCTCCAGGCGGGTCGGCAGGCGCGCGCTGTAGCCACCATCGAGCAGGGCGGCGGCCAGGCGCAGGGCATGCACCTGGCGCGGCTGTTCGGCAGTGGCCAGGCCCGGCACGTTGAAGCCCATCAGCAGGCTCGGCAGCTGGGTCTTGACGTGCAGGGTGATGCGCCGCTCGCCGGGGGCGGCCAGTTCGCGCGGGGCTTTTGCTGGTGGTACGGCGCGTTTGGGTATTGCGCCGAAATAACGTTCGGCGAGGATTTTCACCTCGGCCGGGCTGACATCGCCAACCACCACCAGGGTGGCGTTGTTTGGCGTGTACCAGGCCTCGTACCAGGCGCGCAGTTCTTCGACTGTCATGCGTTCGAGGTCGGCCATCCAGCCGATGGTCGGGGTGTGGTAGCCGCTGGCGGGGAAGGCCATGGCCTTGAAACGCTCGTAGGCCAGGCTCGACGGTTTGTCGTCGGTGCGCAGGCGGCGCTCTTCCTTGATCACCTCGATTTCCTTGGCGAACTCATCGGCCGGCAGCTTGAGGCTGGCCAGGCGGTCGGCCTCCAGCTCCAGGGCGATGGCCAGGCGATCGCGGGCCAGCACCTGGTAGTAGGCGGTGTAATCGTCGCTGGTGAAGGCGTTTTCCTCGGCCCCCAGTTCACGCAGGATGCGCGACGCTTCGCCGGGGCCGAGCTTGCGGCTGCCCTTGAACATCATGTGTTCGAGGGCGTGGGACAGGCCGGTCTGGCCGGGCGTCTCGTAGCTGGAGCCGACCTTGTACCAGAGCTGGGAGACCACCACCGGCGCGCGATGGTCTTCGCGCACGATGACCTTGAGGCCGTTGTCCAGGCTGAATTCGTGGGTCGGCTGCGGTGCGCCGGCAAAGGCCAGCAGCGGTGTACAGAGCGCGCCGAGCAGCAGGGCGGCGGCGCGTTGGCTAATCATCTGCATGGGGGCATGTTCACAATAAAGGTGTTTCGCCTGGGCACCGTGGTGCGCCAGGCAGGGCGTGGGACGCAGGTGTTGGCGATGTCCCGGTCTGCTCCCGCGGCACAGTATGGCGCGATCAGGCTGCCAACCCATAGGGCCGCACCGTGAAACGCGCCATCTGCTGCCATTGGTCTTTTGCTGCGTACCCGCTCCGCACCTGCTTCCGTGCGGGTCTTGTGCCTCTTGCGGCGGAGCCGGGCTTATTTACTGTGAACACGAATCGGCTTTCAAGTTTCCTGCGTGGGCACTCGACTCGCGCCGAGGCCCAGGCCGCGGGCGTCGAGGAAGGCGCTCAGGTAGTCGATAAACGCCTGCACCTTGCGCGTGGCGCGGCGGTGGCTGGGGTATACGGCGAGGATCAGTGGGCCGAAGGCGTCCGGGTCGAAGTCATACTCGTCCATCACTTGCACCAGCTGGCCGCTGTCCAGGTAGGGCTGCACGCTCCAGGTCGGGCAGCCGTACAGGCCGGCCCCGCTGAGGGCGTTGGCCAGCAACAGGTCGTAGTTGTCGCTTTCCAGCCGCGCATGCGGCACCGGGATGCGCATGCGCACCCCGTTCAGCGCCAGCCACCAGAAGTGCTGGTCCAGCGCCGGGTGCAGGTAGAGCAGCCACTGATGCTGGCTGAAGTTCTCCGGGCGCACCGGTGTCGGGTTGGCGGCCAGGTAGGCGGGGCTCGCGCACAGCACGATACGGTTGTGCCCCAGGGGTTTGGCAATCAGCCCCGGCAGGTCGCTGCGGCCCTCGCGCAAGGCCAGGTCATAACCGCCCTCGACCAGGTCGACAAAGGCATCGCACAGGTCCACCCGCAGGCGGATCTGTGGGTGAGCGGCGAGAAAGCTACCGCAGGCCTCGTCGAGAAAGGCCCGGCCAAACGCCAGCGGTGCAGTCAGGCGCAGGTTGCCATGCAGGCCGTGTTTGAGCTGGCCGATCTCCTCGCCGGCATCGCGCAGGCGCTGCAAGACCTGGCGCGCGGTATCCAGGTAGAGTCGGCCGGCCTCGGTCAGCCGGGTGCGGCGGGTGCTGCGCTCGAACAGCTGCGCGCCCAGCTCGGCTTCCAGGTGGCTGACCGCCTTGGTCAGCGCCGAGGGGGTTTTGCCAAGCTGCTCGGCGGCGCGGCTGAAACTGCCGTGTTCGGCGGTGGCGACAAACATGCTCAGGGCGCTGAGCTTGTCCATGAGATTTTCCTGATAGGCAAAAAGGTTTTGCTTGGAGGCGCGGTTCTGCCGCCTGACTGCAGGCGCTAGTCTCGCGGCCAGACCAATAAAAACTAGAGGCTGACGCAATGCAACGATTTATTCCAAGCCTGTTGGCCGCCGCCATGGCTTTTTCCTCGATGGAAGCCATGGCCGCCGCTGACTTGCTGCTGTTCAACGGCAAGGTGTTCACCGCCGAGCCTGGCCAGCCCTTGGCCCAGGCCGTGGCGGTAGAGAACGGCAAGATCCTCAAGGTCGGCAGCGATGCCGAGATCAAGGCCCTGGCCGGTGCCAATACGCAGCTGATCGACCTGGCCGGCAAGGTGCTGATGCCGGGCATGATCGACACCCACAGCCACCCGATCATGGGGGCCATGGCCAGCCTGCGCGCCAATCTGTATGACGAGGTGCTGCCCCTGGCCGAGCTGGAGCAGTGGATCATCGAGCAGGACAAGGCCGGTACCGCGCGCATGGGCGACTTGATCGTGATTTCCGGTGCCAGCTCGGCCTATTGGGAGCAGAGCGCAGGTCTCGGCAAGGTCTTCAACCAGGGCCGTTGGGCTGATCAGCCGGTGGTGCTGGATGGCATCGATGGCCATACCGGCTGGGCCAACAATGCCATGCTCAAGCGCCTGAAGATCGACGCCGCTCTGGTGCAAAGCCTGCCAGAGAAGGAGCGCAACTATATCGGCCACGCTGCCGACTTCACCCCCAATGGCTACCTGGCGGAAAACGGCTGGGATCGGGTGCGCAGCCAGTACCCCGCGCCCAGCGAAGCCGACATGCTTGGAGCTGCCCGCGCGGCGGTGAAGATCAACAACCAGGTCGGCGTCACCGCCTGGATGGACGCGGCGGCCAATGCTGGCGACGGCGACAGCCTGTTTGAGTTGCGCCCCACCGAGAAGGATGTCGGCGTGCTGCCGCTGTACCGCAAGCTGGCCGAGAACGGCGAACTCAGTGCCCACGTCGCGGCGCTGCTGATCACTCATCCGCAGAGCAAACCGGCCGACCTCGACGTGCTGGCCAAGGTCATGCAGCAGTTTCATGGCGTACCGAACCTGACGTTTCCCGGCATCAAGATCTTCGCCGACGGGGTGATGGAATTCCCCGGGCAGACCGCCGCGGTGATCGACCCGTTCAAGAACAGCCTCAAACGCGGCGAACTGCTGATCGACCCGAAGAGCTTCGGCCAATTGGCTGTGGCGGCCGAGCAGCATGGCTGGATCATGCACGTGCATGCGGTCGGCGACCGCGCGGTGCGTGAAGCGCTGAATGGCTTCGAGTACGCCCGTTCGCTCAAGCCCGAAGTGGTGCCGCACAGCATCAGCCACCTGCAGCTGGTCAATCCCAAGGAGTTTGCGCGCTTCCAGCAGCTTGGCGTGATCGCCTCGATGCAGCTGCTCTGGGCCACCGCCGAGAGCTACACCGAGGAGCTGGTCAAGCCCTATATCAGCGCCGCGGCCTATCAGTTCCAGTACCCGGCGCGTTCGCTGCATGAAGCCGGCGCGACCATTGCCGGTGCCAGCGACTGGCCGGTGTCCAGTCCCAATCCGTGGAATGCCATCGCCCAGGCCAGCACCCGCAAGGGCCCGCTGGGAGTGCTGAATGCCAAGGAAAGCATCGACCGGCAGACCATGTTCCAGGCCTACACCCTCAATGCTGCCAAGGCCCTGCGCCTGGATAGCCAGATCGGCTCCCTGGCACCCGGCAAGCAGGCCGACCTGATCGTGCTCGACCGCGATGTGTTTAAGGTCAGCGATGAGCAGCTGTTCGACACCCAGGTGCTGCAGACCTTCTTCGCCGGCAAGTCGGTGTACCGCGCCGAGCCGGGCAAGACCGTCGCCCACGCGCAATAAGCCCTCCCCCCGAGCAACACAGTCTGCCCCGCCCAGCCCAACGGTACTGCTCCCCGTTGCGGCTGGGGCCGGGCGCAGCCTTACGCGTCAGCCTATAGCGGTGCCCTATAACAACAAGGAAATGCCCATGCACGCAGTCAAAGCTATAACCCTGGCAGGCCTCACCCTGCTCGCCGTGAACACGGCGCAAGCCATTGAGCTGAACGACCAGTTCGCCCTGACGATCACGCCCATGCTGGCCAGCGATTACCGCTCCAGCGGCATCTCGCAGACCCTAGGCGACCCCGCCGCTCAGCTGGATGTGATGCTCAGTCATGCCAGCGGTGCCTACCTCGGTGCCTGGACCAGCAACGTCGAATTCGGCTACGACTGGGAGAACGACGATGACTACGGCACCCGCCAGGAAATCGACTACTACGCCGGCTACTACTGGCAGATCACCGACGCCATCAGCCTGGACGGCTACTACAACAAGTACACCTACCCGGGTGAAAGCCAGTTCAATGGTGGCGACATCTACCTGACCCTGGACGCCTACGGCTTCTTTATCGGCGGCAAGCACTCGGTCGATACCGACGAGGACTACTTCAACACCTACGTCGGCTACCGCACCCAGCTGCCGCTGGAAATCGGCCTGGAGCTGCGCTACGAGAACGTCGACCAGAAGGACGATGTGTTCTTCAACGCCGACTACACCAAGGCCGAGCAGGACTACAACAACTGGGAAGTCAAACTGACCCGCGACCTGATCGGTGCCACCTGGGGCCTGAGCTATATCGATACCGACCTGTCGGACGCCGAGTGCGCCAGCTTCAGCGGTTATGACGACCTGTGCAGCGCCACTGTGGTGGCCAGCGTCAGCAAGGCCTTCTAAGGGCTGTTGAGGTTTCGTCGCGGCCGCGCAGGCGAGCCGCGACGAAATGCCAATAGATCCGGGTGATGCGTCGGCAGATCCCCGCGCAGTAATAAGGACTGAGTCATGAAGCTTTCACGCAGTGGCGTCCTGCTTGCCGCCTTCAGCCTATGTGCCCTTTCAGGTCAGGCGACGGCGCAGGCCGTGGTGAATATCTACAACTGGACGGACTATATCGCCGCGGGCACCTTGGCGGAGTTCCAGCGCGATACCGGCATCCAGCCGGTGTATGAGGTCTTCGATTCCAACGAAATCCTGGAAGGCAAGCTGCTGGCGGGGAAGACCGGCTACGACGTGGTGGTGCCGAGCAACCACTTCCTCGGCCGGCAGATCAAGGCCGGGGTGTTCCAGAAGCTCGACGTGGCGCAGCTGCCGAACTGGAGCAACCTCGACCAGCGCCTGCTGGATCGGCTGCAGCTCAACGATCCCGGCAACCAGTACGCGGTGCCCTATCTGTGGGGCACCAGCGGTATTGGTTACAACGTCGCCAAGATCAAGGCGGTGCTGGGTGTCGAGAAGATCGACTCGTGGGGCGTGCTGTTCGAGCCGGAGAACCTGCAGAAGCTGCAGGCCTGTGGCGTGTCCTTCTTGGACTCGGCCGACGAGACCTTCCCCGCCATGCTCAATTATTTGGGGCTGGACCCCAATAGCCGGCGCATCAAGGATTACAAGGCGGCCGAGGCCAAGCTCAAGACCTTGCAGCCCTATATTGGCGACTTCCACTCCTCGCGCTATATCAGCGATCTGGCCAACGGCAAGATTTGTATCGCCTTCGGTTTCTCCGGCGACATCATCCAAGCCATCAATCGCGCCGAGGAAGCCGGCAATGGCATTGAGATCGCCTACGTGGTGCCGCGTGAAGGCGGCAACCTCTGGTTCGATATGCTGAGCATTCCGTCCGATGCGCAGAACGTCGAGCAGGCCCATGCCTTTATCAACTACCTGCTGCGCCCGCAGGTGGTGGCCGCAATCAGCGAGTATGTCGGCTACGCCAATGCTAATAGCCAGGCGGATCTGTTGATGGATCAGCAGATCCGGCGCGATCCGGCGATTTATCCCCCGGCCGAGGTACAGGCCAATCTGTATATCTCCGCGGAGCCGCCGGCAGAAGTCATGCGCTGGATGACCCGCTCGTGGGGCCGGCTAAAATCCGGACGCTAACGCCCATGGCTGCGGCTGGCTGCGCTCGTTGGCATGGCTGCTTACGTGCCTGCCGGTGCCCGCGCGGCAGCGCCGGAGCGACCTGTCGGGCGGGGGCGCTTGGCCTTAGCGCCGGCGGGCGCGGAGGTGCTAGGATACGCATCCGTTTTACTGGCGGCCGCGTCTGCTAAGGCGTCCAACTTCTACTGCGCAGTTTCTTCAGCTTTTTCAGCTGCGTGGCGAAGGTCTGGATGCTCCTGCCGGCGTGTCGCATTGCAGAGATAGCCGTCCTCCATGTTTGGTTCCAACGACGACAACAAGACCCCCACCGCGAACACAGCGCCTGCTGCCGAGAAACCCGCCGAGAAGAAAGACCTGTTCGGCTGGTTGCGCAAGAAGCCGCAAGCGCCTGTCGGCGATACGCCGCCGGTTGCGCCTGCAGTCGAGCCAGTGGTTGCCGTCGTTGTGGCCGAACCTGTGCCTGCGGATGTCGCGCCAGTGGCAGAGGTGCCAGTACCGGCTGAGCCCGCGCCAGTTATCGAGACCGCGCCGCTGGCGGCTGCAGCCGTCGAACCGCTTGCTGCACCGCTGGTTGAAGTCGCCGCTGGCGAAGCGACCCCACTGCCACGCCCCTCGCGTTTCCGCATCAATGCCGGCAGCGAAGTGCTGCATGCGCATATCGACACGCCTGCATTGCCCGAACCGATTATCGAGCCGCCGCTGGCGGTCGCCGTTGCCGAGGTAAAGCCTGCCGAGCCCGCACCTGTTGCGAAAGGCAGCGCCGAAGAACAGCGCGCTGGCTTTCTCGAACGCCTCAAGCAAGGCCTGTCGAAGACCAGCGCCAGCCTTGGCGAAGGCATGGCCAGCCTGTTTCTTGGCAAAAAGGCGATCGACGACGACCTGCTGGAAGACCTGGAAACCCGTCTGCTGACCGCCGATGTCGGCGTCGAAGCCACCACGGCGATTATCGGTAACCTGACCAAA
Source organism: Pseudomonas sp. (assembly GCF_049653025.1). Taxonomy (GTDB): domain Bacteria; phylum Pseudomonadota; class Gammaproteobacteria; order Pseudomonadales; family Pseudomonadaceae; genus Aquipseudomonas. Next base: position 76,249 of record NZ_JBASFM010000005.1, on the reverse strand, counting down.
CGCGTGGCGCGCAAGGAACTGGCGGACAGCGGCGCGCTGTACAAGGCGCTGCAGGGTGAACTGACCGCGCTGCTCAAGCCGGTCGAACAGCCGCTGAAAATCGACAGCAGCAAGCAGCCCTACGTGATTCTGGTAGTCGGCGTAAACGGCGCAGGCAAGACCACCACCATCGGCAAGCTGGCGAAAAAACTGCAGCAGGATGGCAAGAAAGTCATGCTGGCCGCCGGCGATACCTTCCGCGCCGCGGCCGTCGAGCAGCTGCAGGTGTGGGGCGAGCGCAACCAGATTGCGGTCATCGCCCAGCACACCGGCGCGGACTCGGCCTCGGTGATCTTCGATGCGGTGCAGGCGGCCAAGTCGCGCGGCATGGACGTGCTGATCGCCGACACCGCCGGGCGTCTGCACACCAAAGACAACCTGATGGAAGAGTTGAAGAAGGTGCGTCGGGTGATCGGCAAACTGGACGACACCGCGCCGCACGAGGTGCTGCTGGTGCTGGACGCCGGCACCGGGCAGAACGCGATCAACCAGGCCAAGCAATTCAACCAGACGGTGAGTCTCACCGGCCTGGCGCTGACCAAGCTGGACGGCACCGCCAAGGGCGGGGTGATCTTCGCGCTGGCCAAGCAGTTCGCCCTGCCGATCCGCTATATCGGCGTCGGTGAGGGCATCGACGACCTGCGTACGTTCGAGGCCGAGGCGTTTGTTCAGGCGCTGTTCGCGGAGAAATAGGATGATCAAATTCGAGCAGGTCGGTAAACGCTATGCCAACGGGCATGTCGGGCTGCATGAGCTGAGCTTCCGCGTGCGCCGCGGCGAGTTTTTGTTCGTCACCGGGCATTCCGGCGCTGGCAAGAGCACGCTGTTGCGCCTGCTGCTGGCGATGGAGCGGCCGACCAGCGGCAAGCTGTTGCTGGCTGGGCAGGACCTGTCGCAGATCACCAACGCGCAGATTCCCTACCTGCGCCGGCAGATCGGCGTGGTGTTCCAGAATCACCAGCTGCTGTTCGACCGCAGCGTGTTCGATAACGTTGCCCTGCCGCTGCAGATTCTCGGCCTGTCCAAGGCGGAAATCGGCAAGCGAGTTGGCAGCGCACTGGAGCGCGTGTCGCTGTCGGACAAAGCCGAGCAATTCCCCGGCGACCTGTCTACCGGGCAGCAGCAGCGCGTCGGCATCGCCCGCGCGGTGGTGCACCAGCCGGCTCTGCTGCTGGCGGATGAACCGACCGGTAACCTCGACCCGCGTCTGGCGGCGGAGATCATGGGTGTGTTCGAAGACATCAATCGCCTCGGCACCAGCGTGCTGATCGCCAGCCACGACCTGGCGCTGATCGCGCGCATGCGCCATCGCATGCTGACCCTGCAACGTGGCCGCCTGATCGGCGATGGGGAGGCCGTATGAGCGCAACCCGCATGCCGCCACCGCAGCCGGCGCAACGCGTCGGCGCGGCACCGAAGAAAGACGATGCACCGACTCCGGACGACGGCCCGGACCTGCGCAGCCAGTTCAATGCCTGGTTGGAAAGCCATCGCGCCAGCCTGGTCGACAGCCTGCGCCGGCTGGCCCGCCAGCCGATCGGCAGTTTCTTCACCTGCCTGGTGATGGCGGTGGCGCTGAGCCTGCCGATGGGCCTGGCCTTGCTGCTGGATAATGTCGAGCGCTTGGGTGTGTCCTGGCAGCGCGCGGCGCAGATTTCCCTGTTCCTGCAGATCGACGCCAGCGAGGCCCAAGGCCAGGCACTGCGTGAGCAGATCGCGGCGATGGACGACGTGGAAGACGCCGAATGGATCAGCCGCGAGCAGGCCCTGGCCGAGTTCCAGCAGCAGTCGGGCCTCGGTGAGGCGCTGAAAGAGCTGCCGGACAATCCGCTGCCCGGCGTGGTGGTGGTGACCCCGCAGGAAGTCGACAAGATTGCCCTGGAAGCCTTGCGCCTGCGTCTGGCCGAGTTGCCCCAGGTGCAGCAGGCGCAGCTCGATCTGCTCTGGGTCGAACGGCTCAGCGCCATGCTCAAGCTCGGTGAGCGCTTCGTCTTCGGCCTGACTCTGTTGCTGGTACTGGCGCTGCTGCTGGTGATCGGCAATACCATTCGCCTGCATATCGAGAACCGCCGCACCGAGATCGAAGTGATCAAGCTGGTCGGCGGCACCGATAGCTACGTGCGTCGGCCTTTCCTCTATATGGGCACCCTCTATGGTTTGGGTGCCGGGCTGTTGGCCTGGCTGCTGCTGGCCTATGGCCTGGGCTGGCTGAATGGCGCGGTGGTGCGTCTGGCCGGGCTCTACGGCAGCGACTTCGGCCTGGATGGCGTACCGATGGCCGATGGTCTGTCTCTGCTGCTCGGCGCGTTGCTGTTGGGCTATATTGGCGCCTGGCTGGCGGTCGCTCGTCACCTGAACGAACTGGCTCCAAGATAAGTTATTGTTTTCGTTGATATTGACTATGTGTAAGGGAACTTGTACCGCGGTACAAAGTCCCATGGGGCAGTGCTAGACTGCCCCACGATTTCGTAAGTCGGAGGATTCAGATGTCCACTTATTTGCAACCTGTTCATGCTCTGGTTCCGGGTGCCAACCTGGAGGCATACGTGCATGCGGTAAACGGCATCCCGCTGTTGACCCCCGAGCAGGAGCGTGAGCTGGCGGAAAGTCTCTTCTACAAGCAGGACCTCGAAGCCGCCCGGCAGATGGTCCTGGCTCACCTGCGTTTTGTCGTGCATATCGCCCGCAGCTACTCCGGTTATGGCCTGGCCCAGGCTGATCTGATTCAGGAAGGCAACGTCGGCCTGATGAAGGCGGTCAAGCGCTTCAACCCGGAAATGGGTGTGCGCCTGGTGTCGTTCGCCGTGCACTGGATTCGCGCCGAGATCCACGAGTTCATCCTTAAAAACTGGCGCATCGTCAAGGTTGCCACCACCAAGGCGCAGCGCAAGCTGTTCTTCAACCTGCGCAGCCAGAAGAAGCGTCTGGCCTGGTTGAACAACGACGAAGTGCACGCCGTGGCTGAAAGCCTGGGGGTCGAGCCGCGTGAAGTGCGCGAGATGGAAAGCCGCCTGACCGGTCATGACATGGCCTTCGATCCGGCTGCCGAAGCCGATGACGAAAGCGCCTTCCAGTCGCCTGCACATTACCTGGAAGACCACCGCTACGACCCGGCCCGTCAGCTGGAAGATTCCGACTGGAGCGACAGCTCCACCGCCAATCTGCACGAAGCGCTGGAAGGCCTCGACGAGCGCAGCCGTGACATCCTCTACCAGCGCTGGCTGGCCGAGGAGAAGGCCACGCTGCATGACCTGGCGGCCAAGTACAACGTGTCTGCCGAGCGTATTCGTCAGCTGGAAAAGAACGCCATGAACAAGCTCAAGGGCTCGATCGCGGCGTAAGCACCGGGCGTAAAAAAGCCGCACTCAGGTGCGGCTTTTTATTGTCTGCAGGAAAGTGCCGGTGGTTACGGCATCCAGCTTGGCAACCAGTCGGGGCGGCTGGGTTTGAGGCGATTCAGGTAATGGCTGCCGCCCAGCTGCCACATCTGCTGGCGGATCCAGTTGGCGCGGCGGCTGACCCGCGCGCTGGGGCGGCTGGCGCTCCATTCGCGTGGATTGGGCAGCACGGCGGCGAGCAAGCTGCTCTGCTGGCGCGATAGGTAGGGTGCGCCGACCCGGAAATGATGGCGCGCCGCCGCTTCGGCACCGAATACGCCATCGCCCCATTCGACGCTGTTGAGGTACAGCTCAAGAATCCTTTGTTTGGGCAGCAATAATTCGATCAGGCCGGTGAACCACACCTCCATGCCTTTACGCAGCCAGCTGCGCCCGGACCAGAGAAACAGGTTCTTCGCCACCTGCTGGCTAAGCGTGCTGGCACCGCGTAGCGAGCCGCCTTGCTGGTTGTGCGCCATGGCCGCCTGGATGGCCGCGACATCAAAGCCCCAGTGCTCGGCAAACTTCTGATCTTCGCCAGCGATCACTGCCATCTTCAGATCGTCAGGCAGTTCACTCCAGGGTCGCCAGCTGCGCTGCAGGTCAATCGGCGGGCCATCGAGCCAGGATTCGACCTTGCGTTCGGCCATCAGCGCCGTACCGGGTGGCGGCACCCAGCGGAATAACAACACCAGCAAGACCGAGGCGAGCATCAGCCAGAGCAGGAGTTTGAGCAGTCGACGGAAAATGGATCGAAACATGCGGGCTTGGCCGAGGCGGTTTTGCCGGCCATTATAGCCAGCCCTGTTTATATAGCTGGAGTGATGCATGGCGCGTCTGTGGTTATTACTGTCCGCGTTCGCCGGTTTTACCGGCGTCGGCCTTGGCGCATTTGCCGCGCACGGCATGAAAAGCCGGCTCACGCCCGAGTACCTGGCGGTGTTCCAGACCGGCACGCACTATCAGCTGATTCACGCCCTGGCATTGTTTGGCGTGGCCTTGCTGGCCATGCAGCGACCGACGCGGCTGGTCAATGCCGCCGGCGCTCTGTTTGCCCTGGGCATTGCTTTGTTCAGTGGCAGTTTGTACCTGCTGACCCTGACGGGCGTCAGCAAGCTGGGGATGATCACGCCTCTGGGTGGCCTGGCCTTTCTCGCCGGCTGGCTGTGCCTGGGGCTGGTGGCCTGGAAGCGGGTGTAAGCGTTGTCGATTGACTCGTGAGTCAGAATGCAGGACGAGCGGCACCCTTTAGCCTTGGTCATCGCCCATGATCAGGCTAGAATGCCGGCCCTTTTCCCAGTTGTGACCGATCCGTCATGCATATTCAGTTAAACGGTGAAGCATTCGAGTTGCCCGACGGTGAAACCGTCGCCGGGTTGATCGGCCGTCTGGATCTGGCTGGACGCCGCGTGGCGGTTGAACTCAATCTGGATATCGTGCCGCGCAGCCAGCACGCCACCACCGCCTTGCGCGACGGTGACCAAGTTGAAGTCGTCCACGCCATTGGCGGCGGTTGATCCCCGCCCATCGGTTTATTGCGTCCTGACTGCCGCCCACCTTCACGAGGATTACCCATGAGCCATGCGCCCAGCGACAAGCCCTTTACTCTGGCCGGCCGTACTTATCAGTCGCGTCTGCTGGTCGGCACCGGCAAGTACAAGGACCTCGAGGAAACCCGCCTGGCCATCGAGGCTTCGGGTGCCGAGATCGTCACCGTGGCGGTGCGCCGCACCAATATCGGGCAGAACCCGGACGAGCCGAACCTGCTCGACGTGATCCGCCCAGACAAGTACACCATCCTGCCGAACACCGCCGGCTGCTACGACGCCATCGAAGCCGTGCGCACCTGCCGCCTGGCCCGTGAGCTGCTGGACGGCCACAACCTGGTCAAGCTGGAAGTGCTGGCCGACCAGAAGACCCTGTTCCCCAATGTGATCGAAACCCTCAAGGCCGCCGAAGTGCTGGTCAAGGATGGCTTCGACGTGATGGTGTACACCAGCGATGACCCGATCATCGCCCGCGAACTGGCGGCCATGGGCTGCATCGCGGTGATGCCGCTGGCCGGTTTGATCGGCACCGGGCTGGGCATTTGCAACCCTTACAACCTGCGCATCATCCTCGAAGAAGCTACCGTTCCCGTATTGGTCGATGCCGGTGTTGGTACCGCGTCCGATGCCACCATCGCCATGGAGCTGGGCTGCGAAGCGGTGCTGATGAACAGCGCAATTGCCCATGCGCAGAACCCGATTCTGATGGGCGAGGCGATGAAGCACGCGATCATTGCCGGGCGCATGGCCTACCTGGCCGGGCGTATGCCGAAGAAACTCTATGCCAGCGCCTCGTCGCCGCTGGATGGTCTGATCAAGTAAGGACTACGATTTGCTGCGCGTCGGCCCTGCTGCGTTAAGAACAGGCTCGGAATGCTCATTTACAACTCGTAAACTCCGCTTCCTCGCCTGTTCTTGCCTTGCATGGCTCTAGCTCGCGAAATCGTAAAAGTACTTTAAGAGCACAGCATGACCGAATTGCAGCAACAGCCCGAGCCGGCTGAAGACACCTCCAAGCACCGCGCGATCAAAAGTTTCGTGATGCGTGCCGGGCGCATGACCGAAGGCCAGCAGCGCGGCCTCGATCAGGGCTGGCCGAAGTTCGGCCTGCAACTGGAAGACGGTCTGCGCGATTTCGATCAGGTGTTCGGTCGCAGCGCGCCGCGTACCTTCGAGATCGGTTTCGGCATGGGCCATTCCACCCTTGAAATGGCCGCTGCGTCGCCCGAGCAGGACTTTATCGGGGTGGAAGTGCACCGCCCGGGTGTCGGTGCGCTGCTCAATGGCCTGATGACGCAGAACCTCAGCAATATGCGCGTCTACAGCTGCGATGCGCTGGATGTACTGCGCAACTGCGTGGCCGACGCCAGCCTGGATCGGCTGCTGCTATTCTTCCCAGATCCCTGGCATAAGGCCAAGCACAACAAGCGGCGTATCGTGCAGCCGGCGTTTGCCGAGCTGGTGCGGCAGAAGCTCAAGGTTGGCGGTGTGCTGCACATGGCTACCGACTGGCAGCCTTACGCCGAGTACATGCTGGAAGTGATGAGCGTGGCCCCTGGCTACCAGAATCTGGCTGCCGACGGCCAGTACGTGCCACGCCCGCAAGAGCGCCCGACCACCAAATTCGAGCGCCGCGGCGAGCGTTTGGGGCATGGCGTGTGGGATTTGAAATTCCAGCGTAATGCCTGACGGATTACCCCGCGTCGAGTGATCGGCGCAGCAAGACCATAAGCCCAGGGACGATCGCACTAGATCGGAACAATCCGACGCCCAGCCAGGATGGCTCCTCACCAAGACGGCACACAAACCCGGGCACTGACAGCCCGGGTCATAAAAACAGCAGCCCTGCCTCTGGCCAGGTTGCGAGGAGATCGCTGTGTTGAGAACGTTTTCAATTCTGCTGCTGGCTGCCTGCGCGCTGCAGGCCCAGGCCAAAGTCGACAGTACCCAGGCTGCACGTCTGGGCCAGGACCTGACCCCGCTCGGTGGTGAGCGCGCGGCCAACGCGGCGGGCACCATTCCGGCCTGGGACGGTGGTCTGACGCAAGCGCCTGCCAACTACCAGCCGGGCATGCATCACCCGGACCCGTACGCGGCCGATGCGCCGCTGTACCAGGTCAACAGCCAGAACATGGCGCAGTACCAGGCGCAGCTGCCGGCGGGCCTGCAGACCCTGCTGACGAAAAACCCCGATTACTACCTGCGGGTGTTCCCGACCCGTCGCAGTGCTGCCGCGCCGCAGCGCATCTATGACGCCACGCGCTTCAATGCGCAGGCGGCCGAGCTGATTTCTGGCGGTAATGGCGTTGATGGTGCCGCCGCCGGTATCCCATTCCCGCTGCCGAAAACCGGCCAGGAAGCCATCTGGAACCACATCATGCGTTACCGTGGCGACCAGATCAGCTTTGTCACCAACCAGGCTGCGGTGCTGGCCAACGGTGCCTACAACCTGCTCAAGCTGGAACGTGACGTCTACTTCCTCTATGGCCGTGAAGGCGTCAGCCCGCAGGACCTGGACAACACCCTGTTCTACTACAAGTACAAGGTGGTCGCGCCCGCCAAGCTCGCCGGTTCGGCGCTGGTGGTGCAGGAAACCCTCGACCAGGTCCTGGCGATCCGCAAGGCCTGGCGCTTCAACCGTGGCGAGCGCCGCGTGCGTCGTCTGCCGATGCTGGCGTACGACACCCTGCAGCCGGACAGCAACGGCATGGCCACAGCGGACCAGGTCGACTCCTACAACGGTGCGCCGGATCGCTACGATTGGAAGCTGGTTGGCAAGCAGGAAATGCTGGTGCCGTACAACAGCTACGCCGTGCACCAGAAGGGCATCCCTTACGACAGCATTCTCAAGAGCGCCACGGTCAACCCCGAGCTGCTGCGCTATGAGCTGCACCGCGTCTGGGTGGTCGAGGCCGATCTACGCAAGGGCTTCAGCCATCCGTATGCCAAGCGTCGCTTCTATATTGACGAAGACAGCTGGCAGATCCTCGCTGCCGACCTGTATGACAAGAGCGGTGAGCTGAGCGGCGTGCAGGAAAGCCACCCGATCAGCTACTACGACGTGCCGATGTTCGGCAGCACCCTGGAGACCATCTACGACTTCAAGGGCAAGCGCTACTTCGTCGACGGCCTGGATAACAACGAGCCGATGTACAACTTCAATGCCCAGTTGGGCCCGCGTGACTTCACCCCGCAGGCGCTGCGCCGCGAAGGCAACTGACTTTCAGTTGAATTGAAAAAGCCGCCCGATTGGGCGGCTTTTTTATGTTCAGCACATCCATGTGCTTCACCCCTGTGGGGCTTGCGCACAAAAGCGCTCCCGGCGCTTTTGTGGCCTACCATCCATGGCAGCTACCCTTCGGGCCGTCGCTACGCGACGTTAAAAATGGCTCCCGGCCATTTTTTATACGCGGTGCTGGCTGTTTAGTTGCGGTCGGCGAGGATGCCGATGATAAAGAACACCAGAATCAGCACCGGGGCCAGGGTGAAGTTGTTGAAGTAACTCAGGCCCTGGGCCATGTAGGGCGTGGCGAACACCAGCAGCAGGCCATAACCGATGGCGCAGACCAGCACGAAGATCAGCGTGCGCAAAAAGAAGTTCAGGCCGCTGATCGAACGCTGCACCCAGGCGTTGATGCCGGGGCCGAACAGCACCAGCAGGGTGGCCATGATCGCCAGGGAAATATCGTAGAGGTGGCTGCGGCTCCAGCGTGACAGCGTGACGATCAGGTCGAGTAGCAGATCCATCCGGTTTCCTTAGTCTTCTCGAAGGGTTCAGGGCAAAAAGCGGCTCAGGGCAGAAAGTGTTGCAGCAGGTCGTTGAGAAACAGCTGGCCTTCACGGGTGGCGACCAGGCGCTGCGGGTCGGCCAGCATCAGGCCGCGCTGTTGCGCTTCGTTGCGGGCTGCGGCCAGCAGGCTCAGCGGCAGGCCGCAGCGCTGAGTGAACAGCTCGCTGGCGATGCCGTCCGTGAGGCGCAGCACATTCATCAGAAATTCGAAGGGCAACTCATCCGCCCCCAGCGGGCGCACGCCAGCGCTGAAGGCTTTGCTGGCGTCCAGATAGTCCTTGGGCAGGCGGGTCTTCCAGCTGCGGCTGATGCTGCCGTCCGGCTGGCTCAGCTTGGCGTGGGCCCCTGCGCCGATGCCGAGAAAATCGCCGAAGGTCCAGTAGTTGAGGTTGTGCCGCGCCGCCTTGCCGGCTTGCGCATAGGCCGAGACTTCGTACTGTGCGTAGCCTTCGGCGGCGAGCAGCGCCTGGCCGGCCTCCTGGATATCCCACAGCAGGTCGTCTTCCGGCAGCTGCGGCGGCTGGCTCCAGAACACCGTGTTCGGCTCCATGGTCAGCTGGTACCAGGACAGGTGCGTCGGTTGCTGGGCGATGGCGGTGCGCAGGTCGAACAGCGCATCCTCGATCGACTGATCCGGCAGGCCGTGCATCAGGTCGAGGTTGAAGTTGTCGAAGCCGGCAGCGCGCGCCATATCGGCGGCGCGAATCGCCTCGTTGCCGTCGTGGATACGGCCGAGGGCCTTGAGCTTGGCTTCCTGAAAGCTTTGCACACCGATCGACAGGCGGTTGATGCCGAGGCTGCGGTAGTCGCGGAACTTGGCCTGCTCGAAGGTGCCCGGGTTGGCTTCCAGGGTGATTTCGATATCGCTGGCGAATGTCACGCGCCGCTCCACGCCTTGCAGCAGCCGGCCGAGGGCCTTGGCCGAGAACAGACTGGGGGTGCCACCGCCGAAGAAGATCGAGGTCAGCGGGCGGCCATGCACCTGACTGAGGTCGTTATCCAGGTCGGCGAGCAGCGCGTCGACGTATTCTTCTTCCGGCAGCGTCGGACCGGCGGCGTGGGAGTTGAAGTCGCAGTACGGGCACTTCTTCACGCACCAGGGAATGTGCACATAGAGTGCCAGTGGCGGTAGCTCGAAGCCGCCGCCGGGTGCCGTGGTCATACCAAGCCCAGCCGCTGTTTCAACAGGGCCATGGCGCGGGCGCGGTGGCTGATCTGGTTCTTCTCGGCGGCGGGCAGCTCGGCGCTGGAACAGTCGCGCTCGGGCACCCAGAACAGCGGGTCATAGCCAAAACCGTCCACGCCTTGGGCGGCATGCAGGATGCGTCCGTGCCAGAGGCCTTCGCAGATGATCGGCAGCGGATCGTCGGCATGCCGTACCAGCGCCAGGCAGCAGACGAACTGCGCGCCGCGCTCGGCATCCGGCACATTCTTCAGGGCGTCGAGCAGCTTGGCGTTGTTCGCCGCGTCGCCCTGGCCATCGGCGTAGCGCGCGGAGTAGATGCCCGGCGCACCGCCGAGAAAGTCCACCGCCAGGCCGGAATCGTCGGCCAGCGCCGGCAGCCCGGACAGTCGCGCGGCATTGCGCGCCTTGAGGATGGCGTTCTCGATAAACGACAGGCCGGTTTCTTCCGGCTCGACGCTGGAGAACTCGCCCACCGAGCGCACGCGTACGCTGCTGCCGAGCATAGCTTGCAGCTCTTTGAGTTTGCCGGCGTTATGGCTGGCGAGTACAAGCTCGTTGAAGTGGATCATTCGTCTGGGAAAAATTCCTGGTTGAAGTCGAAGCTGTGCGCAACCCCGTCGGCGGCCGTGACACTGATGTTGAAGCGCAGCATCTCGCGCTGGTCGAAGGGGAATTGCGCCAGGTAATAGATGGCCGCGCCTTCGTTGACCTGCTTGAAGCTCAGCGTATGACTGCGCCCGACCAGATCCTTGACGTCGCCGCTGACACTGGCGGCGCTGGCCTTGCCGGCCTTGAGCACGGAGATATTCACCACGCCCTGGCTCTTGCTGCGCACCAGGCCGTTGGCGGCGGCGATATCCGGCTGCAGGAAGCTGGAGTTGAAGGCGATGTAATGCACATCCAGATCGCCAAAGCTGTGCTTGCGCTCGGCCAGCACGGGCAGGCTCAGGCACAGGACGATCAGGGCTAGGACAAGGCGACGCATAAGGGCTCTCCTGATAGCAGGTTTTGCGGGGCAGCCGCCTAGTTGGCGATCTGCACGTCTTCGGCAGTGGGACCGCTGATCCGGTAAATGCCGATCTCACCTAACAGATTAGGCCAGATACGGCTGGCCCAACCGTGCCGATGGTCGCGGTCCACGGCCAGACGATCCATGACCTTGGCACTTTGCGCATGGCACAGGCGCTCGAAGTCTTCGAAGGTGCAGAAGTGGATGTTTGGCGTGTTGAACCAGGTGTACGGCAGAAAGTCCGACACCGGCATGCGACCCTTGGTGGTGAGGTACCAGCGGCAATGCCAGTGGCCGAAGTTGGGGAAGGTGATGATGCAGGTTCTGCCGACCCGGAGCATTTCCGCCAGCACCTTGTCCGGGTAGTGCAGGGCTTGCAGCGACTGGGTCATGACCACCACGTCGAAGCTGTTGCTGGCGAAGTTGCCGAGGCCCTTGTCGAGGTTCTGCTCGATCACGTTGACGCCCTTGCTGACGCATTGGGCGATATTGTCCGCATCGATTTCCAGGCCATAACCGCTGACCTGCTTGTGTTCGGTCAGCCAGGCCAACAATTCGCCATTGCCGCAACCCAGGTCGAGCACCCGACTGCCGGCGGGAATCCACTCTTGGATGATTTCGAGATCCGCGCGCATGGCTACACCTTAATCCGTTTCATATAGCTGTCGAATGCCTGCAAGTAGCGCGGGATTGGCATCAGGAAGGCGTCGTGGCCCTGCGGTGCATCGATCTCCAGGTAGCAGACATTCTTGCGCGCCGCGCTCAGTGCATCGACGATTTCCCGCGAGCGTGCCGGTGAGAAACGCCAGTCGGTGGTGAAGGAAATCACGCAGAAGTTCGCCGTGACATGCGCCAGGGTCTTGGCCAGGTCGCCGTCAAAGGCCGCCGCCGGGTCGAAGTAGTCGAGCGCCTTGGTCATCAGCAGGTAGGTGTTGGCGTCGAAGCGCCCGGAGAATTCCTCGCCCTGATAGCGCAGGTAGCTTTCGACCTGAAACTCGACGCTGTGGAAGTCGTAGTTGAGCTTCTCGCTTTTCAGGCCACGGCCGAATTTCTCACCCATGGCGTCATCCGACAGGTAGGTGATATGGCCGACCATGCGCGCCAGCATCAGCCCGCGCTTGGGGATCACGCCCTGTTCCTGGAAGTGCCCGCCATGGAATTGCGGGTCGGTGAGGATCGCCTGGCGCGCCACTTCGTTGAAGGCGATGTTCTGCGCCGACAGCTTGGGTGCCGAGGCAATCGCCAGGCAATGGAGTACGCGCTCGGGGTAGCTGATGGTCCACTGCATGGCTTGCATGCCGCCCAGACTGCCGCCGATTACCGCGGCCCACTGCTCGATGCCGAGGCGGTCGGCCAGGCGTGCCTGGCTGTGCACCCAGTCTTTCACGGTCATTACCGGGAAGTCTGCGCCGAACGGTTTGCCGGTGGCCGGGTTGGTGCTGCTGGGGCCGGTCGAACCGTTGCAGCCACCGAGGTTGTTCAGGCTGACCACGAAGAACTTGTTGGTGTCGATCGGCTTGCCCGGGCCGATGCAGCTGTCCCACCAGCCGGGCTTGCGTTCATCCGCGCTGTGGTAGCCGGCGGCGTGGTGATGGCCGGAGAGGGCGTGGCAGATCAGCACGGCGTTGCTCGCCGTGGCATTTAGCTCGCCGTAGGTCTCGAAGATCAGTTGGTAGTCGGCCAGGCTGCGCCCGCAGGCCAGCGCCAGAGGCTCTGCGAAGTGCAGAACCTGCGGGGTTACCAGGCCAACAGAGTCTTGGGGAAAGGCAGTCGACATCGACCCTGCTCGCAATAAAGGAAGTGCCGCAGTCTAAAGAGCGCCGCCCCAGGCGGCAAGCGCATGGGGCGGCTGGGCTGCGGCGCGCTGAGGGGGCGTTTGCGGCTATTCGCCCATGCTATGCGGGCGCGCGACTCCCGGCAGGTTGACCACCTTACCCTGGCGCTGCACCGGTGCGGGCCGGCGCAGCACGCGCAGCATCTCGCCGGCGTGGGTCAGTTGCTGCTCCAGTTCGCTGCTGTAGCGTGCCAGTTGCTGGCCGCGCTGGCGCGATTGCTGGGTTTCCTGGGCCAGGGCTTTGAGCCGCAGCATATGGGTTTCCAGCAGCTGTTTGTGTTCCAGGGTGTGCTGCATCAGCGGCATCAGTGCATCGCTGGCCCACTGCTCGGCTTCGCGGCGCATGCGCTGGTGCAGGCCGATGACTTCCTGCACCAGGGTGGCGAAGAAACGTTTGGTCAGGCTGCGTTGCTCGGTCAGCAGGGTCTTCAGTTGCAGACGGAACTGGTCGGCTTTGGTGCGTTGCTGGCTCAGCTCGCGCAGGTAGCGGTTGACGTTGAACTGCGGCGCATCGACGCCGTGCAGCGGGTTCTCTTCGTTGTGCCGGCGGTAGATGGCCGCGACCATCTTGTTGGCCATCTCGGCTTCCTGCGCCAGGTTGTGCAGGTCCTGCTCCACGGAGCGGAAGAAGTGCAGGATGGCCTGGTTGATGCCCAGGGTGGTCCAGCTGCCGGTGAGGTTCCTGCGCACCTTGTTCAGGTGTTCGTCCAGGCGCTCGCTGCGCGAGGCGTGGCGCAGCAGATCGCCCTGGCGCTTGAGCAGGCGCTGGTTGGTCTTCAGTCCGAGCAGGCGTCTGTGGTGCTGGCTGTGATCGTCCTTGGTCTTGGCGGTCAGCTCGAAGAGCATCTGGCCATTGTCGTGCTGGTGGTTGCTGAGCAGCGCTTGCTGTTCGTTGACCTTCTCCAGGCGCAGGTTGAGCACATGCTGGCTGTTCTGCAGCAGGGCCAGTACCTGATTGACCACGCGGTCTTCGAGCAGGCGCTCCTTCTGCGCAATGATGCGTTCGCAGAGCAGGTTTTCCAGATTGCTCATCTGGCTACGGGCCAGCAGTTCCGGGTCCTTGCGCACTTTGGCCAGCATCGCCTGCTTGGCCGACAGCGGCAGCACGTCGGAGGCGTCGATGCCGAGCTGGCGCGCGGTGCTGGTCTGGATCTGGCGGATGGCGTTCTGCACGAAGGCTTCGCCGGCCAGGTCATCCCAGAGCACGTCGATCTTGTTGAGCACGGCGAACAGGCAGGTCTGGGTGTCTTCGTCGAGCTGGCGGATATGTTGCTGCCAGACTGCCATGTCGCTGGCGGTCACGCCGGTGTCGGCGGACAGCAGGAAGATGATCGCCTGGGCGCTGGGCAGCATCGACAGGGTCAGTTCCGGCTCGCTGCCCAGGGCGTTCAGGCCCGGTGTGTCGAGGATGCGCAGACCCTGACGCAGCAGCGGGTGGTCGAAGTTGACCATGGCATGACGCCAGGCCGGTACCAGTACTTCGCCGGGCTTGCCGGTGCTTTCCAGCATGTCCGGGTGAAAGCCCAGGGCAATCGCCTGCTCGACTGGCATCGGTTTGGTGCGGGCGACCTGGACAAAGGCCTGGACCATGTTGTCCGGGTCGCTGAGGTCCAGCGGGATGTTCACCCAGTGCCGCGGAATGCGTTTGAACTGCGCCACGCTGGCCTCGGACACACGGGTCTCGATCGGCAGCAGACGAATATAGGAGCGTTCCGAGCGCGGGTCGAAGAACAGCTCGGTCGGGCACATGGTGGTGCGCCCGGCCTGGGACGGCAGCATGCGCTGGCCGTAGGAGGAGAAGAACAGGCTGTTGATCAGCTCGGTCTTGCCGCGCGAGAACTCGCCGACGAAGGCCAGGGTGATGTGGTCGGTGCGAAGCAGTTTTAGCGCGCGCTCAAGCTTGGCTTCCACCGCGTCGGAGTTCAGCCGGTTGTTCACCAGCCAGCTGCGATAGCGGGTGATCTCGCGCATCAGCTCGCGCTTCCAGGCGACGTAGGCATCGACCTGCTGACTGAGACGTTCCATGCTCATCCTGGGCTTTCCTCCGGTTGGCGCATCCATTGTGGGGCGACTGGGGCTGCACTGCACCCAGGTAACGTCGGGCACACATTGAACGATGCCGCGCGGTGGAGCGGGGCGGCAGGTAACGTTTTAAAAGTCTGTGGAATTACGCCAGATCGACGAAATTCGTGGATTGACCTGCTTGGCATTATGCGGTTCGCGGCAATGGCGTCAATTGCGTGTCGTCGCACACCCGCCTTATGGTCGGTCAGGGTGACTGAGCGGTCAGGTGGGTTGCGCTGGGAGCCGGTCTTCGCCGTCCCAGCGCGAAGGCGTGATCAGATCGCTAGGCTGAGGCCTTTGTACATCCCGGTCATCACTGCCAGGTTGCGGATCACCAGCATGTCGATCAGGTTGAGCAGCAGGAACGCCACGATCGGCGACAGGTCCAGTCCGCCCATGCTCGGCAGGATGCGCCGGATCGGTGCCAGCAGCGGCTCGCAGAGCTGGTTGACCAGCATGGCGCTCGGGTTATGGCTGCCCTGGGCGACCCAGGAGAGGATCACGCTGATGATCAGGGCGAAGAAGAACACCTTGAGGAACAGCGCCGTCACCCCAATGATCGACCAGATCAGCAGCTGCAGCGGGTTGTTCAGCTCGTAGCCGAGCAGCAGCAGGGTCAGCGCCATTAGCACCAGTTGCACCAGGATCGCCAGCACCAGCGACGCGAGGTCGAGCCCGGCGAAACTGGGGATGACCTTGCGCAGTGGCTTCAGCAACGGATGGGTAGCGCGCACGATGAACTGGCTGAGTGGGTTGTAGAAGTCCGCCCGCACCAGTTGCAGGATAAAACGCAGCAGCACGATCAGCAGATACAGGCTGCCAATGGTTTGCAGGATATAAACAGCAGCGGTGTTGAGTCCGATCATGGTGGTTCCTTATTGGCCCAGTTGTTCGGCCAGCTCGGCTGAGCGGTGGGCGGCGGCATTCAGGGCTTTTTCGACCAAGGCCTCAAAGCCGTCAGCCTGGAAGGTTTTGATTGCAGCTTCGGTGGTGCCGGCGGGCGAGGTGACGCGGCGGCGCAGTTCGGCGGCGTCGACATCACTGGCCACGGCCATGCGCGCGGCGCCAAGGGCGGTGTGCAGGGTCAGTTGGGCGGCGGTTTCGCGCGGCAGGCCGAGTTTCTCGCCGGCGGCGGTCATGGCTTCGATCAGCAGGAAGAAGTACGCCGGGCCGCTGCCGGACACTGCGGTGACGGCATCGATCAGCTCTTCCTTGTCCAGCCACAGGGCTAGGCCGACCGCGCTGAGCAGTTGTTCGGCCTGCTTACGCTGATTTGGCGAGACCTGCGCATTGGCATACAGGCCGCTGACGCCTTGGCGCAGCAGTGCCGGCGTGTTGGGCATGCAACGGACGATGGCGCGCGGACCCAGCCACTGCTCTAGGCTGGCGCAGCTGATGCCGGCGGCGATCGACACCACCAACTGCTGTTCACCGATATGCGCGGCCAGGTCCAGGCACACCTCTTTCATCACCTGCGGCTTGATCGACAGCACGATCACGTCCGCATCCTTGATCGCCTCGGCGTTGCTGGCGAAGGTTTCGATGCCGTGCTCGGCGCTGATCTTGCTGCGCTGCTCGGCTCCGCGGTCACTGGCGCGAATGGCGCTGGCGTCGATGCCCTGGGCGCGCAGGCCGCCGATCAGGCTGGCGGCCATATTGCCTGCGCCAATAAAGGCAATGCGGGGAGTGGTCATAACGGGCTTCCTTAATAAGGCTGAAGGCAAACTCAATCAGGTAATGCTGTAGTCACGTGCGCCAAACAGCGCGGTGCCGATACGCACCCAGGTCGCGCCTTCGGCGATGGCGGCTTCGAGGTCATCGCTCATGCCCATGGACAGGGTGTCGAGGTCCAGGTTCAGGCTGTTCTGCAATTCACGCAGGCGGGCAAAGGCGGCGCGTTGTTGCTGCGGGTCGTCAGTCGGTTCGGGGATTGTCATTAATCCACGCAGCTTGATGTTGGGCAGTTGTGTAACCGCTTGTGCCAGTCTCGGCAGTTCATCGGGGTTGCAGCCAGATTTGCTGGCTTCACCGCTGATATTCACCTGCAGGCAGATGTTCAGCGCCGGTAAATGTGCCGGGCGCTGAGCGGACAGGCGTTCGGCGATCTTCAGGCGATCCACCGAATGCACCCAGGCGAAGTGCTCGGCGATTGGCTTGGTCTTGTTCGATTGAATGGGGCCGATGAAGTGCCAGATCAAGGGTAAGTCGGCCAACTCGATCTGCTTTTCCAGGGCTTCCTGCAGGTAGTTTTCGGCAAAATCGCGCGCGCCGGCGGCAAATGCCTGACGAACTGCCTCGGCCGGTTTGGTTTTGCTCACCGCGAGCAGGCCAACGGCCGCAAAATCTCGCTGCGAGGCTTGCGCCGCCTCACGGATGCGCACTCCGACCTTTGCAATATTCTCTGCTATCGTGGACATTACTTGCGCCCGCCGCCTGGGTTTCGCGGCATTCTACCTGCTTGTCTGTCATTAGGGAGTCCCATGGATATCACTGAATTGCTGGCCTTCAGCGCCAAGCAAGGTGCATCGGACCTGCACCTCTCCGCTGGTTTGCCGCCGATGATTCGGGTCGATGGCGATGTGCGCCGGATCAATTTGCCGGCACTGGATCATAAGCAAGTGCACGCGCTGATCTACGACATCATGAACGACAAGCAGCGCAAGGATTTCGAGGAGTTCCTCGAGACCGACTTCTCCTTCGAAGTGCCGGGCGTGGCACGTTTCCGGGTCAACGCCTTTAACCAGAACCGCGGTGCTGGCGCAGTATTCCGGACCATTCCGTCGAAAGTACTGAGCATGGAAGACCTCGGCATGGGCGAGATCTTCAAGAAGATTTCCGATGTGCCGCGTGGCCTGGTGCTGGTGACCGGGCCAACCGGCTCGGGTAAGTCGACCACCCTGGCGGCGATGCTCGACTATATAAACAGCAACAAGTATCACCACATCCTGACGGTCGAAGACCCGATCGAATTCGTTCACGAATCGAAAAAGTGCCTGATCAACCAGCGTGAAGTGCACCGCGACACCCTCGGCTTCTCCGAAGCCCTGCGTTCGGCACTGCGGGAAGACCCGGACATCATTCTGGTCGGCGAGATGCGCGACCTGGAGACCATCCGCCTGGCGCTGACCGCCGCGGAAACCGGGCACCTGGTATTTGGCACCCTGCACACCACCTCGGCGGCCAAGACCATCGACCGCGTGGTTGACGTATTCCCCGCCGAAGAAAAGTCCATGGTGCGCTCCATGCTCTCGGAGTCCTTGCAATCGGTTATCTCGCAGACCCTGCTGAAGAAAGTCGGCGGCGGTCGCGTGGCGGCCCACGAAATCATGATCGGCACCCCAGCGATCCGTAACCTGATCCGCGAAGACAAGGTGGCGCAGATGTATTCGGCGATCCAGACCGGCGGCTCGCTGGGCATGCAGACCCTCGACTCTTGTCTGAAAGGCCTGGTCGCGAAAGGGATTGTCACCCGCGAAAACGCGCGGGAAAAAGCCAAGACGCCAGAAAATTTCTAAACCGATAGTACCCGGCAGGCAATCGCCTGTCGGGTTCAGCCCAGCGGCACTCCACGCACCTGTCGCTGGCTTTCGCATAACCGCGTGATGCACATGGGCGAACGACAATGGAATTCGAAAAACTGCTGCGCCTGATGGTCGAAAAGGGCGGCTCTGACCTGTTTATCACTGCCGGCGTACCGCCGTCGATGAAGGTCAACGGCAAGATCATGCCGATCACCAAGACGCCCATGTCGCCTGAGCAGACGCGCGAAACCGTGCACTCGGTGATGAACGAGCAGCAGCGCCGTGACTTTGCCGAGAACCATGAGTGCAACTTCGCCATCAGCGCCCGTGGTGTCGGCCGTTTCCGCGTCAGCGCCTTCTACCAGCGCAACCTGGCAGGCATGGTGCTGCGCCGCATCGAGACCAATATCCCGACGCTGGATGAGCTGAAGCTGCCGGAAGTGCTGAAGAAGCTGGCCCTGACCAAACGTGGTCTGGTGCTGTTTGTCGGTGCGACCGGCACCGGTAAGTCGACTTCGCTGGCGGCGATGATCGGCTACCGCAACAAGAACAGCAGCGGCCACATCATCTCCATCGAAGACCCGATTGAATATATCCACCAGCACCAGAGCTGCATCGTCACCCAGCGCGAAGTGGGCATCGACACCGAGTCCTTCGAGGTGGCGCTGAAGAACACCCTGCGCCAGGCGCCTGATGTGATCCTGATCGGCGAAGTGCGCACCCGCGAGACAATGGATCACGCCGTGGCCTTCGCCGAAACCGGCCACCTGTGCCTGGCTACCCTGCACGCCAACAACGCCAACCAGGCGCTGGACCGCATCATCAACTTCTTCCCGGCGGATCGGCAGAACCAGGTGTGGATGGACCTGTCGCTCAACCTCAAGGCCATCGTTGCGCAGCAGCTGATTCCGACCCCGGACGGCAAGGGCCGCCGTGCGGTGATCGAGGTGTTGATCAACACCCCGCTGGCTGCCGACCTGATCCGCAAGGGCGAGGTGCACGAGCTCAAGGCGCTGATGAAGCGCTCCACCGAGCTGGGCATGCAGACCTTCGATCAGGCGCTGTACAACCTCTACAGCCAGGGCGAGATCACCTACGAAGACGCGCTGCTGTATGCGGATTCGGCCAACGACCTGCGCCTGTTGATCAAGCTCGGCTCGGAAACCGACGGTGATCACCTGAGCAGCATGACCCAGGGCTTGTCGCTGGAAGTCAGCGAGGAAGATCCGGGTCGGCGTTTCCGCTGAGTTGCCGTTCTCTCGAAAGCCCGCCTAGTGCGGGCTTTTTTGTTGCGGCAGATGTGCCTGGCGCTACGGGCTATGACGGCGTGCTATAAGCCAATCATCACTCTACGGGAGGTCGCTATGCACGCGCGTCAGGACACTCACAGCAAACTTATTGGTTACCTACTCTGGATCTTCGGCTTTCTCGGCGCGCATCGTTTTTATT
Organism: Pseudomonas sp.; assembly: GCF_049653025.1. Classification (GTDB taxonomy): domain Bacteria; phylum Pseudomonadota; class Gammaproteobacteria; order Pseudomonadales; family Pseudomonadaceae; genus Aquipseudomonas. Next base: position 56,433 of record NZ_JBASFM010000005.1, on the reverse strand, counting down.
ACGGCAAGCCGGTGACCGGCACTATCTGGTTCTTCACCCTCGGTTTGTTGTTTGTCGGCTGGATCATCGACCTGTTTCTGATCCCGGCCATGGATCGTGAGGCGGATCTGCGCTTTACCGCGGGTGATACCGATTACAACGTGGCCTGGATTCTGCTGACTTTCCTCGGTGTGTTCGGTGTGCACCGCATGTACCAGGGCAAGTGGATCACCGGGATCATCTACCTGTTTACCGGTGGCCTATTCCTGCTCGGTGTGCTGTATGACTTCTGGACGCTGAACACCCAGGTGTCGATCAAGAACGCCGAGCGCGCCTGAGGTTCAGGCAAGAAAAAGCCCGCTAATCGGCGGGCCTTTTTATTGCCTACCATCCCTGGCGGCTACCCTTCGGGCCGTCGCTGGCGCGACGTTTAAAATTGCTCCCTGCAATTTTTTATGGCGCGATGAATCAGGCTTTGTAGCTGACGTGCCCGTCGACCAGGGTGTAGCGCACGGCGCTGGGCAGGCAATGGCCGATAAACGGACAGTTGGCCCCCTTCGAGTACCAGCTTTCTCCGGCCAGGGTCGAGGTCTGTGGGTCGAACAGCAACAGGTCGGCGGGCGCACCTACGCTCAGGCGGCCGGCGGGTAGGCGCAGCGCTTGTGCCGGGCCACTACTCAGGCGGGCGAGCAGGGTGGGCAGGTCGAGCAGGCCGTCCTGCACCAGACTCATGGCCAGCGGCAGCAGCAGTTGCACGCTGCTGATGCCGGGCTCGGTAGCGCCGAAGGGGGCGAGCTTGGCGTCGCGTTCGTGCGGTTGGTGGTGGCTGGCGATCGCGGAGATCACCCCACTTTTTACCGCGGCGCGCAGGCCGTCGCGGTCGGCGGCGGTACGCAGTGGCGGCTGCACGTGGTACAGGCTGGAGAAATCGCTAAGCGCCTCATCGGTAAGGATCAGTTGGTATAAGGCCACATCGGCGGTCACCGGCAGGCCACGGGCCTGGGCGTCGGCGATCAGCTGGGCACCACGGGCGCTGGTCAGCTGACTGAAGTGCGCGCGCACGCCGGTCTGCTCGACCAGCAGCAGGTCACGGGCCAGCGCCACGGTTTCCGCGCTTTCCGGAATGCCCGGCAAACCAAGGAAGCTGGCGACAGCGCCCTCGTGTGCCAGGCCGCCTTCGGCTAGGTCGTGGTCCTGCGAGTGGAAGATCACCGTCAGGTCGAAGGTCGCTGCGTATTCCAGGGCGCGGCGCAGGGTGCGGTTATTGCGAAAGCTATCGAGGCCGTTGCCGAAGGCCACGCAGCCCGCGTCGCGCAGCGCCACCAGTTCGGCCAGCTGCTCTCCTTCCAGACCTTTGCTCAGTGCGCCAATCGGGAACACCTTGGTGTGCCCGGCTTCGCGGGCGCGGTCGAGGATCAGCTCGGCTACGGCCGGGGTGTCCAGCACCGGTTTGGTAAACGGTGGGCAGCACAGGCTGGTGACGCCGCCAGCGGCCGCCGCCAGGGTCTCCGTGGCGATGCTGCCTTTGCGGCTGTAGCCCGGCTCGCGCAGGGCGACGTTAAGGTCGACCAAGCCAGGTGCGGCTATCAGTCCCTGGGCGTCGATGCTCTGCTCGGCGACGAAGCCGGCTGGAGCCTGGCCGATGGCGCTGATTTTGCCGCTTTCGACAAAGATATCGGCCTGCTGATCGAAACCGCTGCTGGGGTCGATCACTCGGGCTCCGAGGATACGGATACGCATCAGTTCTGCTCCTCGGCATCTTGATTGAATTGGCGCTGGGCGTTTTGTCCGCTCATGGCCATGGACAGCACGGCCATGCGGATGGCGATGCCGTAGGTGACCTGGTTGAGAATCACCGACTGCGGGCCGTCGGCCACCGCCGATTCGATCTCCACGCCGCGATTGATCGGTCCCGGGTGCATGACCAGCGCATCCGGCTTGGCCAGCTTGAGGCGTTCTTCGGTCAGGCCGAACAGGCGATAGAACTCGCCTTCGCTGGGCAGCAGGCCGCCGGTCATGCGTTCACGCTGCAGACGCAGCATGATCACCACGTCGACGTCCTTGAGGCCCGCGGCGAGGTCGCTGTAGACGGTCACACCGTATTGCTCGATGCCAACCGGCAGCAGAGTTTTTGGCGCAATCACGCGAATATCCGGGCAACCCAGGGTCTTCAGCGCGAGCATGTTCGAGCGCGCCACCCGCGAATGCAGGATGTCGCCGACGATCGCCACCGAGAGATTCTCGAAGCTGCCCTTGTGCCGGCGGATGGTCAGCATGTCGAGCATGCCCTGGGTCGGGTGCGCGTGACGGCCGTCGCCGCCGTTGATGATCGCCAGGTTCGGGCAGACATGCTCGGCAATAAAGTGCGCGGCACCGGAGTCGGCGTGGCGCACGACGAAGATGTCGGCAGCCATGGCTTCGAGGTTGCGCAGGGTGTCGAACAGCGTTTCGCCCTTGCTGGTCGAGCTGGTCGACACGTTGAGGGTGATGACGTCGGCAGACAGGCGCTGGGCGGCCAGTTCGAAGGTGGTGCGGGTGCGTGTGGAGTTCTCGAAGAACACGTTGCACACGGTCTTGCCGCGGAGCAGCGGGACTTTCTTCACCGCGCGCGCGCCGACTTCGAGGAAGGAGTCGGCGGTGTCGAGGATTTCCGTCAGCAACTCGCGCGGCAGGCCGTCGAGGGACAGGAAGTGGCGCAGTTGGCCTTGGTCATTCAGCTGCAGCGGGCGCTTGGCGGCTATGGTCGTCATCTGGCGAGTCTCAGTTGGCAAGCGTCTGGAGTTCGAGGGTCAGCGGCGTGGGGCCGGACAATTTTACCCGCTGATCCGCCGCCAGCGACAGGGTCGCGCCGACCACGTCGGGGCGCACTGGCAGCTCGCGGGCATTCAGGTCGAGCAGGCTGACCAGAGTCACGCTGGCCGGGCGGCCGTAATCGAACAGTTCATTGAGGGCGGCGCGGATGGTGCGGCCGCTCATCAACACGTCGTCGATCAGCACCAGGTGCTGGCATTCGATCTCGAACGGCAGCTTGGACGGTTGCACCTGCGGGTGCAGGCCGTTCTGGGTGAAGTCGTCGCGGTAGAAGGACACATCGAGAATGCCCAGCGCGTCTTGGCGGCCGAGTGCGGCCAGCAGCGCTTGGGCGACCCAGACGCCGCCGGTGCGAATGCCGATAAAGCGCGGTTCGCTGATCTGCCGCTGGTTCAGGTGGCGGGTCAGCGCGGCGGCCATTTGCGGTAGCAGTTCGGCCGGGTTGGGTAAGCTCATGGCAACACTCCAGGTGCAAACTAGGTGGGCGTCAGCCCAGGCAATTTTCTTCGAGCCAGCCTTGCAGCAGCAGGGCGGCGGCCAGGGCATCGACTGGGCGCTCGCGGTAACCGCTGTTCTGTCCCTGCTGCAGGCGCTGGCCCTTGGCCTCGTAGGTGGTCAGGCGTTCGTCGTGGGTGTGCACGGGCAGATTGAAGCGGCCGTTAAGGCGGCGGGCGAATTTTTCCGCGCGGTCGCTCATCTCGCTTTTCGTGCCGTCCATATTCAGTGGCAGGCCGACGACGATGGCGTCCGGCTGCCATTCCTTGATCAGCGCTTCGACCTTCTGCCAGTCCGGCACGCCGTTCTGCGCCTTGAGGATGCATAGCTCGCGCGCCTGGCCGGTGATGACCTGGCCGACCGCGACGCCGATCTGTTTGCTGCCGTAGTCGAAGCCCAGCAGCAGGCGCAGCGGTTTTGCGTTCGCCTCGGCCATCAGGCGTGCCCGGCTTGTGAGGTGAGCAGGCTGAGGTTGACGCCCAGGCGCGCGGCTGCGGCATTCAGGCGCTGATCGAAGGGCAGGTCGAAGAGGATCGCATTGTCGGCGGGGCAGGTCAGCCAGGCGTTGTCGGCCAGCTCAGCTTCCAGCTGTCCAGCCTCCCAGCCGGCATAACCAAGGGTAATCAGGTATTTGTCCGGGCCAGTGCCGTCGGCGATGGCGAACAGCACGTCCTGCGAGGTCGACAGACCCAGTTCGCCGAGCTCCAGGGTGGCCTGAAACTGCGGGCCGCTGGGGTGCAGAACAAAGCCTCGATCGGTCTGCACCGGGCCGCCGGTAAAGATCGGCAGGCTCTGGCACAGCGCCGGCGGCTCCTCGTCCGGGCGCAGTTGCTCAAGCACGTCAGCCAGATTGAGGCCGTTGGGCTTGTTAATCACCAGGCCCATGGCCCCGTGTTCGTTGTGATCAATCAGGTAGGTGACGGTCTGCGCGAAATGCGGATCGGCCATGTGCGGCATGGCGATCAGGAAGTGGTGCTTGAGGTAGCTGGGGCTGGCGTCTTTCATGGGCGTTAGTTTCAGGCTTCAGGCCATTGGCTTCAAGCGCTGCGCGGCAGCGGCCGGTAAAAGTCTGCCTGATCAGTTGCTCGACAGACGGTCGCCGCGCTCGAAGCGCCAGGTGCGGATGATTTCCAGGCGATCGATATCGGCCAGATCGCCGGTAAAGGGTGCAAACGGTGCGGCCAGGCGCACGATGCGCAGCGCTGCCTGGTCGAGGGTGCGCTGGCCGGAAGACTCCAGTACCTGCACTTCATAGAGGGTGCCATCACGGTTGATCGACACCAGTAGCCGCAGGCTGCCGTAGATGCCCTGGCGGCGGGCTTCGTCGGGGTAGTTGAGATTGCCGACGCGCTCAACCTTCTTGCGCCATTCGTCTTTGTACCAGGCACCCTTGTCGCGCATGGTTGAGGCGGCGTTGAGGCGATGGATCTTCGGTCGCTTGGCGTATTGCTGCACTTCCAGGGCCAGTTCGGCTTCCAGACTGGCGATCTCCGAAGACAGCTGCGCGCTGTCGAAGACCGGTGCCGGGCGTGCGGCGGGCGTGGGTTTGGTTTCTTCGCGTTTGACCGGGGTTTTCTGCGGCTGCGGTGCGCGGGTGGCTACGGCGGCCTTGGGCGCTTCCTTGCGGACAGCGGGCTGTTGCGGCGTGGCGGGTGGGGTGACGCGCTTGACCTGGCTGTCCTGGAACAGTGCCTGTTCGGTGGTCTTGGGCGCGGCCTTGTGTTCCAGGGTGCCGCTGCCTTGCTGATTGTTCTGGGCGAGGAAGTCGGCCTCTTTGGGCTTTTCCTCGCTGTTGAAGGTCGACAGGGTGATTTCCAGCGTCTTACTCAGCTGGTTCGGTTCGGCCAGGGTAAAGCCGACACCGAGGATCAGCGCCGCATGCAGCACGGCGGCAAGGAACAGCGTAAAGCCCAGGCGGTCCGCCGGCTGTACGCCGGCGCTGGCAAGTTCGGGAAGTTGGGCGGCTGCGTTCATCGCATATCGGGTCTGCTCAGGTTGCCGCGCAGTCTGCCGAGGGCGCATGCAAAAGTCTATGAAGCACTGCGCGCATTGAGCTTCTCGGCAATCTTGTCCATCAGCCGCTCGCCGATTCGGGTGTCGTAGGCCGCATCGATCTCGCGGATGCAGGTCGGGCTGGTGACGTTGATCTCGGTCAGGTGTTCGCCGATCACGTCCAGGCCGACGAACAACAGGCCTTTTTCGCGCAGAGTCGGGCCAACGGCAGCGGCGATCTCGCGGTCGCGCTCGCTCAGTGGGCGTGCTTCGCCGCGCCCGCCAGCGGCCAGGTTGCCGCGGGTTTCGCCGGCCGCCGGGATGCGCGCCAGGCAATACGGCACCGGCTCGCCATCGATCATCAGAATGCGCTTGTCGCCATCCTTGATCGCCGGCAGGTAGCCCTGGGCCATGATCTGCTGCTGGCCGTGATTGGTCAGGGCCTCGAGGATCACCGAGAGGTTGGGATCGCCCTCGCGGTGGCGAAATATCATCGAACCGCCCATGCCATCGAGGGGTTTGAGAATGATGTCACGCTGCTCGTTGGCAAACTCGCGCAGAATGTCGGCCCGGCGACTGACGATGGTCGGCGGGGTGTATTGGCTGAATTGCGTGGCAAAGTACTTTTCATTGCAGTCACGCAGGCTCTGTGGTCGGTTGACCACCAGCACACCGGCTTGCTCGGCTTGTTCCAGCAAGTAGGTGGAGTAGATGAATTCGTTATCAAAGGGTGGATCCTTGCGCATCAGGATCACGTCGAGCTCGCTCAGGGCAACGTCTTGCTCGCTGCCCAATTCATACCAGCGCTGTGGGTCGTTGAATACGCTAAGCTCTGACAGGCGTGCGCGAGCTTCACCCTTGGACTGGTAAAGGTCTTTCTGTTCCATATAGAAGAGGGTCCAGCCGCGCGCTTGGGCGGCCAGCAGCATGGCCAGCGAGCTGTCCTTCTTGAAGGCGATCCGGGCAATCGGGTCCATGACAATGCCGAGGCGAACGCTCATGGCGGTGTTCTCCGTAAAATGGCAGCGACTAAAGCGCGGCGTGACTGTGATGTGGCGTCAGGGTGGCGCTGACGCGCTGGGTGGTCAAGGAAAAACCTTGGCCCGGCGCGGCTTATAGATTGCATCAGGAGAGTGTGCTAAAAAGGCCCGACGATTGGGTTGTAGCCCGTCGGTGACAGGGCCTCAGGCGCACTGATATAACGCAAAAATAACGACTCACCGAGGCGATGGTAGGGCAAACATGGAACAGCATTCCGAGGGTTTGAGGGTGATGGTGATCGACGATTCGAAAACGATTCGTCGTACCGCGGAAACCCTGCTGAAAAAGGTGGGCTGCGAGGTAATTACCGCAGTTGACGGCTTCGATGCTTTGGCAAAGATCGCCGATACCCATCCAAACATCATTTTTGTCGACATCATGATGCCGCGGCTCGATGGCTATCAGACCTGTGCCTTGATCAAGAACAACAGCGCTTTCAAATCCACCCCGGTGATCATGCTGTCCTCCAAGGACGGCCTGTTCGATAAAGCCAAGGGGCGCATTGTGGGTTCCGATCAGTACCTGACCAAGCCCTTCAGTAAAGAAGAGCTGCTCGGTGCGATCAAAGCCCATGTGCCTGACTTTACGCCGGTGGAGCAAGCGTCCTGACGCTCAGCTGAATGGCTGCGCGCCTTTTTAAAGTATTGGGAAACACCATGGCTCGAATTCTGATTGTTGATGACTCGCCGACTGAAATGTACAAGCTGACTGCCATGCTGGAAAAGCACGGTCACCAGGTACTCAAGGCGGAAAACGGTGCCGACGGCGTAGCCCTGGCGCGCCAGGAAAAGCCGGATGCGGTGTTGATGGATATCGTCATGCCTGGTCTGAATGGCTTCCAAGCGACCCGTCAATTGACCAAGGACGCCGATACCAGCCACATCCCGGTGATCATCGTCACCACCAAGGATCAGGAAACCGACAAGGTCTGGGGCAAGCGCCAAGGCGCGAAAGACTACCTGACCAAGCCGGTGGATGAAGAGACTCTGGTTAAAACCTTGAATGCGGTATTGGCCGGCTAACACCGAGTCAGTCCGCAATTAAAAAAGAATAAGGCCGCAACTGGCATGTCGGACGCGCAAACACCTTTTCAAACCCTTCTGGATATCGACAGGCTCTGTCGTTCGCTGGCGGCTGGCTTGCCTTCGCAGCAGGCGGTGGTACAGACCTGGAGCGGTATCGGCTTTCGCATGGGTGAGCGTTTCTTTGTCGCGCCCATGGGTGAAGTGGGCGAGGTGCTGCATGAGCCGCGCCATACCCTGCTACCCGGCGTGAAGAGCTGGGTCAAGGGTGTGGCCAACGTGCGCGGCCGCTTGTTGCCGGTGATGGACCTGTGCGGTTTCTTCGGCAACGAGCTGTCGCCGCTGCGCAAAAAACGTCGCGTGCTGGTGGTCGACCACCAGGAAGTCTTCGCTGGCCTGACGGTCGACGAAGTCTTCGGCATGCAGCATTTTCCTGTGGACACCTTCTCCGAGCAGCTACCGCCGCTCGAGGCGTCCATAGCACCCTTTATCCACGGAGTCTTTCAACGTGAACAGCCCTGGTTGGTGTTCAGCCCACACGCGCTGGCCCAGAACCAGGGTTTTCTCGACGTGGCGTATTAACAGTTTATCGGTGGGGTCGGCTTTGCTGGCCTTTTGGCGTTACATGGGAACCGTAGTGCGGTCGGTCCAGGCGGGGGCCAGTAAATGAAAAAACTAAATGCAGGTAATTTGTTAGCAGGTGCGCGCAGTAGCACATTGATCGCAGGGCTGTTTATTGTCCTGATTGTTTCGATCGTGCTGTTGTTCGCCAACTTCGCCTACATCAACACCCAATCCAACTACGACACGGAGTACATCGGCCACGCCGGTGAGCTGCGCGTGCTGTCCCAGCGTATTGCGAAAAACTCCACCGAAGCGGCGGCCGGTACGGCCGAGGCCTTCGGTCTGTTGCGTGATGCCCGTAACGACTTCCAGGCGCGTTGGGGCTACCTGACCGACGGTAACGAGACTACTGGCTTGCCGGCGGCACCTGAGTCCCTGCAACCACAGATTGCTGTGGTGCAGCAAGACTGGGATACGCTGCGGCAGAACACCGACGCCATCCTGGCCAACGAACAGACCGTACTGTCGCTGCACCAGGTAGCTGCCACATTGGCGGAAACCATCCCGCAGCTGCAGGTCGAGTACGAAGAAGTGGTCGACATCCTGCTGGAAAGCGGTGCGCCGGCGGCCCAGGTCTCGGTTGCCCAGCGTCAATCCTTGCTGGCAGAACGTATCCTCGGTTCGGTAAACAAGGTACTCGCCGGTGACCAGGACTCGGTACAAGCCGCCGACATGTTCGGTCGCGACGCCAGCCTGTTCGGCCGCGTACTGGCGGCGATGCTGGAAGGCAACGCCGCCATGGAAATCACCCAGGTAAGCGACGAGGAAGCCCTCGAGCGCCTGGCGGAAATTTCCGAGCTGTTCGAATTCGTATCCGGTTCGGTGGACGAGATTCTCGAAACCTCGCCTGAACTGTTCCAGGTGCGCGAATCGGCCAACGTGATCTTCAGCGTTTCGCAGACCCTGTTGGACAAGGCTTCGCAGCTGGCCGTCGGTTTTGATGACCAGGCCAAAGGCCGCGCCATCAATACCCTGATTGGTTACGTGCTTGGCGCTCTGGCGCTCGGCTCGATCATCCTGATCGGCCTGGTGATGGTGCGGGAAACCAACCGTCGTCTGGCGTCTACCGCCGAGAAAAACGAACGTAACCAGGCGGCGATTCTGCGACTGCTCGACGAAATCGCCGACCTCGCTGACGGTGACTTGACCGTAGCCGCGACGGTAACCGAGGACTTCACCGGTGCCATCGCTGACTCCATCAACTACTCCATCGACCAGCTGCGTGACCTGGTAGCAACGATCAACCTGACCGCCGTTCAGGTAGCCGGTGCAGCCCAGGAAACCCAGGCCACGGCGATGCACCTGGCTGAGGCTTCCGAGCACCAGGCCCAGGAAATTGCAGGTGCTTCTGCGGCAATCAACGAAATGGCCGTGTCGATTGACCAGGTATCGGCGAACGCCTCGGAGTCCTCCGCGGTAGCGGAACGTTCCGTAGCCATCGCCAACAAAGGCAACGAAGTGGTGCACAACACCATCACCGGCATGGATAACATCCGTGAGCAGATCCAGGACACCTCGAAGCGGATCAAACGCCTCGGTGAATCGTCCCAGGAGATCGGTGACATCGTTAGCCTGATTAACGACATTGCTGACCAGACCAACATCCTCGCACTGAACGCCGCGATCCAGGCCTCCATGGCCGGTGACGCAGGCCGAGGCTTCGCCGTGGTAGCGGACGAAGTACAACGCCTCGCAGAGCGCTCCTCGGCTGCTACCAAGCAGATCGAGGCGCTGGTTAAGACGATTCAGACCGACACCAACGAAGCCGTTATCTCGATGGAGCAAACGACTTCCGAAGTGGTGCGCGGTGCCCGTCTGGCGCAGGACGCCGGGGTGGCACTGGAAGAGATTGAAAAGGTATCCAAGACCCTTGCGGCCTTGATCCAGAACATCTCCAACGCCGCACGCCAGCAGGCCTCGTCGGCGGGTCATATCTCCAACACGATGAACGTGATTCAGGAGATCACCTCGCAAACCTCGTCCGGTACCACCGCTACTGCCAAGAGCATTGGTAACCTGGCCAAGATGGCCAGTGAGATGCGTAAGTCGGTATCCGGCTTTACCTTGCCGGGTGGGGAACAGGCTTAAAGCGTCGCTGTGCGGCGGGCTGAAAGGTCCGCTGCGCAAGGACTATGGCCGTGAGCGAGGGGCACGACATGCAGTCAGGCGTCTGGGCCTTGCAACCTCTGGCAGACATGTCAGCCACGGAGTTTCGTGACTGGCAGGTGCTGCTCGAAGAGCGTACCGGGGTTGTGCTCAATGAGCGCCGCCGGGCGTTTTTGCAGACCAATCTGAGTGCGCGAATGCGCGAACTGGGTGTGATGGATTACGCCACGTATTACCGTCAGGTGACTGACGGCCCGCGTGGTGCGGTGGAGTGGTCGACCCTGTTGGATCGGCTGACCGTGCAGGAAACCCGTTTCTTTCGTCATCGTCCGTCCTTTGAAGTGCTTGAAAGCTACTTGCGTGAGCGCCTGCAACAAGGCCTGACGCAGCCCTGGGAACTGTGGAGCGTCGGGTGTGCCAGCGGCGAAGAGCCGTACTCAATGGCCATCAGCGCGGCCGAAGTCCTGCGTGAAAGTGAACATCCGGATCATTTCGGGGTTACAGGCACCGATATCAGCCTGAATGCCCTGAGCAAGGCGCGCGATGGCCAGTATGGCGCGCGGCGTCTGGAACAGTTGGATGCAGACCTGGGGCAGCGCTACTTCCTGGCCCAGGATGATGGACGTTTCAAAGTGGTGCCGAGTTTGGCTGCGCGGGTGTGTTGCGCCCGGCTCAATGTGCTGGAGCTGGCCAAGGCACCGATGTCCGATATGGACGTTATTTTTTGTCAGAACTTGTTGATCTATTTTCGTCGCTGGCGTCGCCGCGAGATCCTCAACCGCCTGGCCGAGCGCCTGGTGCCGGGGGGGCTGCTGGTGGTGGGAGTGGGCGAAGTAGCAGGTTGGCAGCATCCGGATTTGATCCCGGTGGCCGACGAGCGAGTGCTGGCGTTTACCCGCAAGGGATAACAGGCTGTTGAAAAACGTAAGCGAGGCAGCCAGTGCAAGGCAAAAGCAGGCGAGAACGCGGAGTTTACGAGCTGTAAATGAGCAGTTCGAGCCTGCTTTTAACGCAGCAATGGCAACGCAGGTAGTTTTTCAGCAGCTTGATAAGGCAGAAGAGCCAAGTATATGAGTGGAGTGGCTATGGGTGATCGGCACGATTATGTCGCCCTGGAATGGGTTAAAGGCGAGATCGCGGAAACCCTGAAACAGGCGCGTCAGGCGCTGGAGGCGTTCGTCGAGAACCCCCAGGATGCTACGCGCATGCGTTTCTGCCAGACCTATGTGCACCAGGTGCTGGGCACCCTGCAGATGGTCGAGTTTTTCGGCGCGGCGTTGCTGGCCGAGGAAATGGAGCAGCTGGCCGGTGCCCTGATCGATGGCCGCGTGACCAACCAGGGCGAAGCCCTGGAAGTGCTGATGCAGTCGATTCTGCAGCTGCCGGTTTACCTCGACCGCATCCAGACTGCTCGCCGCGACCTGCCGATGGTCGTGCTGCCTCTGCTCAATGACCTACGTGCCGCACGCGGCGAGAAACTGCTGTCGGAAACCAGCCTGTTCGCCCCGGATATGTCCGGCCGCACGCCTGCGCTGTCCCATGAAACCATCGACCAACTGCGCACCGCGGAACTGCCGGTGCTGCTGCGCAAATTGCGACAAATGCTGCAAATGGCCTTGGTCGGGGTGATCCGCAATCAGGACCTGCCAACTAACCTGGGCTATATGGCGCGGGTGTTCGCGCGCCTGGAAAACCTCTGCAAGGATTCACCGCTCGGCCCGCTGTGGCAGATCGCCTCCGGTGTGGTCGAAGGTCTGGCCAATGGCAGCGTGGCCAATGGCTCGTCGGTGCGTACCCTGTTGCGTCAGGTCGATAAAGAGCTCAAACGCTTGCTCGAGCAGGGTGCTGACGGCTTGAACCAGCCAGCTCCCGACGAGCTGAGCAAGAACCTGCTGTTCTATGTGGCCAAGTCGTCGGCCCAGTCGCCGCGCGTGCGCAGTCTGAAGGATCAATACCGCCTCGACGACGCCCTGCCGGACAACGATGTCGTTGACGAAGAGCGCGCCCGCCTGGCTGGCCCAGACCGCGACGCCATGCGTTCGGTAGTCGCCGCACTCTGTGAAGAGCTCGTGCGGGTCAAGGACAGCCTCGATCTGTTCGTACGTAGCGACCGTACTCAGGTCGCCGATCTGGACGCCCTCGCCGCGCCGCTCAAGCAGATTGCTGACACCCTCGCCGTGTTGGGCTTTAGCCAGCCGCGCAAAGTTATTGTTGACCAGCTTGAGGTGGTCAACGGCCTGGCCAAGGGGCAGGGCGAACCGAGCGATGCGGTGCTGATGGATGTCGCCGGTGCCCTGCTGTACGTCGAGGCCACCCTGGCCGGTATGGTCGGCCCCGCGCAGGATGGCGGCCGCGAAGAAAGCCATCTGCCGACCACCGATGTGGCGCAGATTCACCAGCTGGTGATCAAGGAAGCGCGCAATGGCCTGGAGCAGGCCAAAGACGCGATCATCGAATTTATCGCCTCGCAGTGGAACCACGAACACCTGGCTCGCGTACCCGAATTGCTGACGCAGGTGCGTGGCGGCCTGGCAATGATTCCGCTGCAACGCGCCGCCGATCTGCTGAATGCCTGCAACCGCTATATCCAGGAACAACTGCTGGCGCGCAAGGCCGTGCCCAACTGGCAGAACCTCGACACCCTGGCGGATGCCATCACCAGCGTCGAGTACTACCTCGAGCGTCTGGCCGAAGACCATGCGACTCAGGGCGACCTGATTCTCGACGTCGCCGAGGAAAGCCTGGAAAGCCTGGGTTACCCGCTAAAAGAAAAGCCGTCGATTCTGGACCGCGTTGAGCCGCCAGTAGAGTCCTTCGCGCCGTTGGCCGATCCGCTGGACGATATGGAAGTGCTCGGCGCCGAACCGGAGCAGCCAGCCGAAATCGAGCTGAGCCTGGAGCCGGTTGCTGAGGAGCCGCTTAGCCTGGAGCTGGCTGACGATTTCAGCAGCGAATTTGCCGATCTGGATTCGACCGCAATTGAAGCCACGACCAGCGATGCTGAGTGGGCTAGCGAAGCGCCATCGGCTGATCTCGATCTGATCGATTTCAGCATCGACCTGGCCGGCGCCGAGCCACTGCCGTTGGTGGTGAGCGAGGAACAGCCGTTTAGCGGCGAAGAACTGCAGCTCGACACGCTTGAACTGGATGAAGCTGCCAGCCCGGCCGATTGGGATGTAGCCGAGTTTGCCGCTCTGGAACTGCCTGAAGTCGATCTGCCAAGCGCCCCGGCCGATATCGAAGTGGTTGAGCCCGCAGCAGAAAAAGCCCTGTCGATGGCCGACGTGATGGCCGCTCCGGTGCAGGCGATCAACCCGCCGGCTCACGACGTGCCGCCGAGCCTGCTGCCGCCGCCAGCTGATGAAGAACCGATCGACGAAGAACTGCTGGAAGTCTTTATCGAGGAAGTTGGCGAAGTTCTGGAAACCATTGGCGAGTACTTCCCGCAATGGTGCGCCGACAGCGAAAACAAGGACGCCCTGACGGAGATCCGCCGGGCCTTCCACACCCTCAAAGGCAGCGGCCGTATGGTCCGCGCCCTGGTGATTGGCGAGCTGGGCTGGGCGATCGAGAACCTGCTCAACCGCGTTCTGGACCGCAGCATTCAACCGACTGCCGAGGTGCATCAAGTGATCGCCGATGTGGTCGCGCTGATGCCGGCGCTGGTCGATGAATTTGCCAACAAGGCGCAACGTCAGCGTGACGATGTCGATCTGCTGGCCGCGACGGCCCATGCCTTGGCTAAAGGCCGAAGCCTCCCAAAACCTGATGCCCCGGCTGAGCTGGTAGCGGAGCCCGAGGGCCTGCCAACCGCTACCGCCGAGAGCAGCGAAGACGACGAAGGTCTGGACCCGCAGTTACTGGAGATTTTCCGCAACGAAGCCGAGATGCACCTCGATACCCTGGTCGGCTTCCTGGCTGACTGTGCCCAGGAATTGCCGCAGCCGGTTACCGATGACCTGCAGCGTGCCTTGCACACCCTCAAGGGCAGCGCGTCGATGGCCGGTATTTTGCCGGTGGCAGAAATCGCCTCGCCGCTGGAGAAGCTGGTCAAGGAATTCAAAACCAACCTGATCCCCATGGACCTGGCCGAAGCGGAGCTGCTGAGCAGCGCCGAGAAGCTGTTCCGCCTGGGCCTTGAACAGCTGGAAAGCCAGCCGTTGGCCGTGTTGCCGGGCGCTGCAGAGTTCCTCGACCGCGTGCAGAAACTGCACAACGACCGCCTCGAACACGCGGAGAACAGCCGCCAGAGTGAGCAGGGCGAGAAGCGCGATCCGCAGATGATCAGCATCTTCCTTGCCGAAGGCATGGATATCCTGCTGGATGCCGAAGACCTGCTGCGCAAGTGGCGCGAGCACCCGTCCGAGCGTCAGGAGCTGAGTTCCCTGCTGGATGAGCTGACCACCCTCGGCCGCGGTGCCGAGATGGCCGAACTGCCGCAGATTGACGAGCTGTGTGAAGCCCTGCTCGACCTCTATGGTGCGGTGGAAGAAGGCCGCCTGGCCGTCAGCGAGCGCTTCTTCAGCGAAGCCGAGCAGGCTCATGAGGCCCTGATCGGCATGATGGATCAGGTCGCGGCCGGCCTGCAGGTCAGCGGCGCGCCTGAACGCGTGATCGCGCTGCGCAATCTGCTGGCCGAGGCGTTGGACCCCAATACCCTGGCGCTGCTGACTACCGACGGCACCTCCGGTATCGACATCGTCGAGTTGGATGCCGCGACCGCTGCGCTCGAGCAGAGCCTGGTTGAGCAGGACGCCGTACTGGAGTTGCCTGAGCTCGCGCTAGACGCCGAGCCGGAAGATTCTTTTGCGCCGTTTGCCGAGGTCATCGAGGTGGCCGAAGTGGCCGAGCCGGCAACCGAGTTGCCCGCCACCCCGGCGCTCTATGAATCGCTGGACGAGGAAATGGTGTCGATCTTCCTCGAAGAGGCGGTCGATATTCTCGAAAGTGCCGGCCAGGCACTGGAGCGCTGGCTCGCCGAGCCGGACAACAAAGCCGCGCTGTCGTCGCTGCAGCGTGACCTGCACACCCTCAAGGGTGGCGCACGGATGGCCGAAATTCGCCCGATTGGCGATCTCGCCCACGAGCTTGAGTCCTTGTACGAAGGTCTGGTCGATCGCCGTTATAGCCTGTCGCAGCCGCTGGCGAGTCTGTTGCAGCAAAGCCACGACTGCCTGGCGCAACTGCTGGAGCAGTTGCAGGCGCGTGCCGAAATGCAGCAGCCACTTGAATTGATCGAGGCGATCCGCAGTTTCCGCCAGAGCGGTGGACAAAGCGTGCCGGTGCTAGCGAGCGCCGCCGAGCCTGTTGCCGAAGCCGAAGCCGAAGCCTTGCCGGTTGTCGAGTCGTTCGAGCTGCCTGAGCCTGAGCTAGAGCTGCCGCAAGTCGAGGAAGAAATCGATTTTGGCGTGCTCACGGAGGTGTCGCCGGAGCTGCTCGATATCGAGTTGCTGCCTGAAGCCGAGCCGAGCGAGATTGAGCTGGCCGAGGTGCAGGACGACGCAGTTGTTGAGCCCGCTGTGCTTGAGCCAGAAGCTGAGATAGCCGCCGAAGTAGGGCCCGAGATTGAGCCTGCCGCGGCCCCTGTCGCCGAACCTGAGCCGGCCTTCGTGCCTGCCGCCGCGCCTACGGTGTTCGATGACGAGCGTGATCCGGAACTGGTGGAAATCTTCCTCGAGGAGGGTTTCGACATCATCGACAGCGCCGGTGCGGCGCTGCAACGCTGGATGGGCGACGTCAACAACAGCCTGGAGCTGGAATCGCTGCAGCGTGACCTGCACACCCTCAAGGGTGGTGCACGCATGGCCGAGATCCGCGAAATCGGTGATCTGGCCCATGAACTGGAGTTCCTCTACGAGGGCCTGGGTGAGGGTCGCCTGCGCGCCAGTCAGGATTTGTTCACCCTGCTCCAGGCGTGCCACGACAGCCTGGCCGAGATGCTCGAAGCAGTGCGCGGCAAGCGCGGCGTGCCGAGTGGCGAGGCGCTGATCGAAACCATCAAACGTTTCCGCGCCAACCCGGATGAGCAACTGAGCATGCCGTCCTCGGTCGCCCTCAAGGCCGCCGAAGCCAGTCAGGATGACGACGCCGAGTCGGACATTCTCGATATTTTCCTGGAAGAGGGCGACGACCTGCTGGAGGCGATGGAAGTCGCCATCGGCCGCCTGGAAGCCGATCGTGAAGACCCGAGCGCCATTGATGACATGCTGCGCATCCTGCACACCCTCAAGGGTGGCGCGCGGCTGGCCGGGCAGAAACGCCTGGGCGACCTGACCCATAACCTCGAACAGCACCTGACCGAAGCACAGAATCAGGGTGCGCCTTGGCCGCAAAGCCTGTTTATCGATGTGCAGTCGGGCTTCGAAGGCCTGCAGCAGGAGCTCGACGGCCTGCGTCAGCGCCTGAATGACAGCCTGGTCGCCGATGAGTCACCGGCTAGCTGCATCAGCGTGCAAGAGCCGGCGGCGCGTCTGCCGGAACTGAGCTCGCCAATTGTCGCGGCCAGCGCCATGCCCGCGCAGGAGCTGGTGGCCAAGGTGCTGCCGTTCGTTCGCCGCGCCGAGGAGGCTGCCCAGGAGGCCGCGTCCCGCCGTGCGCCGCAGGAGCTGGTGAAGGTGCCGGCCGAACTGCTCGAAGGCCTGGTAAACCTGGCTGGTGAGACCTCGATTTTCCGCGGCCGGGTCGAGCAGCAGGTGAGTGACTTCGGCTTCACCCTGAGTGAAATGGAAGCCACCATCGACCGTGTGCGCGACCAGTTGCGCCGTCTCGATACCGAAACCCAGGCGCAGATCCTCAGCCGTATCGAGGCCGAAGCCGAGCGTATGGGTTATGAAGATTTCGACCCGCTGGAAATGGACCGTCACTCGCAGTTGCAGCAGCTGTCGCGCGCACTGTTCGAGTCGGCTTCCGACTTGCTCGACCTGAAAGAAACCCTGGCCGCGCGTAACCGCGATGCGGAAACCCTGTTGCTGCAACAGGCGCGGGTCAACTCCGAACTGCAGGAAGGCCTGATGCGTACGCGCATGGTGCCTTTCGACCGCCTGGTGCCGCGCCTGCGCCGCATCGTGCGGCAGATTTCCGGTGAACTGAACAAACAGGTCGAGTTCGTCGTCGGCAACGCCGATGGCGAGATGGACCGTACCGTACTCGAACGTATCGTCGCGCCGCTGGAGCACATGCTGCGCAACGCCGTCGACCACGGCATCGAGGCCGCCGAGGTGCGTCGTGCCGCCGGTAAGCCTGCACAGGGCACCATTCGCCTGGCGCTGGGCCGCGAGGGTGGCGATATCGTCCTGACCCTCTCCGATGACGGCGGTGGTATTCGCCTGGAAGCGGTCAAGCGCAAGGCCATCGAGCGCGGTTTGATGGACGCCGACTCGGACCTGACCGACTACGAGGTGCTGCAGTTTATTCTCGAGGCCGGTTTCTCTACCGCCGAGAAGGTCACGCAGATCTCCGGCCGTGGCGTCGGCATGGACGTGGTGCACTCGGAAGTGAAGCAGCTCGGTGGCTCGATGAGCATCGAGTCGCTACCCGGCACCGGCACCACCTTCACCATTCGCCTGCCGTTCACCGTGTCGGTCAACCGCGCGCTGATGGTGCTGTCGGGTGAAGACCTGTACGCCATCCCGCTGAACACCATTGAAGGTATCGTGCGGGTCTCCCCGTACGAGCTGGAAGCCTACTACGCGCCGGATGCGCCGCGCTTCGAGTACGCTGGACAGAGCTATGAGCTGCGTTACCTGGGCGACCTGTTGAACAACGGCCAGCAGCCTAAATTGGTTGGTCAGAGCCTGCCGCTGCCGGTGATTCTGGTGCGCTCCAAGGAGCACGCCGTGGCGGTGCAGGTCGACTCCCTGGCGGGTTCGCGCGAGATCGTGGTGAAGAGCCTCGGGCCGCAGTTCGCCGGCGTGCACGGGATTTCCGGTGCGACCATCCTCGGTGACGGCCGCGTGGTGGTGATTCTCGACCTGCTGGCGACCATTCGTGTGCTGCACGCGCATTTGCTCACCCAGCTGCAGCCGCGCCTGCTCAAGCAGTCGGCGACGGCGGCGGAGATCGAAGCAGATCGGCCGACCCTGGTCATGGTGGTCGACGACTCGGTCACCGTGCGCAAGGTCACCAGCCGCCTGCTCGAACGTAACGGCATGAACGTGCTGACCGCCAAAGACGGCGTCGATGCGATCTCGCAACTGCAGGAACGCAAGCCCGACATCATGCTGCTGGACATCGAAATGCCACGCATGGACGGCTTTGAAGTGGCGACTCTGGTCCGTCACGACGAAGGCCTTAAAGATCTGCCGATCATCATGATCACCTCGCGTACCGGTGAGAAACACCGCGAGCGAGCCATGAGCATTGGCGTCAACGAGTATCTGGGTAAGCCTTATCAGGAGTCCTTGTTGCTCGAAACCATTCAGCAACTGGTCAAGCGCACATGACGGATAAAACTGCAGCCCGCATCGCGGTGATTGCCGATACCTCGCTGCAGCGCCATGTGCTGCAGCAGGCGTTGACCGGCAGCGGCTATCAGGTGGTGATGAACAGCGACCCGGCGCGCCTTGATCAGGAAACCCTGAACGCCTGCGAAACCGACCTGTGGCTGGTGGACCTCGCGCAGTCGGAAGATTCGCCACTGGTCGATAGCCTGATGGAAAGCGCCTCGGCTCCGGTGCTGTTTGGTGAGGGCCATGCCCCCGAGCGCCATTCGGAAAACTATCCACGCTGGGAACGGCGGCTGTTCGGCAAGCTGAAGAAGCTGGTCGGCGACCCTTCACAGGCGGTCGGCCCGAGCCTGGAAGCCCTGCTAGCCGAAGCGCAGCGGCCATCGCGCCTGGATCTGCCGGCAGCCTTGGCCGGTACGCCACTGGTGGCGGGTGAGCCGGCACGGCAGGTCTGGTTGCTGGCGGCCTCGTTGGGCGGCCCTGCTGCGGTGAAAGCCTTCCTCGATGCCCTGCCAGGCGGTCTGCCGGTGGGCTTCGTGTATGCCCAGCATATCGATGCCAGTTTCGAGAGTGCACTGCCGCAAGCGGTGGGCCGCCACAGCCAGTGGCATGTGAACCCGGCGCGGCACGGCGACGCGGTGCGTTGTGGTGAAGTGGTGGTGGTGCCGATCAGCCATGAACTGGGCTTCAGCGATGACGGCCAGATGCAGATATCCGAGCGCGGCTGGCCGGAACCCTACAGCCCGTCGATCGACCAGATGATGCTCAACCTGGCCCAGCATTTTGGCGCGCTGAGTGGCGTGATTGCGTTCAGTGGCATGGGCAGCGACGGCAGTGCCGCCGCCGCCTATGTACGCCGTCAGGGTGGCCTGATCTGGACCCAGCGTGCCGACAGCTGCGCCTGCCCGAGCATGCCGGACAGCCTGCGTGAGGCCGGTTACAGCAGCCTCAGCGGCGATCCGCGCGAGTTGGCCGAAGCCTTGGTCAATCACCTGGCGGCGCAGTGCAGTTAATTCGGGGCAGCGCCCTGTACAGGACCTTTTCATGAGCCAAGCCGTAACCACCTCCACCACCAGCGGTAACAGCCTGACGGGTCTGCTGATGCCATTGGCTGATCGCACCCTGCTGCTGCCCAACGTGGCGGTAGCCGAGCTGATTCCCTACCGTGCGCCGCAAACCAGTGAAGGCATGCCCAGCTGGTTTCTCGGCCAGGTGGCCTGGCGTGACCTGCGTCTGCCGCTGCTGTCGTTCGAGGCTGCATCCGATGGCCAGGCCAGCCTCAGCCCCGGTTCGCGGGTGGCGGTGATCAACGCCCTGGGCGGCCGGCCGACGGTGAAGTTTATTGCCGTGCTGGTGCAAGGCATTCCGCGCTCGATCAAGGTCGGCCCCGAGCTGGTACGCGCCGATGTGGCCCTGTCGCCGCTGGAGCTGGAAGCGGTGATGCTGGGCGATGCGGTGCTGAAGATTCCGGACCTGATCGGCCTGGAGCAGAAGCTGGCGGATGCCGGATTGATCTGACCGCGCACAAATCAAAAAGCCCGCGTTAGCGGGCTTTTTTATAGCGCCGGCGCAGGTTTAGAAATCGCCCCACAACTGTTGCGCCACGCTCAGCGCCACCACCGGCGCGGTTTCCGTGCGCAGTACGCGCGGGCCGAGGCGGGCGGCATGGAAGCCTTGGGTCTTGGCCAGAGTTACTTCGCCGTCGCTCAGCCCGCCTTCTGGGCCGATCAGAAAGGCCAGTGACTTGGGCTGCGGATGACTGGCCCAGGGCTCCGCGACCGGGTGCAGCACCAGCTTCAGCTCGGCGGTGACCTGCCCCAGCCAGTCGTTCAGGCTGATGGGCGGGTTAATGATGGGTAGCACCGAGCGGCCGCATTGCTCGCAGGCACTGATCGCCACTTGCCGCCAGTGCGCCATGCGCTTGTCGGCGCGTTCATCCTTGAGACGCACCTCACAACGTTCGCTGACGATCAGGCTGATTTCGTTGGCACCCAGCTCGGTGGCTTTCTGAATCGCCCAGTCCATCCGCTCGCCGCGCGACAGGCCCTGGCCCAGGTGAATATGCAGCGGCGATTCGGCCTGGCCTTTGAGTGTTTCGCGCAGTTCCACGCGCACGTTCTTCTTGCCCACCTCGATCAGTTCGCCAAGAAACTCCTGGCCACTGCCGTCGAACAGTTGCACCGCATCGCCCACGGCATGCCGCAGCACGCGGCCGATATAGTGGGCCTGGGCTTCTGGCAGCTCGTGCTGGCCGAGGGACAGGGGGGCATCGATAAAGAAACGAGAAAGGCGCATGGGTTGATCGCTGCAGCGGCACAGTTGAGGCGGCAAGCTTAACGCCTCAGCCGTGCTGCATACAGCCGGCTGAGGGTGAACGCTTAGCCGGGATCACGAAAACCCGGGTAGTTGGCATTGCCTTGCGTCACGCTGATCGAGGTGCGGGTGGCGATATCGATGCCTTCGCTGGCGACTTCGGCGAGGAAATCAATCTGCTCCTCGGTGATCACATAGGGCGGCAGCAAATACACCACGCTGCCCAGTGGGCGCAGCAGCGCTCCCCGCTCCAGGGCGTGCTGGTATACCTTGAGGCCGCGGCGTTCCTGCCAGGGGTAGGCGGTTTTGCTGGCCTTGTCCTGCACCATTTCGATGGCCAGGGCCATGCCGGTCTGGCGCACTTCGGCAACGTGCGGATGATCGGCCAGGTGCGCGGTGGCGCTGGCCATCCGCGCGGCCAGGGCCTTGTTGGCCTCGATCACATTGTCCTGCTCGAAGATATCCAGGGTCGCAAGGGCGGCCGCGCAGGCCAGTGGGTTACCGGTATAGCTGTGCGAATGCAGGAAGGCGCGCAGGGTCGAGTAGTCGTCGTAGAACGCCTCATACACCTCGTTGGTGGTCAGGCAGGCGGCCAGCGGCAGATAGCCGCCGGTCAGGGCTTTCGACAGGCAGAGGAAGTCCGGGCGGATGCCGGCCTGCTCACAGGCGAACATCGTCCCGGTACGGCCGAAGCCGACGGCAATCTCATCAAGGATCAGGTGCACGCCATAACGGTCGCAGGCCTCGCGCAGCAGCGTCAGGTAGATCGGGTGGTACATGCGCATACCACCCGCGCCCTGGATCAGCGGTTCAACGATGACCGCCGCCACCTCATGGCCGTGCTCGGCCAGGGTTTGCTCCATATGAACGAACATCAGGCGCGAGTGTTCTTCCCAGCTCACCCCCTCGGGGCGGAAGTAGCAGTCCGGGCTCGGCACTTTGATCGTGTCGAGCAGCAGCGCCTTGTAGGTGTCGGTGAACAGTCCCACGTCGCCGACTGACATCGCCGCGATGGTTTCACCGTGGTAGCTGTTGCTCAGGGTGACAAAGCGCTTCTTCGTCGGTTTGCCGACGTTGAGCCAGTAGTGAAAGCTCATCTTCAACGCGACTTCGATGCAGGAGGAACCGTTGTCGGCGTAGAACACCCGGTCCAGGCCGGCCGGGGTCAGTTTGACCAGGCGCTCGGACAATTCGATCACCGGCTGATGGCTGAAGCCGGCGAGGATCACATGCTCCAGCTGGTCGACCTGATCCTTGATGCGCTGATTGATCCGTGGGTTGGCGTGGCCGAACACGTTGACCCACCAGGAGCTGACGGCATCGAGGTAGCGTTTGCCGTCGAAGTCTTCGAGCCATACGCCTTCACCGCGCTTGATCGGCACCAGCGGCAGCTGCTCGTGGTCCTTCATCTGCGTGCAGGGGTGCCACAGCACCTTCAGGTCACGCTGCATCCACTGGTCATTCAGGCTCATCGCTCTACTCATCCCTCGGCTCGCAATCATCTGCGCCAAGCCTATCAGAAGCACTGTGGTGGATGGACGGCACAACCGCGTGCGATTACCCGGGTCGCCCGCTGATCCGCTCTATCGTGCCGCCTGTAGCCTGGCCGCTGAACTTTGCCGAGTGCCGCTAGACTAATCCGCCTGTGCAAAAGGATTGGGCGACGCATCGTATTTCCCGATATTTCAAAGCGAAAATTTCCGCTTTTTATCGATAGGTTTGTTGCTAGTCTTGCCCCATCCCGTGGTTCAGTCCTTATTTTTACGGAACGCTCGCAATGCAATGGCGCAACTCATCCTCCCGTTACGGCCTGGTCAGCATCCTCTTGCATTGGCTGGTGGCAGTGGTGGTTTTCGGCCTGTTTGGCCTGGGTTACTGGATGGTCGGGCTGGACTACTACAGCAGCTGGAACAAGACCGCGCCGGACCTGCACAAGAGCATCGGCCTGCTGCTGTTTGCCGTGATGCTTGGGCGAGTGCTGTGGCGCTGGCTTAGCCCGCCGCCGGCGAGTTTGCCCAACCACGGGCGCATGACCCGGCTGGCCAGCAAGCTGGGCCATGGCTTTCTGTACCTGGGCCTGTTTGTGCTGATGATTTCCGGCTACCTGATTTCCACCGCCGATGGCCGTGGCATCGAAGTGTTTGGCCTGTTTGCAGTGCCGGCGAGCCTGACCAGTATTCCCGATCAGGAAGACCTCGCCGGGCTGGTGCATGAATACCTGGCGTGGGCGCTGGTGATCTTCGCCGGTATCCATGCCCTGGCTGCGTTGAAACACCACTTTATTGATCGTGACCGTACGCTGACGCGGATGTTCGGTCGCTAGTTCTGCTTGTTGTTTCCGGGGCTGGAATGGCCCCATCCCACACTCACAAGGAGCATACCCATGTTGAAGAAAACCCTCGTAGCCCTGGCACTGGGTGGCGCATTGATTGGCGCTGGTCAGGCCATGGCTGCCGATTACGCCATCGACAAGCAAGGCCAGCACGCCTTCGTCAATTTCAAGATCAGCCACCTGGGTTACAGCTGGCTGTACGGCACATTCAAGGATTTTGACGGCAGCTTCAGCTTCGACGCTGCTAAGCCGCAGGACAGCAAGGTCAACGTGACGCTGAACACCACCAGCGTCGACACCAACCATGCCGAGCGCGACAAGCACATCCGCAGCGATGACTTCCTCAATGTCGGCGAGCACCCGACCGCGACCTTCGCCTCGACCTCGGTGAAATCCACTGGCGCAGGCACTGCCGATATCACCGGCAACCTGACCCTCAATGGCGTGACCAAGCCGGTGGTGATTGCGGCCAAGTTTATCGGCGAAGGCAAGGATCCATGGGGCGGCTACCGCGCCGGTTTCGAAGGCAGCACCACGCTGAAGCTGAAAGACTTCGACATCAGCAAAGACCTGGGTCCAGCCTCGGAAAGCGTCGAGCTGATCATCTCGGTTGAAGGCGTACGCCAGTAGGATGGGTTGAGCGCAGCGATACCCATGCCGATGGCCTGAGTCGCGCTCTGCACCAACAAAAACGCCGCCCATTGGGCGGCGTTTTTGTATACGGCTAGCGGACTATGACTCTTCGCGGTTGCGCGTCAGCAGGGCCGGCTTTTCGCCGCGCGGACGTGCACTCGCCAGTTCGTCGAGCTGCTCCGGCGTTGGGAAGCGATCCAGGCGCGAGCCCTTGTGCACGATCACCGGTTGCTTGTCGCGCGGGCTTTTCACGGCCGCTTCCTGGCGTGGCAGCTCGTCGCGGTTCAGCGAGGTGGTGCGGGTGTCGCGCGGCGGACGTGCACGGCCGGAGCCATTACGGCCCTGGCCGCCTTGGCCGCCAGAACCTGCGCCCTGACGACGACCTTGTGCACCCGCGCCGCCAGTGCTTGCGCCACCGCCATTGCTGCGTGGTGGTTTAGCTGGGCGAGCACCCTGGCCAACGCCATTGCTGGCGCTCGGGCCGCTTGCTGCTGCAGGCGCACCGGGCCGACGGCCACGGTTCTGCTGCTTGTTCTGGTTCGGGCTTACATAGTCGGCACGGTTGCCGAAATTATCGATTTCATCGTCGCGGAACTCGTCCGGCGCGCGATCCGGAGGCAAGGCAGGCACTGCCGGCGCGGCGGCGCGCCCCGAAGACGAGCTGCGCGGCTGTTGGCTGCGACCGCCCTGCGGCTTGGCAGCGCGGCTGTGTTCTTTACCGCTGTCCTTGCCCTTGTCCTTGCGGCCACCGCCGTGGCGTTCGCCTTCTGGCTTGGCACCGCGCGGTTGACGTGGCTTCTGCGGCTCACGCACTTCCGGGCGCTCGGCCTCGACGGTGCTGGCATCGAAGCCGAGCAGATCGCCGTCCGGGATCTTCTGCTTGGTCATGCGCTCGATGCCCTTGAGCAGCTTCTCTTCATCCGGCGCGACCAGCGAGATCGCTTCGCCGCTACGGCCAGCACGGCCGGTACGGCCGATACGGTGAACGTAGTCTTCTTCGACGTTGGGCAGCTCGAAGTTGACCACGTGCGGCAGTTGGTCGATATCCAGGCCGCGGGCGGCGATATCGGTGGCGACCAGGATGCGAACCTGGCCCGCTTTAAAGTCAGCCAGGGCCTTGGTGCGAGCGTTCTGGCTCTTGTTGCCGTGAATCGCTACAGCTGGCAGGCCGTGCTTGTCGAGGTACTCAGCCAGGCGGTTGGCGCCGTGCTTGGTGCGGGTGAACACCAGCACCTGTTCCCAGGCGCCGGCGGTGATCAGGTGAGCGAGCAGGGCGCGCTTGTGGCTGGCCTGCAGGCGGAACACACGCTGTTCGATGCGCTCGACCGTGGTGTTCGGCGGCGTGACTTCGATGCGTTCCGGGTTGTGCAGCAGCTTGCCGGCCAGGTCGGTGATGTCCTTCGAGAAGGTCGCCGAGAACAGCAGGTTCTGACGCTTCGCCGGGAGCTTGGCGAGGACCTTTTTCACGTCATGGATAAAGCCCATGTCGAGCATGCGGTCGGCTTCGTCGAGAACGAGGATTTCCACGTGCGACAGGTCGATGGCGCGCTGGTTGGCCAGGTCGAGTAGGCGGCCGGGGCAGGCCACCAGTACGTCGACGCCTTTGGCCAAGGCTTGGATCTGCGGGTTGATACCCACGCCGCCGAAGATGCAGGCGCTGACGAATTTCAAATCACGGGCATACAGCTTGAAGCTGTCGTGCACCTGGGCGGCCAGTTCGCGGGTGGGGGTCAACACCAGCACGCGCGGTTGTTTCGGGCCATGGCGTTGTTCACGGTCCGGGTGACCGTTGGGGAACAACCGCTCAAGGATTGGCAGGGCAAAGCCGCCTGTCTTACCTGTACCCGTCTGGGCCGCCACCATCAGGTCGCGACCTTGCAACGCGGCGGGGATGGCCCGCTGTTGCACCGGAGTGGGTTGGGTGTAGCCGGCGGATTCGACCGCACGGACTAGAGCCTCGGAGAGACCGAGGGAGGCAAAGGACATGTGTAATCCTGTCTAGTGAGGGCGTCGCCCTATGGGGTGTATTGCCTGGCTTGAATCGCGGCACTGGGGCGCGCAATCCCGTCCGGTACTACTGGCCTCTGGGGGCTAGCATCCGGGCGCAAGCCTGGCGGGAAGGCCCGAGTATAACAGAGCCGCTAGTCTGTGCGAGCGTCCGCCTGCTCGGTGGTCGCCGCGCCGTTGCCAGGTGGCTAACGGCGCGGGTTGCACGGGTCAGGTGACCAGCTTGTAGCAGGGTACGTAGGCGCTGTTGCCCGGCAGTTTCATCCGGTGCTGGTCGACGAATGCCTGCAGCAGCTGATCCAGCGGCTGCATGATGTCCTGGTCGCCGGTGATCTCGTAGGGGCCGTGCTCCTCGATCAGACGGATGCCCTTGTCCTTGACGTTACCGGCGACAATCCCGGAGAACGCCCGGCGCAGGTTGGCTGCCAGCTCGTGCACCGGTTGCTGGCGGGTCAGCTTGAGGCTGGCCATGTTGGCGTGGGTCGGCTCGAAGGGGTGCTGGAAGCTCTCGTCGATCTTCAGCAGCCAGTTGAAGTGGAAGGCATCGTTGTGTTCGCGGCGGAACTGTTTGACCGCCTTGATCCCTTCCGCCATCTCCCGCGCGACCTGGCTCGGGTCATTGATGATGACCTTGCAGCGCTGCTGCGCGGCCTCGCCCAGAGTGGTGCCGATAAACTCGCAGAGCTGCTGAAAGTAGTGGGTCGAGCTTTTCGGCCCGGTCATGATCAGCGGGAACGGCACGTGCTGGTTGTCCGGGTGCAGGAGGATGCCGAGCAGGTACAGCAGTTCTTCGGCGGTGCCGGCACCGCCGGGGAAGATGATGATGCCGTGGCCGACGCGAACGAAGGCTTCCAGGCGCTTTTCGATATCCGGCAGGATCACCAGCTCATTGACGATCGGGTTCGGCGCTTCGGCGGCGATGATCCCTGGCTCGGTCAGCCCCAGGTAACGGCCGCTGTGATTGCGCTGTTTGGCATGGGAGATGGTCGCGCCTTTCATCGGCCCTTTCATCACGCCGGGGCCGCAGCCGGTGCAGATGTCCAGGCCGCGCAGGCCCAGTTCATGGCCGACGGTCTTGGTGTATTTGTATTCTTCGGTGCTGATCGAATGGCCGCCCCAGCACACCACGATCTTCGGTTCCACGCCGGCGCGCAAGGTGCGGGCGTTGCGCAGCAGGTGGAAGACGTAATCGGTGATGCCCTGCGAGCTGCCGAAATCGATGCGCTGGTTTTCCAGCTCGCTCTGCGTGTAGACGATGTCGCGCAGGGCGCTGAACAGCATCTCGCGGGTGCTGGCGATCATTTCGCCGTCGACAAAGGCATCGGCGGGGGCGTTAAACAGCTCCAGGCGAATGCCGCGATCCTGCTGCAGGATGCGAATTTCGAAGTCCGGGTAGGCTTCCAGAATGGTCTTGGCGTTATCGCTGTGCGAGCCGGTGTTGAGGATCGCCAGGGCGCACTGGCGGAACAGTGCATAGACGCTGCCGGAGCCGGTTTCACGCAGCTGCTGAACTTCGCGCTGGGACAGGGTTTCCAGGCTGCCTTTGGGGGTGACGGAGGCATTGGTCTTTTTTCGTGCGGCCATTACGACGCTCCATGGGGGGTAAGACTGCGCAAGCCGTACATGGCCATGCGCTGGCTGAAGTATGCGCGAAGCGGGCAGGCTTGGCCTGTGCGTTGGCGCGGCAGTCCGTTGCAGAAGTTTAGGTCGCTGCGTCGGCAGTGGTGGGTTGGAGCAGGGTGGGAAACCTGCGTCGCGGCCCCTGGTGCGGGGCGCGACGGCGGCTGCGTGGCTGGATTCAGCGCGGCAGCTTGAGGTTGTTCCAGATCGCCAGGCTCGGTTCGGCCTGGTTCATGCTGTAGAAGTGCAAACCCGGGGCACCGCCTTGCAGCAGGCGTTCGCACATTTCAGTGATGACCTGCTCGCCATACGCCTGGATGCTGTCGGTATCGTCACCGTAAGCTTCCAGTTGCTTGCGCACCCAGCGTGGAATCTCCGCGCCGCAGGCATCGGAGAAACGCGCCAGCTTGCTGTAGTTGGTGATCGGCATGATGCCCGGCACCACCGGAATATCCACGCCCAGCTTGCGCACGCGCTCGACGAAGTAGAAGTAGCAGTCGGCGTTGAAGAAGTACTGGGTGATCGCGCTGTCGGCGCCGGCCTTGGCCTTGCGTACGAAGTTGGCGATATCGTCTTCGAAGTTGCGCGCCTGCGGGTGCATCTCCGGGTAGGCAGCGACTTCGATATGGAAGTGGTCGCCGGTTTCTTCGCGGATGAACTCGACCAGTTCATTGGCGTAACGCAGTTCGCCGCTGGCCATGCCCATGCCGGACGGCAGGTCACCGCGCAGGGCGACGATGCGCTTAATCCCGGCGTTCTGGTACAGGTTGAGCAACTCGCGCAGTTCGGCCTTGGAATCTCCGACGCAGGACAGGTGCGGCGCAGTGCTCACACCAACATCGTTATTCAGCTGCAGCACGGTGTTCAGCGTGCGGTCGCGGGTGGAGCCACCGGCACCGTAGGTGCAGGAGAAGAAATCGGGGTTGTAGCCGGCCAGTTGGCGCGCCACATTCATCAGTTTTTCGTGCCCGGCTTCGGTCTTGGTGGGGAAGAACTCGAAGCTGTAACGGCGTTCTTGAGACATAAGGACATTCCGTAGGGTGGGTCAGCCGCAGGCTAACCCACCAGGGTTCTTGATGGGTCGGCCGCGCGGCCAACCCACCCTACGCATCAGTAGCGATAAGCGTGTGGCTTGAACGGGCCTTCCTGCGGCACACCGATGTACTCGGCTTGCTTCGGGGTCAGCTGAGTCACCACGCCGCCGAAGCCACGGACCATTTCCAGGGCCACTTCTTCGTCGAGCTTCTTCGGCAGCACTTCCACGGTCAGGCGCTCGGCCTTCTGCGCTGGGCTCAGGTCGGCGTACTTCTGGCCGAACAGGAATATCTGCGCCAGCACCTGGTTGGCGAACGAACCGTCCATGATCCGGCTTGGGTGGCCCGTGGCGTTGCCCAGGTTCACCAGGCGGCCTTCGGCCAGCAGGATCAGGTAGTCGTCGTTCTGCGCGTCGAACGCGCCAGCGCCGGTGCGGTGGATCTTGTGCACCTGCGGCTTCACTTCTTCCCACGCCCAGTTCTTGCGCATGAAAGCGGTGTCGATTTCGTTGTCGAAGTGACCGATGTTGCAGACCACGGCGCGCTTTTTCAGAGCCTTGAGCATGTTGGCGTCGCAGACGTTGACGTTACCGGTGGTGGTGACGATCAGGTCGATCTTGCCCAGCAGCAGGGTGTCGATGCTGGCGGCAGTGCCATCGTTGATGCCATCGATAAACGGCGAGACAACCTCAAAACCGTCCATGCAGGCCTGCATGGCGCAGATCGGGTCGACTTCGGTGACCTTGACGATCATGCCTTCCTGACGCAGCGACTGTGCCGAGCCCTTGCCCACGTCGCCGTAGCCGATAACCAGCGCTTGCTTGCCGGACAGCAGGTGGTCGGTGCCGCGCTTGATCGCGTCGTTGAGGCTGTGACGGCAGCCGTATTTGTTGTCGTTCTTGCTCTTGGTTACCGAGTCATTGACGTTGATGGCCGGGATCTTCAGTTCGCCCTTGGCCAGCATGTCCAGCAGGCGGTGCACGCCGGTGGTGGTCTCTTCGGTCACGCCGTGGATGCGCGCGAGCATCTGCGGGTATTTCTTGTGCAGGATCTCGGTCAGGTCGCCGCCGTCGTCGAGGATCATGTTGGCGTCCCACGGCTGGCCATCTTTCAGAATGGTCTGCTCGATGCACCACTCGTACTCTTCTTCGGTCTCACCCTTCCAGGCGAATACCGGGATGCCGGCGGCGGCGATAGCGGCAGCGGCCTGATCCTGGGTGGAGAAGATGTTGCACGACGACCAGCGTACTTCGGCACCCAGGGCGGTCAGGGTTTCGATCAGCACGGCAGTCTGGATGGTCATGTGGATGCAGCCGATGATTTTTGCGCCCTTGAGCGGCTGCTCGCCGGCGTATTTGCGGCGCAGACCCATCAGGGCGGGCATTTCGGATTCGGCGATGATGGTTTCGCGGCGGCCCCAGGCAGCCAGGGACATGTCGGCGACTTTGTAATCGTTAAAAGCGGCGCTCATAAAAAGCTCTCCATTCGTTGTCTGCGAATGGGCGCCGTTGATGCGTATGGTTAACGCCCCATCCGAGCCTGACAGGCGGAAGTCTGGTTTGAATGCGCCCGATTGCATTGCTGGAATGCTGGGCTTTGGGATTCAAAACAGATTTACCGCTTGCTGCAGCGCCCCTCGGACAGGTGGCGGGAGCGACTGGAGCTGTGCCGGTCGCGTGAAGCTGGCGAAGTATAGCCAGCCTGGCGCATAAGCCCAAGGCTTTCTGTCGGGCGAATTGGCTGTTGCGCCGTGGGTTCTGGCCAGTTCAGTCATGGTCTTTGCACTGCGCCTGAGGCAGGCTGCAAGCCTCACTATCCCTGCCTCTGGAGCTGCTATGACGATTGCTTACTGGTGTGTGTTGATTGCCCTGTTTCTGCCTTACTTGTCGACCGCCACGGCCAAGGCCGTCAGCGGTGGTTTCAGCCCCAAGCATAACTATGACCCGCGCGCGTTTCTGAATGGCCTGAGCGGCGTCGGCCGGCGCGCCAACAATGCCCAGCTCAACAGCTTCGAAGTCACCCCGGCGTTTTCCGCCGCGGTGATCATCGCCCACCTGGCCGGCGGTGCCGAGCAGGCGCTGCTCGATCAACTGGCCATGGCCTTTGTCGCCAGCCGCATCCTCTACTTCATCTGCTACCTGGCCGACTGGGCTGCAGTGCGTTCGCTGGTGTGGGGTGTTGGTATGGGCCTGATTGTCAGCCTGTTTGTGGTTTCAGCCTGACGCTGCGGCAACACACCACGCTTGGCCGCTGGACAGCGGGTGGCGATACTGTCGCCCGTTGCATTCCCCTGTTGCTGGCGTTGAAGGTGTTATGAAGCTTAAAAGTCTGTCGCTGCTGGTTCTCGCTCTGGCCCTGAGCGCCTGTGGCGGGGTCGATCCCAATTCGCCGCAAGGCCAGCGGCAGACCATCTTCAAGCAGATGCTCAAGGTCAGCGAAGACCTCGGCGGCATGTTGCGCGGGCGGGTGGCTTTCAAGGAGCAGCGCTTTGTGCAAGGTGCAGCCGAGCTCGATCAGCTGACGCGCACGCCGTGGCAGCACTTTCCGCAGGTCAAGGAAGAGGGTGGTGAAAGCCGCGCCAAGGATGAGGTATGGCAGCGCCAGGCGCGTTTCCAGGAACTGGCACGCGCGATGGAGGCCAGTACTGCGGCACTGGTGACCGCCACCGTCGCGCGGCCGTTACAGGCCGAGGCGCTGAGCGCGCCGATGCAGCGTGTCGAGGACAGCTGCAAGGCCTGTCACGAGGAGTTCCGCGCGTTCTAACTGCTTTCAGAAACCGGCGATCTGTGCCGTGCGCAGTTGTTCGCGCAGGGCTTGTACCTCCGGGTGTTGAAAGAACGCCTGAAGTTGCGCGGCCCGCTGCGGGCCTACACCAGAGTTGCGTTGCCAGTCTGCCGCGCTGCGTTGCGCCAGTTGTTCCCAGTTGGCATCGCGTGGCAGCGCCTCGTCGGCGGGGATGCCGAGGGCGCGTAGCCAGTCATGCAGCGGCCGTTGGCGGGCCAGGGCGAAACTCTGTTGCAGGTTGCTGGCGCTGCGCGGGCCTAGGCCGGGAATGGCGCTGAGCTGTTCCGTCGACAGGTCCAGCCAGTCGAGCAGGCTGTCGAGTTGCCGTGCTTGCACCAGCTTCTCCCAAGTCCCCGGGCCCACGCCGGGCAAGGCCAGGCCCTGCTTGCCACTGAGCCAGGCCAGGCGCGCGCGGAACTGGCTGGCGCAGGGCGGGGTGGCGCGCCAGCAGCTCAGGGCATTGAAGGCACTGGCGTCGGGCACTTGCAGTTCGACGCGTTGCTGGGTGCGCCAGAGCACGCTGTCCAGGCTGGGGATGGTCAGCCCGGAGAGGCGGATCACTACCTGGTCGCCGGGGCGGATATCCAGGGCCTGCCAGCGTTGCAGCGAGCCGGCGCTGACATATTCGACGCGTCGATCATCCAGTTTTACCGGCTGCACGCGCAGCACTGGGGTGATGCGGCCGCTGCGGCCAATCCGGAAATCCACCGCCTGCACCACGGCCAGCGCCTGGCTGACCGGATATTTCCAGGCGACCGCCCAGTGCGGCGGTTCGGCTTGCCAGCGTGCGGCAGCCGGGCGCTGGCCCTGGCGCAGCACCACGCCATCGCTGGCAAACGGTAAGGCGCTGCGGTACCAGTGTTCGCGCCAATGCGTAGCGGCGCTCAGGTCGGTAATTGCTTGAGTGAAGCCCAGGCTGTCGCTGAAACCCAATTCATCCAGGCGTTGCAGGCGCTGTGGCATCTGCGCCGGGCCGTCGGGCCAGTCCCAGACAAACAGGCCGATGCCGGCTGCGCTGTCGGCGTCGAGCGCCTTGCGCGCCATCAGCCCGGCGACCTTGCTGCGTGCGCCCTGGCTGCCGGCCTGGCTCTGTATATGGGCGGGTCGCCGCCAGTACAGCTCGCCTTGCAGGGTCAGGTTCTCTGGGCTGGGCAGCTGTGCGGGAATGGCCGGCAGGCGACGGGCATTGGCCGTCCAGTCCTGACCGTTGCGACCATCGCCGCGGCTGATCACCTGCTGCAGCTGGCCGTCGCGGTAGACCAGGCTGACGGCTACGCCATCGACCTTGGGTTGAATCCACAGGTCTGTACGGTTGTCGATCCAGGCACGCACGGCGCTGCTGTCCGCCAGTTTGCGTAGCCCGGTGTGTGCGGTTGGGTGTGCCAGGTGGCCGGCGCTGCTGGCCAGCGGGTTGCTCGTTGGTGGTGCGGCGCTGGGGAAGCAGGCACGCCAGCGTTGCAGGTTGGCGCTGGCTTGGTCGTAGAGCTCATCGGCGACCAGCGCTTCGCCCTGGCGGTGATAGGCGTCGTCCCATTTGGCGAGCTGCTTGGCCAGGGCGGCCATTTCTGTGCTGGCGCGCTGCGTGGACCAGTCGGGGCAGGGGACCGCCCAGGCATCGATGGCCAGGGCGGTAAGCAAAAGAGCGGTCGCGGCGTGCATGCTGAGCGTCCTTGCTCGGGAGCGGTTTATCCAGCGTAGCAGCTATGCTTGATGGGTCAGTCCTGACCTTTGCTTGGGGGGGTAGCGGTTATGGCAATGGGTTTACCTCTGCTGCGGTGGTTTGGATGCTGTCTGCTTGTCGCCGGCCTTGCGCCGTTTGACGTGGTGGCCGCGGCTGATGATGAGGCGGCGCAGTGGCGGTTTGTCCACAACGCGCCGGAGACCGCCGACGACCAGCGCTACGACTATCACTGGCGCGTATTGCGTGCGGCCCTGGAGGTTACCCGGGGCAAGTACGGCGATTATCGGCTGGAGCCCGGCGAGCCCATGAGCGAGAAGCTGCAGGTGATCGAGATGCAGCGGCCGCAAGGCGGGCTCAATACCCTGGTGCTGGACGCCACGCTGGCCCTGGAGGAGGCCTTGCAGCCGGTAAAGATCCCCATCGACAAGGGCTTGCTCGGTTTTCGCGTGTTCCTCATCCAGGCCGAGGATCAGCCGCGCTTTGCCGATGTGCAGTCGCTTGAGCAGTTGCGCCAGTTCCGTTTTGGCCAGCAGCGTGAATGGTCCGATGTGGCGGTGTATCAAGCGGCCGGGCTGCCAGTGATCAGCGGTAGCAGCTATGAGGGGTTGTTTCATATGCTGATGCTGCGGCGCTTCGACGCCTTTGGTCGCGGGGTGACCGAGGTGGGTGGAGAGTTGGCGCATTGGCGCAAGAAATACCCGCAGATGGCCATCGAGGACGGATTGCTGCTGTATTACCCGTTGCCGGTGTACTTCTGGTTTCCGCGCACCGACGAAGGCAGCCGCCATGCGCAGCGGGTCGAGGCGGGCATGCTCGCGCTGATTGCCGACGGCACGCTCGATCGCTTGTTTACCGAGGAGTATGGCGAAGTGATCCAGCGGTTTAACCTGCATAAGCGCCGCATGCTGCGGATTGCCAATCCTGGCCTGCCGCCAGGGCAGCCCTTCGACAATAAGGCCTATTGGTTCGTGCCGTAGTGCAGTGAGCCCACCATTAAAACAGCCATAAAAAACCCGCCGTAGCGGGTTTTTTATGGCCTGCCATCCCTGGTGGCCACCCTTCGGGTCGTCGCTGTGCGACGTTAAAAATGGCTCCCGGCCATTTTTTATTGCAGCTGATTTGGGCTTACAGGCCGGCGGCGGCTCTTAGCCTGCGCACCGGTGTGGCCAAGTTCAGCGGTGGCAAGTTCGGCGCGCGGCAGAACCATGACCCCGCGGGCCTTTCTGGAAACCCTGGATGGTTTTGCCAAGCGCGCCCATTCGGCGCAGCTCAACAGTTTTGAAGTGCCCCCGGCGTTTGCCGCAGCGGTGCTCATTGCCCGTGTGGCAGGCAACGCCGAATTGGTGACCATCAACGTCCTGGCGGTGCTGTTTATCACCAGTCGCCTGCTTTACATCATTTGCTGCCTGGCGGACTGGGCGATCCTGCGCTCGTTGGTGTGGGCGGTCGGTATGGCGCTGATTGCCAGCTTCTTCTTCGTCTCGATTTAACGCCTGCCCTGGTTAGGGCCGGCTTCCAAGCGAAGGCGGTCTTGCGAGCGCTATCGCCGGCGAGCCGGTTCCTACGGGGTCAGGGTTTATCGGTGACTTCCGGGGCCTTGGGCAGCGCTGCACCCTTGGGCCAGAGCATCCAGATCTGGCCTTGCTGCTTCATGTCGCCGGCCAGCTGCCCGGCAGCGTCGCCGGTGCCCCAGAACAGGTCCGCGCGTACTTCCCCGGTGATCGCGCCGCCGGTGTCCTGGGCGGCAACCGGGCGTACCAGGCTGCTGCCGTCGGGCCGGGTGGTGGACAGCCACAGCAGGCTGCCCAGGGGGATGACCTTGCGATCCACTGCCACGCTGTAACCAGCGGTCAGCGGGACGTTGAGCGAGCCGCGGGGGCCTTCGTTGCTGTCGGGGTTGCGGTTGAAAAAGACGTAGCTCGGGTTGCTGCCCAGCAGCTCGGGAATCCGCTCCGGATGGGCCTTGGCCCAGGCGGCGATGGTGCCCATGGTCACTTCTTCCTTGGTCAGCTCTCCCTGCTCCACTAGCCAGCGGCCGATGGGCCGGTACGGATGGCCGTTCTGGTCGGCATAGCCAATGCGCAGTTGGCGGCCGTCGGCCAGTTGGATCCGCCCCGAGCCCTGGATCTGCAGGAATTGCAGGTCCATGGGGTCGGTCAGCCAGGCAATGATCGGGGCCTTGACCCCGTTGTTCTCGATGGTTGCGGCGTCGTCATAGGGTTTCAGTACGCGGCCTTCCAGGCGCCCGCGCAGGCGCTTGCCCTTGAGCTCCGGATAGAGCCTGTCGAGGGCGACGATGATCATGTCATCCGGCACGCCATAGACCGGCACATTGGCCACCTTGGTCTGCTTCAGGCTGCCCGGGTAGACCGGCTCGTAGTAGCCGGTGATCAAGCCGTTGCTGTTGCCGTCGGCCGAGCGCAGGCCATAGACCTGCAACTGATCCTTCAGGAACCCGCGTACCGCGTCCGCGGTTTGCGGCACGTTGGCCGCTGCGGCGCAGGTGGCGCCCCAGATCGGATCGGCTTTCAGCCGAGTGCAGGCGCTGCGCCAGGAACCGAAACCCGCCAGCAGGTCATTGTCGGCAACGCTGGGCAGGCTGTCCCAGGACGCGCTGGTGTAAGTGGCCATGGCGTGGGGCTTGGGAGGCTCGGGTGCTGGCTGGGGTTTGCTGTTGTCCCCGCCATCACAGCCGGCCAGCAGGGCGACGAAGGGCAAGCTCCAGCCGAGGCGGTGCCAGCTCATGAAACTCAGGTGCATCGAGTTGTTCCTTTGGAGGTGGCCCGTGTGCTTGGCGCGCGCAGACTACCCATATTATTGATAGGGCTATTGGTCTTTGCCGGGTAGGCGGGGATACTGGCCGCCGTTTTCCGTGAGCTGAAGCCACCATGGCTTTTAAACGATGTGCTGTGGTATTGCTGGCCTGCCTGACGCTGACCGCTTGTGGCAGCGTGGACCCGAACGCGCCCCTGGGGCAACGCAAGGCGATCTTCAAACAAATGCTCAAGACCGGTGAAGACCTGGGCGGCATGTTGCGTGGGCGTATCGCCTTCGATGGCCCGCTTTTCGCCGAAGGTGCGGTCAAGCTCGACAGCTTGTCCCATGAACCCTGGAAGCACGTTCTCGAGGTCAAGGAAGAAGATCACACCAGCGCCACGGACGATGTTTGGCGCAAGCAGGCGCGTTTCCAGGAATTGGCCCGTAACCTTGAGGCCGCCCCGGCGCGTTGGTTGTCGCCAGCCGAGTACATCCCCTGAAGGCCGCTGACCTGGAGCTTTCGGTGCAGAAGGTCGAAGACGCGTGCAGTGCTTGCCATAAAGAGTTTCGCGACCACTGATTCACTGTCTGTGGCGCCCATTTCTGGCCGGGGCACGGCCATCGACAGGGCTCCATTGCCAAGGGTTCACTTGTCCGGCTCGTCCAGCGCTTGCTGCAGCTCCTTGCGTGACTCGGCGAGCTTGTCCTTGCGCTTGTTGATCTTCTCGGAATCGCCTTTTTTCATGGCCTTTTCCAGTCCCGCCTGTTGTTCGCTGTTGCCATGGGTCTTGGCCTGTTCGGTCTGGGTGCTGATGGCCTAGCGCTTGGCGGCGCAGCCGGTCAGCCCGGGCGTTTCCTCGGCGGCCATCAAGGGGGTTGCCATCAGGCTGAAAAGGCTGAGAAGAGCGAGCGGTGCAAGACGTTTCATAAAGGCTCCGAAGGAAAACGGTCGCTGTCAGCTGTGCCTGCGAATGGGCTTTTTGAACCGATTCTCCGCCTGTGGTTCAACACAGCGTAGATAGAAAGATCACTCAAAACCGTCGATGCCGGCGGCACGTAATTCTGCACTCAAGGCCAGCACCTGCGGGTCACGAAAAAAGCACTCAATTGGGTGGCCCGTCCGTGGCCGATCCCTGCTTCGGCTTGTCACTGTTCGGTGTTTTTGCTCGCCAGCCTCTGCCAGGGGCCCGCCAGATTGGCGTTGCCGCTGGGCCCGTAACCAGCGTTCGAACGGTTGCCGTCTGGCGTTGTGCAGGCTGTTGAGCAGGCGCGCACTGCTGCGTTCACCGAAGCCGGCAATGTTAGCAAGCTCCGTGGCTTCAAGGGGCAGCCAATCGAGCAAACCTTTGATTCGTCCTGTTTCAACCAGGGGCTGCCAGGTCTGGCGACTGATATTGGGCATGTTCAGGGCCTTGGGGCCACTGAGCCAGGTCAGCCGAGCGAGAAATTGGCGCTGGCAACCGGGTACGGGTTGCCAGCAGCTCAATAGATGAAAGGCCGCAGGGCCGGGGGCGTTGATGGGCGGTCTAACCTTGGTCTTGAGCACCAGGCGTTCCAGGCGCGGAATGGTCAGACCGCCGCTTGTTTGCAGGGGGGCGGGCTGGTCGCTGACTCGTCTGTGTTGGCGTCGGGGCGTGGATTCGGGGTGCAGAGGGCTGGAGAGTGAAACCTTCGGCCACAAAAAAGCCCCGCCGGACCAGCCGAGCGGGGCTTTGGGTGTTGCTTAGAAACCGGCGGCGGCGCGCAGGTCGGCGACCTTGTCGGTCTTTTCCCAGGTGAAGGTAGTGAAGCTGTCGTCGCCGACCGTCTTCTGCTGCGGGGTGCGGCCGAAGTGGCCGTAGGCCGCGGTTTCCTGGTACATCGGGTGCAGCAGGTCGAGCATCTTGGTGATGGCGTACGGACGCAGGTCGAACACCTCGCGCACCAGCTTGATGATCTTGTCTTCGGCGATCTTGTGGGTGCCGAAGGTGTTGATCGAGATCGAGGTTGGCTGGGCCACGCCGATGGCGTAGGACACCTGGATCTCGCAGCGTTCGGCCAGGCCAGCGGCGACGATGTTCTTGGCCACGTAGCGGCCGGCGTAGGCAGCCGAACGGTCAACCTTGGATGGGTCCTTGCCGGAGAACGCGCCACCGCCGTGACGGGCCATGCCGCCGTAGGAGTCGACGATGATCTTGCGCCCGGTGAGGCCACAGTCGCCCACCGGGCCACCGATCACGAAGTTGCCGGTCGGGTTGATGTGGTACTGGGTGTCCTTGTGCAGCAGTTCGGCCGGCAGGGCGTGCTTGATGATCAGCTCCATCACCGCTTCGCGCAGGTCGGCCAGCGAGACTTCCGGGTTGTGCTGGGTCGACAGCACCACGGCGTCGATGCCGACCACCTTGCCGTTTTCGTACTGGCAGGTGACCTGGCTCTTGGCGTCTGGGCGCAGCCATGGCAGCAGGCCGGACTTGCGTACTTCGGCCTGACGCTGCACCAGCTGGTGGGAGAAGGTGATCGGTGCCGGCATCAGTACGTCGGTTTCGTTGCTGGCGTAGCCGAACATCAGGCCCTGGTCGCCGGCACCCTGGTCTTCCGGCTTGGCGCGGTCGACGCCCTGGTTGATGTCCGGGGACTGCTTGCCAATGATGTTCATCACGCCGCAGGTGGCACCGTCGAAGCCGACGTCGGAGCTGGTGTAGCCGATGTCACAGATGACGTCGCGAACGATCTGCTCCAGGTCGACCCAGGCGCTGGTGGTGACTTCGCCGGCAACGATGGCCACGCCGGTCTTGACCAGGGTTTCCACGGCCACGCGGGCGTGTTTGTCCTGGGCGATGATGGCGTCGAGGACGGCATCGGAAATCTGGTCGGCGATCTTGTCCGGATGGCCTTCGGACACGGACTCAGAGGTAAACAGTGAATATTCGCTCATCGATAGCTTTCCTATTGTTGGCCGGTAACTGGGGCCCGCAGGCCGATAGTGGCTGAAGGCTTGGCAAAGTGCCGAACCTGAATCTGGAAGCCGTTGCGCAGGCCCACGTAGAGGCTTTCACACGGGGTGAGTTCGGCGGCGCTGGCCCAGCGGGCCAGGTCGTCTTGTTC
This sequence comes from Pseudomonas sp., assembly GCF_049653025.1. Taxonomy (GTDB): domain Bacteria; phylum Pseudomonadota; class Gammaproteobacteria; order Pseudomonadales; family Pseudomonadaceae; genus Aquipseudomonas. Next base: position 17,674 of record NZ_JBASFM010000005.1, on the reverse strand, counting down.
GAAGCCGAGCCAGAGGTCACCGCAGGCTTCGCGCGCCCAGCTCTGGTTATGGCTGCACAGTTCGGTGATCAACAGGCTGCCGCCGGGCTTGAGGCGCTGGGCCAGCTGCTTGAGGGCCTCGGCCGGGGCGGCAAAATGGTGCAGCACCATATTCAGTACCACGCAGTCGGCGGCCGGGTAGTCGTCATGCAGGGCGTCGGCCAGCTGTAGGGCCACATTACCCAGGCCGTCCTGCGCGCAGCGCATGCGCGCCAGTTCGAGCATGGCCGAGCTGTTGTCCAGCGCTGTGACCTGAGCGAAGCGGCGCGCCAGTTCGGGCAAGAAGCCGCCGTCGCCAGGGCCGATTTCCAGGGCCGTGGCCGTGGCGGCAAAATCCAGGGAGTCGAGCAGGGCCAGCACGCTGTCGCGGTATTGCGGCAGGCCGGCGATCAGGTCCTGCTGGGCCTGAAAGCTCGCCGCCGTGCGGGCGAAGAACTCCTGGCTGGCGGCGGCGCGCTGGCTATGTACCTCGGCAATCCGCCCTTGCACCTCGGCGGGCAGTTGCAAGCCGTCGACTTCCTCAAGCAGCGCATTGTGCAGGCGGCTGCCCAGTTGCTCACTCTGCGCCAGGGCGCGGCGGTAGAAAATCGCATTGCCTTCGCGGCGTGTCGCCACCAGTCCGGCTTGCGCTAAGACCTTGAGGTGATGGCTGATGCCCGACTGGCCGGTGGCGAAGATCTGCGCCAGTTCCAGTACGCCGAACGAGTCGTTGGCCAGCGCGCGCAGGATATTCAGGCGCAGTGAATCGCCGCTGGCCTTGCACAGGGCAGCAAGGGCATCGACCGGCTCGAACGCTAGGTGGGCGGCGCGCATATTCATAGGCTGGGCAGTCTAGTCGGTCATTTTTCATCCAGCAATACCAATATCAAAAAGTTTTGATATTGGTATTGCTGGGCGCTAAAGCCAGAAAAGCGCGGGCTTACGACTATCTGTCATTGCCCCGACCGGCCCGCTGGGCGAAAATAGCCGCCTTTTTCGACCCCCAGTTGCCAATAGCAGCCCGTAGGAGATTCAGTGATGCCCAGCCGTCGTGAGCGAGCCAATGCCATTCGTGCCCTGAGCATGGATGCCGTGCAGAAAGCCAACAGCGGCCACCCGGGTGCCCCAATGGGTATGGCGGATATCGCCGAAGTGCTGTGGCGTGACTTCCTCAAGCACAACCCAAGCAACCCGAAATTCGCTGACCGTGACCGCTTTGTGCTGTCCAACGGCCACGGTTCGATGCTGATCTACTCGCTGCTGCACCTGACTGGTTACGACCTGGGCATCGAAGACCTGAAAAACTTCCGCCAGCTGCACAGCCGCACCCCAGGCCACCCGGAATATGGTTATACCCCTGGCGTGGAAACCACCACCGGCCCGCTCGGTCAGGGCATCGCCAACGCCGTGGGTTTTGCCCTGGCGGAGAAAGTGCTGGGCGCGCAGTTCAACCGCGACGGCCACCCGATCGTCGACCACTTCACCTACGCCTTCCTTGGCGATGGTTGCATGATGGAAGGCATCAGCCATGAAGTCTGCTCGCTGGCCGGCACCCTCGGTCTGGGCAAACTGATCGCGTTCTACGATGACAACGGCATCTCCATCGACGGCGAAGTTGAAGGCTGGTTCACCGACGACACGCCGAAGCGCTTCGAAGCCTACGGCTGGCAGGTGATCCGCAATGTCGACGGTCACGATGCCGACGAGATCAAGACCGCTATCGAGACCGCCCGCAAGAGCGCGCAGCCGACCCTGATCTGCTGCAAGACCACCATCGGCTTCGGTTCGCCGAACAAGCAGGGCAAGGAAGAGTGCCACGGCGCGCCGCTGGGTAATGACGAAATCGCCCTGACCCGCGCCACCCTGGGCTGGAACCATGGCCCGTTCGAAATCCCGGCCGACATCTATGCCGAGTGGGACGCCAAGCAAGCCGGTGCCGCCGCCGAAGCCGAGTGGGATCAGCGTTTCGCCGCCTACGCCGCCGCTTACCCGGAGCTGGCCAGCGAGTTCAAGCGTCGCATCAGCGGTGAGCTGCCGGCCGATTTCGCTGCCAAAGCTGCTGCCTATATCCAGGAAGTCGCCGAGAAGGGCGAAACCATCGCCAGCCGCAAGGCCAGCCAGAACGCACTGAACGCCTTCGGCCCATTGCTGCCGGAATTCCTCGGTGGCTCGGCGGATCTCGCCGGATCCAACCTGACCCTGTGGAAAGGCTGCAAGGGCGTGTCCGCTGAGGATGCTTCCGGCAACTATATGTTCTACGGCGTGCGCGAGTTCGGCATGAGCGCGATCATGAACGGCGTGGCCCTGCATGGCGGCTTCGTGCCGTACGGCGCGACCTTCCTGATCTTTATGGAATACGCGCGCAACGCCGTGCGCATGGCCTCGCTGATGAAACAGCGCGTGCTGTTCGTGTTTACCCACGACTCCATCGGCCTCGGTGAAGACGGCCCGACCCACCAGCCAATCGAGCAACTGGCCAGCCTGCGTGGCACGCCGAACCTCGACACCTGGCGCCCATGTGACGCCGTGGAATCGGCGGTGGCTTGGAAATACGCGATCGAGCGTAACGACGGCCCGTCAGCGCTGATCTTCAGCCGGCAGAACCTGCCGCACCAGTCGCGCAGCGCTCAGCAGCTGGCTGATGTCGCCCGCGGCGGTTATGTATTGAAGGACTGCGCCGGCGAGCCGGAGCTGATCCTGATCGCCACCGGTTCGGAAATCGGCCTGGCTGTCGCCGCGTTTGAGAAACTCAGCGAGCAAGGCCGCAAGGTGCGTGTGGTCTCGATGCCGTCCACCAGCGTGTTCGACCAGCAGGATGCCGGCTACAAGCAGGCCGTGCTGCCGGTGCAAGTGGGCGCGCGTATTGCCATCGAGGCCTCGCATGCCGACTACTGGTACAAGTACGTCGGTCTGGAAGGCCGCATCATCGGCATGACCACCTTCGGTGAGTCCGCCCCGGCCCCGGCGCTGTTCGAGGAGTTCGGCTTCACCGTCGAAAACATCCTGGAAACCGCCGCCGAGTTGCTGGACGCCTGATCCGGCCAGTGATGGGTGATGCCGCTTTGCGGCTAGCCCATCCTACGGTTCCCCATCGAGATCGCCATGTCCAAGCGCCCCTATCGAATCGCCCTCAACGGCTACGGCCGGATCGGCCGCTGCGTGCTGCGCGCGTTGCATGAGCGCGGTGCGGGTGCGCAGCTGGAAATCGTCGCGCTGAATGACCTGGCCGACCAGGCCAGCATCGAATACCTGACCCGCTTCGACTCCACCCACGGGCGTTTCCCCGGTGAGGTGCGGGTCGACGGCGACTGCCTGCATATCAATGGTGGCTGCGTGAAGGTGCTGCGTGAGTCGAGCCCCGAGGCCATCGACTGGGCGGCGCTGGATATCGACCTGCTGCTGGAATGCTCTGGCCAATACACCAGTCGCGCCGATGCGCAGCGCTTTATCGATGCCGGCGCGCCACGGCTGCTGCTGTCGCAGCCGATGGCCAGTGAGGCGGATATCGATGCCACGGTGGTCTACGGGGTCAATCAGGATTGCCTGACCGGCCGCGAGCAGCTGGTGTCTAACGCCTCCTGCACCACCAACTGCGGCGTGCCGCTGCTCAAGTTGCTCAACGAGACGGTGGGCATCGAGTACGTGTCGATCACCACCATCCACTCGGCGATGAACGATCAGCCGGTGATCGACGCCTACCACCATGAAGACCTGCGCCGTACGCGTTCGGCCTTTCAGTCGGTGATTCCGGTGTCCACGGGTCTGGCCCGCGGTATTGAGCGCCTGCTGCCGGAACTGAGCGGGCGCATCCAGGCCAAGGCTATCCGGGTGCCGACAGTCAATGTCTCGTGCCTGGATATCACCCTGCAGACTGCCCGCGATACTTCGGCGGCCGAGATCAACGCGGTGTTGCGTCAGGCGGCCGAGAGCGGCCCGTTGAAGGGCTTGTTGGCCTACACCGAACTGCCGCATGCCAGCTGTGATTTCAACCACGACCCGCATTCGGCGATTGTCGATGGCAGCCAGACCCGCGTGTCCGGCCCGCGGCTGGTGAACTTGCTGGCCTGGTTCGACAACGAGTGGGGCTTTGCCAACCGTATGCTTGATGTCGCCGAACATTTCCTTTCCCTGACTACTCCAGCCCCCGTGAAGGACTGACCATGACTGTTTTGAAGATGACCGACCTCGACCTCCAGGGTAAGCGCGTGCTGATCCGCGAAGACCTCAACGTGCCGGTAAAAGACGGCGTGGTGAAGAGCGACGCGCGCATCCTCGCCTCCCTGCCGACCATCAAGCTGGCTTTGGAGAAGGGCGCGGCGGTGATGGTCTGCTCGCACCTGGGTCGCCCGACCGAAGGTGAGTTCAGCGAAGAAAACAGCCTCAAGCCAGTCGCCGACTACCTGAGCAAGGCCCTGGGGCGCGACGTACCGCTGGTGGCGGATTACCTGGGTGGCGTTGAACTCAAGGCCGGCGAGATCGTGCTGTTCGAGAACGTGCGCTTTAACAAGGGCGAGAAGAAAAACGCTGATGAGCTGGCTCAGCAATATGCCGCGCTGTGCGATGTATTCGTCATGGACGCCTTCGGCACCGCCCACCGCGCCGAGGGTTCGACCCATGGCGTGGCCAAGTTTGCCAAGGTTGCTTGTGCAGGCCCGCTGCTGGCGGCCGAACTGGACGCCCTGGGCAAGGCCCTGGGTAACCCAGCCAAGCCAATGGCGGCAATCGTCGCCGGCTCCAAGGTCTCGACCAAGCTCGACGTGCTCAACAGCCTGAGCCAGATTTGCGACCAGTTGATCGTCGGCGGCGGCATCGCCAACACCTTCCTCGCTGCTGCCGGTTTTCCGGTGGGAAAATCGCTGTACGAAGCCGATCTGGTCGACACCGCCAAGGCCATCGCGGCCAAGGTCAGCGTGCCGTTGCCGGTCGATGTGGTCGTCGCCAAAGCCTTCGCCGAAGACGCCGAAGCCACCGTCAAGCTGGTTAGCGAAGTCGCGGACGACGATATGATCCTCGACATCGGCCCGCAGACTGCCGCACTGTTTGCTGATTTGCTGAAATCCTCGAAGACCATTCTGTGGAACGGCCCGGTCGGCGTGTTCGAGTTCGACCAGTTCGGCAACGGCACCAAGGTGCTGGCCCAGGCCATCGCCGAGAGCCCGGCGTTCTCCATCGCTGGCGGTGGTGACACCCTGGCGGCCATCGACAAATACGGTGTTGGGGCGCAGATCAGCTATATCTCCACCGGCGGTGGCGCGTTCCTCGAGTTCGTCGAGGGCAAAGTGCTGCCAGCGGTTGAAGTATTGGAACAGCGCGCTAAAGCGTGAACAGCCTGATCAGGGAGCGAGCCTCAATGCTGAAACGGACTACTCTGCTGGCGCTGCTGAGTCTGCTTGGCGCCTGTGCCAGTCAGCCGGCGCCGTCGGATAACTGGACGCGTTGGGTCTGCGACAGCCAGACCGAAGTGCTGTGGCGCTTCGCCGACAGCAGTCGCGAGTCCGTTGATGTGCGCCTGGGCGGCGGCGATATCGCCTATCGCCTGGCTCAGGAGCCGTCTGGCTCGGGCGTGCTGTACAGCGATGGCGTGCTGTCCTTGCACAGCAAAGGCGAAGAAGGGCTGGTCTACTGGACGGCCAACGATGACCTGATCGGCCGAGGCTGCAAGGCTCCCTGACAACGACTTGAATACAGGCCGGGGTCACCCTCGGTCTGAATGACTTGAATAGCGCCTGCCCCTGCGGCAGGCTTGCACGATTAACGAGCCCCACCGGGAGAAAGAACACCATGGCACTTATCAGCATGCGCCAGATGCTCGACCACGCCGCCGAATTCGGCTACGGCGTGCCGGCCTTCAACGTCAACAACCTCGAGCAGATGCGCGCGATCATGGAAGCGGCGGACAAGACCGATTCCCCGGTGATCGTCCAGGCTTCCGCCGGTGCCCGTAAATACGCCGGTGCGCCGTTCCTGCGCCACCTGATCCTGGCCGCCATCGAAGAATTCCCGCATATTCCGGTGTGCATGCACCAGGACCACGGCACCAGCCCGGACGTCTGCCAGCGCTCGATCCAGCTGGGCTTCAGCTCGGTGATGATGGATGGCTCGCTGAAAGAAGACGGCAAAACCCCGGCCGACTACGACTACAACGTCGCCGTAACTCAGCAGACCGTGGCGTTCGCCCACGCCTGCGGCGTGTCGGTTGAAGGTGAGCTGGGTTGCCTGGGCAGCCTGGAAACTGGCATGGCCGGTGAAGAAGATGGCGTTGGCGCCGAAGGCATTCTCGATCACAGCCAGATGCTGACCGACCCGGAAGAAGCCGCCGACTTCGTCAAGCGCACCCAGGTCGATGCCCTGGCCATCGCCATCGGCACCAGCCACGGCGCTTACAAGTTCACCAAGCCGCCGACCGGTGACATCCTCGCGATTGACCGCATCAAGGCGATCCACGCACGCATCCCCAACACCCACCTGGTGATGCACGGCTCGTCCTCGGTACCGCAGGAGTGGCTGGCGATCATCAACCAGTACGGCGGCGACATCAAAGAAACCTACGGCGTACCGGTTGAAGAAATCGTCGAAGGCATCAAGTACGGCGTGCGCAAGGTCAACATCGACACCGACCTGCGCCTGGCGTCCACCGGTGCCATGCGCCGCCTGATGGCCACCAACCCGAGCGAGTTCGACCCGCGCAAGTTCTTCGGCGCCACCGTTACCGCCATGCGCGATATCTGTATCGCCCGTTACGAAGCCTTCGGCACCGCCGGCAATGCCTCGAAGATCAAACCGATCTCCCTGGAAGGCATGTTCCAGCGTTATGCCAAGGGTGAGCTGGCCGCCAAGGTCAACTAAGCCACTTGCTGTAACGAACGCCCCGCTCTGCGGGGCTTTCTCTATTATAGGGACAGGATTTGATGCAGCTGATCGAATGGATTCGACGTCGCAGGCGCGAACGCACGCGCGTGCTGTTCATCGCGCAGGTCGTTGGCGAGTCGCCGGAAACGGCCGCACTGACCTGGATGACGCGCCATGCCCTGTTTGGCTTCATGGCGACGCTATTCCAGATGGTGGGCGTGGTCCCGTTGATCCTCACCTTGCTGAAGCTTTGCCTAGAGTTCCCCAGTCTTGGTTACTGGCCGCAAATGGTCGTGATCATGGGGGGGGTTGTCGTGATCTTCTGGTTTCTGGCGCGCTATCGGGAAGTCTGGGTTCTGATCCTGGCCGCCCTCTATCTGGCTTTTGCCGTCGTTCTGCTGGACTTTGCAGTGGCTAACCTGCGAACGCCGCAGACGCTGCCTGCGCCAGTGGTGGATCGTGATTGCCATACACCGCCGCGCGGCCGGACTCTGGATACACCCAAGCAGGTGTGTGAACAGGAGATTCAGCTGGGCCGCTACAGCCACTGGATAAATGTCACCGGCACGGGGCTGTGGATGAGCGATGAGCTTGCAGTCGAGCTGCGTCGTGGCTTTCTGGGGCTGACCTACCCGCGCCTGGGGGCAGCACCATGATCACCTTCATGCTGCTCTGGGGCTTTCTGGCTGCGGTGCTGATTTGCTGGGCCAACCAGCGCGGCCACTATCTGCTGGACAGGGACAGCCGCGGCCTGAAGGCCCGGCTGGGCGATCCGGCTCGCCGTCTGCTCGCGGCCGAGCGGCAGGCGCTCACGCAGCGTTTTCATCTGGCCTTTCCCGCGGAGATGGCGGTCTACCGGCTGACCTGTAAAGTGGGCGTGGCGGGCTGGCGCGAGCCGCTCTTTCTGCTGCAGCCCTATCATCTGGAGGGCCGTTTGCTGGTTGGTTTGCCTGAAAGCCTGTATGGCTGCACGGAGACTCTGCTGGAAAACCAGGTGGAGCTGGTGCTCAATCCCCACCAGGGGGCCCCACATGCCTTCGTGGTCAGCCTCAACGGTGTATCGCTACTGTGCGACTGCGAGGCGCGTGCGGCGGGAATATCCTTGCCGCCGGCGTCTACACGTCAAAGGGCCGAGTTGCGGCCCGGTTGCCAGTTCTACGCGGGGGGCGCAGAGACCAAGTAATGCGCTGCTTTCTCCTCTTGCCTGGGTGTTTGTCGATGCTGTTACGTTCCTTCGGGATGTTCTCTGTGCTGCTGCTGACCGGTTGCGCCAGCCAGACACCGCAGCCGGTACAACCACCCGCGGCGGGCGGCGCGCCTCAGTCCGATCCACAGCGCTGCGTCGTGCGCGCCGAATGCACCACCAAGACGTCGCGCACCCTGCTGTTTGTCTTCGACTATGCGGCGGCCGGTGCGCCGCTGGTGCAGCGCGAAGGGCGGCTGTTGTTTACCCCGGCCGATGCGCCGCTCACGGACTGGCCGGCGCTGTATATCCGCCTGGCCGAGGCCGAGCAGAGCCGTTTTGCTTTCAATGGCCAGTGTCGGGGGCAGGCCTGCCGTATCGAGGTTGAGCAGTTGCTGCAGATCTACCGCAGCTACCTGGCGAACAAACCCTGTGCCTTCAGTACGGCGTTGTGTCGTTTCGACTAGCGCGACGGCAAGTTGGCCAGAAACGCCAGAATCGCGGCCTGCACCCGGGGTGTGTCGTTGGGCGAAAGAATGTCGCCGGCCAGCACATGGTGCGATAGGTCCTGGGTGTCCTTGAGGGCCAGCAGCTGCTTGTGCGCTGAGCCGATGCGGGCAAATGCCGCTTCGATGGCCGGGGCGCTGACCACCTGATCATCCGGCGAGTAGATCGCCAGTAGCGGCGCACTGATCTGCTCCAGCGGCTGCTCGCGCACATAGTTGACCAGCGCCATCATCGGCAGCAACGCCTGCACCGGGTAGCGGTGGCTCCAGTAGCGCGCCTGCTGGGCGTTGCGGGGCTGCCATTGGTATTCGTCGCCGAGCAGCAGCGGCACAAATTGCGCGGCCCAGGGCCAGGCCAGCACGCGGGAGGCGGGGTCCTTGGGGGCGAAATTGGGCGACACCAGCACATAGGCCAGCACCTGTCGCGTGTCAGCCTGCAAGGCCAGCCAGGTGGCGAGGGTGGCACCGGTCGAGGTGCCAATCACCAGCACCTGTTTGCCCAACCGTTGGCCAATCTGCAGGGCTTCCTGGCTGTCCTGCAACCAGTCGTTGGCGCTGGCGCTGCTCATCGCCGCGCCACCACGGCCGTGGCCGCTCAAGCGGGTGTAGAACAGGTTGGCCCCCAACTGCTGAGCGAGCTGGTCGCTCAGCGGCGCGGTCTCCTGGCGGGTGGCCGAGTAGCCGTGCAGGTAGATGATTGCCAGGTCGGTCTGGCGCTTGTCCGGGTGGGCCCAGACGATGGTCTTTTCCGCACTGGGGGTGATGTCGGGATAACGCGCTTCACTGTCCGCTAGGTAGCGCTCGAGGTCCGCCGGCAGTTGTACGGCGTGGGTCTGTGGCTCGACCGTAACCTGCGGGCCGGCGAAGAACACGCCGGCACCAACGGCAATAAATACAAAGGCCAGGATCAGGATGCGTTTCATCGGGCTGCTCTGGTGATTATGTGTGGTCGGCAGTTGCTGTGGCGCATTCTGCTACAGGCGGGCAACTGCGCCTATCGCCTATCCGGGTGCTTGGAAAAACCATGTAAAACTCCGGCAACGTGCTGGCGGCTGTGCTGGTCCATACTCGGGCCACTGCCGCCTCTGGAAGCCCGCCGTATGCCGAGCAAATCCCGCACCTTGTTGTACTTCCTCCTCGCCGTGCTGCTGGCGAGCGTGCTGGGCACCGTGCTGCAGACCCAGTTCAATCTGGCCAACCTGCAAGCCCTCGGCGCGCCGATACCGCTGGCGGTGCGCCTGCAGACCACCGGCCTGGACCTGCTGGGCTTCAGCCCGCTGTTTGCGGTGTTGGTGATTCTTGGGTTTGTCTTTGCCTTGCCAGCGGCGAGCCTGCTGGCGCGCCACTGGCCTGCCGCCCGCTGGGCGCTTTTTGCCCTGGCCGGGGCGCTGGCGGTGCTGGCGGCGATGGCGCTGGCCAATGCGCTGTTGCCGATGCCGACCCTGATCGGGGCCAACCGCAGCCTGGCCGGCACGCTCGGGCTGATGGCGTGCGGCAGCCTCGGCGCATTGCTATTCGCCATGCTCGGCCGGCGCTCGGCCAGCGGTCACGCCTGATACCTCCCTCCCTAACGATAAGGCCTGCGCCATGTTCAATCTTTCCCGCGCCCTGTTGCTCTCCGGTCTGCTTAGCAGCGGCCTGGCGCAGGCCATGGATTACCGCGTCGAAACCGTCACCGCCGGCCTGGAGCACCCCTGGTCGCTGGCCTTTCTGCCGGATGGGCGGATGCTGGTGACCGAACGGGTCGGCCGCCTGCGCATTATCGAGCGGGACGGTAGCCTCAACCCGCAGCCGGTTGGCGGTGTGCCCGCAGGCTTTGTCGCCGCCCAGGCCGGGCTGATGGAGGTGCTGCTCGATCCGGAATTTGCCAGCAACCAGCAGCTGTACCTGAGCTACGCCTACGGCACTGCGCAGGCCAACAACACCCGGTTGGCCAAGGCGCGCCTGGTGGATGGTCAGCTGCAGGATGTGCAGGTGCTGTTCAGCGCGCAGCCCGCCAAGGCCGGGGCCGCGCATTACGGTGGGCGCATGGCCTGGCTGCCGGACAACAGCCTGGTGCTGACCCTGGGCGATGGCTTTGACTGGCGCGAGCAGGCGCAGAACACCAGCAACCACCTGGGCAAGATCGTGCGGCTGAATCGCGATGGCAGCATCCCCAAGGACAATCCACTGGTGGGCCAGGCGGGCGCGGCGGCGGAGATCTACAGCTTCGGCCATCGCAACGTACAGGGCATCGTCTACGACGCCGAGTTGCAGCGCCTGTACAGCCACGAGCACGGCCCGCGCGGTGGCGACGAACTGAACCTGATCGAACCGGGTAACAACTACGGCTGGCCGCTGATTACCTTTGGCGTCGATTACACTGGCGCGCAGATTTCCCCCTACACCGAGCTGCCCGGTCTGCAGCAACCGTTGCTGCACTGGACGCCGTCGGTGGCACCCTCGAGCCTGAGTCAGTACCGCGGCGCACTGTTCCCCGAGTGGCAGGGTGACCTGTTCGCCTCGACCCTGGCCGAGCGCAGCGTACGCCGTATCCGTCTGCAAGATGGCAAGCTGGCCGGCGAGGAGGTGCTGTTCGAGGAACTGGATGAGCGCATTCGCGATGTACGCGGCGGCCCGGATGGCGCGCTGTACCTGCTCACCGACAGTGCCGAGGGGCGCTTGCTGCGTGTGCTGCCGAGCCAGTAGCCGCGCCGCCGAATGGCGCTAAAAGCCGCACCCTGGCGCGTGCGGCTTGCGGCATAATCCACGGCCTTATCGTGCCCGCGCCACTTCGCCCATGACCCCGCTTAAATACCTGCAAGGCTACCCGGCCCAGCTGCAAGACAAGATCCGCCAGCTGATTGCCGAGCAGCGCCTGGGCGATTATCTGGCGCGCTCCTACAACGGCAAGCACGCGATTCAAAGCGACAAGGCGCTGTATGCCTATATCCAGGGCCTCAAGCAGGAGCACCTGCGCAATGCCCCGGCCATCGACAAGGTGCTCTACGACAATCGCCTCGACCTGACCCATCGCGCCCTCGGCCTGCATACGGCGATCTCGCGGGTGCAGGGCGGCAAGCTCAAGGCAAAGAAGGAAATCCGCGTCGCCTCGTTGTTTCGCGAGGCCGCGCCGGAGTTTCTGCAGATGATCGTGGTGCACGAGCTGGCGCACCTGAAGGAGGCCGAGCACAACAAGGCCTTCTACAAACTCTGCGAATACATGCTGCCGGGCTACCACCAGCTGGAGTTCGACCTGCGCGTGTACCTGACCTGGCGCGAGCTGCCGGGCACCAACCACTAAGCAGGTTCTAGCCCCGCAGCAGTAAATTGAGCTGGTCGACCACTTCGGCCCAGTCGGCATCCTCGAGAATTTCCTCTCGCAGAAAGGCCGCCTGGGCTGCGTTCCAGAATGGCGCGTTGGCCAGTCGGCAGTCTTGCGGCAAGGGCGAGTGCTGCTTGATAAAACGGTCGATGCTGGCCTGGTCATGATCCAGGCCGAGTTGCTTGAACAGTGCCGGCAGGCTGTGGGTGTGCGCTTGCATGTGGATCTCCGTAGGTCGGGTGGCGAAGGGGGTTCTGACTATCAAGTGATAGCAGCTTTTATCGACGGGCAGGCACTCGAACACCTTGCCCGGCGGCGTGCATGGAGGCCTGACCTGCTAGGCTGGCAGATACCGCCATCCCATGGCCGAGGCACCGCATGTATCCGAGCTTTCTGCGCAGGCTGTCGCTGGCCTGTTGCTGCGCGCTGCTGATCGCGCCACTGGCGGCGCGCGAGCTGGTGGCAATCGGCAGTAACTTCCCCGGGGTGTTTGAACAGCACAACAGCGACTATCGTGGCCTCGCCACCAGCGTGCTGCGCCAGGCGCTGGAGCCCCTGGGCTATCAGATTCGCTTCGAACTGCATCCCTGGGCCCGCGCGCAACACATGGTGGCGCAGGGGCAGGGCGATATTCTTATCGGCCCCTACAAGAACGCCGAGCGTGAGGCGCTTTTCGCCTTCTCCGCCCGGCCCTTCTACCGCGATCACATCGTCTTCTACCGGCAGCGTGGCCGCTTGTTGTACTGGCACGGTGACTACCAGCAGCTGTTCGGCCGGCGCATCGGCGTGGTGCGAGCCTGGGTCTATGGGGCGCGTTTCGACAGCCGGCGCGAGCAACTCGAGTTGGTCACCGTGGAAGGGGTCGAGAATGGCCTGAAGATGCTCAGCGCTGGGCGTCTGGACCTATTGGCGAGCAATCAGCGCAATACCCGGCCGGTGCTTGTGCAGTTGGGTTTGCACGATGAGCTTGAGCAGCTCGAACCGCCGATCGATCTGCAGGACGGCTACTTCGCCTTCCCCCGCGAGGAGCGCTACAGGCCCTTGCGTGAGGAGTTCGATCGGGCGTTGCAACAGATGATCGAGCAAGGCCGGCTGGCGCAGTTGGCCAAGCAATGGCAGGTGGAGATTCCTTAAGCGACCCGCACAATCTCCAGCAGTTGCACGCCACTGGCCACACGCAGGGTCACTTCGTCGCCAACGGTCTTGCCGAGCAGAATTTGCCCCAAGGGCGCTTGCGGGCCGATCACCTGCACGGTCTGGCCATCCTGTTGCAGTTTCATCGCTGCGCCGTCCGGGCCGAGGAACAGGCACTGGCGTCTGTCGTCATCGTCGCTCAGCTCGATCAGCGCGCCGAGCTGAATGCCCAGTTGTGGGTCAAACGCGCGTAACACCAGCTGCTTCCAGTTCGCCAGGGTCTGGCGTATTTCCGCGGCGCGGCGGGCCTGGCCGGTGGCCAGGTAGGACGCCTCGAGGCCAAGGGTGTCGTATTTGTTCTCGGCGATGTTTTCTTCGTCGGTGGCCGCTTCGTAGGCGGTCTGCGCCGCCTGCTGCGCCTGCAGCAAGTCGTCGCCGAGGCGCGCGATCACCTGTTGCAGCAATAAAGGTTTGTTCATGGTCGGTTCTTCAGTAGGTGCGCCGCGAGGGTGCGCAGCGGGCCGAGTTGACGGCAGATCAGCGCCAGCTGGGTTTGCAGCAGGCGCTGGGCATCGTCCAGGTCATCGCTGAGGTGCTCCAGGGTGGCGGCCAGCTGTTCCTCTGCATCGCTGTGAATCGCCACCGGGCGCTCTTCGCTTAGGCAGGCGGCAATCTCATCCAGGCTGGCGGCCAGGCTGCTGGCGCTGCTCAGCAAGGGGTTGTCCGTCGTGGCCAGTTGGGTTTCGCCGCGGTGCGCGCCGAGGCCCGAGAGGTAACTCAGGAGGGTGTGCGAGAGCACCAGAAAGCGAAAGCCGATATCCGCCTCCTTACGGAAATGCCCCGGCTCCATCAGCATATTGCCCAGGGTGGTCGACAGCGTGGCATCGGCGTTGTGCGCGTTGCGCCGCGCCAGGCGGTAGGCCAGGTCGTCGCGCTTGCCGTTGGCGTACTGCTGGATGATCTGTTGCAGGTAGCGGCTGTTGCAGCTCAGGGTGCTGGCCAGCAACTGGTTGAGCCGGCGGCCTTGCCAGTCCGGCAGGATCAGCAGCACCGCCAGCCCGGCGATCAGGCTGCCGAGCAGGGTGTCGACCAGGCGCGGGATAAACAGCCCGTAGCCGTCGCCGACCTGGTTGAAGCAGAACAGCACCAACAGGGTGATGGCGGCGGTGGCCAGGGTATAGCGCGTGCTGCGCAGGGCGAAGAACGCCACCCCGGCGACCACGGCGAACAGCGCCTGTATCAGCGGATTGGGGAACAGGTCGAACAGCGCCCAGCCGAGCAGCAGGCCGAGCACGGTGCCGCCGATACGTTGCACCAGCTTGAGCCGGGTCGCGCCGTAGTTTGGCTGGCAGACGAACAGCGTGGTCAGCAGAATCCAGTAGCCCTGGGCGGGGTGAATCCAGTGCAGCACGCCGTAGCCTGCGGCCAGCGCGATGGAAAGGCGCAGGGCGTGGCGAAACAGCAGCGAGGTCGGTGTCAGCTGCAGGCGCAGGCGTTCCCAGACGTCCTTTAGCGAATGCGGCTCACGGTCGAGCAGGCTGCTGTCCTGCTGCTCTGCCATGGCGTCGGGGGTGCTGGCGTTGCCCAGCAGCGCATCCAGGCTGCGCAGGTTGCCGGCCAGCGCGCCGAGCGAACGCAGCAGGTGCCGCCAGGCCGGATTGCTCTGCACGCGCAGGTGTTCCAGCGAATCATGCAGATCGGTTAGCGCCTGGCGGCACAGCTCGCGGTACTCGAACGGCTGGCGCAGCTCGATGGCCTGGGCCAGGCGCTGGCAGGCCTCGCCGTGCAGGCGCAGCAGGCGTTGGCAGCGGAACAGCACGTCGCTGTGGAAGAACGCCTCGGCCAGCTCGTTGTAGGGGTAATGCGAGGAGCTGGCGCGCTCGTGCAGGTCCTGGGCGAGGAAGTACAGCTTCAGATAGCGGCTGACCTTCGGCCCCGGCCGGCCGTTGCCGACCCGGTGCAGGATGATTTCCTTGGCTGCGTTGAGTGCCGCCACCACGCGGCCGTTCTGTTTGGCCAGGGCCAGGCGGCGTTCTTCCACATCCAGCTGACGCAACGGTTCGAACAGCGCGGCCTTGAGCTTGAGGTACTGGCCCAGCTCGCGAAACAGCCGCGCCAGGCTGTGCTGCACCGGCTGGTTGGCGAACAGCGCGTTCCACAGCACTGACAGCAGGCCGTACCAGGCCGCGCCGGCGACCAGCAGCAGCGGCTCCTGCCAGTGTCCCGCCGCGCCGCCGCGCTGTTCCACGCCGATCATGCTGTATACCGCGAGAATCAGGGTGGCCGCGCCGAGGGTGGCGTAACGCTCACCCAGCGCGCCGAGCATGGTCAGGGCAAAACTGGCCAGGGCCAGGGCGCTGACAAACAGCCAGGGGTAGGGAAACAGCAACTCCACCGCGTAGGCCGCCACGCTGAAGCAGCCGAGGGTGACCAGCAGTGCCATCAGGCGGCCCTGCCAGCTGTCGTCGGTCTCGGCCAGGGCGCTGGCGATCACCCCGAGAAACAGCGGGATCAGCGCGTGCATCCAGCCTTGCGACCAGCACAGCAGCAGGCCGCCACTGAGGGCAAAAAACACCCGCAGGCTGTAGCTGAATTTGTCCTGGGCCCAGAGGCGGCGCAGGGAGTGACGCAGTGACGCGGACGGCATCGACACAACCTTGAACGGCGATAACAGTTCGCAGCCTAACGGAGTCGCCGTCACTTGGCAGCAGCCAGTGGCCGTTGCGCTGGATTTATCCGTCAGGCGCGCTGGGCCATGGTGTGAAGCGGGGCCGGCAGCTACGCTGAAGCTATTCGCCCATTGCGCGAGGCATCTGCCGTGTTGTTCACCTGTGTGCGTAGGCTGCTCTCGCTGCTGTTGGTTGGCCTGTTGTGTGTGGCCGCGCAGGCGCAACCCCTGCGTCTGTATACCGAGGAATACCCACCAATCAATTTCAGCCAGAACGGTGAGCCGGCGGGCCTGGCCACCGAGGTGGTGCAGGAGATCATGCGCCGCACCGGGCAGAACGCGCCGATTAGCGTGGTGCCTTGGGCGCGTGGTTATCAGCAGGCCCTGACACGGCCCAATACCGGCTTGTTCGTGACCATGCGCACCCGTGAGCGCGAGGGGCTGTTCAAGTGGGTCGGCCCACTGACGCGCAGCGTTGCCAGCTTCTACGCCCTGCGCAGCTCGCATCTTTCCATCAAGCGTCTGGAAGATGCGCGTGAGGCCGGGGATATTGCCGTGCCGCGTGACTGGTACAGCCATCAGCGCCTGCTGGCCCTGGGCTTCACTAACCTGACCCCGGTCACCGGGCCGGCGCAGGTGGTGAATATGCTCAAGCTCGGGCGGGTCAAGCTGATGGTGCTGGATAACCTCACCCTGAGAACGTTGCTGGCACAGGGTGATATTCAGGTGGACGAGGTGCAGTTGCTCTTGGAGTTCGTTCACAGCGACAGTTACATCGCCTTCTCGCACGATACCGATGACGCCCTGATCGCCCGCTGGCAGCGTGAGCTGGACAGCATGAAGGGCGATGGCAGCTTTGCCGCGATCCATGAGAAGTGGCTGCCGGGGGCAACGTTGCCGCCGCTGGAGGCGCGGCCGGCTCCGCCCTAGCCGGGTCACTGGCTTGGCCTGCAGGGCCACTCGTCGGCCCTGAGTGCGACAGCTAAGCTCCAGGCTCCTCTCTGGAGCCTGCCTTATGCGCGCCAAGACTGTGCTGATTGCCTTGCCTAATCGTGATTTCGACCCCAGTGAAGTGGCCATCAGCTGGCAGCTGTTGCGCGCTGCCGGCGTGCGCGTGCGTTTTGCTACTGCCGATGGCCAGGCGGCCGTGGGTGACCCGTTAATGCTCAGTGGCGAGGGGCTGGACCCCTGGGCACGTGTGCCTGGCCTGCGTCGGCTAAAGCTGCTCGGTTTGCTGTTACGCGCGCGCCGTGATGTCCGTGAGGCCTATGCGCGCCTGCTGCTGGACAGCGAGTTCCGCCAGCCGCTGCGTTACCAGCAGTTGCAGGTCGATGACTTCGCCGGCCTGCTGCTGCCCGGCGGGCATTGGGCGCGCGGCATGCGCGACTACCTGGAGAGCCAGACCTTGCAGGCCTTTGTCGGGGCCTTCTTCGCCAGCGCCAAGCCGGTCGCGGCGATCTGCCATGGCGTGCTACTGGCGGCGCGCAGCCCTGGGGCGGCCGGCCGCTCAGCCCTGTATGGACGCAAGACCACCGCGCTGACCTGGGCCATGGAAAAGAGCGCCTGGGACCTGACTCGTTTCTACGGGCGCTGCTGGGACCCCGATTACTACCGCACCTATCGGGAAGCCGCGGGCGAGCCGGCCGGCTATATGAGCGTGCAGGCCGAGGTCAGTCGCGCCCTGGCCAGCCCGGCGGATTTTCTCGATGTGCCGGCGGATGCGCCGCAGCGCCTGCGCAAGATCAGCGGCCTGCACCGCGATGGCCCAGACGACAGCCGCCCGGCCTGGGTGGTGGTCGACGGCAACTATGTGTCCGCACGCTGGCCGGGGGATGTGCATACATTTGCCCAGCGCTTTATCGAGCTGCTGGGCTAAGAAGCTGCCTCGGATCTGCTGCGCGTCGGCGATACGGCGTTAGAAATGGCCTCGGGCTGCTCATTTACAGCCAGTAAACTCCGCGCCCTCGGCCATTTCTGCCTTGTCTCGCTCTAGCTCGCGAGATCCGAAACAG
>NZ_JBASFM010000004.1:0-117301 GCF_049653025.1 Pseudomonas sp. | reverse complement strand
ATGGCGTGACCTTTACTGTCGCCCGTCCGGCCGATGGCCAGACCGTCAGCGCCACCGCCACCGTCACCGACCAGGCCAACAACACCTCGGCGGCCGGCAGCGACAGCGCCGTGGTCGGCGACACCATTGCCCCAACAGTGGTGATCAGTGCATCCGACAGCAACCTGTCGGTGGGCGAAGTCACCACCCTGACCTTCACCTTCAGCGAACCGGTAGCCGGCTTTACTGCAGGTGACATCAACGCCGTTGGCGGCAACATCAGCAACCTGACGCAGTCGGTTGGCAATCCTAATGTCTGGACTGCCTCCTTCACCCAGACTGGCACCAATTCACCGCTCGTCACTTTGGCAGCCGGCAGCTATACCGATCTGGCCGGCAATGCGGGCAGCGCGGGCAGCCTGGACCTGAACAGCACCCCAATCGCTACCAACGACAGCTACCTGCTCTCTGGCTTGGTCGGCCAATACTTTGGCTACAGCGAGGGTACCAACGGGGCCAACCTGACCAATCTCAGCCAGGTCGAGACATTTATCGCGGGCCGCACGCCAACCGCGACCTTCACCGCGACCAACGTGAACTATGGCGCGATTGGCAACGGTGGCTTGGGCAACGGCTCCAACCTGCAGAATTTCCTGGGCAGCACAGATGCGGCAACCCTGTCGAATGATCCAGGCAACACCTCGGACGCAATTGTCAAACTGAGTGGCCTGGTCAATCTGGCGGCCGGCAACTACCAGTTTCGCGTGACCGCAGACGATGGTTTCAGCATTCGCATCAACGGCCAGACCGTTGCCGAATACAACGGCAACCAAGGTCCGACCGCCAGGGAGTCGCTGGTATTCACCGTGCCCGCAGGCGGCGCCCAGCAAATCGAAATCGTTTACTGGGACCAGGACGGCAATGCCCAGCTGAGCGTTGAATTGCGCCCTGAGGGTGGGGCTTACAGCTTCCTCGGCGGCAGCTCGCTGCAGCATGAGAACCCGGCACTGGTGGTCAATGAAGATCAACCGCTGACCATCAGCCCTGCCACCCTGCTGGGCAACGACAATGATCGCGATGGCGATGCGCTGACCATTATCAGTGTCCAGGGTGCCACCCATGGCAGCGTGGCACTGGTAGGCGGCAATGTGGTGTTCACCCCCAACGCCAACTACAACGGCCCCGCCACCTTCACCTACACCGTCAGCGACGGTCAGGGCGGCACCGCGTCGGCCACGGTCACCATCGGCGTCAAGCCGGTTAACGATGCGCCGACTGCAGCCGCTGACAGCGTCACCACCAATGAAGACACCCCGGTCATCCTTAACGTGCTGGCCAATGACGTCGATGTGGACGGCAATAGTCTGAGCATCACCAGTGCCACAGCCAGCAACGGCACCGTAGTGATCAACGCGGACAACACCCTGAGCTTTACCCCCGCCAGCAACTTCAGCGGTACGGCGCAGATCCAGTACAGCATCAGCGATGGCAAGGGCGGCAGCGCCAGCGCGCAAGCCACTGTCACAGTGACGCCGCAGGCCGATGCTCCACTGTTGTCACCGATTGCGAATATTTTCGTGGTCAACCCAGGGGCGACTGTTATCTCCACGGGCAGCACGGATACGCCTATCAATACCGCTGCCATGGATGCAGGCCGCGGCATTTCGCAAGCCGAGCTGGAAGCCGAACTGGGCCTGGCCTCGGGCTTCCTGGATAACCGCTTCAACCCGACCGGACCTAACGTTGTTGACGACGGTAACGTCAATGTACTCGACGGCAAGACCACCCAGTCCGACTACAGCATGACCACGGGCACCACGGTCAACTGGAGCTATGCCTTCACCAATGGTGAGAACGACTCGGGTGAAGTACGGGACGGCTACAACGACCTGGTTGTACTGATCGTGACTGGCCCCACCGGTACCCGTGAAACCTTCCTGGTCGACTCTTCGGAATCCAAGTTCCCGAGCCTCACCAGCAACGGCAACTTCAGCTATACCGCCACCCAGACTGGCAACTACAGTTTCAGCTGGCTGGTACTCAACGGCCGAGATGACGCAAAAGACTCGTCACTGTCCCTGTCCAAAGCCAGCTTTAGCCAGAGTGGCAATGCCACGCTGTATGGGGCACCGATAGAACTCTCGTTGTTCGTCCAGCTGGCTGACAGGGATGGTTCCGAATCGCTGAGCCTGCAGCTTTCCGGCCTGCCTAGCGGCGCACGCTTGAGCGCCGGAACCGACAATGGCAACGGCAGCTGGACCCTGAGCAACGCCGATCTGAACAATCTGTACCTGCTGCCGCGAGCGGGTTATACCGGTACCTTGAACCTGACTCTGTCCGGCACGGCTACTGAAACCACCAATGGCCACACGACCAGCAGTTCACAGTCGTTCAGCATCACCATCAGCGACACCACCGATACGCTAACCAGCGGTAGCGCCAGTAATGAAACCCTTACCGGTACAAGTGGCAACGATCTGATCCGTGGTTATAACGGCAATGACACCCTCAACGGCGGCGATGGCAACGACCTGATCTACGGCGGTGCCGGTAATGACACGCTCAACGGCGGTATCGGCAACGACCACCTCTACGGCGGCGTTGACAACGACACCTTGAATGGTGATGCCGGCAATGACTACCTCAATGGCGAGGTCGGCAACGACATCCTCAATGGCGGTGACGGTGATGACATCCTGCGCGGCGGCCTGGGTAACGACACACTCACCAGCGGTGCAGGCAGAGACCAACTCGTCTGGCAGCGCGGCGATGTAGGTAATGATGTGGTCAGAGACTTCAACCTCAGCGGCAGTTCGCGGGACACCATCGATCTGCACGACCTGCTGCGAGGCGAGAATGACGGCAATATTCTCAATTACCTGCGCGTAGATGTCGCCACGTCCACCCTGCAGATCAGCACGACCGGGGGGCTCAATGCCACCGGCAGCAATGCCGAGATGACCATCAAGCTCGAGAATGGCAGCGGTGGTAACGTCAATATCAACCCTGACAATCTGAGTCAGGCCAATCTGGTCAACTCGCTGATCGCCGGGGCGGACCCAATGATCAAAGTCGACCACACCTGATCAAGCCAACCCCGCTACCATAAGGTGGCGGGGTTGTTTATTCAGGGCGGCCAACAAGGCAAGGAGCGGTCGATGTTGTATGTAAAGCGGGATGCCTGGGGCAATCTGCAACAGGTTGAGGCAGCGCCGTTCGCCGGCATGGATGGCGAATTGGCGGCGGACAGCCAGGAGGCGCAAGCCTGGTACGCCAATCAGACGGTCGAAAGCAGCCTGCTGCAACTCAAGCAGAGCGACCTGGACATGATCCGGGTGCTGGAAGACTTGATCACCGTGCTGATTCGCAACGGCGTGGTGCGCATCACCGACCTGCCGGAAGCGGCGCAGAGCAAACTGGTCGGCCGTAGCAAGGCGCGTGATGCGCTGGGTGGTTTGCACCGGTTGATCAACGACGACGAATCAAAACTCATCTAACCCCGTTGCACCGCCGGCTTGGCGCGAAGTGGCCTGTACGGCGAGTTGCATTCGCCACACAGGCTGCTGACACCTAGCGCCAAGGCCCCGGCTCGCCGAACAGGCGACCCTGTACGCCTTCGATACCCATGGCACGCAGCACCTGCCACTCCCCTTCGGTTTCCACCCGCTCGGCGATCAGCGGCAAGTCGATGCTGTTGGCTGCGCGCTGCATGGCTTCGATAAACAGGCGCTTGTCGTTCTCCTGATCGATGGCGCGGATATAGCTGCCATCGACCTTGAGGTAGTTCAGGCCCAGTTTGGCCAGGTTGCCGATCATGCTGAAACGCCCGCCGAAGTGCTGCAGCCCCAGGCCGAACCCGAGCCCGCGCAGGCGCTGAGTCAGGCTTTCCAGCGCGGCCTGATCGGGTAACTGATCCTCGTCCAGCTCCAGGGTCAAGTGCGCGCCAAGATGGCGGGATTGCTGCAGCACCCTATACAACTGAGCCAGCGCCGCCGGCTCGCGCAAGGCGCTACCAGACAGGCTGAGCGCCAGCGCCGCCGGGTGTTTTTCCAGTTGCGCGAGCACCAGGTCCAGCATCACTCGATCGAGCCGAGCCGACCAACCAAAGCGCTCCAGCCAAGGCAGAAAACGCCCTGCTGGAATCAACGCGCCCTGCTCATCAAGCAAGCGTGCCAGCACCTTGTGGTGCAGCACCCGCTCGGGCTCGCCAGCGGCCACCACCGGCTGGAAGAACAGTTGGAAGCGTTGCTGCTGCAGCGCCTGATCGAGCAGCTGGTACCAGCTCTGCCGCTCATCCAGCAACTGCGCATGTTCCGCCGGCTGGCTGAACGCCCAGCAAGGTTGTGCCTGACTGGCAGCCTGCACCAGCGCGGCGTCCACGGCGCGATAAAGCTCTTCGGCTTCATCAGCTGGGGCAAAGGCGCTGAGGCCGATATGCGCCACCGGTTGGCAATCACTGGCTCCGGTCTGTTGCAGGCTGAGCAAGGCCAATTCCAGGCGCTCGGCCAGCTGCTGCGCTTCGCCACGCTCAAGGCCTGGGGCCAGCAGCGCAAACTCACCGCCGCGGTTACGCGCCAGAACAAAGCGCCCCTGGCTGAGTTGCTGCAGCTGCTCGGCGATGCTGACCAGCAACTGATCGGTACGCTGACCACCCAGGCGCTGGTTGAGGCCGGCCAGGTCATTGACTCGCAGCAGCAGGATAAAACCGCTGCATGCCTGCTCCTCGACACTCAGGCGAGCATGCAACTGCAGATCGAAATAGCGGCGATTGGCCAGACCGGTCAGGCTGTCCTGATAGGCTTCGGCACGCAGCACCTCGCTGCGCGCCGCCTCCTCGGCGAACAGCGCCTTGAGCTTGCCGACCATCTGGTTCATCGCGTTTACCACCCGGCGAAACTCGGGGGTTTTCGGCAGTTCCGGCAGGCTGAGAAACTCGCGCCGGGCAATCGCATTGGATTGCTCGACCATATAGTCCAGCGGGCGCAGTTGGCGCTTGAGCAGCAACACGCCCAGGCCGATGCAGAGCATGCCGCTGAGGGCCAACCAGAGCAGATTACCCAGGGTACTCTGCCAGAGTTTGCCGACAGCAAACAGTGGATGGCTGATCACCTGCACCTGCGCGGCCTGACGCCAACCGTCACTGACAATGGCATCGCCGCGCGCCGGTTCCAGATCCACCAACCGAGCGAACCACTCGGGGGCCGCGCTCGTCACCGGCACGCCGCTGCGCTCGACCAGCAGTTCCCCACTGGCCGGGTCGAGTACGCGAATGCTTTCGAAGTAGCCACTGTCGAAGATCGAGCTGACCATCAGCTCGATCATCGCCATATCCTTCACATGCGGGCTGAGCGACAGACCCAGGGCGGTGGCCGCATCCTGTGCGTGGGAACGCAGCTGGTTGACCTGCTGTTCACGCGAGCTCTCCACGCTGACCAGAAAGCTGCCGGTGAAATTCACCAGCATCAGCGCGCAGATGGCTATAAACAGCTGCTTGAATAACGACATCAACCACTCCTATCGGGTTGGCTTCGATGGAAGCCTACTGCTCGAATCTGTTCCAACAAACGTGGCCCAGGCCTCAGTTGCTGGCTATCGACCACTGCTTCGCCAACCCTGGCAGTTGCATATTCCGTGTTATCGCGGCCACTAATCTCGGCACAGGCGTGCACTCAAACACGCAGGCGCATCCGCCTTGCGCCCAGCGCACTGCCAGCAAAGGTGCAGAGCAGAGCCTGCCAAGCCAAAAATGTAAGTATCCGGCAGAGAAAATCGGCGCGCAGGCCGCTAACGGCGGGCGTAATGGTGAGGGTCACGGGGGCAAAATACAATCAAGGATGCGCCACGCTGGACACCGCCAAGCCGGCATGTTCAGACTGCCGAACCTCGGTCGGAGAATCCCACGTGCTCAACAGTTTCCTGCTGCACTACCGCTTGCGTTTGTTGTTCTTCGCCAGCGTGCTGCTGACCTGCGTGATGGGTTGGCCAAAGCTTGGTTTATGGCCGGAATGGACAGCTTTGCTGCTGTTGGTGCTGGCCGGCATCAATACCCTGCGCCACAAGCGGCTGGTGATGAGCATGCTGCTGATACTGGGGCTGACCAACCTGCTGCTGTTGGCCCTGGAGAAACTGGTCAACCTGCCCGCGCCGCTGAGCGACGGCCTGGGCCTGATGGTGTTCTACCTGGCGATGGTGGCTTCACTGTTCCACCGGGTAATCCACGAACGCCCGGTGACTGGCGAGTTGATCTACGGCCTGCTGGCCCTTTACCTGCAACTGGCGATGGCCTTTGCCATGGCCTATCAAGTGGTCAACGGCTTTGTCCCCGACGCCTTCTGGAATGCCCGCGGTGTATTGCACCTGCATGATTTCGTCTATTACAGCCTGGTCACGCTGACGACCGTGGGCTACGGCGACATCCACGCCCTGGCCCCGGCCGCGCGCCTGCTGGCGGGTGCCGAAGCCGTGGCCGGGGTGATGTTTATCGCCATTGCGGTCGCCCGCAGCCTGATGCTGATGAGCGACCGCGACGAGGATGTCTAGCCGCGATCTCTAGCGGCTGTGCGGCTCAGGTCTGGGCAGGCCGCGCAGGTGCAGAAAGCCGAACAGCACCACCTGCGCGCGTTCCAGCCAGGGTTGCGGACGGGCATGCAGGCGCGCCTGAAACAGCAGCATTTCCCCCACATGCGCCAGCAGCAGCAGGCCAGCCGCCCAGTTGAGCCAGCCGTGCAGCGGCGCGGCAAAGGGGTAGATCAGGTTGAGCACGGCCACCAGCCAGAACATGGCCAGGGCCCCCTTGGCAAACGCGAGTAGATACATGGTTGCTTCCCATTGGTTGACGACCCGCGCAGTGTGCCAAGTTGACCTGAGCGGCCGGCCGCACTTTCGGCTGGAAAATCCGTTCCCAGAACCGGCTTTACGATCTCGCAAACGCGGGCCAGACCAGGCGCTACGCAGTAACAGCTCATGACTGGCCCGCAACCGATCGTAAACAGGTTATCAACGCACCGTCAGGGCGATCGGCGCATCCTCGAAATCGAAGCAGCCGAGGAAGGTCTTGATATCAAGCAGATCGCCGTCCACCTGCACATCGCCCAGTAGCGCGCCCTTGAGCAGGCCGTTCTCGCCGCTGATCACGGTGTCCAGGTAGGTTTTGTCGAAGGTCAACTTGAGCGTGGTGCCCGCAGGGATACCCTTGTGCAACTCGACCACCCCGCGGCGAATCTCCAGTGCCCATTGCTCGTTGATATCGGGGAAGCTGAAACCCAGGGTCAGCTCGACATCATTGGCCTTGTCCGGGTCAACCCGAGTGATCCAGTTCTGTAGGAAGATCCGCGCCGGCAGATTCTTCAGCATGTCCGCCGAGAGAAAGGCGTCGCGCGCGCCCTTGCCCAGCTTGAGCGCCGCGGCCTCGTCGAGCGTGCCCTCCAGCTCCATGGCGGAGGTCAGGTACCAGTTGCGCCAGTTGATGTTCATGCTGGCATAACCCAGCTTACGGAAGCTGCGCGCCTTGATATCGCGGGCCAGCTTGTCGTCGTTGTCCACGCTGATGGCGTAGCTGGCTAGCTCGGCGGCCCATTGGTAATCGCCCTTGAGATAGGCCTCACCAGCGCTCAGCAACAGCTTGTCGTGGCCGCCCATCAACTCGATCAGGCGCTTGGCTTTTTCCTTAGGCGGGATCGGGTCGAGCGCCACCGGATCGCCCTGGAACCAGCCCAGGTAGCCCTGGTAAATCTGCCGCACGCTGTGTTTAACCGTGCCGTAGTACTCGCGCAGGTAGGGGGTGTAGCCGGCCAGGTGCGGCGGCAGTTTGACCTTCTCCACCAGTTCATCCGGGGTCAGGCCCTTGTTCATCCAGCGCACGGTCTGGTCGTGGATATAGGCGATGCCGTCGCGGGTCATGCGCAGCACTTCTTCAACCTTCTGCGCCCCGGATACCGGCCGACCATGCAGCGGCACCATATGCTCGGCCTGGAAGGCACGCAACTTGTCCAGGCTGTTGACCCACAGCACCGGGTCGCGGAACTTGGTGCCGCGCAGGGTGTGGATATTCGGCAGGGTCGGCCCCTGATCCACCTCGGCGCTGATCAGCACGCGATTGCCGGGCAGATACAGGACGATCTCGTCCGGTGCCTCGCTGGGCGCGTGGAGGAACTGCACCGGCAAGCCGGCGATGGTGGTGTCGAGCTTGTCCTTGAAGGTGATGGTCGGCGCAATAAAGGTGGAAGCCTCGACCTTCGCGAGCGGGCCGATACCACCGTTCATGCCCTCGGTATCGCTCGCCGGCAGGGCGGCACCGAAGGTGTAGCCCGAACGCAGGCCGAGAATCGGGCCGACCAGGGCACCCTGGGTCACCACATTCTCCTGCAGGGTTTCCTGGGCGTAGATCTGCACCTCGCCGCTCTTCACCTGCTCCTCACTGACGAAGGCCTTCACGCCATTGATATGGTCCGGGTGAAAGTGGGTATAAACCACCGCCTTGACCGGTTTGTCGGTGATCTTGCGAAACTCCGCCATGATCTTGCGCGACTCGCTGACCGACTCTCCGGTGTCGACGATGATCAGCCCCTCGGGTGCCTCGATCATCACCACGTTGCCGAGTTGCCAGCCGACCGCCGAATAGACGTTGTCCGCCACCTTGTAGACATTCTGCGCAAAGTGCTTGGTGTGCTCGGCCAGTTCCGGGTTGATCGAAGGGCTGATCTGTTCTTCGGGCAAGGCTGCATGGCTGGCCAAAGGCAATGCCAGGCTCAACAGCACAGCGGCAGTTCGGTTGAGTAAAAACATGCGACGACACTCATTGTTGTTAGCAGTGTTGGCAGATTGGCCAATCAGCACCAATAATTCCAATGCATTCCAAAACCAATAGCGATGCACAGCCCGCATGAATGACCTTCGCCAACTCCGCCACTTCGTCGCCCTCGCCGAACACGGCCACTTCGCCCGTGCCGCCGCAGCCGTGCACCTTAGCCAGCCGGCCTTGAGCCGCAGTATCCAGGCGCTGGAAAGCAGCCTCGACTGCCGCCTGCTGGATCGCCACAGCCGTGGCATCAGCCTGACCACCCACGGCCAGCTGGTGCTCGAGCATGCTCAACGCCTGCTGGCCGGCAGCCGCGCGCTGAAAAACGCCGTCAGCCAGCTGGGCAATCTGGAAGCCGGCGAACTGCGCCTCGGCTCAGGCCCCTACCCGGCCGCACGCCTGGTGCCCCACGCACTCGGGCGCTTGGCGCAGCGCTACCCACGGGTGCGGGTGAGCCTGAGCATTGCCAACTGGCAGGAATTACGCGAAAGCCTGCTGGACGACCAGCTTGAACTGTTTGTCGCCGACAGCCGCGAGCTGCTCGACGACCCGCTGCTGTGCATCGAGCCGCTGCCTGCGCACCACGGCGTGCTGTTCTGCCGCCCGGGCCATCCACTGCTGCAACAACGCAGCCTGCAAATGGGCGACCTGCTCGACTACCCGCTGGCCGGCACCCAGCTGCCGCAAGCGGTTGAGCTAAACCTGCGCATGCTCAGTGGCCGCGAGCAGCCGCTGAGCATTCAATGCGACAACTTTATGCTGCTCAAGGCCCTGGTCGCCGAGAGCGATGTGCTGAGCATGGCCCCCTGGGATGTGGTGGCCGAGGATATCCAGGCCGGCCGCCTGGCCTGTTTGCCGCTGCAAGCCGGCGCAATCAGCGAGCATTCGGCCTATGGTCTGGTCAGTCGCGCCGGGCATAGCCTGTCACCCGCGGCGCAGGCCATGCGCAGCGAGATACTCGCCGATGCGCATAGCTTTAAATACCCGGCAGCCCCCGGCTAGTCGTTAGACGCTGTTTCCGATTATCAGCGCTGACGCTCCCAACCACGGCGGTCACCCCTATCCCCACGCTGCTCCTGCGAGTGACGCCGCTCATTACGCTCATTGCCACGTCGATAGCTCTGTTCACCGCGCTGCTGCCAGCCCGCATATGGCTGCACCACGCGGTAATCATGGCGCTGCTGGTATTTGTGCGTCTGGTAATAACGTGGCTGCGGAGCCGGTGCGTAGTGGCGCGGCGGGTAGCGATGGTCGTCATAACGGCGGCCGTCATAGCGATAGACCTTATGCCGCTGATACTGCGGCACGACATAAACCGGGTAACGCTGCGTCTGGTAATAGCTACCCGAATACTGCCGGTCATAGCCGCGATGGCCATAACCACCACCACCGTAAACCGCGCAACCGCTTAACGACAAAACCAACAACGCCACCAGCAGGGATGTGTATGACATGGCGGCCTCCTTCGACCGCGGGTGCGGCATCGACCGCTGTCGACGCCAGGGATCGCTCCCACTGCATATGACCTGCGTTTGAACATCCCGTGCGCAGGCGCTCAGAGCCAGATTCAATGACAAATTGTTTCAGCCTCGCACCCGAGCCATCACCGATTCTTTGCTGCCAGCGCAACCTGGCACAGTCCTCGCTTAAGGTTGCGAGCATCAGGGAAAGGCGTACGGCAGCAACTCGCTTGCAGCCAGACAATTTGCAATAGCCGACTAGGGTTCCGACCCGCTGAACACACTCAGCGGGTGGCTGGTCCGAGAGTCGGCGACCTCAAGCAGTGGCTACGGCCATGGGGTTACACGGCGGGACAAAAGCCCGGGAGAACGCACAGCGCTGCTGTCCGCTTTCCTGTTTCCGCTGACTGACCCGAGGTTACCCATGCCCCTACGCACCCTGTTTCTGCGCCTGACCCAAGCCTGCCTGCTCGCCGTCGCGTTGCTGCAACCGGCCCAGGCCGCCAACCAGCCACCGACCTTTAAACTCTGCTGGTCGATCTTTGCCGGCTGGATGCCCTGGGGCTACGCCGCCCAGGAAGGCATCGTGGAGAAGTGGGCGGACAAATACGGCATCCGCATCGAAGTGGCCGAAGTCCCGGATTACGTGGCCTCCATCGAGCAATACAGCGCCAGCGAGTTCGATGCCTGCTCGATGACCAATATGGATGCGCTGACCATTCCGGCCGCCGCCGGCGTGGATTCCACCGCACTGATCATCGGCGACTTCTCCAACGGTGCCGACGCCATCCTGCTGCGCGGCAGCGGCCTGACCCTGCAAGACCTCAAGGGCAAGACCGTGCTGCTGGTGGAGAACTCGGTGTCGCACTACCTGCTTAGTCGCGCCCTGGAATGGGCCCTGCTCAAGCCCGAGGACGTAAAAATCCAGCATGTCTCCGACCTGCAGATCGCCGAAGCTTTCCTCAGCGGCCAGGGCGATGCGGTGATCACCTGGAACCCGATTCTGGCCAAGATCAAGCAGCAGACCAAAGTCAGTCAGGTGTTCAGCTCCAACCTGATTCCCGGCGAGATCGTCGACCTCACCGTGGTCAACAGCAAGACCCTGGCCGCGCACCCGGAGCTGGGCAAGGCGCTGACCGGTGCCTGGTTCGAAACCCAGCGCCTGATGGGCATGCCCACTGACGCCGGGCGCGCCGCACGGGCCAAGATGGCCAGCGCCGCCGGCACCACGGCCGAAGATTTCAGCCTGCAACTCGACACCCTGCGCTCCTTCTATTCGCCGCGCTACGCCCTGGCCTTTGCCCGCGCCAACAAGATGCCGGAGCTGATGCAACGGGTCGCCCAGTTCGCCGACCGGCAGAAACTGCTGGGCAACGACGGCAACGGCCTTGACAAACTGGGTATCGAGTTCAGCGGCGAACGCAACCTGGGTAACCCGAACAACGTGCTACTGCGTTTCAACACCAGCTATATGCAGATGGCCGCCGACCACAAACTCTAAGCCGCCCCGCAATGCAGCACGCCGGGGCGACAACGCACCGCCACGGCGCACGCAAATGCAGGATGCCGGCAGCGCCACAGCAGAAACCCGCCGGTTAGCGCGATGACGCTAGCTGGCACGATGTTCGCAATGTTCACCCCATGCAGGAGCAACCCGCCTCGGCGGGAACGCGGCACCACAATTTGCAATGGCTGACTAGGGTTCCGGCGCAGCGATCAACCGATCGCGGCGTGACTGGTCCGAGAGTTGGCGACCTCCTTCGAGGTTACACGGCGGGATAAAAGCCCGGGAGAACGCGCCCCATCCGTGGGGAACCGCCGCGCACTCCTGCCCGCACTTTCTCGAACTGGAGGTTCCACCATGCGTAAACCCCGTCTGTGCTCAGTTCTCGCTGCCGGCCTGTTCGCCGCGGTCAGCTTCAATAGCCATGCTGCGGCTAAAACCGACTTCAGCGTCTGCTGGACCATCTACGCCGGCTGGATGCCCTGGGAGTATGGCGAGGCCGAAGGCATCGTCGACAAGTGGGCGGAAAAGTACGGCATCAACATCGATGTGGTGCAGATCAATGACTACGTCGAGTCGATCAACCAGTACAGCGCGGGCGGCTTTGACGGCTGCACCATGACCAACATGGACGCCCTGACCATTCCCGCCGCCGGTGGCGTCGATTCCACCGCGCTGATCATCGGCGACTTCTCCAACGGCAACGACGGTGTGGTGCTCAAGGGCGAGAAGAAGACCCTCGGCGATCTCAAGGGCCAGAACGTCAACCTGGTCGAGCTATCGGTATCGCACTACCTGCTGGCCCGCGGCCTGGAAAAGGCCAACCTCAGTGAAAAAGACCTGACCGTGGTCAACACCTCCGACGCCGACCTGGTCGCGGCCTTCGCCACCGACGACGTCACCGCCGTGACCACTTGGAACCCGCTGCTGGCCGAAATCGAAGCCACCCCTGGCGTGACCAAGGTGTTCGACTCCAGCCAGATCCCTGGTGAAATCATCGACCTGATGGTGGTCAACAGCGACACCCTGAAAGACAACCCCGCCCTGGGCAAAGCCCTGACCGGTGCCTGGTACGAAATCATGGCGACCATGAGCGCCGACTCGGCCGCTGGCAAGGCTGCCCGCGAGCATATGGCCAAGGCCTCCGGCACCGACCTGGCCGGCTACGAAGCGCAACTGGCCGCGACCAAGATGTTCTATTCGGCCAAGGACGCCGTGGCCTTCGCCAACAGCCCGAAACTGCCGGCGACCATGAACAAGGTGGCCGAGTTCTCCTTCAGCCACGGCCTGCTCGGTGAAGGCGCAAAAAGTGCCGAGGCCATCGGCATGGGCTTCGCCAAAGGCATCACCACCGGCGATACGGGCAACCTCAAGCTGCGCTTCGATCCTTCGTACATGCAGATGGCGGCCGACGGCACGCTCTGATCGCTCCGTAGGGTGGATGACGCTCTTTTCATCCACCGTGAACCCGGTGGGGTGGTGGATGGGTAAAGCGCCATCCACCCTACGCACGACGAGATACCTATGCGCCTGATCAACCGACACCCGGACCGCGGCGGTCGCCTGCTGCTGATCCTGTTGCCCTTCGCCCTGTTGCTGTTTGCCTACTTTATGGGCTCGGCGGCGCGGCTGACGGACAACCCCAACGACAAGCTGCTGCCCAGCGCCAGCCAGATGGCCGATGCCATCGACCGCCTGGCCTTTACCGAGGACAAGCGCAGCGGCAAGTACCTGTTCTGGCAGGACAGCGCCGCCAGCCTGGCCCGCCTGGGCATGGGCATCGGCATCGCCGCCCTGGTCGGCCTGTGCCTGGGGATAGCCGCTGGCATCCTGCCGCTGTTTCGCGCGCCGCTGTCGCCGTTGCTGACCGTGCTGTCGATGGTGCCGCCGCTGGCGATCCTGCCGATCCTGTTTATCGTT
This sequence comes from Pseudomonas sp., assembly GCF_049653025.1. Taxonomy (GTDB): domain Bacteria; phylum Pseudomonadota; class Gammaproteobacteria; order Pseudomonadales; family Pseudomonadaceae; genus Aquipseudomonas. The sequence goes on along the minus strand of NZ_JBASFM010000004.1, from coordinate 103,641 downwards.
TTCGGCCTAGGCGAATTATCCAAAGTGATGCTGATCGTCATCGGCATTACCCCCGTATTAGCCCGCGACCTGGAACAGCGCGCCCGCGAAATCCCCCAGGAAATCCTGATCAAGGCGCAGACCCTCGGGGCCAGCACCTGGACCCTGATTCTGCGCGTGGTGCTGCCGCAACTGCTGCCGCGCCTGCTGATCGCCCTGCGCCTGGTGCTCGGCTCGGCCTGGCTGTTCCTGATCGCCGCCGAAGCCATCGCTGCCACCGATGGCCTGGGTTATCGGATCTTCCTGGTGCGGCGCTATATGGCGATGGACGTGATCCTGCCGTACGTGGTGTGGATCACCCTGCTCGCCTGGCTGATGGACCTGGGCCTGCGGCAGACCACCCGCCTGATCTTCCCCTGGTATGAAGGAGCGAAAGCATGAGCGCCTTTATCGAGGTGAAGAATGTCTGGCAGGAGTATGCCGACCAAGTCGTGCTTGAGCGTTTGAACCTGAGCATCAACGAAGGCGAGTTCTGCACGCTGGTCGGTGCCTCCGGTTGCGGCAAGTCGACCTTCCTGCGCCTGCTGCTGGGCCAGGAGCGCGCCAGCCGTGGCGAGATTCTGCTGGCGGGCCAGCCACTGGCCGGCGAGCCGGATAGCAGCCGCGGCGTGGTGTTCCAGCGTTACTCGGTGTTCCCGCACCTCTCCGTGCTGGACAACGTCGCCATCGGCCTGGAACTGCCGCGCTCGCCCCTGCTCGGTCGCCTGTTCGGCAGCGCCAAGCGCGACGCCCGCGCCCAGGCCGAAGTGATCCTGAAGAAAGTCGGCCTCGGCCACGCCCTGGACAAATACCCCAGCCAGCTTTCCGGCGGCATGCAACAGCGTCTGGCCATCGCCCAGGCGCTGATCATGAAGCCGCGCGTGCTGCTGCTCGACGAACCCTTCGGCGCGCTCGACCCCGGCATCCGCAAGGACATGCACGCCCTGCTGCTGGAGCTGTGGCGCGAAACCCGCCTGACCGTATTTATGGTCACCCATGACCTGAGTGAAGGCTTCAGCCTCGGCACCCGCCTACTGGTGTTCGACAAGACTCGCATCGACCCGCACGCACCAAACGCCTTCGGCGCGCGCATCACCTACGACATCCCCCTGAACAGCGACCGCCGCGCCACCCGCGCCGCCGTCGAGGCGCTGCCGGCGCATGTCACCGGCCAGCCGCAACCGGCCCTGTAAGGAGCACACCATGACTGCTGCACTCACCCTGCGCCCCAGCCTGTACGAAGAACTCGTACCCGGCGGCGGCCACACCTCCTTCGTCCTCAAGCGCGGCCAGCTGCTGCGCATCACCGATATCGAAGGCGACGCCAACGTCAGCCTGCTGCTGCTCTCTGCCGCCGAGAAAAGCGAGCGCCTCAACCTGCCGGACACCCTCAAGTGCCAGCACACCGCCAAGCTCACCGCCGGCCACTGCCTGTACTCGGACATGGGCCGCGTACTGGCCGCCATCACCGCCGACACCTGCGGCTGGCACGACAGCTTCGGCGGCGTGCTCTCTGCATCCGAAGTCGCCGAGAAATACGGTGCCGGTCGCTACCAGGAACTGCGCAATGGCTTCTTCCGCAACGGAGTGGACAACCTGCTGGTGGAAATGGGCAAGTGGAACCTGAACCTGCAGGACCTGCTGATGACGCTCAACCTGTTCAGCAAGGTCAGCGTCGATGGCGACGGCTGCTTCCACTTCGAGCCGGGCAACTCCAAGGCCGGCGACTACATCGAGCTGTACGCGCCGATGGACTGCCTGGTGGTGCTCACCGCCCTGCAGCACCCGCTGGACCCCAACCCGCAGTACGCACCCAAGCCGGTGCAACTGAGCTGGAGCCGCGTCGAGAGCGACGGCATCAGCGTGCTTTGCCGCACCTCGCGCCCGGAAAACGGCCGCGGCTTCCATAACACCGAACGTCTGTATATCTGAGGCCGGCCAGCATGACTCTTACCCATAGCGACAAGCACCCCGAAGCCGCCGTCTACCGCCACGAGATCCCGGCCGGCGAGCCGTTTCTCTGTGAAGTCAAAGCCGGGCAGACCCTGCGCCTGCTCGATCTGGAAGGCAACCAGGCGGTCGACACGCTGTTCTTCTCGGCCCGAAACCCGCGCGAGCGCTACGACCCGCAACGCACCCTGCGCAAGCAGAACAGCGTGTACCTGACTACCGGCACGGTTCTCTATTCCAATCTGGGTAACCCGCTGCTGACCATCAGCGCCGACACCTGCGGCCGCCACGACACCCTCGGCGGTGCCTGCGCCCAGGAGAGCAACACGGTCAGATACGCCCTGGATAAGCGCTATATGCACAGCTGCCGCGACAACTTCCTGCGCGCCAGCCTGCACGACGGCCGCCTGGAGAAGCGCGACATCGGCGCCAACATCAACTTCTTTATGAACGTGCCGGTCACCCCGGAAGGCGGCCTGACCTTCGCGGACGGCATCTCCGCGCCGGGCAAGTACGTCGAGCTGGTCGCGCATATGGACGTCATCGTGCTGATCTCCAACTGCCCGCAGCTGAACAACCCGTGCAACGGCTGGAACCCGACGCCCGCCGAGGTGCTGGTATGGAACTGACCAGGCTACAAGCGCTGCGGCGCTGGCTGTATCAGCTGTGCCAAAGCCGCTCGGGCCAGTGCCTGGAGCACAAGGATCAACCGTAGGATGGGTTAGCCGAAGGCGTAACCCATCCTACAAAGCCGCATAACGACGAATTTCAGCCGTGGACGACCGCGGTGCAGACGACTAAAGACGGGACGGCCCGCCACTGCATGGGGCAACCTCCATGTTCAATAAACTCCTGATCGCCAACCGCGGTGCCATTGCCTGCCGCATCCTGCGCACCCTGCGTCAGCTCGACGTCAAAGGCGTAGCCGTCTACTCCGAGGCCGACGCCGCCAGCCTGCATATCCAGCAGGCCGATGAAGCCTTCAGCCTCGGCGAAGGCCCGGCCGCCGGCACCTACCTGGTGGTCGACAAGATCCTCGCCGTGGCCAAGCAGACCGGCGCGAAAGCCATCCACCCCGGCTACGGCTTCCTCTCCGAGAACGCCGCGTTCGCCGAAGCCTGCGAGGCCGCCGGCATCGCCTTTGTCGGCCCGACGCCCGAGCAGTTGCGCGTGTTCGGCCTGAAGCACACCGCCCGCGCGCTGGCCAAGCAGCACGGTGTACCGATGCTGGAAGGCACCGAGCTACTGGAAAACCTCGACGCCGCGCTGGTTGCAGCAGATCAAGTGGGCTATCCGCTGATGCTGAAAAGCACCGCCGGTGGCGGCGGCATCGGCATGCGCGTGTGCAACAGCGCCAGTGAGCTGAGCGACGCCTTCGACGCGGTCAAGCGCCTCGGGCAGAACAACTTCAGCGACAGCGGCGTATTTATCGAGAAGTACATCCAGCGTGCCCGCCACCTGGAAGTGCAAGTGTTCGGCGACGGTCAGGGCGACGTGCTGGCCCTCGGCGTGCGCGACTGCTCGGTGCAGCGGCGTAACCAGAAGGTGCTGGAAGAAACCCCAGCACCCAACCTGCCGGCCGGCATGGCCGACGAGCTGTGCACGGCGGCGATCAAGCTGGCCAAGGCGGTCAGCTACCGCAGTGCCGGCACCGTGGAATTTGTCTACGACAGCGCGGCCGAGCGTTTCTACTTTTTAGAGGTGAACACCCGCCTGCAGGTCGAGCACGGCGTCACCGAACAGGTGTGGGGCGTCGACCTGGTGCGCTGGATGATCGAACTGGCGGCCGGTGACCTGGCCCCACTAAGCGAGCTGGCGAAAGGCCTGAAACCCAGCGGCCACGCCATCCAGGCACGCCTGTACGCCGAAGATCCGGGCCGCGACTTCCAGCCGAGCCCCGGCCTGCTCACCGCCGTGGACTTCCCCAAGGCCGATGGCAAAGCGCTGCGTATCGACACCTGGGTCGAAGCCGGCTGCGAGATTCCACCCTATTTCGACCCGATGATCGCCAAGGTCATCACCTGGCAGCCGACCCGTGATGCGGCCAGTGCCGCGCTGAGCCAGGCCCTGGCCGATACCCTGCTGTACGGCGTAGAAACCAACAGCCAGTACCTACGGCAGATCCTGGTCGACGCACCGTTCGCCGAAGGCAATCCCTGGACCCGCTGCCTGGAAGGCCTGACCTACCAGGCCAACACCTTCGAAGTGCTCTCTGCCGGCACCCAGACCACGGTGCAGGACTTCCCCGGTCGCCTCGGCTACTGGGCCGTCGGCGTGCCGCCTTCCGGGCCGATGGACGACCGCGCGCTGCGACTGGGCAACCGTCTGCTCGGTAACGAACCAGAGGCCGCCGGCCTGGAAATCACCATGAGCGGCCCGCTGCTGCGCTTCAACACCGATGCGGTGGTGGCGGTGACCGGCGCCGAAATCCCCGTCACTCTGGACGGCGTGGTTCAACCGATAAACACCGCGCTGCTGATCAAGGCTGGTAGCACGCTGAGCCTCGGCACCATCGCCGGTAGCGGCGCACGTTCCTATCTGACCCTGCGCGGCGGCCTGCAGGTACCGGAATATCTGGGCAGCAAAAGCACCTTCACCCTCGGCCAGTTTGGCGGCCACGGTGGCCGTGCCCTGCGTGCCGGCGATGTGCTGCATATCCCCGCCCTGAGCGATGTGGACAACGGCGCACAACTGCCCAGCGAACTGTGCAGCGCCCTGCCCGCCGTACGCGAAATCCGCGTGATCTATGGCCCCCATGGCGCGCCGGAATACTTCACCCCGGCCTATATCGAGACATTCTTCGCCACCGACTGGGAAGTGCACTTCAACTCCAGCCGCACCGGCGTACGCCTGATCGGACCGAAACCGGAATGGGTACGCGACAGCGGCGGCGAAGCCGGCCTGCACCCATCGAATATCCACGACAACCCCTACGCCATCGGCGCGGTGGACTTTACCGGCGATATGCCGGTGATCCTCGGCCCGGACGGCCCGAGCCTCGGCGGCTTTGTCTGTCCGGTAACCATTATCGAGGCCGACCTGTGGCAGCTCGGCCAGCTCAAGGCCGGCGACAAACTGCGCTTCGTGCCGGTGAATATCGAAACCGCGCGCACCCTGGCCAAGGCGCGTAAAGAGGAAACCCGCGGACTGGCTCCAGTCGCCGTCAACTGGCAGCCGATTCCATTGGAGCCGCCGGTGATCCTCGACATCGGCAGCCAGGACAAGCGCCTGGTCGCCCGTCTCTCCGGCGACACCCACCTGCTGCTGGAAATCGGCCAGGCCGAGCTGGACCTGGTGCTGCGCTTCCGCGGCCACGCGCTGATGCAGGCGCTGGAAGCGAAGGACCTCAACGGTGTGATTGATCTCACGCCCGGCATCCGCTCGCTGCAGGTGCACTACCAGCCGGAAACCCTGTCGCTGGCCAACCTGCTGGCAGTGGTGATCGGCGAGTGGGACGCGGTGTGCAACGCCCAGGACCTCAAGGTGCCGTCGCGCATCGTCCATCTGCCGCTGTCCTGGGACGACCCGGCCTGCCAGTTGGCGATCGACAAGTACATGACCACCGTGCGCAAGGACGCGCCCTGGTGCCCGAGCAACCTGGAATTTATCCGCCGCATCAACGACCTGCCCAATCTCGACGAGGTGTACCGCACTGTGTTCGACGCCAGCTACCTGGTGATGGGTCTGGGCGACGTCTACCTCGGCGCGCCGGTGGCCACGCCGCTGGACCCGCGCCACCGCCTGGTCACCACCAAGTACAACCCGGCGCGCACCTGGACCGCCGAGAACTCAGTGGGCATCGGCGGTGCCTATATGTGCGTGTACGGCATGGAAGGCCCCGGCGGCTACCAGTTCGTCGGCCGCACCCTGCAGATGTGGAACCGCTACCGTGAAGTCGCCGCCTTCGACGGCAAGCCCTGGCTGCTGCGCTTCTTCGACCAGATCCGCTTCTACCCGGTGGGGGCCGAGGAGCTATTGCAGATCCGTCGCGACTTCCCGCTCGGTCGTTATGAACTGCGCATCGAAGACAGCGAACTGGCCCTGGCCGATTACCAGGACTTCCTCACCGAGGAAGCCGAGGGCATCGACGCTTTCCGCAGCCAGCAACGCGCCGCCTTCGACGCCGAACGCCAGCGCTGGATCGCTTCCGGCCAGGCCCATTACGAGAGCGAGGAAGTAGTTGCCGAACTGGGCGACGACGCGCCGCTTTCGGCCGGCCAGCACAGCATCGACAGCCATATCGCCGGCAACCTCTGGCAGGTGCAGGTCGAGGCAGGCAGCACGGTGAAAGCCGGTGACGTACTGGTGATTCTCGAGTCGATGAAGATGGAAATCCCCCTCACCGCCCCGCGCGACGGCGTGGTGCGCGAGGTCCGCGTGCAACCGGGCTCGCCGGTGCGTGCCGGCCAGCGCGTGGTGGTGCTGGAAGAAGCCTAACCCCTCGAACAGCACTCGTGGGATGGGCTTTAGCCGCGATATTTTCAGCTCAACGAAGGCCGATCGCGGCTCAAGCCCTTCTCCCACAGCATTGAGCGACTCTTTTTATGCAGCCGCCATAGCCCTGTGGCGGCCAATCCAGCGGCAGGCATGGATTGGCCAGCACGCCAGGCGGCCGGGCGCTACAATGCGGCCATTATTCAGCCAGCAGAGCCGTGCATGCCGCAGCCATTTTCCCCGCCCCGCCAGTGGTCCCTGATTGCGCTGCTGCTGGTGCTGCTTGGCTGCGGTTTTCTCGCCACGTCCCTGGCCAGCTACTACACCGCTCTCGAATCAATCCGCTCCGGGATTATCAACACCGAACTGCCGCTGACCTCAGACAACGTCTATTCGGAGATCCAGAAAGACCTGGTACGGCCCATCCTGATTTCCTCGATGATGTCGCGCGACACCTATATGCGCGACTGGGTGCTGGGCGGCGAGCAGGATGTCGAGCAGATCACCCGCTACCTGCGCGAGGTGCAGGAGCACTACGGCACCGTCACCAGCTTCTTTGTTTCCGATAAAAGCACCACCTACTACCAGGCCAAGGGCGTGCTTAAGCAGGTCAACCCGAGCGAGCCACGCGACTCCTGGTATTTTCGCGTGCGCGATATGCAGGCCCCCTACGAGATCAGTGTCGACGCCGACATGGCCAATCAGGACCGCCTGACCGTGTTTATCAACTACAAGGTGTTCGACTACGAAAAGCGCTTTATCGGCGCGACCGGTGTCGGCCTGACCGTGGATGCGGTGGTCAAACTGATCGACACCTACCAAGAGCGCTACAACCGCAGCGTGTTCTTCGTCGACACCGACGGCCGCCTGGTGCTGACCGGTGCCAGCGGCGGCCCGCTCGGGGCAAAAGTCGGCCAGTCGCTGAGCGAGCTGCCCGGCCTCGAAGAGCTGATGGCCAAGCTGCCGCACCCGCAGAGCGGCGACTTCGAATACCAGGAGCATGGCCGCGAGCACTTTCTCAATGTGCGCTTTATCCCCGAGCTGAACTGGTACCTGTTCGTCGACAAGCACGAGAACGGCGCGCTGGCCGGCATCCGCAAGTCGCTGTACGTGAACCTGCTGATCTGCCTGCTGGTCACCGTGATCGTTATCAGCCTGGTCAGCGTGGCCCTGCGCCGCTATCAGCAGCGCATCACCGCCCTGGCCACCACCGATCTGCTGACCGAGCTGCCTAACCGCCGTGGCTTCAACCTGCTGGCCAACCAGGCCGTGCAGGAAGCCCGGCGCGGCCATAGCCCGCTGTGCGCGCTGCTGCTCGACCTGGACAACTTCAAGCAGCTCAATGACAGCCAGGGCCACCTGGCCGGCGACGAAGTGCTGCGCGGCTTTGCCGCCAACCTGCAAAGCGCGGTGCGCCAGGCCGATATCATCTGCCGCTGGGGCGGTGAGGAATTTATTCTGCTGCTCAAGGACACCCCCATCGAGCAAGCCCGCGAACTGGGCGAAAAAATCCGCCAACAGACCGAGCAAAGCAGCTTCAGCTACAACGGCGGCGAGCTGCGCATCACCACCAGTATTGGCCTGACTCAGCTGCAGCCGGATGAAGTGCTCGACCAACTGATCGCCCGCGCCGACCGCGCGCTGTACCGCGCCAAACAGAGCGGCCGCAACCGCCTGTGTGAAGAAACCGCATGAGTGATGACGCGACCCACTGCCCCTGCTGCGGCCAGCTTAACCAGTGCGCCCAGGCCGCCGCAGAAGCCCCGGTGAGCGACTGCTGGTGTTTTAGCGTGCCCGTCGATGCCGAGCAGCTGGCCAAGCTGCCGCCCGAGCAGCGCAACCGCAGCTGCCTGTGCCCACGCTGCGCGCAAGGCTTGCCTGAGCCGTCTGCCGACTAGCCATGCGCCTCGATCGTTTTCTCAGCAACCTGCCCCAGCTCAATCGCCAGGCCGCCCGCCAACTGTTGGCCAGCGGCCGCGTACGGGCGGATGGCGCGGTGATCTGCGATGGTCTGTATGAAGTCAGCCAGTTCAGCCGCATTGAGCTTGATAACGAGCTGCTGCAAGCCGGCAAAGCCGCGCGCTATTTTATGCTGCACAAGCCCATCGGTGTCGTCAGCGCCACCGAGCATGAGCAACACCGCACGGTGCTCGACCTGCTCGATGAGCCGGATAAAGCCGAGCTGCACCTGGCCGGCCGCCTGGACCTGAATACCAGCGGCCTGCTGCTGATCACCAACGACGGCCAATGGTCACGCCGCCTGACCGAACCGCGCAGCCGCCTGGGCAAGGTTTACCGCGTCGAGACTGAACAACCAATCACCCCTGAGTACATCGAGGTGTTCGCCCGAGGTCTGTACTTCGCCTACGAGGACCTCACCACCCTGCCCGCCGAACTGGTCATTGTGGATAGCCACAGCGCCCTGCTGATCCTGCACGAAGGCCGCTACCATCAGGTCAAGCGCATGTTTGGTCACTTCCAGAACAAGGTCATCGGCCTGCATCGGCTGAGCATGGGCGCCATCCAGCTCGACCCACTGCTCGACCCCGGTCAATACCGCGCGTTGACCCCGGCTGAGATGGCCAGCTGCTGATCCGTTGCCATGCGTAAACAACCGAAGAAAAGCCTAATTAAGGCTTGTCAGCAGCGCAGCCGGCTGCTTAAATCCAACCACAAGGTCTTAACGTGACTTAACAGTCACAAAAGCCATCTAAAGCGTTCTCTCGGTTGTCTGCGCTCTGCGCGAATGGGTTCCTGCCTGGTTACACGACATCGTTCCACGCCTGCCAAAAGGCCGTGGCCGATGCTCTATTTCAGCCCTAACTGATTGAAAATAAATAACTTATAAAATCCTCCAGCCTGACATCTTGCTGTCACGTCCAGGCGCTTTCCTGACTGTCCTACTTAGCCCGGTTCAACGGCACCGCCGTTTTGCCATGCCCATTTTTGCGCCAGGAGGAAACGACATGAAGCCAGCCATCGCTGTCGTCGATATTCACAGGACGTTCAAGGTACACACGGAGTTCTACGCCAATCCCAGCGCACGCAAGACCATCATCCTGATCAACGGCTCGCTGGCCACCACCGCCGCCTTTGCGCAAACCCTCAAGTACCTGCTGCCACAGTTCAATGTGGTGCTCTACGACCAGCCCTACGCCGGCCAGTCCAAGCCGCACAACAGCCACACCCGGCCGATCAGCAAGGAAGATGAAGCGACCATCCTGCTGGAGCTGATCGAACAGTTTCAGGTCGACTACCTGCTGTCGTTCTCCTGGGGTGGCGTCGCCGCCATGCTGGCCCTGGCGCAGCGCCCGGCGAGCATCGAAAAGGCGGTGATCACCTCCTTCTCACCGGTGCTCAACGAGCCGATGCTCGACTACCTGGAAAAAGGCATGGTCTGCCTGCATGCCATCGATGGCGAACGTGTCGGCCAACTGGTCAACAGCACCATCGGCAAATACCTGCCCTCGCTGTTCAAGCGCTACAACCAGCGCCATATCAGCAGCCTCGACAGCCACGAATACTTGCAGATGCACGCGCATATCGACCAGGTGGTGCACATGGACAACCACTGCCAGATGGAATGCCTGGCCGCCATCGATATCCCGCTGCTGTTCGTCAACGGCGAGCACGACGAATACACCTCGGCGCAGGATGTGCGCCTGTTTGCCGAGTACCTGAGCGACTGCCAGTTCGTCACCATCAACAACGCCGGGCACTTTCTCGACATGGAGCACAAAGGTGCATGGCAGCAAAGCCAGGCCGCCCTACTGAGCTTCCTGCAAGCCCCGGCGCGCAACAGCTCCAGCTATCGTCCGCAGCACGACCTGCACCATGCGATTGCCGTATGAAGCAGCGCCGCCACCCCAAGCCTGCAGCGCATTGCCACAGATAGCCGTGCTGCAGGCTTCATTTCGGCCAAGACTTCCGGTATAAAGGCACCCGCTGCGGGCGTCGTATAGTGGTAATACCCTAGCTTCCCAAGCTAGAGCTGTGGGTTCGATTCCCATCGCCCGCTCCAAATCGCAGTTTTTAAAGCCCTGATTTCTAACAAGATTTCGGGGCTTTTTGCTTTCCGACCTAGGTCGGTGTCGAAAAAGTGTCGAAGATGGGATTTCGACGCAAAGCGTCCTGCAGGTGATCCGGGGCCAAGTGCGCATAGCGCATGGTCATCGTGACGGACGCATGGCCAAGCACCTTCTGCAGGGTCAGGATGTTCCCGCCAGTGATGACAAAGTGACTGGCAAACGTGTGGCGAAGCACATGCGTAGCCTGACCTCTTGGTAGCTTGATCGACGTGGAGTCCAGGACACGGCTGAAATGCCGGATACAGTTCGGGAACGGGCCATGGGCCTTGAAGTAGTCCAGCAACGTCCTTTCAAGGTCTGGATGAATCGGGATGCTACGAGTCCGACGCGACTTGGTATTGGCGAAGGTCACAGCCCCGCTTTTCACCCTCTCAGGCACAAGCCCCGGAGCCTCCCCCCAACGCGCATCGGTAGCGAGACAGACGCGAGCGATCAGCGCCAAGTGTTCGCAGTTCGGGTAAGTGTCGAATGTCTGCAGCAGCTCGGTTACCTGGGCATGAGAAAGGAACGACAGCGGGCGTTCCTGCAGGCGCAGCGGGCGAACCTTGGCCAACGGGTTCGGATAGTCGATATCGCCCAGGCGGTGCAGCTCATTGAACAGCGACTTGAGGTAGCCGAGTCGGTTGTTCAGCGTCTTGCCGTGGATGCCGTCTGCAAGGTGCAGGCCACGGAGTTTGCAGAACTGATCAGCTGTGAACTTGACCGCTACAGGGTCGCCCAGCTCGCGCACCAGCTTTTCCAGTACCTGTTTAAGCCTCACCGAATCAGCCAGGGTGTGACCGTGCAGATCGTAGTAACGCTGGGCCAGTTCGGAAAGTTTGCGGCGATCCTTTGGCTTGGGTGCCCAATCTGGCGTTTCAATCACCTTGGCCCTGTAGGTTGCTTCAAAGCGTGATGCTTCGGCCTTGGTCTTGAATGTCTTACGGAAGCGCTTGCCCTTGATCGGCTCTACATCGACTTTCCAGCGGTCATCAGCCAGTTGCTCAATAGCCATCAGACCGCCCTGCCCCATCTGACGTTGCGCTCTTCCAGGATGCCTTTGATGTGCTTATACAGTCCGTCTTCATCCATGCCCTTGGCGGCATAGTGATCACGGATTACCGGCCAGCAGTCCCAATCCTTGAGGGTGTGAAATGCTCGTCTAGCGCCCACTCGCTCCCGTGCCAGCAGGCTTACGAAGTTTCCCAGGAAGAGTTCCACGTTCTTGCCGGAGAAGCCCCGCGAGGTCTTGTAGTAGCGTTTGTATTGCGTGTCATCCAGCAGCGAATCCACCGGCAGATCCACCCGCACGTCATCGCGCATCAGCGTCCAAATCGGGGCGAAGTAGCCCGGTCGGGAGAGGAACTTGAACTGGCGCAGCCCATAGCGCCACAGGCCTTCCAGATGGCCGGAAAATGCGGCAAACGATTGTGTGTCGATAGCCTTACCGGTGTTCACGTCCAGGGAGCCGCTGGCGAATTGCTGGATGATCGAGTGGTGATAGCGCAGCTCTACACGCCATACGGGTTGATCGGGGTTGTAGTTCTCCGGGTCTGCAGCATCGAAGCTGTCACGACGACGCCAGACGTTTTCCCAGTAGTCGAGCTTGTCCGCGGCCTTGGCCTGCTCGGTTTTGTTGTAGATACACAGCTGCACACCACTGGCCGAACCGAACATGGACGTTTCCCCGCGCCCGTAGGTGCTGGATTTGGTTGCCCAGTTGATTTCATTGATGCCGGTAATGTCGCGTTGCGTGCGGGCCTTGCAGTGCATGCGGGCCACCAGATCGGCGGGAGGCGTCCAGCCCTGCAGGTCTAACGGCACACTGGTTAATCTCCACATGGGTCAGCACCTGGGAGGCATAGAAATCTAACCGGGCCTGCAGGCGCTCAGGCGACAGGCTGTCGATGGCATGGGGCGACACTTCGATTTTCAGGTGCGGCCCGATGTTCTCCAGCTTGGCGTTGAAGTTCTTCACCAGCAGGATGAAGCCCAGGTCTGCATTCTGCAGCTTGTACTGATACCCGGAGTCACGCCCTACCCGGCCCGAATGCCAACGCTGGCCCGCAAAGTCGACCAAGGTGCCCGGGTTTTCAAACAACGCCATGACCTCAGGGCGGATCAGCCCTTTGTACAACTGGCGCACGGTATCGACGCCACAGCGCAGCAGGCGAACGCCTGACAGGTCGGTGAACGTGACGTTGCCAGGGTCAACAAACAGACGCCCGTGTTTGTCATCCTCTGCAGTCAGAAGATTCAAGCGCTGATGATCTTTTACCATTGTCATTTCTTCACCTAATGCCAGTTATTGCGGAAGTTCTAAAGTCGTTATCTGACGTGTTACAGGGACGTCACCGGGCGGCGGCCCGGTGCGCTACGCTGGCGATCCGCCGCCGGTGACGTCCCAGGCACAGCCGGCTCTTCCCCTACCAATGACTCATGCACCTGACCACTCTGGGTGGTAGGCGTTATGGCGTTGCTCCAGGGCACCGCGAGGACAAGCAGCAGGAGTAATCCGAGCAGGACTGGGCGGAGATCGGGGGCGCGCGGCGGTCGGTGCAGGCGGGAATGCCCAGGGCTGAGCAGAAAGGCTGGATGCGGCCGGCGCTGGCGATACAAGGCAAAGCACACCAAGGGCGCTGCCCTTGTCATCCCGCTCTTGCCGCCGAGGGCTCGGGAGCATGGGGTGGTGAAGCTACCCCACACTCCCGCTGATAGGCTGTTCATAGGCAATCCGCGTCAAGGGTGCGCTGCGCCCGTGCTTCCGTTCGACGGAACGGTGGAGCTGTTCCGACGAGCCGGGAGCGCGGCCCTTGACCCAGCCGAGTTAGGGTGGGCGATGCAGCCCAGTACGTTGCCGAAACCATGCCGGTCGCGGTGCTGCATCGCCCGAAGGGTGCGGATCTCGTGGAAGAACACCCGCTCCGGGTACGGATCAGACGTGCCGTAGTACACAGCCATAAAGCACGAATGGTCGCAGACACCTTCCATGGGCAGGACTACGCCCACGATGTGCATGAGCTGCCACATGGATTCCGGTTCATCGTCCCAGCGCAATTCCATAAGGGCGGTTTTGCCGATGTAGCTGACAGCGGTGGCGGCATCCAGTGATATACATGGGCTAGGCATGGCTGCAGCCCTCAATCTGATCAGCAATGCGGATGGAGCGGATGTCCTCTAGGTAGGCTTCCACGGGAAACTCTTCGCCAGGGCTCATGACCATAAGATAGGCCTACTCTTGCACGCCTTTAACCGGCAGAACGATGCCGATGACATACTCCGAGCGGCAGAACGGCTCATTTCGGCGAAGGTCTTAACGCTGCACAGGTCCAGGCTGTCGTCACTGATCATGGGGTTTCTCCTGCAGGGGCTGTTCCTTGGCGAAGCTGGCTTCCAGGCGCACGACCATTTCAGCATTCATCGAACGGCGCGCAGCGTGGGCGGCTTGTTCGATCTGCAGGCACAGTGCGGCAGGCACGCGCAGCTTGAATTGCGGGTCTGTTCGGCTCATGTGCCTTACTCCTCATCAAGCAGCTGTTGCACCAGCCGCACGACGTTAACCATGGTGCGTTTGCCCACCTTCTTCGATGGCAGGTAGCCGCGCTCTACCCAGGTGCGGACAACAATTGGCTCATCGCCCATGCCGATCCACTCGGCGAACTTGGGCCAGGACATCAAGGGCGGCGCACCGTGTAGCTTTTGAGGGTCGAGACCTTCCGTATCCATAAGCTTTAATCCACTATGTTCAGCATTAACCCCACTCGCAACGGGAAATATTTAACCACTAAGGAATTATTTACCATCACGATTAAATGGTAAAATACTTCCCAAGCATAGTTTTCTATATGACGACAGCAGCAGATAGAGCTCGCCTATTACTGAAGAAGCTAGGTCCCAAAAAGACCAGCGAGCACGGTGGGGACTACGAGAGATGGCGAAGCGTGAGCAAAGGAATCGTGAGGGTCAGCACTGAAGAGATAGATGTGCTGGTGAAGATCTATCCGCAGTACGCCCTATGGCTGGCAAGCGGACAGACTGCACCAGAGGTCGGGCAAACCAGCCCGGACTACGACGAAGCCAACCGAAACTTAAGCCAACCCCACGCGGGATAGCGATCACCCAGGAAGTGACTAGGCGCTGGTATGCCCGAGCACATGGACTCAAGTGCAATTAGAGAGAATCGGAAAGTAACGTTTGGTTAAAGGGCGGGCTTTATTCCGCCCAAATGAGCGAAGCGAACGATTGGTTAGGCATTTATGGCCCCCAATAGTCAAAATAATAAGTTGCACCTTCTTTTATAATAACGTCCATCCCAGCGCCGCACTTAATACTGTGCTCGCCGGGAGCTACTCGACCTTTTTTATTAAGGCCATGCGACCACTCTTTTTCATCAACTAGTAGCGGGCCGCACTGACCACCATTATCATCTTCGATTACAAGATATGTTTCTCCGTCCGATGATTCTTTATACCTACCTCTTAGCTCATAGGTAGAGTCCGGATCAAGGCTCAGTATGCTCTCAGCAACTATTGCAACAATAATCACAAGCAGAACAAGAAACACACCAAGCAGATATTCAATAAATTTCTTCAATTTTTTCTGGGGCCTAACAGATGACTAAAGGGCAGACTTTAGCCGCTCACAGCGAGCAAGGCGAACGATTTTCCTTTTTGTTAAGTCATAGGCTTTGATTAGGATACAGACACAAGCATAACTTTAGCTTGCACAGCGCCAACTACCTAGATTAAGAAATATACAACAGGGTGTAGCAGAACAGCGATTGATATAGCAATCGAGTGATTTGCTTTTATATTAAAAGTTGCAAAAGAAACCATCATCGTAAATATAGCTGCAGTAAGAAATGTGAACCCAATGTACCAAAGCACACCATAACCAGAAATATAAGCCTCTCGGCCATGCTTGCCATAAATCATGACCCCTTCATTGAGAGTCACTATCCACCCATGAGAGATCAAAAATATTACTGAAATTATTCCAATAATGTCTTCAAAAGTTATATTTTTCGGGAACTTCATTATGAATTCTAACGCGTGGTTAGGGGCCGGCTTTAGCCGGTCCCGAGTGAGCGGAGCGAACGGCTTGAACCATACGCATTGGATTACTGTCGCACAGGGCCGGAAGTTAGCTTGACATTGTGATGGTCTAAGTAAAATTTCATGCCGCCCTTTATTTGCAATCACTTACGCGTAGGGCATCAAATTGATACTCCATCTCAATCCTTCCCATCGTAAGAAAAGCGTTGCCGCTGAAATGAGTATCGCCCCACATGATCGAACCAACTGTAGTTCGAGTAACAAAGTCTGTCTTGCACTCAGTACGCCACTCGGCCTCTCCGTCAGCCACTGATAAAATTTCAGCACCACAGTTCTTTTGCATCAATTTATCCTCCATTTTCAGCAAAAGCGTAGGGAGATCTTTCACATCTGCATCGCTATAACAGGTCTAGGTCTTGACAGGTTTATCAGCTATGCCAGAAGTAACTTCATACATTCCAGGGCGCACGATTTGTCTTTCTGTCGAAAACACTAATTTAGAAACAGAGCATAGTAAGTATGTAGTGACAGCTAAGAATATTTTATTCATTTCACTTCCTATGAAATAAATTTATAGACAATCGGAGGACAGGCAGTATACCGAGTTATACGCTGGCAGCAGTGCAGGTAATCGAATTAACTTGAATGAGTTGTGATTTTCTGCCCATTAAGTACGCATTGAGCTTCGGAATTTCTGGATCTGGATAAGTGATTTTAGTTCACTTATGCTTGGGTGATCCCTAACGATAAGCTAAGGGGCGGGATTTAGCCCGTCCCAGGTGAGCGAAGCGAACGATTTGAACCACTAGTTAGGTTGCTGGCGCGCCGAAACCGTTGAAGAAATCATAGTCCTTAAGTAAGAACTCCCTAGGCGTAAATTCCATGTGCTCGTACTTCTTTGGGTCGTCGTCGAGCTGTTTTGATTTTATTATTTTACCCGTGAGAATATTAAAGTCTCTCACTTCGCTGAGTTGTGGGTCTTCGCAGTGCTGATAGTTAAGTATTTTAAGGCCAATAAGGCGCCAAGAGTTTTTGTAAAGCTTAAACTGATGCGTCGCGGCTTCTATTTCGCAAGCGGTTTTGGAGTTGTTTTGAATAAAAATACTGCCCCGCTTTATTTCCATAAACTCCAGCCCGCAACATCCCATACCTGCTACAAGTGATTCTTGTGAGGAGACTGCAAGAGAGTACTCCCCTGACTTATGGCGAATTAGAACGTGTAATTGATTATACCTTTTAAATTCTTGCGAAACGGTTATAACTGCTATTGCAAGATCTTTAAGGTTGTCGCTGTTTAAGTCGCCCTCTGCGATCAAGGATTCAGAAAATTTCGCATGAGGGATAGAGTTTATAAAACCCTCTGCGTTTCTATAGTTGTTAGAATTTGCAAGCGTTAAATTACACCACGCGAATACTATAAAAACTGATGTTACGCAGATTAACTTCATGGCAGTAACCTAACGTTTGGTTAAGGGGCGGGCTTTAGCCCGTCCAAGTGAGCGAAGCGAACGGTTTGAACCAGTTGTTATGCGTGCTCGAAATCACGGCATGACTCAAGCTTAAATTCTTTTACAAGACTCTCTTTCAGCTCACGTGCCTCGGGGGTTATTTTTTCTGTCATGAGTTCAACTCGTATTGGCAGAAATACACCATTGGACTCCCCCCGCTCTGGTAGACATTTCCCGACCTCATAATGAGGCACGTTCAAATGCCTCAGGACTGACACCGCCCAAGTAACTGTGGCGGCGGGTTCGGTTGTAAAACACTTCGATGTAATCGAACACATCAGCCCTGGCCATGTCGCGGGTTTTGTAGATGCGCTTGCGGATGCGTTCTTTCTTTAAGCTGCTGAAAAAGGACTCGGCGACAGCGTTATCCCAACAATTGCCCCGCCGACTCATACTCGGCTCTAGGTTGTTGGCGGCGCAGAAGCGTTTCCAGTCATCACTGCCGTACTGGCTCCCTTGGTCGGAATGGACGATCACTCTGCCTTTGGGTTTGCGCTGCCAAAGCGCCATGAGCAGTGCGTCCAACGCCAGCTCACGAGCCAGTGTCGGTTTCATCGACCAGCCAACCACCTTCCGCGCATAAAGATCCACCACCACGGCCAAGTACAGCCAGCCCTGCCAGGTACGAATATAGGTGATGTCGGTCACCCAGGCCTTATTGGGGGCCTCGACAGTGAACTCTCGATTGAGATGGTTCGGTGCGATGATCGAAGGGCGTCCCGCGATTGGACGTGGCGCTTTATAGCCCCGTAGCGCCTTGATCTTGTTGGCACGCATCAGGCGGGCGACACGGTGTTTACCGCAGCTTTCACCGGCTTCCCGTAGGTCACCAAAAACTCGGCGCGCACCGTAAACACCCCGGCTGGCGGCATAGGAGTCACGGATCAGCCGCAGCAATCGGTTGTTTTCTTGCTCACGGTCAGAGATTGGCTTGTGCAACCACTGGTAGAACCCGGCGCGAGCAACCTGCAATACCCGGCACATCGAGGTAATTGCGTATTGATGGCGATGCTCGTTCATGAAGCGGTACTTCACTCGGGCTCCCTGGCAAAGTACCGCGCGGCTTTTTTTAAAATATCCCGCTCTTCTTCAAGGCGGCGCATCTGGGCTCGCAGTCGTAAGATTTCACTCTTGGCTTCGAGTAACTCACTGGCCTGCCTCTCGGACTTATCAGGGGTGACGGCCTTCACCCATTTGTAGAGGCTGTGGGTAGATACTCCGAGGCGCGCGGCAATCTCTGCTACTGAATATCCTCGGTCAACGACCTGCCTGACAGCTTCAGCCTTGAATTCCGGGGTAAATCGTTGGGTGCTCATAGACTTCCTCCTATGCTCAAAGCATAGGCCGGGGATGTCTACCGGAGCGGGGGTAGTCCAATTTGAAGCTCAGATGGGCATCGCAAGCTCAACCCATCCTACGCTTTTACAGCTGTGGATAGCTCCTCGGCGTATATACCCACTCGCCACCTTCGGCGCGGGGGAAGCGGCAGGTCTGGCTGGAGCCGATAATTACCAGGGTGCGCATATCGACCATTTCTGGCGTCAGCTCGCCGAGGGTGAGGGTACGCAGGGTTTCGCCGGGGCGGCCGATGTCGCGGCCGAGGACCACCAGGGTTTCTGGCGTGCGTTGTTGGCGGACGATATCCAGCGCGCTACCGAGCTGCCAGGGGCGGGCTTTGGAGATGGGGTTGTAGAAGGCCATCACCAGGTCGGCGGCGGCGGCGTGCTCAAGGCGCTTTTCGATAATGGCCCAGGGCTTAAGGTTGTCGGACAGGGAGATCAGGCAGAAGTCGTGGCCCAGCGGCGCGCCAGCCTTGGCGGCGGTGGCCAGTGCGGCGGAAACGCCGGGGAATACCTGTAGATCGATCCGTTGCCATTCGGCGTCGGTCGATTCGTGCAGGGCTTCCAGCACGGCGGCGGCCATGGCGAACACGCCGGGGTCGCCGGACGACACCACCACCACGCGCCGCCCGCTGGCGGCCAGCTCGAAGGCATGGCGGGCGCGCTGCATTTCTTCGCGGTTATCGGTGCAGTGACGCACCTGCTCCGGGCGCAGCGGGCCGGCCATATTGATATAGGTTTCGTAGCCGAGCAGGTCCTGCGCCTCGTCCAGCGCCTGGCGCGCGGCGGGCACCATAAATTCGGCGGCACCGGGGCCGAGGCCGATCACCGTCAGGCGGCCACGGGGGCGGCCGAGTTGCGCAGTGTCGATAGGCGCGGCGGCCAGCAGCAGGCGCAGATTGGTGTGCTGACTATGCAGCGGCGGCAGTTGCTGCGCGTCGTCGATAAAGCGCAGCGGCAATTTGAGTTGCGCGGCGGCTCTGTGCAGTTCGGCGTTAGCCATCAAGGCGGGTGCGGCCAGCACACAGGCCAGGCTTTGCGGGGCCAGGTTGTTGGTTTGTAGCGCCTGTTGCAGTTCGCTAAGTAATTCCGGGCCGGCGCGTTCGACCCATACGGCCACCTGCTGTGGGTGGATCAGCAGTTCATCAGCCTTGGCCGCGCGGCTGTGCGGGCTGATATGGATCACCCGGTTGGCATGGTTATCCACCGGCAGTTTGGCCTGGGCCAGCCAGGGTGCATCGCCCTCGATCCGCACGGCCTGGCCGCCGAGCAAGTCGCTGACAAAGCCTTTGCCTTGCTCAAGATCGGCCAGCACATAGCCGGCCGGCGGCTCCAGCAGGCAGGTGCCGAAACGCAGTTCGCCGCTGGTGGTGATCGCCGCGCTGACCTCCAGATGCGCAGCAATTTCGCGCGCCATGCGGTTGACCCCACCGAGGCCACCGAGCAGCGGCACCACGGCGCTGCCATCTTCGGCCACTGCCAGCACCGGCGGCTCGCTGTCTTTCTCGCCGAGCACGGCGGCCAGGCTGCGAATCACGATGCCGGCGGCGCATAGCACGATCAGCGGCGTACCGGCGCGATACAGCGCGCGCAGATTGTCGCCGAAGTCGTCATAAGACCGTTCGACGTCCGCCACCCGGCCGCGTAGGCCATGGATCTCGGCCTGGGGATAAAGCGCCTGGATGCGCCGTGCGCAAGGCAGGGCGGAGGGGCCGAGAATAACGATGGCAGGGGCGGCGGTCATAAGGTGTTCCATCTGTTCTGTGGGAGGGGCTTTAGCCGCGAGCTACATAAGGCTTGTCGCGGCTAAAGCCCCTCCCACGGGTTGTTTGCGGTTGGTTAACCGCGCCATTTCTCGCCGGGGATAACGATCATCGAGAAGTAGGGCGAGGACATCGGCTCCACCTCGTCCAGCGGCACGATGCGCTGGTTACCCATGGTCGCGCGCTCGACGTAGTGGGCGCGCTGGTCAATGCCCAGCTCCTGCAGCACGCGGCGGACTTTCTCGAAATTGCGCCCCAGCTTCATCACCACTGCGGCTTCGGCGTCGCGCAGGCGCTGCTTGAGTTCATCCTCGGGCAGCACGCCGGAGAGCACGCTCAGGCTCTGGTTGCGGTACACCAGCGGGGTGCCGAGCACCGAGGCGCAGCCGAGCATGGAGCAAACGCCGGGCACCACTTCCACCTGGTACTGCCCGGCCAGGCGGTCGTGCAGGTACATATAGGAGCCGTAGAAGAACGGGTCGCCTTCGCAGATCACCGCCACGTCGTGGCCGGCGTCGAGCTGAGCGGCGATCTGCACCGCGCAGGTGTCGTAGAAGTCGCTGATCACATCCTCATAGGAAAGCGGCGCGGCGAGCTTTTCCGTGGTCACCGGGTACACCAGCGGCAGGCGCTGCTGTGAGTCCGTCAGGTGCTGCTCGATAATGCCAAAGGCGTTGCCGCCCTGGCCCTGGTTGGCTTTGGCTTTGGCCACGAAGTAGCCGACCACGGCTGCCGATTGCAGCAGGCGCAGGGCCTTGAGGGTGATCAGCTCCGGGTCGCCGGGGCCGACACCGATGCCTAGCAGACGGCCTTTTTGTACGCTCATCACTCCACCTCCGTGGCCAGGGCGTTGACCGCCGCCACCGCCATGGCGCTGCCGCCGCGGCGGCCGCGCACTATTACGTAAGGCACGCCGCGGCTGTCGGCGGCCAGGGCGTCCTTGGATTCCGCCGCGCCGATAAAGCCCACCGGCATGCCGATAATCAGCGCCGGTTTCGGCGCGCCGGCGTCGAGCATTTCCAGCAGGTAGAACAGCGCGGTCGGTGCATTGCCGATCACCACCACGCTGCCTTCCAGATGCTCGCGCCAGTGCTCCAGTGCCGCCGCCGAGCGGGTGTTGCCCAGCTCGCGGGCCAGCTCCGGCACATCGCTGTTATGCAGGGTGCAGATCACCGGGTTATTCGCGGCCAGACGCGGGCGGGTGATGCCTTCGGCGACCATCCGCGCATCGCAGAGAATCGGTGCGCCCTTGGCCAGCGCCGCGCGGCCGGCAGCGCCGGCACCGGGGGAGAAGCGCAGGTCCTGCACCACATCGACCATGCCGCAGGCGTGGATAACCCGCACGGCGAGCTTTTCCAGATCAGCCGGAATGGCGCTGAGATCGGCCTCGGCGCGGATGGTGGCGAAGGATTGGCGGTAGATTTCCTGGCCGTCGCGGATGTACTCAAGCATCGCTGTTTCCTGTTGCGCAGTGGGCGGCGAACCAGTCGCCGGCCTCGTCGATAGTCATGGCGCTGGCCTGCAGCTGGCCGAAACCGGCTGCCTCGGGTGTGCGTTGATAGAGCTGGTAATGCCCGGCGCTGCTGGCCAGCAGGGTAAAGGGCGCGGTATGCGCGGCGGCGCAGGAACGCGGGCAGGCGCTTATATGCACCTGCGGGCGCGCCGTGCTGGTGCGCAGGCGCTCGGCCAGGCGCAGGGCATCGGCCTTGCTGTCGCTCAGGCCTTTGCCACAGGCCGCCGAGCCGGTGCAGGCGATCAGGTGGCTGAGTGGTTCCTGCACATCGGTGAGCAGGCCGAGTTCGGCCAGGGCGTGCAGCAGCTTGTCTGCCGATTGTTCTGGGATATTTGGCAGCAACAGACCCTGCCAGGGCGTCAGGCGCAGACTGGCATCGCCCTGCTGCTCGGCCAGATCGGCCAATGCACGCAGTTGCCCAGCATCGATCCGGCCTAGGCGCGCGGCGGCTGCGACCATGCACAGGCCGGCCTGCTGCTGTGGATAAATGCCGATCGGCGCGTGTTGGCTGACTGGTTTGCGTTGCCAATCGATTGGGGCCGCTTGCACGGCAAAGGGCAGGCGCGTTTGCAGTTGTTGCAGCAGTTGGCTGGCTGGAATCACGCTTAGCAGTTGGCGCATACGGCTGTGTTCATTACCCGCCAGCTGGAGAAACAACAGCAACAGTTGTTCCACCAGTGGCACGGCTTGCTCGGCGTTGATCACGCCCAGCGGCGCATCACCCGGGCAACCGGCCAGGCCGAAGGCCAATCGTGCCGGCGATCCGGGCAGGGCGCTTAGCCAGATATCGTGGGGGTGTTCGAGCATCGCCAGGGCTTCGCCGCCGTCCAGCTGAATGGCGAATTTGGCTGACAGCCCATGCAGCGCCGGGGTGTTCTGCAGCAGCTCAAGCAGCGCGGCGGCCAGCGGGCGGGTATCGAGCAGGGCCTGCGGATCGAGGCCGGCGGCGGGGCTGAGCAGCAGGTTGCGCACATCGTCGGCGGCCGGGTTGCTTGGGCCAAGGCCGGCAGCCCGCAGGCACTCGATCAGCTCGACTTGCTGGCCGGGCAAAACACCACGAATCTGCAGATTGCTGCGGTTGGTCAGTTCCAGCACGCCGCTGGCGCAGTGCTCGGCGGCCTCGGCGATAGCGCGCGCTTGGGTGCTGCTGAGTACCCCGCCGGCCAGCTTGACCCGGCAGATGCCACCGTCCAACGCCTGAACGATGCGCAGCAGGCCGGGGCACGCGCTTGGGCGTGGGGCGGGCAGATCGACGGAGGTTGGACGGTCGCGCAAGCGGTTCACCAGCTACTACGACGCGGCGACCGAACCAGCAGAGTTCGCCCAAGGGGGAACTCAATGGCATCGGTACACCCCGCCCGATGTTGGCACTCGCGACTAGCGTCGTCGGCAGGTCTCCTGGCTGACAGGTCGTTATTTGCCGCGGCCTTCCCGGTTACCCAGTGGCAGTTGCGGCAGACTCGCTGTTTACAGTTGCGGGGGCAGCCACGGTTTAGCCGTGTTCCCTCTTAGGCCCTATGCACAATGGCGGCGGGCACCGACGAAGGCGCTATTATGCCCGCTTTGTTTGGCGTGTAGGCACCTTGCTCGTCGGGCGGGCGCAGAGGAGTAGGTATGACGGCCTGGTTAACCCTGGTGGGAATCGGTGAAGACGGCTACGCCGGGCTCGGCAAGGCGGCGCGGCGGGCATTGCTGGAGGCCAGCTGCATCGTTGGCGCGCCGCGTCAGCTGGAACTGTTGCCGCATTGCCTGAAAGCGACGCGCGAGGCCTGGCCCAGCCCGTTCAGCCTGGACGCCGTGTTGGCGCGGCGTGGTACGCCGCTGTGCGTGCTGGCCAGCGGCGACCCGATGTTTTACGGCGTTGGTGCCAGCCTGGCGAGGCAGCTGCCGGCCGCTGAGCTGCGTGTATTGCCCGCGCCCTCGTCGGTGTCCCTGGCCGCCGCGCGCCTGGGCTGGGCGTTGCAGGAGGTCGAGGTGCTGTCGCTGGTGGCGCGGCCGTTGGCGGCGCTGCAAGCCTTGATTCACCCTGGCGCGCGCCTGCTGCTGCTAAGCAATGACGGCGACAGCCCGGCGGCGGTGGCCGAGTTGCTGCGCGCGCGTGGTTTTGGCCCCAGCCGTTTGACCGTGCTGGAACATCTGGGCGGCGCTCAGGAACGGCGGATCGACGGCCTGGCCTGCGACTGGGCGTTGCCGCGCGCCGCCGATCTCAATCTGCTTGCGGTCGAATGCGAGGCTGGCCCCGATGCGCGCCTGCTGCCGCTAACGCCGGGCTTGCCGGACGATGCCTATCAGCACGACGGCCAGTTGACCAAGCGCGACGTGCGCGCCATCACCCTGGCGCGCCTGGCGCCACAACCGGGCGAACTGTTGTGGGATGTGGGTGCCGGCTGCGGCTCCATCGGCATCGAGTGGATGCGCGCGCATGCCAGCTGCCGGGCGATCGCCATCGAGGCCGATGCCGGTCGCCAGGCGCATATCCAGCACAACCGCGATGCCCTCGGCGTACCCGGCCTGCAACTGGTCGCCGGCCGCGCGCCCGAGGCGTTGGCAGGGTTGGCCGCGCCGGATGCAATCTTTATCGGTGGCGGCGTGACTATCCCCGGGGTGCTGGAGCAGTGCTGGGCCAGCCTCAAGCCGGGCGGGCGCTTGGTGGCCAATGCCGTCACTCTGCAAAGCGAGGCGGCGCTGGTGGCCTGGCGCGAACAGGTGGGCGGCGAACTGACCCGCATCAGCGTGGCCCAGGCGCAGCCGCTGGGCGGCTTCGACACCTGGCGCAGCGCCTTGCCGATCACCTTGCTGGAAGTCCGCAAACCGTGAGCCGGCGCATTTTGCTGCTCGGCGGCACCAGCGAGGCGTTGCGTTTGGCCCGCCGTTTAAGCCCCGAAGCCGTCTACAGCTTGGCCGGGCTGGGCCGGGTGCCGGATGACCTGGCGTGTCAGGTGCGCGTCGGCGGTTTTGGCGGGGCGGCAGGCCTGGCGGCCTATATCCGCGAGCAGAGCATCGAGCTGCTGCTCGACTTGACCCACCCCTATGCCGCGCAGATCAGCGCCAATGCCGCCCGCGCCGCCGAGTTGAGCGCGATTGCCTGCTGGGCCCTGCGTCGTCCCGGTTGGCGGGCCGGCGAGGGCGATGACTGGCGTGAAGTGGATAACTGGGCTGGGTTGGTTGCCGCGCTGCAAAACTTCCAGCGTCCGCTATTTACCCTTGGCCGCGAACCGCTGGAGCATCTGCACGAGATTCCCCTGCATCAGCACTGGACCCTGCGCTGCCTAACCGCGCAGGAAGCCGTGCCGCGAGCCGAGATTATCGGCGCGCGCGGGCCGTTCGCGCTGGATGGCGAGCGCGCGCTGTTCGCCCGCCTGGGCACCGATGTGCTGATCAGCAAGAACAGCGGCAGCCAGTCCACCGAGCCGAAGTTGCAGGTGGCGCGGGAGCTGGGCCTGCCGGTCGTGCTGCTGCGTCGGCCGCTCTTGCCGAGTGTGGAGCGCGAGTTTCTTAGCCTTGAAGCGCTGGCCGAGGCGCTGCAACTTTAGGGTCGAGTTGGCCGCCGAGCGGTTGCCGCCCAAGGCAAAAAATCCCCTGCTAGACTGCCGCCCCGTTTTGGAGGCCGCCATGACCACGCCCGTTTCCCCTTACGCCCGCATTCTGTTTGTCGGTCCCGACCTGGCCGAGGGCTCCTTTGCCGAGCTGTTCCGTCGGCGTCTGGCTGAGCTGCGCAGCGAAGCGGCGCTGGCCGATATAGTCGACACCAGCGAAGGCTATGCGCCGCTCTGGCAGCGGGTGGCCGAGGGCGAGCGGCCGCTGCTGGTGATCGATCTGGAGCCGCAGAGCAGCAGCCCGCATCTCGATTGGCTGCGCAGCGAGCTCAGCCAGCAGGTCAACCCTGAGCAGCTGTTTGTCGCCAGCGCCATTGGCCAGGCCGAAGGCTTGCCGGTGGAAGCCGCCTGCGCGCTGATCGAGCGCCCCGAACTGCACCTGCCTAGCATTGGCGTTGCCGCGATAGCGGAGCATCACGCCTGGTCGCAGATTCCGCCGCACGCTCAGCGTTTGCTGCTGTGCAACGGCCCGCGCTGCACCCGGCGCGGCGCGCTGGAGCTGTGGAAAACCCTGCGCCAACGCCTCAAGGCCGCCGGCAAGCTGGAGTGCGAGGGCGGTGTGCATATCACCCGCAGCCAGTGCCAGTTCCCCTGCGACCTGGGGCCGACCGCCAGCCTCTATCCGGCCGGCGAGTGGTTTCGCGTGCGCGACGAAGCCGAGCTGATCCGCCTGGTCGACGAACGCCTGGTGGCCGGCCGCGCCGTGCCCGAGCTGCGGATTGATCAGGGCTAAAAAGCCCGTGCTCAGCGCTGCCGCCTTTGCCGCTAGCGCTGCGCTTGGTTTAGCCTTGGCCACCACCCCTAAAGATCTAAGCCTGCCGATGAGCACCATTACCTATTACCTGGACATGCAGCACCCCGAGCAGATTCGCGGCAAGGGGCTGCCTGCCGAGCTGAGCATTGTCGAATGCGCGATCAAGCAATATCAGCTCAACCGCTTTCTCTACCAGCTGGTGGGTGAGCCCTGGCAGTGGACCGACAAGCTGAGCTGGAGCGCAGCGCAGTGGCGTGAGCTGGTCGAGCAGCCCAACCACCGCACCTGGGTGGCCTATGAGCAGGGCGCGGTCGCCGGTTATTACGAGTTGCTGCGCGACGCCGAGGGCGTGGTGGAGATTCTCTACTTCGGCCTGGCCGAGGCGTTTTTCGGCCGTGGTTTCGGTGGCCCGTTGTTGACCCACGCGCTGCAGTCCGCCTGGGCCTGGCCGGGCACCACGCGG
This sequence comes from Pseudomonas sp., assembly GCF_049653025.1. GTDB lineage: Bacteria > Pseudomonadota > Gammaproteobacteria > Pseudomonadales > Pseudomonadaceae > Aquipseudomonas. The sequence goes on along the minus strand of NZ_JBASFM010000004.1, from coordinate 77,181 downwards.
GTCTGGGTGCATACCTGCAGCCTCGATCACCCCAGCGCGCTGGCCAACTACCAGGCGCGCGGCCTGCGGATTTACCGCGAGGACGTGGAGGCAGATGCCTCGTAGAAGGGGCTACGCTTGCAGAGTCGCCAACCTTTCAGGAGTCGATCATGCGCCGCGTCTTCAGCAACCCTCTGCTACTCAGCGTCTGCCTGTTGCCCGCTCTGGCCAGCGCGGTGGATATTCAGCCCGGCTTGTGGGAAATCAGCTCCAACAACATGCAGGTCGATGGTCAGGCGGTGCCGGGGATGGAGACGATGCTCGAACAGCTGAAAAATCTGCCGCCCGAGCAACGGCAAATGATGGAACAAATGATGGCGCAGAAGGGCGTGCAGCTGGGCGACAAGGGTGTGCGCATCTGCATGACCGAAGCGCAGATCAAGGCCCAGCAACTGCCCCTGCAGGACCCCGAATCCGGCTGCAGCAATGAAGTGCTCGAGCGCAGTGATGAGCTGTGGAAGTTCCGCTTCACCTGCCCGAATGGCCAGGGCCAGGGCGAGACGCGCTTTGTCAGCGACAAGGAATTCACCTCGCAGATCACTGGCACCTACGACGGCCAGAGCAGCAGCATGCAGAGCCATGCGCGCTGGGTAGCGGCCGACTGCGGGGCTTTACAGCCGCAGTGATCAATGGCTCAGCGGGTCGGCGATGCCGTGGCGTTTCTTCAGCGCTTGTATCAGTTCGGTTTCCTGAGCGAGAAAGCGGTCAAACTCGGCGATCACCTCGGGGTGCTGGATGCTCGAGAGGAAGTAGTGATCATCCACATACGCCAGGCTCGGGTCGAAGACCAAGGCCTGGCTGCCGGCCCCGCTGGCCATCAGACGGTGGCTGACCACCTGCGGGTTGAGGTAGACGGCATCGACGCGGTCGCTGAGGGCCATGGCCAGCAGCGAGTCGATCTGGTTGGCCTGAATCAGGATCATGTTTCCGGCCTTGATATCCGGCAGGTAGGGCCAGGGGGTGAACCCGCGCTGGGTGCCGATGCGGCGGATGCGGGCCTTGCCCTGACCGAGGAACTGCGGCTTGACCAGCAGGCCGTCTACCGCCGGGGCCGCCGCCTGGCTGATGTGCAGGACATAGCCCTGTTTCAGGTCGGCGTTCCAGCGCGGGTTATCGGGGAACTTGAAGTCCACTTTGCCAGCGAGAAAATCGCTCAGCAGTCGCCGCACCGGCAGTGGCTGGTAGACAAAGGTATGGCCCTGATGCACGGCGAAGGCATCGAGCAGGTCGCGGCCATAGCCCAGGTACTGCCCATTCTGCACGCTGAAATAGGGCATATAGGGTTGCAGCTCGACGCCGACCGTGAAGGTCTCGGCTTGCACGGGCGCAGTGAGGCCTAGGTACAGGCTCACCAGCAGGGGCAGCAGGCGTTTCATGGACGGGATCTCGTACAGCGCCCGCAAGGGCCATAGCGCAACCATAGTCAATGGTCGTGCTTGGCGGGAGTTAGGTGCCGAAAAAGTCTGAGCGGACGGCTGGAAAAATACCTCCGGACAGGGCTGCAATGGCCGCTGTTATGGGCTCCGCGCCTGCGCGCAGTGGCCAGGGCTGCTACCCTGTGGCCCGCAGCCGGCAGTTTTCAGGCTGTACGAGTAGGGCAATCCCGTCCTCGTGCGCGTAAAGCGTGCCACACGTCAAAGGAGTCCCCACATGGGTCAAAACCCTTCGTCTGACACGACCCCGCAACCAGAAGCGGTCTCTCTGGACGGCATCCCGGCACCCACCGGCGACGCCAATCTGATCGACACCGACTATGTGATCGGTCAGGACAACATCAAGGGACAGTTCTCGATTTCCCTCGATATTCACGGCAAGGTTTTCAGCATTTCCGCACTCAGCGTGGTGCTGTTCGTGGTGCTGACCCTGGCCCTGCAAAATGAAGTGGAGCCGCTGTTCAGCGCCATGCGCAGCTGGCTGACCCACCACATGGCCTGGTTCTTTATCGGGGCCGCCAATATCTTCGTGCTGCTCTGCCTCGGCCTGATCGTCTCGCCGCTGGGCAAGGTGCGCATCGGCGGTATGGACGCCACCGCGGACTACAGCTACACCGGCTGGTTCTCCATGCTGTTCGCCGCCGGCATGGGCATCGGCCTGATGTTCTACGGCGTGGCCGAGCCGATGTCGCACTTCTCGGCGGCCATGGGCGGGATCAGCGTCGGCGCGGATGGTGTACGCACCGACTGGGCACCTCTGGCTGGCGCTGCCGGTGATGCCGAAGCCGCTGCGCGTTTGGGCATGGCCGCAACTATCTTCCACTGGGGCCTGCACCCCTGGGCGATCTACGCCATCGTCGCGTTGGCGCTGGCGCTGTTTTCCTTCAACAAGGGCCTGCCGCTGTCGATCCGCTCGATCTTCTACCCGATTCTCGGCGAGCGGGTGTGGGGTTGGCCGGGGCATGTGATCGACATCCTCGCGGTGTTCGCCACTCTGTTCGGCCTGGCCACCTCCCTGGGCGTGGGTGCCGAGCAGGCCGCCGCCGGCCTGGACCAACTGTTCGGCATCGCCGCTACGGATACCAGCAAGGTGTTGTTGATTGTCGGCATCACCGCTATCGCCCTGCTGTCGGTGGTGGCGGGGTTGGACAAGGGCGTCAAGCGCCTGTCCGAGCTGAACATGGGCCTGGCCATCCTGCTGTTGCTGTTCGTGATCATCGCCGGGCCAACCCTGGCCATCCTCACCGGCTTCTTCGACAACCTCGGCGCGTACCTGCAGTACCTGCCGGCGCTGGCCAACCCGATTGGCCGTGAAGACGCCAACTTCAGCCAAGGCTGGACGGCCTTCTACTGGGCCTGGTGGATCAGCTGGTCGCCGTTCGTGGGCATGTTTATCGCCCGCGTTAGCCGTGGCCGCACCGTGCGCGAGTTTCTGATTGCCGTGCTGCTGGTGCCATCGCTGGTGTCAGTACTGTGGATGACCGCGTTTGGCGGCACGGCGATTGAGCAACTGGTCGGCAGCGGGTTTACCGGCGTACAGGACGCCGCGCTGGAGCTGAAGCTGTTTGCCATGCTGGCTGAGTTGCCGTGGTCGGCGATCAGTTCGTTTATCGGCATCGTGCTGGTGATCGTGTTCTTCGTCACCTCGTCGGACTCCGGCTCGCTGGTGATCGACACCATCACCGCCGGCGGCAAGGTCAACGCGCCCGTGCCGCAGCGGGTGTTCTGGGTGGTGATCGAGGGCGTGATCGCCATCGCCCTGCTGCTCGGCGGCGGTCTGGTGGCCTTGCAGGCCATGGCGGTATCGACCGGTTTGCCGTTCACCCTGGTGCTGTTAGTGGGCTGTATTTCGATCGTCAAAGGCTTGATGAGCGAACCGCGCTGACCGCTGTTGGTAGGCAGTACAAGAGCGCGCCTTCGGGCGCGTTTTTTTATGCGCGGGGTTTGTGGTGTTCGGCATACCACCGTGTGCACTGATGGCTCGTGTTGCACCCCCTCGGGCGCCTCACTTTTCTTTGCTCGTGCAAAGAAAAGTAAGCAAAAGAAACACGCCCCGGCATCCGGGTCTCGCTGCGCTCAACTTCCCTCCCTCCGGCACTGCTCCGGGGGCCGGCGTACATGGGCCATCCCTGGCCCATTACGCCTCTCGCCGCATCCCTGCGGCTCGTCCCCCTGCGCAGTGCCTGCGCTCGGCCTCCTGATGGGGGATTTGGCGTGCGCCTGAAAGCTTGGAGTTTATGAACTGGAAAAACTAAAAACGGACGGGAGAGGGAGGGGTTATTTATTGTCGTGAAATAAGAATAAATTTGTCTCATTTACGTAGGTTATACGTGTACGAAAGCAACCCTTTCCAAACTGCGGAGAATAATTTTTGGAAGCTCCATTAATAGAAAATAATCTTCTTTATCCTCCATGAGAAATTCTTCCATCATCGGATTTCTAGTGCTGACCATAAGAAGCTCTTCGAACTCATGAAAGTGGCGCTTTATTGTTGCTGGTGCTTTGCTGCCATCAATTTTATTTAGTATCAAAACACCTTCATCGTATACCCAAGGCATTTTTTCCCTGTAAAAACTTAGTGCAATACGAATACCTAACTTCCCATCTTTGGTCATGTGAATCATTTCATCAAGCATAGCTGGATGGAATCTTCTCCTGCGTTTTCTACCCTCGGGTGGACTTACCCTTTCTATTCTTGATGGAAGATCCTGAAACATGATTTTTATTTCTTCAAAAAGCTTCGCAGAAGAGTTTTCGATATCCCTGATGTCTGCGGATGGCTTGGTGCTACCGTCCTCTTTGGTTGGAGCATCCAGTTTTTCTAGTATGGTTGAAATGGATTGTTTAAATTTCCCTACTTGAAACTTTATCGTGTCTTTGTCTGGTTCTGAGTTAGGTATTCTTTTTACAAGTTGGAAAACAAGCTTTGTAAGTGAGTCTTCATCATCACCACAGTTTTGAAATTGCGCGAATGGCCCTGACGATGCGTCTTTAAGTTCAATCCCAAGCGCAACGCCCAAGATTGGCGTGTCAAGCTTACCTTTTGCCATGCCTGCTTCGAATAATATCCACGGCCTGTCCACACTTCTTTTTGTAAGAAGGCAAACAACATCAGATGCGCCTTGTATGTTTTTTATAATTTCTGGATACCACTCCACACCGTACTCAATCCCTTGATTCCCTTTTCTGTCAGAGGTTCGAAAAGATTTTAGGACTCCGGCGCTTACGCTTTTCAGAAGGTTGCTAAACGCTTCAGCCAATTCGCCATCGCGCGTGTCATGACTAATAAATACTAGAGGGTTTGGTGATTTGGAAATGCTTTCTTCTGTTTGCGCATCGCTCATTTCTCTTCCTTATATAGCATTTGATTAATGCGGCCGTCTCAGTAAGTGAAACGAACGATTTGAAAATATTAGTTGTTAGGCTTACCACTTACGAGCAAAGTTACTTTTTACAACGCGAGAGATATAAGAATTTAAGCAGCGCCCCTGCTTTGCAAGCTGTTTCATATTGTCAACCGCAGCCTTACCTGGGCGTATGCTGTTATACAGGTAATTGCACTGAGCGCCAGATTTGAAAACCACATGTATTGCATCCTCCGTGATCTCGTAAGCAACTACGTTTGATTGGCCGCTAAGGTTGCGATAAGGCGTCATAAAGTTCCCTCTTGGTTTGCCTAGCTATTAATTATGCGATACGCATGTTGCGATATGTGTCGCATAAATTTCCTTGTCGTTGGCTAATTCTGTGCTGGCCTTGAAGGTGCTCGAAGCAGCGCGACAGCACCTGGAGGTAAACGCGGCATAGCGGACGGCAAGCCCGAGCTACTGGCGAAATGCTGGCAGGCTTGATCCAGAAGCTAGTTCATTCGAGTCGAGGCTGTCCATGGCGAAGTATGAGCAGCTTTTGCCTTTACTCATCTCCGTTGCAGTCGAGGTATCAGCCGCGCGCCAAGTCCCCGTCAGGAGGCCGAGTGGAGGTGTTGCGGAGGGGGACGAGCCGCATGGATGCGGCGAGAGGCTTAAAGGGCCAGGGATGGCCCTTGTAAGCCGGCCCCCGGAGCAATACCGGAGCGAGGGAAGTTGAGCGAAGCGAAACCCGGATGCTGGGGCGCATTCTCTTTGGTTACTTTCTCTTGTGCGCAGCAATAGCAACGGAGCGAAGCGTAGTAACAGCCGCAGGCTGGCCCGAAGGGTGAGCGTAGCGAATCAAGTGACGCGCCCGAGGGGGCGCAACCAGAAAGATCAGCAAACGCTATGCAATGCCGAACACATCAACGAACTGGCCAAATGATGGGTATCGCGATGCTCAACCCATCCTACGGTGCTGCAGTCGCGGCTAAAGCCCCTCCCACAACGAGTCGAGCAACAACTGACTCAACTCCACAATTCCCCCACCGGCGTACTCGCCGCATACCGCGTCGCCACCTGCGCCTGCAGCAACTCAGCCGTCGCCAACGCATCGGTCAACGCATGGTGCGCCTGGTACATCGGCAGGTTGTAACGCTTGCGGCTGTCGGCCAAACGGATCGACACCGCTTGCCGGCCCAACAAGCGGCCCAGCCAGCCCGGCTGACGCTTGGGATACAGCCGCGCCTCCAGCTGCATCGTATCAATCACCGGGAACTGCAAACCCTCACCCAACTGCTGACGCAGCGCCTGGTCGAGAAAGCTGCGCTCGATGTTGCGGTAATGCACCACCATCACCTTGCCGGCCATGGCCGTCAGCAGTTCGTCGAGGATCTGGCTCAGGCGCGGGGCGTGGCGGATGTCCGAGTGGGTGATGTGGTGGAAGGTCACCGATTCGCCGCTCAGCTCGCTGGCCGGTTTGACCACCCAGTAGCGCGCGTCGCCGCAGCGAATGCGTTGCAGGCTAAAAGGCAGCAGGCCGAGGCTGACGATGGCGTGCTGGTTGGCATCCAGGCCGGTGGTTTCCACATCCAGGGCCAGCAGCGGCACCTCTTGCAGTGGGGTGTCGGCGCTTACGCAGCCAGCCTGGTAGAAGGCTTGCAGGCGTGGGTCGCGGGCGCTGGCAGCGAGTTCGGCAAACCGCGCCGCCCAGTCCAGAGCTGCGGTGGGCGCTGTCACAGGCTTTGGCCCGGCTGCGCGGGGTAGCGAAAGCGCAGGAATTTCTGCGCATTGCTGAGTACGCCAAAGGCTTCCTTGAGGTTGTGTCGCTCGCTGGCGGAAACCTTTTCCGGCTCGATGTAGTTGCCTGGCTGCACGCCTGCGGTCACGGCCATGGCCTGATGGCGCACGCGCACCAGGCTGAGAAATTCCAGAGCGTAGCGCAGTTGGCTAAGGGCTTCGGGCTGCAGCAATTTGGTTTTGCCGATGTCGTCGAGGCGTTCCAGCGAGTTCTGTGCCTTGCTGCCGCAGGCCAGGGCGTGCACGCGGATCAGGTCGGTGAGCGGTGCGGTGCCGCGGCCCTTGAGGTTGATGATGTGTTTCTGCTGGCCGTCGGTTTCCATCACGAAGGTGCGAAAGAAGCCCAGCGGCGGCGTGCGGTTGAGGGCGTTGTGCGCCAGGGCGGCGAGGAAGGCCGGGTTGCTGCTGGCTTTCTGCGCGAGCAGGTCCTTGAGGTTTTCCACCAGGTCGACCTCGCCATACACGCCGTCGAGGTCGAAGAAGATGCAGCTGTTGAGCAGGGTTTGCGCCTTGGGCTGCTCGATCCACTGGCTGAAATACCCACGCCAGACCCGCAGCGGCTGTCGCCACTGGGCGTTGCTGGCCATGATGCCGCCCTTGCAGTAGCTGTAGCCGCAGGCGGCCAGACCATCGCTGACAAACTGGGCGAGGGCGGCGAAGTAGGCGTCGTGTTGCACCGGGTCGAAGCGGTCATCGAGCACCAGGGCGTTGTCCTGATCGGTGACCAGCAGCTGTTCGTCACGGGCCATGGAGCCGGCAACCATAAAACAGTAGGGCACCGGCGGCGGGCCGAGTTGCTGTTCGGCCAGTTCGAGCAGGCGCTGGGTAAAGGCGCGGCCGATGCCGGCCATGGCGCTGCCGACCATGTGCGCGGTGGCCTGCTCGTTGACCAGGCGCACGAAGGTGCCGCGCAGGTCGGGTAGCAGGCTTTGCAGACCGGCAACATCGGGCTGATTGAAGATCGAGTTGACCAGGTACAGGCTGCTCTGCGACTCGTAGCGGAGGATGTCGCTGAGGTTGATGATGCCGATTGGCCGGCGGCGCTGCACCACCGGCAGGTAGTGGATGTTGTGGCGCAGCATGGACAACATGGCGTCGAACACGCTGTCATCGGCCTGGATCGTGATGGGATCTGGCGACATAACCTGGCTCACCGGCGTTGTGCTGTCGAGCCCCACGGCGAGTACGCGGGTGCGCAGGTCGCGGTCGGTGAGGATGCCGACCATAGCGCCGCTGGCCTCACTGCCGTCGACAATCACCAGCGATGACACGCTCTGCTCGGTCATCAGCTGGGCGGCCTGTTGCACCGGGGTGTGCGGGCTGACGTAGACCGGCTGACGGGAGATCAGCTGGCGCACTTTGATCTGCATCAGCTCGCTGGCCTGGCCCTGGTTTTCCACGGCAGATTTCAGCCGCGACTGGCCTTCGGCCTCGACGAACTCAGCAAAGCTGTCGTGCTGTTCGCACAACTGCTCGAACAGGGCGGCCGGAATAAAGTAGATCAGGCAGTCTTCGATGGCCCGCGCCGGGAAGCGCACCTTGTGGCTGCGTAGCAGGCCGGCCTGGCCGAAGATGTCGCCTTCGCTCAGACGGTTGTACAGCTCGCCGTTGCGTCGGTAGATTTCAACCGCGCCGCTGCGTACGTAATGCAGCTCATGGATGGCCGCGCCATGCAGGAGGATATCCGTGCCGGCCTTGAAGTAGGCCACCTCGACCTGGCGGGCGATGGCGTCGAGGCTCTCGCCTGGCAGGGCATCGAAGGGCGGGAAGCGCTGCAGGTGGTCGCGGATCTCCAGTAACTCGATTTGCATGGGGTTCCTCGCGGGTTGGCCTGCAACAGGATACGAGCATCGCCGGGGGATGTCCGCCTTGCTGGCGTTACTGGGTGTGCCAGCACGCTCGGTCAGCGCCGGCTATGGTGAGGGGGCGGGTGAGATGGGCAATCAAGGAGTGGCTATGCAAGGTGCGGGATTCTGGTGGGTTGTGGCGCTGCTGCTGGTGCTGGGTGGCCTGGGGATTTATTACTACAACCGCCTGGTGTTCAACCGCGCGCGGGTGGCCGAGGCCTGGAGTGGCATCGACGTGCAGCTCAAGCGCCGTTCCAGCCTGATTCCGGCGCTGGTCGAGTGCGTGCGCCAGTACATGAGCTACGAGCAGGGCGCGCTGCAGGCACTGGTGCAGGAGCGCATGCGCGCGGTGCAGCTGGCCGATGCGCCGCTGGGCCAGCGCGCACCGGTGGAAGCGCACCTGAGCACGCAGCTGCGCCAGTTGTTCGCCCTGGTCGAGGACTACCCGACGCTCAAGGCCGATGGTCAGTTCCTCGACTTGCAGCGCAACATCAGTGAGGCCGAGGAGCAGATCCAGATGGCCCGGCGTTACTACAACGGCGCGGTGCGCGAGTTGAACGTGCTGGTCGAGTCGGTGCCGAGCAACCTGGTGGCGCGACCCTTTGCCTTTACCCAGGCCGAGTATTTCAGCCTGGATGAGCCGAATGACGCCCAACCGCCGAAAATGGAGTTTTAAGATGCCAGGATTAGCCCGCGCGCTGTTGTTGAGCCTGTGCCTGTTGCCGCTCTGGGCCGCTGCCGATGAGGTGATCGAGGATTTTGCCGTCACCCTGCAGGTGCAAGCCGATGGCAGCCTGCTGGTGACCGAGCGGATTACCGTGCAGGCCGAGGGTGAGCAGATCAAGCGCGGCATCTACCGTGATCTGCCGGTCAGCTATGCGCTGCCGCTGGGTTTGCGCAAGAGCGGCCCGATCAGCCTGTTGGGGGTGACCCGTGACGGCCAGCCGGAGAACGTCAGCACCGAGCGCAACGGTGCCTGGGTGCGTTACTACCTTGGCTCGGAGTCCATTCTGCTGCAGCCGGGGCGCTATCAATACGAGCTGCGTTATCGGGTCGAGCGGCAGCTGCTGCATCACGCCGGCCGCGACGAGCTGTACTGGAACGTCACCGGTAATGACTGGGTTTTCCCGATTCTCCAGGCCTCGGTCGAGGTCAAGTTGCCGCAGGGCGCGCGGATCGGCGAGCTGGCCGCCTATACCGGCGCGGCGGGTGAACAGGGCAAGGCGTTCGAGGTGGCCGAGCAACGCGACGACTACCTGCGTCTGGTCACTACGCAAGCCCTGCCGGCCTACCACGGCCTGACGGTTGCCGTGGATTGGCCGGCGGGTCAGGTAGCGCGCCCGGGTGCGTTGTCGCGCGCAGGCTATCTGCTGCTGGATAACCTCGGCCCGTGCCTGGGTGCGCTGCTGCTGGTCGGCTTGTTGCTGTTCTACCTGCGCGCCTGGAAGCGTGTCGGTCGTGACCCCGACAAAGGCTTGATCATCGCGCTGTTCGAGGCTCCGCAGGGCATGAGCGCGGTGCAGGCCGGCTACCTCTGGCACCGCGGCTTGAAGGGCCGCTATCAGGACGCGCGGGCGTTCAGTGTGTGGCTCACCGATAGGGCCATCCACAAGCAGCTGCAGATCGAAGATGACGCCAGTGCCAGTGGTTTTACTCTGGCCCGTGGCGCGGGCGAGCCTGACGACGCCAGCGAAATTGATCGCGAACTGTGCAAGCGCCTGTTCCCGGCAAACAAGGAAGGCGTCGCGCTGCGGATCGGCAGTGATTACCAGCCGCGCCTGGCCGATGCCGTGGCTGGGTTGAAAACCCACCTGCAGGTGCAGGGCAAGGCCTGGTTCAGCACTAACCGCGGGATCTGGGCCTGGGGCCTGGCCTGGGCGGTGTCCGCGTGCCTGCTGATGGTGTTTGCCGGGGCGCAGGGTGAGGACGATGTGGCCACTGGATTCGCCGGCGTGCTGTTTACCCTGGGCTTTGGCGTGCCATCGCTGTTCGTGCTGTATATGGCCTGGCATGAACCCGGCTGGGGCAAGCGGATCGGCTTGGCGCTGGTGGGCTTGATGTTTGTCTGGCCGGTGCCGGTTGGCCTGTGGATGCTCAGCGATGCGGCGTCGGTGCCGGCGTTGCTGCTGCTCTGCGTGTATGTGCTGGTGGTGGCGGTGTTCTATTACCTGCTGCCAGCACCGTCGGTCGAAGGACGGCGGCTGCTCGATGGTCTTGAGGGCTATCGCGATTACCTGCAGCTGGCCGAAAGCGATGCATTGGCCCTGGCCGGGAATGCCCCGGCGATGAGCATTGCGCTGTACGAGAAACACCTGCCTTACGCCATGGCCCTGGGTGTGGAAGAGCAGTGGAGTGCGCGCTTTAGTGCGGCGCTGGCCAGCGGCCTGATCGACCCGGCGCAGCGTGACTATCAACCGCAGTGGTACCACAGCCGCAGCAATTTCAGCAGCCCACTGGCGATGAGCAGCGCCCTGACCGCTGGCCTGAGCAGCGCCACGGCACTGGCTTCATCGCCGCCGTCGAGCAGTTCATCGGGCGGTGGCGGCGGCTCATCCGGCGGTGGCTCGTCTGGCGGCGGTGGCGGCGGTGGGGGAGGCGGCGGCTGGTAGAACGCTTTTGTAGGAGGGGCTTTAGCCGCGATCAAGGTTAGTCGCGGCTAAAGCCCCTCCCACACATCATGACCTCAGCAACACTAGGGCTTGCGGGTTTCCTGCAGCTTGGCCAGCAGCGCCTCGCTCTGTGCCAGTTGCTCGGCTTCGCTGAGCTGCGGGTTTTCCAGCACGCTGTCGATCTGCTCGATCAACTCGCGCTGGCGGTTGATGCGTTCATCCAGCTTCTCCAGCTTGCGCTGGTTGTGCCAGCTCCACAGCGCCATGGCGCAGGCGGACAGCACAACGGCGGCCAGCACGATCATCGTCAGGGTGTTCATCGGGGCTCCAGAGGTTTGCGCATCAGCATGCGCGGCAAAATAACAGCGCCGCGCGCCACCGTCTGTGCCTGCTGCACAGAAAATCCCTGGCCGGCAAAAAATGCCTGGGCCACCAGGCTGGCCTCGGTAAACAGCTCGCGGGCTCCCGCCGCCCGCAGGCGTTGTTCGGCGGCTGCATACAAGGCCGTGGCGACACCCTGGCGGGCATAACCCGGCGCGGTGAACAGCAGGTCGATATGGCCAGCCAGGCTGAAGCCGATAAAACCGGCGATAGCCTGGCCATCTTCGGCGATAAGCAGCTCAAGTGCAGACAAACGGGTTTGCCATTCCGGCATGTCCGTAGCCGCTGGAGCCCAGGCCTGGCGCTGCGCCGCGTCATAGTGATCGGCCGTCAGGCCATGCACCGAGGCATTGAAGAGCGCGACCAGTGCAGTCAGGTCGCTGGCTTGGTAAGTGCGCACGGTCAGGTTCGGCGTTGGCATGGTCTGCATCGGCGAGGAACGGTGCCGGCAAGCTTGGCAGGTTAGCCCGGCTGTTGCGACTAGCCGCAACAGCCGTGGCAGTGGAAATACAGCGGTTCCACGTGAAACCCCTATGGATGCTGGCGCTCAGGCCGGCTGCAGGCGGTTATCGCGGCAGTAGGGCAGGGCGCTCAGGTGCAATCGGGCTTTCGTTGATTGGATTAAGTGTTATGTTATAACTCATAATTCATCGTGCCTGATCAATGCTGGAGCCACCCGCTATGCCCAACCGTCTTCCCGTCACCGTGCTGTCCGGCTTTCTCGGGGCCGGCAAAAGCACCCTGCTCAACTACATCCTGAAAAACCGCGAAGGCCTCAAGGTCGCGGTGATCGTCAACGATATGAGCGAGATCAATATCGATGGCAGCGAGGTTCAGCGTGATGTCAGCCTGAACCGTGCCGAGGAAAAGTTGGTGGAGATGAGCAACGGCTGCATCTGCTGCACCCTGCGCGAAGACCTGCTGGAAGAGGTTGGCCGGCTGGCCCGTGATGGCCGCTTCGATTATCTGTTGATCGAGTCCACCGGTATCTCCGAGCCGTTGCCGGTGGCCGAGACCTTCACCTTCCGTGGCGACGATGGGCAAAGCCTGGCCGACCTGGCGCGCCTCGACACCCTGGTCACGGTGGTCGACGGGGTGAACTTCCTGCGCGACTTTCACGATGCCGAAAGCCTGGCCAGCCGTGGCGAGAGCCTGGGCGAGGAGGATCAGCGCTCGATCACCGACCTGCTCATTGAGCAGGTGGAATTCGCCGATGTGCTGTTGCTGAGCAAGACCGACCTGATCAGCAGCCACGAGCGCGAAGAGCTGCTGGCCATTCTGCGCGGCCTCAACACTCATGCCGAGATCGTGCCGATGGCCATGGGTGCGGTGCCACTGGCGACGATTCTTAACACCGGTCGTTTCGACTTCGCGCGCGCGGCACAAGCGCCGGGCTGGCTCAAGGAGCTGCGCGGCGAACACGTCCCGGAGACCGAGGAATACGGCATCGCATCCAGCGGCTATCGCGCGCGGCGGCCGTTCCACCCTGAGCGTTTCTTCAATTTCATTAATCGCGAGTGGAGCAACGGCCGGCTGCTGCGCTCGAAGGGCTTTTTCTGGCTGGCCAGCAAGTATCAGGAAGCTGGCAGCTGGTCCCAGGCCGGCGGCCTGATGCGCCATGGTTGTGCCGGGCGCTGGTGGCGTTTCGTGCCGAAAACCCAGTGGCCGCAGGATGACGAAGGCCGCCAGGCGATCATCAAGCATTGGCATGCGGCCAGCGGCGACTGTCGCCAGGAGCTGGTGTTTATCGGCCAGAACATCGACTTCGCCCGGCTCAGTGCCGAACTGGATGCCTGCCTGCTCGATGATGCGGAAATGGCTCTGGGCGTGGATGCCTGGCTGGCCATGGCGGATCCGTTCGGGCCCTGGATCGAGGAGCTGGCGGCCTGAAAAGCTATAAATTTCAGGCAAAAAAATAGGCTGCGGATAATGGCAGCCTTAAGCACCAGAAAGGCATGCCGACGCGTGAACCGGCATGCAGGGGTGAGGTACCCAAGGCCACTAGAACATAGATAGGGTGACGCTTTGATGACGGCTAGAAGGCTGTTGAAAAACTACCTACGTTGCCATTGCGGCGTTAAAAACAGGCTCAAAATGCTCATTTACAGCTCGTAAACTCCGCTTTTTCGCCTGTTTTGCCTTGCACTGGCTGCCTCGCTAACGTTTTTCAACGGCCTGCTAGCGCGCCATCCATACACCCTTGCTCTGCTGCTCGCAGAAGGGTTTGAGGTAGGTGGCATCGCTGGCGACGCCGTAATAGTGCACGTCCTGTTTGTAGGGAGTGCCGCCCACCGTGGAGTTGCGACAGACGCCGAACGCGCCCATGGGACACTGCTCGACAAACTCGACCTCGACCTTCTGCCCCTTCAGTTGCGGTTGGCAGAAGCCGGTGCGGAACAGGTTGGGCGGGATGCTGCGGTTCTGCTGGCAGACCTTCACATCCAGGCGCTCGGCCTGGCTATGCACCACGCAGGCTTCACCCCAGGCCAGGCCGGACAGTACGAACAGGCTCAGCAGCAGAAAAACGCGCATCAAATGACCCTCTAAAAATATGCCGGCGACTCTAGCATGCTGTTTTTAATCAGTCTGCGTAGGGCCGCTCCTGCGGTGTTGTACGCCGTTAGAATGGCCGCAGCAGAAACCCTCTTCTCGATGGACACTGGCAAGCGCCGATCATGCTGAAAAATATCCCAACCCATCTGATTGCCGGGCCGCTTGGTGCCGGTAAGACCAGCCTGATCCGTAATCTTCTGGCGCAGCGCCCAGCCACTGAACGCTGGGCGGTGCTGATCAACGAGTTCGGCCTGATCGGCCTGGATGCGGCCCTGCTGACCACGGATGACGACGACATCGCCATGGGCGAAGTGGCGGGCGGTTGTCTGTGCTGCGTCAACGGCGTGCCATTTCAGGTCGGCTTGAGTCGCCTGCTGCGCAAGGCCAAGCCGGATCGGCTGCTGATCGAACCGTCTGGCCTTGGCCATCCCCTGCAACTGCTCGAACAACTGCGCGAAGCGCCCTGGGCGGGTGTGCTGGCCGTGCAGGAGCCGGTGCTGGTACTGGATGCCATGGCGCTGGCCGCCGGTGTTGCGCTGCCAGAGAGTCAGCAGGCGACCCTGAACAGCGCCGGTTTGCTGCTGCTCAATAAGGCGGAAACTCTGGATGACGCTAGCAAGGCACGGATTCAGGCGCAGCTGCCCGCACGCCCCCTGTTATGGACCAGCCATGGCGCACTGACGTTGGCGCAACTGCCCGGTTTTGCCGCCCAAGCTGAAGCCGGCTCCGGCCTCGATCAACTGCCGCAGGGCGAGGCCACCATTGCCCAGATCTGGCGCGTAGTCGACGAGCCGATCTGTCAGGTTCAGCAGCAGGAGCAGGGCTGGAGCATCGGCTGGCGTTGGCACCCGAGCCAGCGTTTCGAGCTGATGCAGGTGCAGCAGTGGCTGAACGCATTACCCTGGCGGCGCGCCAAGCTGGTGCTGCAGACCAACGCCGGCTGGCTGTCGGCCAATGCCCTGGAGGGCCAGGCGCTGCATTGGCAGAACAGCGAATGGCGCAAGGACTCGCGGCTGGAGCTGATCTTTGCCCAGGCGCAGGATGCAGCGGCTTTGCAGGCGGCGTTTTACGGCTGCCGTCTACCCTGAGGCAAAGGGACGGCGGGTGTTGATAAACTGCGCACACTTTTTTCTGGATATCGACCATGCAACTGCTTCCCTGGTCCCACGCCTGTTCCGCCGGTTTCACCCTGCGCGGCTGGCATTCGCCGCCTTCGGGCAAGCCGCTGCTGCATTTTCTGCATGGCAATGGCTATTGCGGGCGGGTCTACACGCCGTTGTTGCAGCGCCTGGCCGAGGATTTCGACCTGTGGCTGTGTGATGTGCAGGGGCATGGCGATACCGAGCATGGCGGACGTTTTCATGGTTGGAACCGCAGCGCCGAGTTGGCGTTGGAGGCATTTGCTGCCGGTCATGAGCGCTTTGCCGATGCGTCGGTGTATGCGCTGGGCCATAGCTTTGGCGGGGTGCTGACCAGCCTGATGCTGGCCCAGCAGCCGCAGCTGTTCCAGCGTGCGGTGCTGCTCGATCCGGTGCTGTTCAGCCCGGCGATGATCGGGGTCATGGCGCTGTCCGATGTGGTCGGTTTGAGCCGGCGTACCACCCTGGCCAGCAAGGCGCTCAAGCGGCGCAGCAGCTGGCCGGATCGCGCCGCCGCGCATACAGCCCTGCATGGTCGCGGGATGTTTCGCGGTTGGACCGAGGAGGCTTTCGTCGCTTATATCCAGCATGCGTTGAAAGACAGCGACAAAGGCGTCGAGTTGAAATGCCGGCCAAGCCGTGAGGCGGATATCTTCAGCTCGTTCCCCAAGCGCCTATGGCCGTCGCTGGCCAAGGTGACGACCCCGACCCAGGTGCTTTACGGCCAGCGCAGTTACCCCTTTGTCGCTAAATCGGTGGCGCGCTGGTGCGCCAGCAATGCCCAGGTCAGCGCTCATGTGGTGCCGGGCGGGCACTGCTTTATGCAGGAGCAGCCGGACGACAGCGCCGCGCGGGTGGCCAACTTTCTATTGCAGCGTGGTTAACCGCGGCTGTGTGCCGTGCTGATGCAACGGCAACCGGCCTTATTCAGTGGCGTGGGAGGCTGTCGTCGGGCAGCTGACGCTGGCTGCGCCACTGCTCCAGTTCGATCACCTGGGCGCTGTCTGCCGCCGGTTGGCGGAACGGGTGGGCGGCCAGTTCGATGCGCCCCAGGTGCTGGCCGAACATCACGATGCTGCCGGCGTGGCGCTGTTCGCCGGTGACGGTGAACTCGAAGCCATACACCCGCGCCAGGCGTTTGCGCCCGCGCGCATCGGGCAGCAGGGCGAGTTTGCGCAGCGCGACATTGCCGTCGAGCAGTTCCACATCGGCCTTGGCGCAATGCTGTTGCACCAGCGTCAGCGCACGCTCGCGCAAGCCGTGGGCGTGCCACAGCCAGGCGCAGGCAGTGGCGAACAGCATCAGTAGAAACATATCGAAGAGGTCGATCATGGCGGCTCCGGCTAGAGAAGGCAGAGCTTAACAGACCCTGCCTGTGCCGCCTGCGCGGCCATCAATCGGTCAGGCTGATGCGGTTGCGACCCATGGCTTTGGCCGTATACAGGCGCGCATCGGCGCTTTGCAGCAGCTGTTGCAGGGTGCACGCGCGATTGGCGCAGGCCAGGCCAATACTTACGGTGACCTGCAGCGGTCCCTGGCTGGTGTCGATTGCCTGGTTTTGCAGCGCGCCGCGCAGGCGTTCCAGGCGCTGTTGAGCCGCCTCAAGAGAGGTGTCGGGCAGCAGGATGACGAATTCCTCGCCGCCAAAGCGGGCGAACAGATCGGTGCTGCGTGCCTGCTGGCGACACAGCGCGCTGAACGCCACCAGCACTTGATCGCCGACGGCATGGCCGTACTGGTCGTTGACCCGTTTGAAGTGGTCGAGGTCGAGCATCGCCAGGCACAGCGGGCTGCTTTGGCGCTGGCTGCGTTGCAGTTCGTGGTCGGCGCGTTCCTGAAAGGCTCGGCGGTTGAGGGCGCTGGTCAGCGGGTCGGTGGTGGCGAGCACCAGCAGCTGTTCTTCCAGGGCCTTGCGGTGGCTGACATCACGGATTTCCGCCACCTGCTGCTGGGCCTCGGCCAGGCGCGCGATGCTCAGCTCGGCGGCGAACTGCTGGCCGTTGTCGCGTTGCGCCAGCAGGTCGTGGGGGCGGCCATCGGCCTGTTGCAGCAGCTCGGCGACATGCACCTGGCTGGCGCTATCGAACAGGCTGGCCACTGGCTGGCCGAGCAGCTGCTCGCGGCTGCGCTGGAACAGCTGCTCCAGCATGGGGTTGGCGTCGATGATGCGCTCGCCTTGCAGCACCAGCATCCCGGCATTGCCGACCCGCATCAGGCGCTCGAAGCGTTCGGCGTTGGCCGCTGCCTGCTGGGCGTTGCGCTGGCTGTCGGCGAGGATGCGGCGCATGGTCATCAGCACCAGGCCGACCAGGGCCATCAGCCACAGCGGAATGCCAAAGTTGTACGGCAACAGGTAGCTAACCGAGCGGGTGACATCGTCGTGCACGATGCCTTGCAGGCCGTCGTGAATGCCGACCACGCCACGCAGCAGGGTCACCAGGGCATAGCCGAGCAAGGCAATGGCGACAAACCGGCAGACGCTGCGCAGCTCCGCTTCGCGGGGCGTACGCCACAGTGCCCAGCAGGCTTGCAGGGGCAGCAGGCCGCCAATCGCGGCATACAGCGCGATCAGGTATTCCGAATTGATCGGTGCCAGCCACCAATGCCAGCTCAGTGCCAGGCTCATCAGCCCGGCGCTGGCGGGCACCGTCCACCAGGGCAGCGGCAGGCCGAGGAAGCGGAACACCCCGAGCAGGATGATGGCCTCGCCGGCCAGTTGCAGGGCATTGCCGAGGATATTCAGCAGCTTGCTGCCGCTGACCATAAAGCCCATAAACAGCAGGATGCCGACGATCAGCGCCCAGCTGCCGAACATCCATAGGCCGGGCCCGCGGTAGGGCCGGGAGAAATACCACAGGCCGCTGCAGGCGATGGCACTTGCCAGCATCAGGTTAAGACCCAGCAACATGGGGGAGAAATACAGGCTTTCCATTGCCTTACTCGCTGCGGTGAGAGGCTGTGAATTGTGCCGAGCACGTCATCGCTTGTCTGCTCGTTCAGCCATTTTCTTCGTTCAGCGCGCGGTAGCGCTGTTGCAGCTCGTTGCGTATCTCGCGGCGTTGCTGGCCCTGGCGCTGGCGGCGCTGGGTGTCGGCGCACTCGGCCTGCAGCGGCGGTACGGGCACGGCCTGGCCGCGCTCATCGACCGCGACCATGGTGAAGAAGCAGCTGTTGGTATGGCGCACCGAGCGTTCGCGGATGTTTTCCGTAACCACCTTGATGCCGACCTCCATCGAGGTGCGCCCGGTGTAGTTGACCGAGGCGAGGAAGGTCACCAGCTCGCCGACGTGGATTGGCTGGCGGAAGGTCACCTGGTCCACCGACAGGGTCACCACGTAGCAGCCGGCATAACGGCTGGCGCAGGCATAGGCGACTTCGTCGAGGTACTTGAGCAGGGTGCCACCGTGCACATTGCCGGAAAAATTGGCCATGTCCGGGGTCATCAGTACGGTCATCGACAGCTGGGCGTTTCCAGGTTCCATAGGGTGCTCTGTGCAGGGACGTGGGCCAACCATAGCGGATGGGGTGTGCGCCGCAGCCTCAGGGAAGGCCATATTGCTGGCGCAGGGCGCGCAAGGTACCCGCTTCCTCGACCAGGAAGCGATCAAAACCTGTGATCAGTTCGGGGTATTTGTAGCTGCTCAGGTGGAAGCTGGTGTTGATCAGCGGCAGCTGCGGGTCGAGCTGCAGGCGTTGTTCGTCGATACCCAGCAGGCGCAGGTGATGGCGCACCACCTGCGGGTTGGCGTACAGGGCATCGATGCGGCCGCGCTCGAGCATATGGATCAGGCTCTGAATATCCTGCACTTCGACCAGTGTCACCTGGCCTGTGGCGATTGCCGGCAACCAGGCTTGCGCGGTGAAACCACGGACGATGCCCAGTTGCTTGATGGCGGCCTGGCCTTGGCCCAGGCGTTCACGGCGGACCAGGCTGCCATCGACGATCAACGCCACCGGGCGGCTGTAATACAGCTGCTGCCCGACCTTGGCCTCGCGGCCCCACTCGGGGTTATCGGGGAACAGCAGGTCGAGGTTCTGCTCGTCGAGCATGCTGTGGTACAGGCGGTTGACCGGTTGCGGGCGTAGCTCAAGCGTCAGCCCGGCGTGCTTGGCAAAGGCCTGCAGCAGGGCGATGCAATAACCGTCGAGCGGCTTGCCCTCTACCGCGCTGTAGTAGGGGTAGTAGTCATGGTTTTCCAGCCCGACCCGCAGGGGGGCGGCGCAAGCCAGGCAGCTGCACAGCCAGCAGGCCAGAATGATGCCAAGGCGCATGGACTACTCCGGTTCGCACATTTCCGTACAGCGTAGTCGGCTCGGATGGGTTGAGCCTTGCGTGCCACCCATCCAGTGGGGTTACTCAGGCGTGGGTCAGGTACCAGCGCCAGTCCTGCTCGCCGACTTCACCCATAAACTGGCGGAACTCGGCCCACTTGATCGCCAGGAACACCTTGAGGAACTCTTCCCCCAGCGTCTGTTTGGCCCAGGTCGAGTTTTCCAGGGCGCGCAGGGCGGTCAGCCAGTCAGTCGGCAGGGTTTCGCGGGCCTGCTCGTAGCCGTTGCCGATGATTTCCTCGCCCGGGTCGATCTGGTTCTGGATGCCGTGATGAATGCCGGAAAGAATCGCCGCCGCTGCCAGGTAAGGGTTGGCGTCGGCACCGCAGATGCGGTGCTCGACATGCCGGCTCTTGGCCGGGCCGCCCGGTACGCGGAACGACACGGTACGGTTGTTCACCCCCCAGCTCTTGGCCAGCGGCGCGTAGCTGTTGGCCTGGAAGCGGCGGAACGAGTTGGCGTTGGGGCAGAAGATCGCCAGGGCGTCGTTGAGCGTGGCCATCATGCCGCCGATGGCGTGCTTGAGCAGTGGCGTGCCATGGGGGTCTTCGGATGCCATCAGGTTATTGCCGTGCTCGTCGGCCAGGCTGACGTGCATATGCAGGCCGCTGCCGGCCTGATCGCCGAACGGCTTGGCCATAAAGCAGGCCTGCAAGCCATGCTTGTTGGCCACGCCCTTGACCAGGCGCTTGTAGCGCACGCCTTCGTCGATGGCCTGCAGCGCATCGAAGCGGTGCTCCAGGGTCAGCTCGACCTGGCCGGGGGCGTATTCGGAGATCGCCGTGCGCACCGGCAGGCCCTGTACTTCGCAGGCGGCGTAGAGGTCGTCGAGGAACGGCTGCAGCTGCTCCAGCTCATGTACGCCATACACCTGCGGTGCCTGCGGGCGTACGCCGTTGCTCTGCAGCGCCGGTTGCGGGCGGCCGTTGGCGTCGCGCTGTTTATCCAGCAGGTAGAACTCCAGCTCCACCGCCATCACCGGGTGATAGCCGTCGGCCTTCAGGCGGTCGATGGCGCGCACCAGCACATGCCGTGGATCGGCCGGGGCGGCCGGCAGGCCCTGAGTTGGGTGCATGCTCACCTGCAGCTGGCCGGTGGGTGTGCTGCGCCAGGGTTGCAGGGTCAGGCTGCCGGGGATCGGGTAGGTCCAGCAATCGGCGTCGGCGACTTCCCAGACCAGGCCGCTCTCTTCGACGTCCTCGCCCTGGATGGTCAGCGCCAGGATCGAGCTGGGCAGCGGCCGACCGTGCTCGTAGATGGCCAGCAGCTCGTCGCGGTGCAGCAGCTTGCCGCGCGGGATGCCATTGGCGTCGATCAGCATCAGTTCGATGCTGCGCACTTGCGGATGGGCGGCGAGGAAGTCACGGGCTTCCTGGGGGTTGGCGAATTGCATGGTGGTTCTCACAGTGAGTCGTCATTTCGTGGGAGGCGCTTTAGCGGCGATTGTCGCGGCTGAAGCCCCTCCCACAGGCTGATCGATGAGTTATTCGCGGGCAGCGGGGATAGCCAGCAGCTCGGTCAGGGCCTGGTCGAGCATGCCGATCAGCTTGTCCACATCGTCCGCCGTGGTGCTCGGGCAGCACAGGGTCATGTTGTGGAACGGGGTGATCAGGATGCCGCGGTTGATCAGGTACAGGTGCAGGGCCATCTGCAGCTCGTCGTGGAACGCCGCCTCGGCCTCGGCACCGGTCTTCGGTGAGACCGGGCAGAACTGGAACTCGCTGCGCGCGCCCAGCTCGGTCACCGACCACTTCAGCTCGTGCTTGCCGATCAGCGAACGGAAGCCGTCGGCCAGGCGCTTGGCCAGCGGCAGCATGTGCGCGTAGGCGGCCGGGGTCATCACCTGTTCCAGGTTGGCGCGCATGCAGTGCATGGCCAGGGCGTTGGCCGACAGCGTGGTGCCCATGCCGCTATGGCCGTGACCGTGGCTGCCTTCGCTGGCGCGTTGGCGCGCGGCGGTCATGGCCTCGGCCATCGCCGCGCTGCAACCGAAGATGCCGCACGGCACGCCGCCGGCGATCGGCTTGCCGACCACGAAGAAGTCCGGCTCGAGGTTCCACAGCTGGGTGCAGCCGCCGATATCGGTGGAGATGGTGTGGGTCTCGTCGATGATCAGCAGCGCGCCGTATTGCTGGGTCAGCTCGCGGCATTTCTGCATAAAGCCAGGCTCGGGCAGGACCATGCCGATATTGGTCATGGCCGGCTCGCAGAGCAGGGCGCAGACGTCGCCCTGGGCCAGGGCGGCTTCCAGCGCCGCCACGTCATTGAACGGGATCGATCGACTGTACTGGGTCAGGTCGTAGGCCTGGCCGACCAGGCCGGAGCGCGGCACGGTTTCGCCGTCGATACAGCGCACCATCACGTCGTCCACCGTGCCGTGGTAGCAGCCGTCGAACACCAGCAGGGTCTTGCGCTGGGTAATCGCGCGGGCCCAGCGCAGCACGTAGCGGTTCGAATCCGTGGCGGTGGCGGTGACCTGCCAGAACGGCAGGCCGAAGCGCGCCGCGAGCAGCTCGCCGCAGACCACCGCGTCCTCGCCCGGCAACATGGTGGTCAGGCCGTTGTTGCCCTGATCACTGATGGCCTTGGCGATCGGGTCTGGCGAGTGGCCGAACATGGTGCCGGTGTCGCCCAGGCAGAAGTCGATGTACTCGTGGCCGTCGACGTCATAGAAGCGCGCGCCCTTGGCGCGTTCGACGAACAGCGGCACCGGGGTCGACCAGTCGGCCATCCAGTGCATCGGCACGCCGCCGTACAGGGAGTTGCGCGCCCGCTCGGCCAGGGCCACGGATTTCGGATTGCGCTCGATAAAACGCTCGCGCTCGCGGCTGGCGAAGGTTGCTACGGCGGTTGGGCTGATGCCACTGGCAGTCATGTTGAACACCTCGTTCGAATATCTGCACATGGTCATTTGTGATCACAGATAAGTCAATAGATGTCTTGAACGCGTGAATAAGGTAAATTTAACCAATCTTGTGATCACAGATTATGGCGCGTCTGGATGATGTGCATCGAGCCGTGATCCGCCTTTTATCACCTAAACCCAGGACCTTGCCATGCACAACTGTTCGCTGACCCTCGCCCAACTGCCTGCGCCGCCGGTACAAGGACGCTGCTGAACCATGGCCGATAACCTGCAGGACCAGCTCTACCTACGTATTCGTGAAAGCCTGCTGGCGGGGCGTTTCCAGCCCGGCGAGCGCTTGAAAATCCGTGACCTCGCCGCCGAATGGGGCACCAGCCCGATGCCGGTGCGCGCCGCCTTGCAGCGCCTGGTGGCCGAAGGCGCGCTGGAAGGCGAGCCGCAGCGCTCGGTGCGCGTGCCGCCGATGACCCGCGAGCGTTACCAGAATATCTTTCAGGTGCGCCTGGGCCTCGAAGGCCTGGCCGTGGAATTGGCCACGCCGCGCCTGACCCCCGACGACCTGGCCGAGTTGCGCGGTTGCGTGGCGCGCATGGATCAGGCGATTGAGCAGCGGCAGGTACAGGCCTATCTGGATGCCAACAGCCAGTTCCACCTGCGCCTCTACAGCGCCTGCGGCAACCCGGTGTTGCTGCGCAGCATCGAATCACTGTGGCTGCAGATCGGACCGTTCTTCAATCGACTATTCACCGGTGCCGATCTGTCGCTGCGCCTCAACGACTTCCACGAGGACGCCTTTGCCGCCATCGAAGCCGGTGACGCCAAGGCCGCGCGCCAGGCCATGGAGCAGGACCTGACCTACTTCGCGCGTTTCCTCCTTAATCTGCTCGACCTGGAGCCTGGTCAGCGTTGAACGGATTCTGATGCGCTGGCAGCGAGTGGGCCGACAACTACACTGAAACGACTCTGACCCTGCGCGACAAGGACTCCTTCGATGTTGGATTACGGCAGTAAGCGCTTTCTGATTGTCGATGACTTCTCCGACTTTCGCAGCTCGGTCAAGGCCATGCTGCGTGACCTCGGTGCGCGCGATGTGGACACCGCCGACCGTGGCGAGGAAACCCTGACGCTGTGCCGCAACAAGCGCTACGACATCATCCTGCATGACTACAACCTGGGCGGCGGCAAGAACGGTCAGCAGGTGCTGGAGGAGCTGATCGCCGGCAAGCTGATCAGTCATCAGTGCATCTTCGTTATGGTCACCGCCGAAAGCAGCCAGGCCATGGTGCTCAGTGCCCTCGAACACGAGCCGGATGCCTACCTGACCAAGCCGTTCAACCGCGCCAGCCTTGATCAGCGCCTGGACAAGCTGGTCGAGCGCAAGACTGCACTTAAAGGCATTCTTCAGGGCCTCGACAAACAAGACTCGGCCGCCGTGCTGACGGCTTGCAACGAGCTGAGCCAACAAGACAAGCGCTACCTGCCGCTGTGCCAGCGCTACAAGGCCGGGGCCCTGCGCGAGCTGGGCCGCAACGATGAACTGGAGCAGCTGCTCAACGGCGTGCTGGCTGAGCGGCCGTTGCCCTGGGCGCAGGTGGCGCTGGCCAGCCTGCTGCACAAACGCGGTGAGCTGAGCCGCGCGCAGAGCCTGTACGAGCAGGGGCTGAAACTGTTCCCGATGATGCCGGCGCTGTATGACGGCCTGGCCGCCGTGCTACTGGCCCAGGGCGAGAGTCAGCGCGCCCAGCAGGCGTTGGAGGATGCGGTCAAGCTCGCCCCGCTGGCGATTCGCCGGCAGATGCAGCTGGGCAAGCTGGCCCTGGATAACCAGGACTTTGACAGCGCCGGCAAGGCCTATCGGCAAGCTATGGAGCAGGGCCGCACGTCCAAGTTCAAGAGTCCGGAAAACTACCTCGGCCTGGCCCAGGCGATCACCGCCCAGGCCGGCGATGGCACGCTGGACAAGCGCCTGCAGATCGAGGTCAACCAGGCCCTCGGCGAGCTGGACAAGAGCTACGCCAATGACCCCAACGTGCAGCTGCGTTCACGCCTGGCTCTGGCCAGCAGCCTGATGAAATCCGGCGATCCCAAGCGCGCCGCGCAACTGGCCGCCGAAGCCGCCGCAGCGCTGGAAAAGCTGCCGCAGTTTTTTGCTGCCGACATCGCACTCAACGTCGCCAGCCAGCTGCGCGAGTTGGGTCAGGATGCGGCCAGCGATGTGCTGCTGAAGAACTGCGTCGAGGTCTACGGCGATGACCCGCAGGTGATGCAGGGCGTGGCCCGGCAGACCGACAACGTCGAGATCCTCTCCGGCGGCAAGGAGGCCATCGAACTCAATCGCCAGGGCGTGCGTTGCTATCAGCAGAAACAGCTCGACGAGGCGCTGCAACTGTTCCGTCAGGCCCTGGCCTTGCAGCCGAAGAACATCAGCATCGCCCTGAATGCCGCGCAGTCGCTGTTGCAGCTGGGCGGCGAGAGCATTGCGCCGGCGCAGCTCGACGAGGCGCAGCGCTGCCTGGAGGTGGTCAGTCAGATGCCTGAGAGCGATGCCCGGTATGCGCGTTACCTGCAGTTGCAGCGTCGGGCGTCCGGCCAATGAGCGATAACCCCGGCGGGCTGGATTTCTCCACGGTGATTGCTTCCACCGTGCATGACATGAAGAACTCCCTGGCCATGCTCACCCGCGCCCATGCGCAGTGGCAGGCGCAGCTGCCGCCGGAGCAGCAACAGGCCAGCGAGCAGGGCGTGATCGAATACGAGTTCGCTCGCCTCAACGGCATGCT
This sequence comes from Pseudomonas sp., assembly GCF_049653025.1. Classification (GTDB taxonomy): domain Bacteria; phylum Pseudomonadota; class Gammaproteobacteria; order Pseudomonadales; family Pseudomonadaceae; genus Aquipseudomonas. Next base: position 52,055 of record NZ_JBASFM010000004.1, on the reverse strand, counting down.
GGTGCAACTGCTCGGCCTGTATAAGCTCGGCGTCAACCAGCTGCCCATGCGCCCCGGTTATCACGAGGTCGAGGATTTTCTCCAGGCTCAGCTGGCGCGGCATTTTGAAGTGCTGCAAAGCCGCCAGATCAGCGCCCGTTGCGAGGTGGATAGCTTCGATCTGATGGGGTTTTTCGATGAGGAACTGCTCGGCTCGGTGGTCGCCAATATCGTCACCAACTCCATTCGCTATGCCCACAGCGCCCTGCTGATCCAGGCTTGGGAAGAGAACGGCAAGCTGGTGCTGGCAATTTGTGACGACGGTCAGGGCTATCCGGCGGAAATGCTCGACCAGCAATCCAACTACGTCCTCGGCCTCAAGCACAGCACCGGCAGCACTGGCCTGGGCCTGTACTTTGCCGGGCGCATCGCCGAACTGCACGAACGCAATGGCGTGCGCGGCCATATCGAACTGGCCAACGGCGCGCCGCTGGGTGGTGGGGTGTTTCGGATTTATCTGCCCTGAGGGGCTACTGTGGCTTTACGTTGTCGCTCATCAGGGTTAACGATCTCGCGAGCTAGAGTCCGGCAAGGCAAAAACAGGCGAGGAAGCGGAGTGTACTTTTGTACATGAGCATTCCGAGCCTGTTTTTAACGCAGCAGGGCCGACGCGCAGCAGATCGTAACGGTCCTCAGCTTTCCAGCCAGACGTCGCGCACCCAGTGCCAGACCGACTCCCAGGTCTCGTCTTCGTTGACTTCGCCGGTTTCCGCTTCCCACAGCAGCACGGTGCCGTCTTCTTCGACCACGTAGTAGTTGCCGTGGTCTTCACACAGCGGCACAAACTCACGCGGCACGCCGAGGGACCAGGCGGTGGCGGCCACTTCCGGCAGGTAGGTGTGCGATTGCGGGTCGCTGGCGGTGACCGGCTCCAGGCGGCCGTAGACCACATCGCTGACCTGCAGCAGGTATTCGCGCAGGGCGAAGGGCAGGTGGATAAGGATCTGTTCCTGGATTTCCACCAGGGTTTCTTCTTCCGGCAACTCCAGCGGCACCGGCACCGGTTCGTTGAGTTCACGCAGTTGTTCGATGACTTCTTCCACGCTGCCAGCCTCTTTAATACGGGTAATACGGGAGCGTCTTATACCTTAGCGGGTCAAAGACCTGTGGCCGCTGTTGCGCATCAAGGCGTAACGGCCCACTGGATAAGCGCCTGAGCGCGCAGTTTACGTGGTGTGAGGGTGCCTGCCGAGGCTGTTGTTGCACCGTGCATCGCCTGCGCGCAGTAGATGCCAGAGCGGTTGCGGGTAAAAAGCTGGCAGAGTGCTATTGTGCAGGTTGAGTAGCGCGTCATTGTTTGACGCCATAAAACGGTTGAGTCATGAAAAGCCAAACAGAAGAGGTCGAAGGCGGTTCCCTCAGCGAGGAGCAGCGGCTGCAATTGCTGACCAAGGCCGGGCGGCGCAATCGCCTGTTTATTTTCGGGCTGGCCGGGGTGCTGGGTAGCCTGATGCTGGTTTCGGCCGGCCTCAATGTCTACAGCCTGCTGAGCTCGGCGGATGACAGTCGGGTGGTGGCGCTGGAGAAACAGGTCAAGCGCCTGGAGCAGCAAGTGGCGACGCAGCAGACCACCCTGCAGCATCAGGATGAGCTGCTGGCCAGCCACCAGGCCACGCGCCTGACCGGGTTGTTCGAGCGCACCGAAAACCCCGACAGCATTGCCCAGGTCAGCAAGGTGTTGCAGTCCCAGGAGCGCGATTATCAGGTGGTCATGCAGGGGCTCAAGGCCGGCATGCGTGACCTGGCCAATATGCTGCCCGGTTCGCGCAGCTGGCTGGCGGATTACGACGAGGTGATCGAGCGTGCGCAACTGAACAGTCGCGCCCGCGCCGCCGCGATTCAGGCCTGGAGTGACAAGGCCAGCGAAGTGCCGGCAGAGCCGCCCAAGGCCCCCTGAACCGGGTGACTTAACCCATGTGGAAGAAGGCCAGCTTGTTGCCGTCCGGGTCGCGGAAATAGGCACCGTAGAAGCCCGGTATGCGCTCGCCGGGTGCGCCTTCGCAGTGTGCACCGAGCGCGATGGCCTTGGCGTAGAGGTTGTCCACCCCTTCGCGTGAGCCGCCGGGCAGGGCGATCATCTGGCCATTGCCGGGGCTGGCCGGCTGCTTGTCATAGGGCAGGCAGACGGCAAACATCGGCTGGCCCTTGGCGATGCCGTAGAAGGTGATGCGGCCCATGTCCATGACCACCTTGGCACCCATTTCAGCCAGCAAGGGGGTGTAGAAAGACGTGGCCTTGTCCATATCAAGGGTGCCAACCGTGGTGTATCCGATCATTGCTCAGTCCTCGTGGTGGTTGCGTTCAGTCAGGGGGCATGTGCGGCCAGCGGCTGTTGCTACGTACGGCCGTCTGTCTGAGTGTATCGGGTGGCGCGGACTGTGCCCGCATCTATCGTCGGGTCGGGGCAAAGCCCGGCTATGCTGAGCAAAACAGACACGCGCGGCGGTTGGCGCTGTCCAGAGCCTGGGCAGAGGTTCTCAGAGGTACCGCGTTGCTTGGCGGCGACTGGAGTTCGGCGCACAGGCAGCCTGGAGGTGTTGAGTTGGCCACAGGGTGGTCGGTGCGCCGACCCATAACGACCAAGACGCTGGTCTGGGCGTTGGTCGCGAGCCTGTTGTTCTACCTGAGCGCACGCTTGGGCATGCAAGTATTTGCCCTGCAGCCGAGCAATATGACGCTGCTCTGGCTGCCCTCGGGAATTGGTCTGGTGATGGCGGTCAGGCTGCATTGGCTGGCCGCGCCACTGATTCTGCTGGCCAGCCTGGCGGCCAATTATCCGGGCCTGGCTGCCGGGCCTGGCGAGCCTGCGCTGCTACACGCCCTGGTGGCGGCCGCAATCGACAGCCTGAGCGCCGTGCTGGGAGCCTGGTTGCTGCGGCGCAAGCTGCCCAGTGGCCTGTTCTCGGCCCGAGACCTGGGCGCTTTCAGCATCTATGTGTGCCTGCTGCCGAGCTTGCTGGGTGGCGGCCTGCTGGTCGCCAACCTGGTCTGGGGCGGCTACCTGAGCGGGTCGGCGGCGTTGCAGTTGCTGCGCCCGCTGGTGCTCGCCGACGGCCTCGGCATCCTGCTGGTGTATCCGCTGTACCAGGCCTGGCGCGAGTTGTCCTGGCCGAGCCCTGATGACTGGGCCTGGGTACTGCTGGTAGCGGCCGGCAACCTGGGGCTGCTGACGCTGTCGTTCAATGGTTACAGCGGCTTTATTTATTTCATCCTGCCGGCCTTGCTGCTGCTGGTGGTCAAGGTGCGCCTGCATGGGGTGTACCTGGTGTTGCTGCTCAGCATGCTGGCGATCATTGCCGCCGCGGCGCAGAACATTGGTCCGTTTCGCGCCGCGCAGGCGCTGGAAGCGCACTTTATGCTGATGGGCTTCGTCTTCACCAACACCTTTGTCACCCTTAGCCTGGCGCTCTATTACCGGCAGTTGCAGGCGACGGACGCGTCACGGCGGCATTGGCAGAGCGAGGCCCTGCATGATCCGCTGACTGGCCTGCTGAATCGCCGCGCCTTCGTCCCGCTGTTGTTCAACGAGCACCAGCGGGTCAACCGCACCCAGCGCCCGTTCGCCCTGGCCATGCTCGACCTGGATCACTTCAAACGGGTCAACGATGAGCACGGCCATGGCATCGGTGATGGCGTGCTGGTGCAGCTGGCCGACTTGCTGCTCCGGCATGTGCGCGATATCGACCGGGTGGCGCGGATTGGTGGCGAGGAGTTCGCCATTCTGTTTCCCGAGTCGAGTGCCGAGGCTGCGGCCCAGGCACTTGAGCGGATCCGCGAGGCCCTGGCGGCCAAGCCCCTGGACGTCGATGGCCGGCTGATCGGCATCACCATCAGCAGCGGCGTGGTGGATTTCCACGGCGGTGAACAAAGCACCGAACAGCTGCTGCACGCCGCCGATGCCCAGCTGTACCGCGCCAAGGATGGCGGGCGCAATTGCGTGATGCGCGCGGATGTCGCCGTGCCGGGCTGAAACGCAGGCAAACAAAACCCGGGCAAGCCCGGGTTTGTTGATGCCGCGAGGGGATCAGCCGTTCTGGCGGATACCGGCCACCAGCCACGGCTGGTTGTCGCCGACGGCACGTTCCATGCGCCAGCTCTCGCTGAACACTTCGCCCTGGTCGAACCGCGAGGTCTTGGCCACGCCGGTAAAGGTCAGGGTGGCGACGGTCTTGTCGCTGAGGTCATCGACGCCATCCAGCGCTACATCGAGGTTGTCGACGTAGGTGGACTGGAAGCCATCACCCAGGTCGGCACGCTCGCGGCTGAGGAACTCCAGCAGTTGCGGGGTGACGAATTCGGCGATCTTGTCCATCTCGTTGGCGTCCCAGTGCTGCTGCAGGCTGAGGAAGTGCTCACGACCGGCGCTGACAAAGCTCTGCTCGTTGAACCAGGCTGGGGCGTTGATCACCGGCTTGATCGCAGCAGCGGCGCTGCCACCACCGAAGATCGAGCTGGGGGCAGCCTGGGTCGGCATTTCGCGCTGATACGGCACGCCACCGGCGGCAACCGGCTGAGCCTGGCGACGACGGGCAGCGAGGAAGCGGAACAGCAGGAAGGCGATCACGCCGAAGATCAGCATGTCCATGATCTGCAGGCCTTGGAAGCCGTCACCCATAAACATCGAGGCGAGCAGGCCGCCGGCGGCCAAACCGGCCAATGGGCCTAACCACTTCGATGCGCCGCTGGCAGCAGCAGGTTGACGACCGGCGGTAGCCGGTGCAGCGGATTGCTGGGTCGGTGTCTGGCGCGCCTGGTGGCTTGGCGCGGAACCGAAGGATTTACCGCCGCCCATACGTTTGGCTTCGGCGTCGAAACTCATGGTAAGCCCCAGGCTGAGGCACATGGCCAGGGCGATGCTAAGGAAACGCTGCATGATTGGCTGTCTCTTGGTTGTTGGATCTACGCGCGGCATCTTGCCCGGCATGGCCAGTGCTGGCTAGCCATAGAATGTTTCCGGCTTTTGCTTTGGCGCGGGCTCAACGGCGCAGCAGCACCCGCAGCGGCCCGCAGCGCAACTGCCGGCGCAGCAGGGCGCGAAAGTCGGCGGGGTCTTCCTCGGGGTGGCGCAGCCAGTGGATAAAGCTGCGTAGGTAGACGCCGCTGAGCAGGCTTTCCTCGGTGATGCGGCACAGGTGCAGGGTTTCCCGCTGCGCGGCTTCGCGCCACCACTGCACGGTGCGGCTGATACGCAGCAGGCCGCCAACCTGCAGGTGAATATGCCCCGGTTCGAGCTTGTACAGCAGCATCTGTCCGGTCACCGCGCGGTGCGCCGCGAGGCTGTCGAGCCAGGCGATCAGCAGTTCTTCCAGGCGTTTGGCCGGCTCCAGGCGCAGCAGGTCGGCGGCCGTGCCGCGCGCCAGCAGGGCCTGGTCGGCACGGTCGAACCAGGCCTCGACCAGCTGGTCCTTGTCGCGGTAATGCACGGCGATGGCGTCCAGGCCGACGCCGAGGTCGGCGGCCACGTCGAACAGGTGCAGGCGCTCCCAGCCGCAGACGTCGGCCAGTCGCAGGGCGCTATCGAGAATCTGTGCGGCGGATGGGTTGGAACGCGGCATGGTTGACCTCCGCTCAGCAGTATGGAGGCTGAGCAGAGGGCGGGTGCTGGAAGACGACGGGCGGGCTCAGTGCAAGTATTGAGCCTGTGCAAGCGAGGGCGGGTGACTCAGAAGTGATAAGCCGCGCCCAGGCGCACACTCTGCTCAGTCAGGCGGTGATTGAATTGTTCATTCCACATGTCGACAGGGAGGTCTTTCTGGGTACCGAAATCGGCATAGCGATACTCTAACCGTGCCGAAAAACTATCGTTCAACAGGTACTCGGCACCGACCCCGGCGGTCCAGCCGCCCTGGCCGTTGCTGCTGGATTCTGATGCGGCGGTTGGGAAGGTGGTTTGCCACTCGCGCTTGACCTTGGCGTAGGCATAGCCGCCCGTCACGAATAGCAGCAGATCGGTGCTCGGCATATACCCGGCACGAGCTCGCAGGGAACCGCTGGAGCTGATACCGCTGGTACCACTGAAAAGGGGGCTGCTGGTGCCATTGAGCTCCTGGTCGCTGCTGTCGTTCTCACCACCCCGGCCGTCGTAATCGGCTTCAACCCCGAGCAGCCAGCCATCTGCCAGCGTCCAGTTGTAGCCGGCGAGCGCACCGTACTGCACAGACCTGGGGTTGGTTTCCTGGGTCCAGCCGGTTTTCACGTCAAGCCCTTGGGCATAGCTGGTGCCTTCATCCTTGGCCCACGCGTAACCCGTATAGAGGCCGGCGTAGGCACCCTCAAAGCCTTGGGCCAAGGCGGGCAGGGGGGTCAGAAGAGCAGCCAGGAGCAAGGTGCGTTTCATCGGGGACAATCCTTATTATTTTTATCAGGGCGGGGCTAGCCGCAGAGTGGCCTAGCCCATCTTGGGATGTGAGTGTTCAGCGCAGGTTGTACAGCTCTTTCTCGGAGATCTGCTGCATCTGGCTGACCTGGGCCTGGAAGGCTTGCATCGAGGCCCAGATGCGCCCGTTCAGCTCGTTCTGCGCGGCCAGTTCGCCGAGCACCACGGCGCTTTCGCGGCGCATGGCGTCCAGCACGTCGTCGGGGAAGCGCTTGAGCAGGGTGCCTTGTTTCTTCAGTTCATCCAGGGCCATGGCGTTGTGGTAGACGTAATCGTCGAGCATGTCCTGGTTGGCGGCGCGTGCGGCTTCCGTGAGGATCGCCTGCAGGTCGGCCGGCAGGCTGTCATAGGCTTTCTGGTTGATCAGCAGTTCGAGCACGGCCTGCGGTTCCTGCCAGCCGGGGTAGTAGTAGAACTTGGCCGCCTTGTGCAGGCCGAAGGCCAGGTCGTTGTAGGGGCTGACCCAGTCGGTGGCGTCGATGGCATTACTCTGCAGCGAGGTGAACACTTCGCCGCCCGGCAGGTTGACGGTGGTTGCGCCGAGCTTGCTCAGCACTTCGCCGCCCAGGCCCGGCATGCGGATTTTCAGGCCCTTGAGGTCATCCAGGGAGTTGATCTCCTTGTTGTACCAGCCGCCCATCTGCATGCCGGTATTGCCCACGGCCACGGGCTTGACCCCGTAAGGCGCATAGGCCTCGTCCCACAGCGCCTGACCGCCGCCCTTGCTCAGCCAGGCATTCATTTCGCTGCTGGACAGGCCGAACGGCACGGCGGTGAAGAACTGCGCCGCCGGCACCTTGCCCTTCCAGTAATAGGCCGCGCCGTGGCCGAGGTCGGCGGTGCCGCGCGAGACCGCGTCGAACACTTCCAGCGGCGGCACCAGTTCGCCGCCGGCATACACCTTGATAGTCAGGCGGCCGTTGCTCATGGTCTTGACCCGCTCGGCCAGGCGTTCGGCGGCGGTGCCCAGGCCGGGGTAGTTCTTCGGCCAGGCGGTGACCATCTTCCAGTGGAAGCTTTCTGCGGCAGGCGTTGCTGCTGCTTGCGGTGCGGCAGGTTCTTCCTTGCAACCGCTCAAGCCGATGGCGGCGAGCAGGGCGCTGGCAAGCAGCAGAGGGCGGCGAATCATGGGGGCTCCTTATTATTTGCGTAGACGGTCGGTCACAGCGCTTCCAGCTTGGCGTAGCTGAGCATCAGCCATTTACTGCCTTCGCTCTCGAAATTCACCTGCACCCGGGCCTGCGCACCGGAGCCTTCGAAGTTGAGGATGGTGCCTTCACCGAACAGCGAATGCTGCACGCGCTGGCCGAGGTTGAAGCCGGTGTCCGGCACGGCGCTGCCGGCGAACATACTGTCACCGTTCATGCTGTTGCCGCCCAGATTGCGGCTGACCGCACCAAACGGCCGGCTGACGCTATTGGACAGGCGCACTTCCTGGATCAGCGGCGGCGGAATCTCGCGAACGAAGCGCGACACCTTGTTGTAGGTCTCGCTGCCGTACAGGCGGCGCGTTTCGGCGTAGGTGATCACCAGCTTGCTCATGGCGCGGGTGATGCCGACGTAGGCCAGGCGGCGTTCTTCTTCCAGGCGGCCGGGTTCTTCCAGGCTCATCTTGTGCGGGAACAGACCTTCTTCCATGCCCACCAGGAACACCAGGGGGAACTCCAGGCCCTTGGCGCTGTGCAGGGTCATCAGCTGCACGCTGTCTTCGTTTTCCGCCGCCTGGGTGTCGCCGGCTTCCAGCGAGGCGTGGCTGAGGAAGGCCTGCAGCGGGCTGAGTTCGTCGTCTTCGTTGTTCTCGAAGGTGCGCGCGGCGCTGACCAGTTCTTCCAAGTTTTCGATGCGCGCCTGGGCTTTTTCGCCTTTCTCGGCCTGGTGGTAGGCGATCAGGCCGCTCTGCTCGATCACCGTCTGGGTCATCAGGTGCAGCGACATGTCCAGCGCCTTGGCGGACAGGTTGTTGATCAGCTCGATAAACCCGGCCAGCGCAGCGGAAGCGCGAGCGGGCAGGGCCTTGGCGGCGACCATCAGATTGATCGCCCCCCACATCGACACATCATGCTCGCGGGCGTATTCGCGGATCGCCTCGACGCTTTTCTCGCCGATGCCGCGCGCCGGGACGTTGATCACCCGTTCCAGCGCCGCATCGTTGCCACGGCCGTCGAGCAGGCGCAGGTAGGCCATGGCGTTCTTGATTTCCGCGCGTTCGAAGAAGCGCTGACCACCGTAGATGCGGTACGGCACTTTTTCGCGCAGCAGGGCTTCTTCAAGCACCCGCGACTGGGCGTTGGAGCGGTACAGAATGGCGATTTCGCTGCGCTTGAGGCCGTCCTTGCGCAGGGCGTCCTCGATCGTCTCGACCACGTAACGCGCTTCGTCGTGCTCGTTGAACGCCGAATACAGGTTGATCGGCTCGCCGTCGCCGTCTTCGGTCCACAGTTCCTTGCCCAGGCGGCCCTGGTTATTGGCGATCAGCGCGTTGGCGGCCTTGAGGATGCCGGCGGTGGAGCGGTAGTTCTGCTCCAGGCGGATCACTTCGGCGTCGGCAAAGTCGTCGGAAAACTGCTGGATATTCTCGATCTTCGCCCCGCGCCAGCCGTAGATCGACTGGTCGTCGTCGCCCACCACCATCATGCTGTCGCCGCCCTTGGCGAGCATGCGCAGCCAGGCGTACTGCACGGCGTTGGTGTCCTGGAATTCGTCGACCAGGATATGGCGGAAGCGCCGCTGGTAATGCTCCAGGATGCCGCCGGGGTTGTTGCGCCACAGGTCGAGGGCGCGCAGCAGCAGCTCGGAGAAGTCGATCACCCCGGTGCGGGCGCAGGCCGCTTCGTAGGCTTCATAGATTTTCAGCATGGTGGCGAGGAACAGGTCGCCGCCCGGCTGGCTGTGCTGCGGGCGCAGGCCTTCGTCTTTCTGCCCGTTGATAAACCACTGCGCCTGCTTGGCCGGCCAGCGCTGTTCGTCCAGGCCGAGGTCGCGGATCACCCGCTTGACCAGGCGCTGCTGGTCGTCGGAATCGAGAATCTGGAAGTTCTCGGCCAGGCCGGCTTCCTGCCAGTGCGCGCGCAGCAGGCGATGGGCCAGGCCGTGGAAGGTGCCGACCCACATGCCGGCCGGGTTGACGCCAAGCATCTGCTCGATGCGCTGGCGCATTTCGGCGGCGGCCTTGTTGGTAAAGGTCACCGACAGGATGCTGTGCGGCGAGGCCTGCTCGATTTGGATCAACCAGGCGATGCGGTGCACCAGCACGCGGGTTTTACCGGAGCCAGCACCGGCCAGCACCAGTTGGCGGCCCACGCGCGCGGCTACAGCCTGGCGTTGGGCATCATTAAGAGAGGCAATCAGGAGTTCGGGGTCATTTTGCATCGCGGCATTCTAGGGGGCTGGGTCAGGCAGGGCAAACGGCAGCAGACCCTGGGCCGCCGCAGGGGTTTTAACGGACGACTGGTAAGTCATTTTTGCGGGTGTAGATCAGCTGCGGCGGCACTCATCGAAAGTTGGGTATTCGGTCTGTGAATTAGCGCACATCTGGCTTGGGCGATGCGTCTAGCTCGCGTATGCTGCGCCGACGTTTAGGCAACCATTACAAGAAAATCGCCTATGACTGCACCTACTGCTTTTACCGCGGCGCAGACGCTGAGGCCGGCTTCCAGGCGTGAAGTCGCCCAGTTGTTCGCCACGGACATCGCTGCCGAACGCACCCGCATGCTCTACCAGGGCTCGCAGGTGCCGACTCTGCTTATGCTGCTTAGCGGCGTGGCCTGCGCATTCCTGCTGTGGGGCGCACTGCCGCCTGTGCTGCTGGTCAGCTGGTCGGGCTGGCTGGTGGTGCTGGCCATCTTGCGCCTGGTACAGGTGCGCGCCTTCAGCAATGCACTGCCCAGCCGCCAGGCCGAGCGACACTGGCGACGGCTGTTTCTGCTCGGTGCCGCGGCCTCCGGGCTGACCCTGGCGTTCGCCGTCATCGCCCTGGTGCCGGCGGATGTGTTCTACCTGCAAGCGCTGGTCTACGGCCTGATTGCCGCGGCGATTCTGTCCGCCAGCGTGGCCTACGCCATCAGCTTCTCCTCCTTTTTAACCTTTGCCTTGCCCTGCCTGGTGCCGTCGGTGGGCTATCTGTTGCTCAGTGATAACCCGCTGCAGCGCGGCTGGGGCCTGCTCGGCAGCATCCTGCTGTTTGCCCTGCTGGTGGTGGCCTGGCAGGTCAACCGCCTGGTGCAGCGCAGCCTGTTGCAGCGCTTTCACAATCAGGCGCTGATCAGCAACCTGGAGCACGCCAAGCAGCAGGCCGAAGGCCTCAATGGCGAGCTGGCGCATGAGGTGGAACAGCGCCGACGCGCCGAGCGCGAGCTGCGCAGCGCCCATGGCGAGCTGGAAATGCGCGTCGCCGAACGCACCCTGGAGCTGGATGAAACCACCTACGCCCTGAGCAAGAGCCGCGCGCGCCTGACTCTGGCCATCGAGGCCAGCGAACTGGGGCTGTGGGACTGGAACCTGCAGAGCGATGAGGTGCATCACTCGCGGCTCAAGGAGATCTTCGGCCTGGAACCGGATGAGGTGAAGGTCATGCTGCGCGACCTCAAGCCGCGCCTGCACCCGGACGATCTGCCGGTGTTGCGCCGCGCCCTGGTCGAGCATATGAAGGGGCGCAGCGACGACTATCAGGTCGAATACCGGATCAAGCATGCGGCCGGGCACTGGGTGTGGATCGAGGACCGTGGCCGCGCGGTCGAGCGTGACGACGACGGCCGGGTGCTGCGCATGCTCGGCACGCGCCGCGATATCAGCCTGCGCAAGGTTCAGGAACAACAGCAGCAACTGTCCGCCACGGTATTCGAGGCCGCCAGCGAAGGCATCGTCATCCTCGACCCGGACTACCGCCTGCTGTCGGTCAATCAGGCGTTCAGCCAGGTCACCGGCTATCGCCAGGAAGAGGTGGTCGGCCACAGCGTGATGAGCCTGATCAGCAGCGGTGATAGCCGCCGTCAGTACCAGTTGATTCGCCTGGAGCTGGAGCGCAATGGCAGCTGGCGCGGCGAGCTGATTGAAACGCGCAAGAATGGCGAACTGTACCCGCAGTGGCTGCAGCTCAATGTGGTGCGCGATAACCAGGGTAATGTCAGCCATATTGTCGGCTTCTTCGCCGATCTGTCGTCGCGCCGCGAAGCCGAGGAGCGGCTGCGCTACCTCTCGCATTACGACGAGCTGACCGGCCTGGCCAACCGCAGCCTGTTCCGCGAGCGCTTGCACGAGGCCAGCCAGCGCTCGCGCCAGACGGGGCGCAGTATTGCCCTGCTGCATATCGACCTGGATCGCTTCAAGTTGCTTAACGACAGCCTCGGCCATGAAGTCGCCGACCAGTTGCTCCGGCAGATCAGCCGCCGCCTGAGCCAGGCGGTGCCCGAGGCCGACACCCTGGCGCGCTTGTCCGGTGATGAATTCGCCATCCTCCTCGACTCCTACGGCAGCCTGTCCAGCCTGGCGCGTTTGGCCAGCCGCCTGCTCAGCAAGCTGCGCGTGCCGATGACCGTGGGTGGTCACGAACTGGTGGTCAGCGCCTCGCTGGGCATCAGCCTGCTGCCGGACAACGCCCGGGAAATCTCCGCGTTGGTCAGCCAGGCCAATATGGCCATGCAGCACGCCAAACACCTGGGCGGTAATACCTTCCAGTTCTTCACCGACAACTTGCAGGCCTGCACCCTGGAGCGCCTGCAACTGGAAAACCAGCTGCGCAAGGCGATCGACGAAAACCAGCTGGAAGTTTTCTACCAGCCCAAGCTGTGCCTGGCTGCCGACAGCCTCAACGCCGCCGAAGCGCTGGTGCGCTGGCGCCATCCGACCCTGGGCCTGGTGCCGCCGAGCGACTTTATCGGCCTGGCCGAAGAAACCGGGCTGATCGGTGCGATCGGCGAATTCGTCCTGCGCCAGGCCTGCCAGCAGGCCCGCGCTTGGCAGCAGCAGGGCCTGGCGCAGATTCGCGTCTCGGTAAACCTCTCGGTGCACCAGTTGCGCCAGGGCAATCTGCTCAGCCTGGTGCGCCAGGTGCTGGATGAAACCGGGTTGGCCCCGCAGTTCCTCGAGCTGGAGCTGACCGAAAGCCAGTTGCTGGATAACGTCGAAAGCGTGATCGCGACTTTCCAGCAGCTGCGCAACCTGGGGGTCAAGCTGGCGATCGACGATTTCGGCACCGGCTATTCCTCGCTCAGTTACCTCAAGCGCTTCCCGGTGGATTACGTGAAGATCGACCAGACCTTTATCCGCGACCTGTCGGTGGGGGGCGAGGATGCGGCAATCACCCGCGCGATCATCGCCATGGCTCACAGCCTGGACCTCAAGGTGGTGGCCGAAGGCGTGGAAACCCAGGCGCAGATGGACTTCCTCAAGAGCCAGCGCTGCGACGAGATCCAGGGCTACCTGATCAGCAAACCGGTCGAGGCCGAACAGTTCGCCCAGCTGCTGCGCGAACAGGCCGACAAGTTCTAGTGAGCAATGCTGCAGTCAGTCGCTAAGGTGAGGATTGCGCCTGCAGGCAGGCGCATAACACGCGGTCAGAGACCGTTGGGAAGGAAGCGCGTGGCTCCGCTGACATCGTCGATCTTTTTGATGCGGAAGGCTTTCTGGCAGGTTTCATTGCGGGTGTTGCTGTCTGCGCAGTACTGCGTGATGAAGTCAGCAAACGCCATGTCCTGACCATTCACCGTCAGCACGCGCTTGAAGTACTCACCCTGGATGCCCTGTGCTTGCCGGCTGCTGGTCATGTCCTGATCGACCACCAGGCGGCCGTGCAGGTCAACAGTCGGGAACTCGGGGGCTTTATCTTCTTGGCAGGCAACCAGCAGCAGGGCAGTGGTTACCAGCGTCACTAAACGCAGCATGATCAATTCTCTCGAATGCCTTCCCCCGGCGCGCCAGGGGAAGGCCAGGGATTACTCGCCGAATAGACGGTTGGAGCGGTTGACCTCGGCTTCGCCAGCGTCTTCCAGCAAGGCTTTGGTGCCCGAGGTCACATTGCGCGAAGCGTCCGCATCAGACTGGATAACATCGGTTTTGGCCGCGCTTTCGCGCAGTTCGGCATCGATATAGTCATTCGCCCGCGCAGCGCGGGCGCGCTTGGCTTGCAACTCCAGCTTGCGCTCTTCCAGCTCCAGCGCGCGCAGCTCATCTTCAAAGCCTTCTTCGCGGGTGCGCACGCGCTTATTTTCCGCGTCCTGAACCTGGCGCTGGGCGGCGGCCTTCTGCGCGGCGGCTTGTTGGGACGCTGCGCGTTGGCGGCGATTCGCTTCGTCACGCGCCTCCGCGCGTGCCTGCTCGGCGGCGGCCTGGCGAATGCGTTCCGCTTCGGCATTGGCCTGCGCCTGCTTGGTTTCCTGCTCGATTTGGTACAGCTGGTCGAACTGATTGGCCAAGGCTGGCAGGGCCAACAGCGTCAGGACGGAACCTAGAACGATCTGTTTCATCTGCGCGTTCCTCAGCCGTTGGTTGGTTCAGGACAGGCAGCATTCGGCTGGATGCGGGTCTCGTTGGACAGCATCATGACCATCAGGGAGATCTCGCCGATCTTGAATTCACAAGGCCGGCCAACCTGAGCGGAGGTGAAAATCTTGCCGTTCTCGGAGTAACCGATCAGTACGCCAGGCACCAGGGAGGTGTCGCTAACCAGCGAGCCGGCCATCGCACCGGCCGCGCCACCGGCAACACCGCCAACGATGGCTGTGTCGGTGTTGTTCTGGTTGCCAAGTGCCGCGCCGCCGATTGCGCCGAGAACGCCACCGACCATCATCGCGGCTTTCTTGTTCTTCTCGTTGTTGACTTTGATCTTGGTCGGGGAGACCGTCAGGATCTTGATGGTTTTGGCTTCTTGCTGGGTATTGACCTGGCTCGCGTCGAAGACATCGGCTTGATACTGTTCGCCAGTGGCTTGGCAGCCAGCCAGTACGGCAGCGATAGAGAGCGCCAGGCAGCGTTTGATCATCATTCCTTTATTCCTTGATGAGTATAAGAAATCCATTTACCAGCTATTTTTGGACTAAGCATGGCAATCGGCCAGCATTCTAATCAAACGGCTTGCCAAGGGTAAAGGTTGATCCTGTCGCAGCCGCCAAGTATTCCGCCGTGACCCTCCGGATACCCAGTCATCGTCATGAGTCGATCACTTCCTGCTTTTCCGCCGCGCAGTAGCATCGTTCTACTGGCCTCGCTGTACTGCGCCCAGGGCTTGCCCTCGGGCTTGCTGGCGCATTCGCTGCCGGTGCTGCTGCGTCAGCATGGCGTCGATCTGGCGCTGATCGGCCTGCTCAAACTGCTGGCGCTGCCCTGGTTGCTCAAGGTGCTCTGGGCTCCGTGGGTCGACCGGCTGGGTTCGGCGCGCCTGGGCCATCACCGCGGCTGGATTCTGCCGCTGCAACTGGGCGTCTGCAGTGTGATTGCGCTGCTGGCGCTGCTCGATCCGGCGCGGCTGTTCGGCAGCCAGTTCGGGCTGTTGCTGGCGCTGTTGCTGCTGGTCAACCTGGCTGCCGCGACCCAGGACATCGCCACCGATGGCCTTAGCGTGCGCCTGCTGCCCGAGCGCTGGCGCGGTCTAGGTAACAGCCTGCAAGTGGGCGGCTACAAGGTTGGCATGCTGGTCAGCGGCAGCGGCCTGTTGCTGACGATCGACTACCTGGGCTGGAACCTGAGTCTGGGCCTGGTCGCAGGATTGTTGCTGCTGATGACGCTGCCGATCTGGCGCTTTGCCGAGCAGGCGCGCGTGCCGCACCACGCCGAGCTGGCCGAGCCAGCGGGGCCTGGCCTGTTGCTGCGGCATTACCGCGGCTTGCTGCTGCAGCCGGGCATGCTGCTGTGGCTGTTGGTGCTGCTGAGCTTCAAGCTGGGCGATGCACTGGGCTCGCCGATGATCAAACCGATGCTGGTGGATCAGGGCTGGAGCAATGCCGAGCTGGGCCAGCTGACCCTGATCAGCAGCCTGGCCGGGATCGGCGGGGCGCTGCTCGGCGGCCTGCTGTATGCGCGTATCGGTGCGTTGCGCGCGCTGCTGTTGTTCGGCGGCTTGCAGGCGCTGGGAATTGCGGCGATGGCCTGGCTGGTTGGCGCGGGTGGGCAGACGGCGTTGGTGTACCTGGTGGCGCTGTTCGAGCAGACCGCCGATGGCATGTCCACGGTCGCCCTGTTCGCCCTGATGATGCGCCAGTGTCGGCCCGAGCATGAGGGGGCCGACTTCACCCTGCAGGCCAGTGTGCAGCTGTTGCTGGCCGGGCTGGTGGGTGCGACCAGCGGCTGGCTGGCCGAGCAACTGGGCTTTGCCAGCCTGTTTATCGGCGCGGGCGTGCTGGGGCTGCTGGCGCTGCCCATCGTGCTGCTGTACTTCTGGCGCAGCTCGTCGGCAAGGTAGCGTCAGGGCTGCCGGCGAGTGGCCGGAAGGCTTGGCGCGACCTAGAGTGAAACAGACCCCCTAGGCCTCTCTTTGAGGTTACTGCCATGCCTGCCGTACGACTGCTGTGCCTGCTGTTGTTGGCATTGTCGGTAGCTCAAGCCGCGCAGGCCGATGCGTTTATGGTGTATGGCACTCACGACGGCTTTCCCAAGTATTTCTTACAGGGTGGCGAGGCCAAGGGCATCGTGGTCGATATCAGCAAGCACTGCCTGGACGAAATGCAGGTGCCCTATCAGATCAATCTGATGCCCTGGGCGCGCGCCTATGCCATGGCGGAGCGCGGCGGCGGTGGGGTCATCGGCTTGTCGATGAGCGACGAGCGCCTGAGCGTGTTCGACTTCTCTGAACCGATCTTTACCGAGCGCATCGTCCTGGTGGTGAAGAAGGGGCGGGAGTTTGCCTTCCAGAGCATTCCCGATTTGAAAGGCAAGTTGATCGGCCTGACGACCGGCACCAGCTATGGCACCGCCTTTGACGCAGCTGTAGTCGACGACACCCTGACCGTGGTCGGTTTCAACAGACTTCACAGCGGCCTGGCCATGCTCCAGCGCGAGCGCATCGATGCCATCCTGATCGGTTCCAGCGTGGATATCCTGAAGCTCGCCCAAGGCAGCCCGGACTTGCAGGGGGCTGCCTTCGCCACCCTGCCGGTGCCCTTCAAGACGGACAGCAAGTACCTGGGCATTGCCAAGACGCTGAAAATGGGCTGGTTTCTGCAGCGGTTCAATCAATGCCTGACGCAGGGGCATGCTTCGGGCACCTTCGATTCGATCATCTACCGCTACACCAACTGATTCGGCGGAGAGCGATCATGCAGCGGCAGCCCCCTGGGGCTCGCTGGCGTTTCTTCTCTTCCCACCGGTTTGTTCGCCGCGTCTGCCGGCGTTATACGAGGGCCGCAGGGATGGGGGCTAACCCAATCAAAGATGGCTGCCTTTGCCTGCCGGGCGCGCAATCCTGATGACCTGCATGGATTGAGTGGAGGTTGCATATGCCCAAACCCGCGAGCCTGAGTGTCGGTCTGCGCCTGCTGTTGGCGTCCCAGGCCATGGCCCCGTTGACCGTCAAGCTGGGGCTGGTCCAGCAACTGGGTGCCGAGAAGGCCGCGCTGCTGGCCCCGCATATGCCGCCGGGGCAGTTGCGTGAGCTGATCATGGCCATGCCCATCGAGTTCGCGGCCCAGGTGACCACGCACCTCGACCCGCGCCTGATTCTCGACACCTACCTGAGCCTGCCGGACAGCCTGCACCTGGAGGTGGCGCGCCAGCTCTGCGCCGATGGCGCGTTTGCCACGGCGGCGCGCTATGCCGAGTGCCTGTCGGCCAAGCAGATCAAGGTGCTGATCTTCGGCATCAACGATGTCGATCACGTGCTGCAGATCGCCCGGCATATCGTCGACATGCCGCTGATCAGCGAAAGCCTGCGCAGCTTTTCCACCGGTTACCTGTGCAAGCTCACCGAGGCGGCCGTAGTGGATCGCAACCTACCGGTGGCGGCCCAGGTGCTGGGCGGTTTGTCACTGGCGCGGCAGGCCGATGTGTGCGCCGGCTTGCAGCCGGCGACCCTGCGCAAGCTGCTGCCGCTGTTGCTGTTGATCAGCGGCGATGGCTTGCGTCAGCAGTTGCCGGAGGCCGTGCTGCAGGTGTTTGAGCAGCAGTTGGCTTAGCTATTCCATCCACTGCCGTTCGTGGCGTTCGAGCAGGCTGCTGGCCTGCTCGGGGCCATCGCTGCCGGCCGGGTAGGGGCGCGGGCTCTGGTAGTGCTGGTGCCAGCCCTTGATGATCGGGTCGACCCAGCTCCAGGCCGCTTCCACTTCGTCGCGGCGCATAAACAGCGTCGAGTCACCTTCGATCACATCGAGCAGCAGGCGCTCGTAGGCGTCCCAGCGGCGCTGCTTGTGGAAAGCGTCGGCCAGGTTGAGGTCGAGCTCCACCGGTTGTAGGTGCATGCCCTTGCCGGGGCTCTTGCCCATTAGTTGCAGGCTGATGCGTTCTTCCGGCTGCAGACGGATCAGCAGGCGGTTGGCTTCGCCGCCGCCAAACAGCTGGTGCGGCACCGGCTTGAACTGGATGAGGATTTCCGAGGTCTTGCGCGCCAGGCGTTTGCCGGTGCGCAAGTAAAAGGGCACGCCGGCCCAGCGCCAGTTGTCGATCTCGGCCTGCACGGCGACGAAGGTCTCGGTGTCGCTGTCGTTATCCACGTTCTTTTCGAAGTAGTAGGCCGGCACTTCCTGGCCGCCGATCTTGCCGGCGGCGTACTGCCCGCGCACGGTTTTGTCCTGCACGTCGAGGCCGTTGATGGGCTTGAGCGCCTCGAGAATCTTCACCTTCTCGTTGCGCACCGCCTCGGCGTCGAAGCGCACCGGTGCTTCCATCGCCACCAGGCAGAGCAGCTGCAGCAGGTGGTTCTGGATCATGTCGCGCATGGCCCCGGCTTTTTCGTAGTAGGCCCCACGGTTTTCCACACCGAGGCTTTCACACACGCTGATCTGCACGTGGTCGATATGCCCGGCGCGCCAGATCGGCTCGAACAGCGCGTTGGCAAAGCGCAGCGCCATCAGGTTCTGCACCGTCTCCTTGCCTAGGTAGTGGTCGATGCGGAACACCCGCGACTCGTCGAACACTGCCCCGATGGCGGCGTTGATCGCCTGCGCCGATTCCAGCGAGTGGCCAATCGGTTTCTCCAGCACGATGCGCGCCTTGGGCCCGGCCAGACTGGCGGTCTTCAGGTGCGAGGCGATGTCTTCGAACAGGTCCGGCGCGGTGGCCAGGTAATAGATGCGCACGCGCTCGGGGTCGGCCCCCAGGCGCTTGCCCAGGCGGCCGAAATCGGCGCTCTGGCTGGCGTCCATGGCGAAATAGTCGAGGCGCGCGGCGAAGCTGGCCCAGGTGTCGTTGTCGAAGTCGCTGCGGGCCACCTGGGCGCGACAGTGGCGTTCGGCCAGGGCTTGAAAGGCATTGCGGCTGTGGGCGCTACGGGCCAGGGCGAGGATGCGCGTGTCGCCATGCAGGCGCCCGGCGCGATGCAGGTGGTAGAGCGCTGGCAGCAGTTTATGCAGGGCCAGATCGCCGGTGCCGCCAAACACCAGCATGTCGCAGGGAATGCTCAACGTAGGAACTCCGCCTCGGTTTACCTGTGCGGGAGTCGCGGCCATGTAGTATAACTACAAGACCACTACAACCCGTCGTGCGCCGATCATAACCGAGTCATGACTCCTGATGCGGCGCGCTTGATGGATTCGCTAGCCAAATGTCGAGCCTAATTCTGTGAACCTGTTGCAGCACATTGCCCAGTCGCGGCCCCTGTTACGCAAGTCGGAACTCAAGGTCGCCGACCATGTTCTGCTCGATCCGGCTTCGGTCATGCACAGCTCCATGGCCGAACTGGCCCACAGCGTGGGCATCAGCGAGCCGACCATCGTGCGTTTCTGCCGGGCGATTGGCTGCACCGGCTTTCAGGACCTCAAGCTGAAACTGGCGCAGAGCCTGGCCGCCGGTGCCAGTTTCGGCCAGTTCGCGATTCATGAAGACGATTCGGTGGCTGACTTCAGCCTGAAGATCTTCGACACCACCCTGCACACCCTGATCGAGGTGCGCGAGAAACTCGACACCCAGGCCCTGCAGCAAGCCATTGCCGCTATCGCCAACGCCCAGCGCGTGGAGTTCTATGGCTTCGGCGCGTCCGGCGCGGTGGCTGCGGATGCTCAGCACAAGTTCTTCCGCCTGTTGCTGACGGCCGCGGCCTATTCCGACCCGCATATGCAGGCGATGAGCGCGGTGACCTTGAAACCGACCGATGTGGCCATCTGCATCTCCCAGTCCGGCCGCTCCAAGGATCTGCTGATCACCGCCAACCTGGTGCGCGAGACCGGGGCCACGCTGATCACCCTGTGCCCGAGCCAGACCCCGCTGGCCGAACTGGCCACGGTCAACCTGGCGATCGATGTGCAGGAAGACACCGAGATCTACACCCCGCTGACCTCGCGTATCGCCCACCTGGTGGTGATCGACGTGCTCGCCATGGGCGTGGCCATGGCCCGTGGCCCGGGTCTGGTCAACCACCTGAAGAGCGTCAAGCGCAGCTTGCGCAGTCTGCGTCTGTCGCCTAAGGCGCATAAGAACGTCGAAGACTAAGTCGGTTCTGAGACGTTTTCGCGCCAGGCGCGGTCATCGCAGCTTCATCCTTTCGCCGTCAAACCGTCATCGCTCAGGCTGATGCTGGTACTCCCGTTATTCAGCTTGGGAGTGCAACCCTATGTCTGGCTATTTGGATAAAACGCAATCTCACGAAAGCAGTGATGCGAAAGCGCGGCGCAAGGTGCTCGATCAGCGCCGCATGGAATACCGCCGCGCCATTGAAAGCTACGCCGAGCAGCGCCAGTTGCAGCAGGACCTGGCCGATTACCCGGAGCTGGTCGCGGCTAACTACCTGGCGTCGACTCGGGTCCTGGGCCGGCGAAACGCTCAGCCAGGGCATTGATCTGGCTGCGTTCGCTGCGCACAAAGGCGAAAAACGCCTGAGCCACCGGCGACAGGTACTTGCCGCGCGGGTGCACCAGGCACCAGCTGCGCAGCAGCGGTAATTCGGTCACCGGCAGTTCGCGCAAGGCGCCGTATTGCAGTTCGCGGCGCACCGCGTGGCGTGGCAGCAGGGCCAGGCCGAGGCCGGCAATCACCCCTTCGCATTGCGCTTCCAGTGAGCCGACCTCCAGGGTGTGGGCGAAGTGCGCGCGTTTCTGGTGGCAATAATCCTCGCAGGCCTGGCGCGTGCCCGAACCGAGTTCGCGCACCAGCAGTGGCCACGGCGTCAGGTCTTGCAGGCTCAGCGCCGTCTGCTTGCACAGCGGGTGCTCGGGCGGGGCTACGGCGATGATCGGGTTATTAAGGAAGGGCAAAAACTCCAGGTTCATGTCCGACGGTACCCGCGACATGATCAGCAGGTCATCGCGGTTGGCGCTCAGGCGCTTGAGCGCCTGGGCGTGATTGGTGACCGTGAGCTGTAAGTTGACTTCCGGGTATTCGTGGCGAAAAGCGGCGAAGAGGTGCGGTACGAAATACTTCGCGCTGGATTCAATGGCCAGGCTCAACTGCCCCTGCAGCGAGCCCTGCAGGTCGGCCAGCTGCATGTCGAGGCTTTCCAGGCGGCCGAAGATGTCCGCGCCGGCGCGTTGTAGAGCGACAGCGGCGTCGGTCAGGTAGAGCTTTTTGCCGACGTAATCGAACAGCGGCTGGCCGAGCAATTCTTCCAGCTGGCGAATCTGCAGGCTGACGGCGGGCTGGGTCAGCGACATCTCCTCGGCGGCGCGGCTGTAGGAGAGGTTGTCGCACACCGAGCGGAAGATCTGCAGTTGACGAAAGGTCATACGCAGCAATGACTTACGCATTTATATGGGCTCGTTTGCAGGTGTTTTAGCCGGCGGCGCGGCGGTGCGCAACAGGCGGCAGAGAGGGCTGGCTCGGCTGACTATAAGTCTTTACTAATGGCTAACCCAATAATTATTGATTTTGGTTAATCACCGAGCCGGCGTAGCTTAAATGCATGACCGCTACATGACGTGCGGTCACACGTCGACCGGTATTGCCGTTCGCCTGCTCACGTGATCGAGGAAGCTGGCTCGTGATCAAGAAAATCCTGATAGCCAACCGCGGTGAGATTGCCGTACGCATCGTGCGAGCCTGTGCCGAGATGAATATTCGCTCGGTGGCGGTGTACTCCGATGCCGATCGCCATGCGTTGCACGTCAAACGCGCTGACGAAGCCCACAGCATCGGTGAAGAGCCATTGGCCGGTTACCTGAACCCGCGCAAGCTGGTCAATCTGGCGGTGGAAACCGGCTGCGATGCGCTGCATCCGGGCTATGGCTTCCTCTCCGAGAACGCCGAGCTGGCGGATATCTGCGCCGAGCGCGGGATAAAGTTTATCGGCCCGTCGGCGGAAGTGATCCGCCGCATGGGCGACAAGACCGAGGCGCGCCGCAGCATGATCGCCGCCGGCGTGCCCTGCACTCCTGGCACCGAAGGCAACGTGGCGGATATCGCCGAAGCCCTGCGCGAGGGTGACCGCATCGGCTACCCGGTGATGCTCAAGGCCACCAACGGCGGTGGCGGTCGCGGTATCCGTCGCTGCAATAGCCGCGATGAGCTGGAACAGGCCTACCCACGGGTGATCTCCGAGGCGACCAAGGCCTTCGGCCGCGCCGAAGTGTTTCTGGAAAAATGCATCGTCAATCCCAAGCACATCGAGGCGCAGATTCTCGCCGACAGCTTCGGCAACACCGTGCACCTGTTCGAGCGCGATTGCTCGATCCAGCGGCGCAACCAGAAGCTGATCGAGATCGCCCCCAGCCCGCAGCTGACGCCTGAGCAGCGTGCCTATATCGGCGACCTGTCGGTGCGCGCGGCCAAGGCTGTCGGTTATGAGAATGCGGGCACCGTGGAGTTTCTGCTGGCCGAAGATGGCGAGCTGTACTTTATGGAGATGAACACTCGGGTGCAGGTGGAGCACACCATCACCGAGGAAATCACCGGCATCGATATCGTTCGCGAGCAGATCCGCATCGCCTCCGGCCTGGAGCTGTCGGTCAAGCAGGAAGACATCATCCACCGCGGCTATGCCCTGCAGTTCCGCATCAACGCCGAGGACCCGAAAAACAACTTCCTGCCCTCGTTCGGCAAGATCACCCGTTACTACGCCCCTGGCGGTCCCGGCGTGCGTACCGACACGGCGATCTACACCGGTTACACCATTCCGCCGTACTACGACTCCATGTGCCTGAAACTGGTGGTCTGGGCGCTGACCTGGGAAGAAGCGCTGGCCCGTGGCCTGCGCGCCCTGGATGACATGCGCGTGCAGGGGGTGAAAACCACCGCCGCCTATTACCAGGAGATCCTGCGTAACCCGGAATTTCGCAGCGGTCAGTTCAATACCAGTTTCGTCGAGTCTCACCCGGAACTGACCGAGTACTCGATCAAGCGCAACCCGTCGCACCTGGCCATCGCCATCGCCACCGCCATTGCCGCCCACGCCGGCCTGTAGGGGAAGGAATCAGAACATGAACAAAAAGATCACGGTCACCGACACCATCCTGCGCGATGCTCACCAGTCGATCATCGCCACGCGCATGCGCCTGGACGACATGCTGCCGATCTGCGCCAAGCTCGACAAAGTCGGCTACTGGTCCCTGGAAGTCTGGGGCGGCGCGACCTTTGATTCCTGTGTGCGCTTCCTCAAGGAAGACCCCTGGGAGCGTCTGCGCCAGCTCAAGGCCGGCCTGCCCAACACCCGCCTGCAGATGCTGCTGCGTGGGCAGAACCTGCTCGGCTATCGCCACTACAGCGATGACGTGGTGCGCGCCTTCGTCGCCAAGGCGGCGGTGAATGGCATCGACGTGTTCCGCATCTTCGATGCGATGAACGATGTGCGAAACCTGCGCGTGTCCATCGAAGCGGTGAAAGCCGCCGGCAAACATGCCCAGGGCACCATCGCCTACACCACCAGCCCGGTGCACACCGTCGAGGCCTTCGTGAAACAGGCCAAGGCCATGCAGGCCATGGGCATCGACTCTATCGCGATCAAGGACATGGCCGGTCTGCTGACGCCATACGCCACCGCCGATCTGGTCAAGGCACTGAAGGCCGAGGTCGACCTGCCGGTGTTTATCCACAGCCACGACACCGCCGGCATGGGTTCGATGTGCCAGCTCAAGGCCATCGAGGCCGGTGCCGACCATATCGACACCGCCATCTCCAGCTTCGCCTGGGGCACCAGCCATCCGGGCACCGAGTCGATGGTTGCCGCGCTCAAGGGCAGCGAATACGACACCGGCCTGGACCTGGCGCTGATCCAGGAGATCGGCCTGTACTTCCACGCCGTGCGCAAGAAGTACCACCAGTTCGAAAGCGAGTTCACCGCCGTGGACACCCGCGTGCAGGTCAACCAGGTGCCGGGCGGGATGATGTCCAACCTGGCCAACCAGCTGAAAGAGCAGGGCGCGCTGCACCGCATCAACGAAGTGTTCGCGGAAATCCCAAGGGTGCGTGAAGACCTCGGCTTCCCGCCGCTGGTCACGCCAACCTCGCAGATCGTTGGCACCCAGGCGGTGTTCAACGTGCTCGCTGGCGAGCGCTACAAGACCATCACCAACGAGGTGAAGTTGTATCTGCAAGGCCGCTACGGCCTGGCTCCGGGCAAGGTCAACGAGCAGCTGCGCAAGCAGGCGATTGGCAGCGAAGAAGTCATTGAAGTGCGTCCGGCTGACCTGATCAAGCCGGAGATGGCCAAACTGCGCGAGGAAATCGGCAGCCTGGCCAAGTCCGAAGAGGACGTGCTGACCTACGCGATGTTCCCGGATATCGGCCGTAAGTTCCTCGAGGAACGCGCTGCCGGCACCCTGGTCCCGGAAGTGCTGCTGCCGATTCCCGAAGCCGGCGGCGTGGCCCCGGCCGGTGGTGAAGGCGTGCCGACCGAATTCGTCGTCGACGTGCATGGCGAGAGCTATCGCGTGGATATCACTGGCGTCGGCGTGAAGAGCGACGGCAAGCGCCACTTCTACCTGTCGATCGACGGCATGCCGGAAGAAGTGGTGTTCGAGCCGCTCAACGACTTCGTTGCCGGCAGCGGTGGCAAACGCAAACAGGCCAGCGCGCCGGGCGACGTTAGCACCAGCATGCCGGGCAATATCGTCGATGTGCTGGTCAAGGTCGGCGACGCGGTCAAGGCCGGTCAGGCCGTGTTGATCAGCGAAGCGATGAAGATGGAAACCGAGGTGCAGGCACCCATTGCCGGTACGGTGAAAGCGGTGCATGTGGCCAAGGGCGACCGGGTCAATCCGGGCGACGTGCTGATCGAGATCGAAGGCTAAACCGCGAGGCCCCAGCGGGCCTCGCAGCTACCACTTAGCGGCGCAGACGATGGGCCTGGCGCAGCTCGACCAAGTCCTGGTAGGTGCAGGTCTGCGGTGCTTCGCCGGTCAGATCGAAGCAGCGCTGGCCGAAGCCCATCGGCCAGTAGGCGATGCCGACTGGGGGCCAGAACACCGAGGCGACGCGGAAGCGGCTCTTCAGTTTGCCCGAGCGAATGGTGTTGGCTTGGCTGTCTTCGACCCGGTAGGGAATACCGCCGGTAAAACCCCAGGAGAATGGGCGGCTGCGCACCAGCCCCTGGTTGTTGTGCGCGGGGCGGTCGCTGATCACCAGGGTGCTGTTTTCCGGCAGCTTGAACCAGGCACCGGTGGAGCAACCGGCAACGGTCAGGGTGAGCAGTAGCAGAGCGGCAATACGTAATGCGTGCATCGGTGTTTCATCCATGTGGTCAGTCCGTGAACATTCGCGCGTTTTTTTGGCGCGATTCGCTGTCGAGCACCCAGTAGTGGCTCGGCGGGGCGCGAATATAGCGAGTTTTCCGGAAGTGTGGAGAAAATCTGTGGTGGCCTGCCTGACGCAGGCCGAGCGGTACCGACTGTGCTCAGCAGCGCTTGCCGAGCGTCTAGCTGGCATAGCCCGAGGCGTGTTCGGGCGTTGCCGCGAGCCTGAGCATGCAAGCGTTGTTGAATGAAATTCTCGATGAAGTCCGCCCGCTGATCGGCCAGGGCAAGGTGGCCGATTACATTCCTGCGCTGGCCGATGTGCCGGCGCAGCAACTCGGTATCGCGGTGTACAGCAACGATGGCGAGCTGTATTGCGCCGGCGATGCGGCGACGGCGTTTTCCGTGCAGAGCATCTCCAAGGTGTTCAGCCTGGTGCAGGCCATCCAGCATTCCGGCGAGGCGATCTGGCAGCGCCTCGGCCACGAGCCGTCCGGCCAGCCGTTCAATTCCCTGGTGCAGCTGGAATTCGAGCGTGGTCGACCGCGCAATCCGTTTATCAATGCTGGGGCGTTGGTGATCTGCGATATCAACCAGTCGCGCTTCGCCGCGCCGGTGTTGTCGATGCGCGACTTCGTCCGTCGCCTGGCCGGCAACCCCGAGGTGCTGGTGGATCGTCGGGTGGCCGACTCGGAATATCAGCACCGCGCGCGCAATGCCGCGGCGGCCTACCTGATGCAGTCCTTCGGCAATTTCCATAACGATGTGGAGGCGGTGCTGCGCAGCTATTTCAGCTACTGCGCGCTGCGCATGAGCTGCGTCGACCTGGCCCGGGCCTTCTGCTTTCTGGCTAACGACGGCTTCTGCAAACACAGCGGCGAGCAAATCCTGACGCCGCGGCAGAGCAAGCAGGTCAACGCGATCATGGCCACCAGCGGGCTGTACGACGAGGCGGGCAACTTCGCCTACCGCGTCGGCCTGCCGGGCAAGAGTGGCGTGGGCGGCGGCATCGTCGCGGTGGTGCCGGGACGTTTCAGCGTGTGCGTGTGGTCGCCGGAGCTGAATGCAGCCGGCAACTCCCTGGCTGGGATCAAGGCGCTGGAACTGCTGAGCGAGCGGATCGGCTGGTCGGTGTTCTGACGAGCCCGCTCCAGCACTGATCAGTCGGCCATTGGCTCCGCTGATTCGTCAGCTGCCGGTGCCTCTTCCTCGGTCTTTTCGCAGATGCCATTGGCACCCTGTTTGCCGGTGTAGGACACCGTGGGTACGCCGGCGGCATTGAGGCTGATGGAGAGGGTTGCCCCCTCGCCCTTGGCCTCGAAGAACTGCTCGCTGAGCTTGTGCAGAACGAGCGGCTTGTCGTTGAGATAGACCGTGCCGCCGGCCTCGGCGCGCACCTTGAGGTCGGTTGCGCAGGTGACGTCGAAGGCCGGCAGATTGGCGGCATGGGCCATGCCGCTGGCAGTCAGCAGGGCGATGGCGGTTGGCAGTTTGTGCATGCTGTTGCTCCAGGCAGGGAGACGGGCAAGGGCCGTCGCAGATACGGCGACCCGAATACTCAACTAAGCAGCCGACCGTGGCCTTGTCCAATCGCGGCGGGATTTGCCCGATCGGCTGCACCATGAAAAAGACCGGCCCTGGGGCCGGTCTTTTCTTGCCTTGCGTGCGGCACCTGGCGGCGCACGCCTAGGCGGTGGACGACTTAACCGGCAATCAGCTCCTTGGCCGCCTGGCGGTGGTCGGCGATCAGCTTGGCGACATCCAGGCCTTCGATCTGGCCGTCGATCACGCGCCACTGGCCGCCGATCATCATCCGATCGGCTTTGTCGGCACCGCACAGCAGCAGGGCGGAGATCGGGTCGTGGCTGCCGGAGAAGCGCAGTTCGTCGAGCTTGAAGAAGGCCAGGTCGGCCTGCTTGCCCACTGCCAGCTCGCCGATATCGGTACGGCCGAGCAGCTTCGCCGAACCTTTGCTGGCCCAGCCCAGCACCAGTTCCGGGGTGATCTTCTCGGCACCGTAGCGCAGGCGCTGGATATACAGGGCCTGGCGCGCTTCGAGGATCATGTTGGAGGCATCGTTGGACGCCGAGCCATCGACGCCGAGGCCGATCGGCGCGCCGGCGGCTTCCAGGTCGAGGGTCGGGCAGATGCCGGAGGCCAGGCGCATGTTCGAACTCGGGCAATGGCAGATACCGGTGCCGGCTTGGCCCAGGCGGGCGATTTCATCCGGGTTGAAGTGGATGCCGTGGGCCAGCCAGGTGCGCGAGCTGAGCCAGCCGACGCTGTCCAGGTAATCCACGGTGCGCAGGCCGAAGCGCTGCAGGCAGAAGTCTTCTTCGTCGAGGGTCTCGGCCAGGTGGGTGTGCAGGCGCACGTCCAGTTCCTCGGCCAGTTCGGCGCTCTGGCGCATGATTTCTTGGGTTACCGAGAACGGCGAGCAGGGGGCCAGGGCGATCTGGATCTGCGCGCCATCGCCGCGCTGGTGGTAGTCGTGGATCAAGCGCTGGCTGTCGGCCAGGATCACTTCGCCCTGCTGCACGGTTTGTTGCGGTGGCAGGCCGCCGTCGGCTTCGCCCAGGCTCATGGAGCCGCGGGTGAGCATAGCGCGCATGCCCAGTTCGCGCACGGCTTCGACCTGCACATCGATGGCGTTTTCCAGGCCGCCGGGGAACAGGTAGTGGTGGTCCGCCGCGGTGCTGCAGCCGGACAGCAGCAGTTCGGCCAGGGCCACCTTGCTGGCCAGGGCGAGTTTCTCGGGAGTCAGGCGTGCCCATACCGGGTACAGGGTCTTCAGCCAGGGAAACAACGGCTGGTTGACCACCGGGCCCCAGGCGCGGGTCAGGGTCTGATAGAAGTGGTGGTGGGTGTTGATCAGGCCCGGCAGCACCACATGCTCGCGGGCATCGAAGGTGCGGTTGCACGGCTGGGACGGCTGCTGGCCGGCCTTGAGCAGTTCGCTGATGACGCCGTCTTCGATCACCAGGCCGCCGCCGGCGTCGAGGTTGTTGGCAGTGAAGATGGCGAGGGGGTTCTTGATCCAGATACGTGTAGCAGCCATTGAGTTGGCTCCTCTGAAGTTGGGTTCAGGTTAGCCAGCTCAGTGTTTACCCTGTCTGCTGATCCAGGTGCGCCGCCGGCGCTGATGGCCGGACGTGGCGCAGAAGATAACGCCGTAATCTGCCTGCGGCAAGACCGCAGAGCGGAATTTCTGACCGGAAGGTCAGCGCTTAGAACAGCTTGCGGTACTGGATAAACCCCGAGCGTTCGGCGATGCGTTCATACAGCAGCATGGCCTTGGCGTTGCTTTCGTGGGTCAGCCAGTAGGTGCGCGAGCAGCCGTGGGCCTGGGCTTCGCGGTAGACGTGCTCGATCAGCTGGCGGCCGGCACCGCTGCTGCGGATGTCCTTGGCGATAAACAGGTCCTGCAGGTAGCAGTAGTCGCCGCTGGTCCAGGTCGAGCGGTGGAAGATCCAGTGCACCAGGCCAATCGCCTGGCCGTCATGCCAGGCCAGCGCCGCGTGCATCGGCTCGGCCGGGTCGAGAAAGCGCTGCCAGGTGGTGTCGCTGGTCGCGGCGGCGATCTCGGTCATATAGAAGCGCTGATAGCCCTGCCACAGCGGCAGCCAGGCGGCATGGTCGGCGGCTGTTACGGGGCGGATCTCGACGGGGATGCGAACGGGCATGGCGACACTCTCCTCCAGCAATCAATAATCCTGAAATGCCTACAGCCTAGCTTCATTCCACACGTTCACCGCACAGATCGAGGCCGAACCAGTGCTCCACCTCGGCCTGGCTCAGGCCCGCGCCGAGCAGGGCGAACAGCTTGCCCAGCGCCGCTTCGCGGGTCATGCCCCCGGCGGAAATCAGCCCAGTGCTGGCCAGTTGGCTGCCCGCTGCATACACGCCGAATTCGACATGGCCGCTCGGGCACTGGCTGATCGCGGCCAGTACCACGCCGCGATCATGGGCGGCCTTGAGCACGCCGAGCAGTTCGGCGTCGTCCGCCGGGCCCGTGCCGCTGCCGTAGCATTCCAGCAGTAGGCCTTGCACGCCGCTGTCCAGCAGGGCACGCAGATGGCCCGCCTGGATGCCGGGATAGAACGGCAGCGCGGCGAGATTGGCCGGCTGACGCGGCTGGCGGTAATCGATGCGTGCCGGGATGCTTTCGGCACGCGCGCTCTGGCGCTGGCGCGGCAGCACCTGGAAGGCGTCGAAGGCATCACTGCGCAGCTTGCTGACCCGCGCGCCATGCAGCAGCGCGCCGTTGAAATACAGGTGCACGCCCGGCGTGACGCCGGCTTGCAGCGCGCGCATGGCACCGAACAGGTTACCCCAGGCATCGCTGCCCTCGGCCCCTGCCGGCAGCATCGAGCCGCTGAGAATTACCGGCACCGGCAGGCCGAGCAGCAGAAAGCTCAGGGCACCAGCGCTGTAGGCCAGGGTGTCGGTGCCGTGCAGCAGCAACACGCCATCGCAGCCATCCTGCTCGATGCCGGCGCGAATCGCCGCGACCATCGCCAGCCAGTTGCCCTGGTTCATATTGGCGCTGTCGATTGGCGGCAGCAGCTCGCGGAAGGTCCATTGCGGCAGTGGCTGGGCTTCCAGCGCTTGCTGGTCGCGCAAACGCGCCTCGAAGCCGGACGCCGGGGCCAGGCCATTGGCGCTCATCTGCATGCCGATGGTGCCGCCGGTGTAGAGCACCAAAAGATTGCTACAACCCATCAGGGGTCTCCGTACTTTCATTGTTCTTATAAGAAAACAGGGGGCTAAGCCCCCTGTTTATCACAGCTTTTCGAACGGCTTAACGCTGATGAACGCTGTTGCCGATTTCTGCCTGATTGGCCGGGGCGCTAGGCGACGCGGTTGGCCAGGCGGCTGGGTCGAGGTCCAGGTCGGCGAAGTTCTTCGCGTCGAATACCGGCGACTCTACGCCAGCCTTACGCTGCTCGTCATAGTCGCGCATCAGGCGCAGCCCCGTCTTGAACAGCAGGAACATGGCAGTCAGGTTGACCAGTGCCAGCAGGCCCATGGTTACATCGGCGAAGCCGAATACGGTCGACAGATCCTGCATCGAGCCCCACAGCACCAGGGCAATCACCATCACGCGGTAAACCTGCAACAACCAGCGCTTCTTGCTGAAGAAGCTCAGGGCGTTTTCACCCAGATAGTAGTTGTATACCAGGGTGGTGAAGACGAAGAGCAGCAGCGCCATGCTGACGAACACTCGGCCCCATTCGCCGACAGAGGCGGCCATGGCGGTCTGGGTCAGCACCACGCCGGCCTCTTCCATGCCAGGCTGGTAAACGCCCGACAGCAGGATGATCAGCGCGGTGCTGGTGCACACCAGGATGGTGTCGATAAACACGCTAAGCGACTGCACGATGCCTTGCGCAGCCGGGTGCTTGACCTCCGCCACGGCGGCGACGTTCGGCGCACTGCCCAGGCCCGCTTCGTTGGAGAACAGGCCGCGTTTCACGCCCATGATGATGGCCGCGCCGATACCGCCGGCGAAGGCTGGCTCCAGGCCGAAAGCGCTGCGCACGATCAGGGCCAGGGTTTCTGGCACTTCGGTGATGTTCATGCCCAGTACCACCAGCGCCATGCCGATGTAGGAGAACGCCATGATGGGCACCAGCACGTCGGCCATGCTGGCGATGCGCTTGATCCCGCCGAAGATGATCAGGCCGATTATCGCTACCAGCGCCAGGCCGCTGACATAGGTCGGCAGGCCGAAGGTGTCATGCAGCGAGGTGGCTACGGTGTAGGACTGCACGGCGTTGAAGCCGAAGCCGAAGGTCACCAGCAGCAGGATCGAGAACACCACTGCCATCCAGCGCTGACCCAGGCCATGCAGGATGTAGAAGGCCGGACCACCACGGTAGGTGCCGTCGGCTTCACGACGCTTGTACAGCTGCGCCAGGGAGCACTCGAAATAGCTGGTGGCCATGCCGAGCAGCGCCACCAGCCACATCCAGAAAATGGCACCAGGACCGCCGAGCATGATCGCGACCGCGACCCCGGCGATGTTGCCGGCACCGACGCGGCCGGCGACCGAGAGCATCAGCGCCTGGAACGAGCTGAGCTGGCCCGGCTGACGCTCAAAGGCTTCGGCGAAGATGCGGAACATGTCGCCGAAGTAACGGAATTGGACGAAACGCGAGCGAATCGAGAAGTACAGACCGAGGCCGACCAGGGCGACGATGAGGACCTTGCTCCAGAGCAGGTCATTGAGCAGATCGAGCATGATGAGGTTGCCTCTCTTGTTGTTTTAGACGGATTGACACCGCGCCACCGTGCGGCCCCGGCATGGTTGAGCAGACGCGCCTGTGGTGCAATTTCGCGGGTGGCGGCGAACTGATGCGAGTTGATGCTAGAATCGCGCCGCTCGCATCACTAGGAAAGCCGCCATGTCCGACCATCTAGGCCTCAATCTAAAGCTGTTGTGCGGTCATTACCGGTCAATCGCCGAGGTTTGCCGCAAGCTGGCGATCAATCGCGCCCAGTTCAATAAATACCTCAGTGGGCAGAGCCGCCCGACGGCTTACAACCTCAAGCGTATCTGCGATTTCTTCGGTGTCGAGGCGTATGAGCTGAGCCTGCCCGAGGAGCAGTTTGCCGACCTGATCGGCGCGCGCGCGCCGGGCCAGGTTTCCGGTGCGCGCAGCGACGCGCTGATGGAGCTGCTCAAACCGCTGCGCGCACATGCCGGCAACCTGTCGCGCTACTGCGGTTACTACTTCGAGTACTCCAACTGCATGTCGGTGCCGGGCACGGTGCTGCTGTCGCTGGTGCATCTGTGGGAGGAAGACGGCGACTTCCTGTTCGAGCGTCAGGAGCGCCAGGAGCGCTCCGCCAGCGCCGACGTGCAGGGCGAGGACTGGGTGCGCTGCCGCTACCTGGGGGCTGCGTTCCAGCTGCAGGACCGGCTGTTTCTGATGGACTACGAATCGCTGACCCTCAACGAGATGAGCCAGACCATCCTCATCCCCAGCTACAAGAGTCGCATCACCCGCCTCAACGGCCTGAAGACCGGCGTCTCCAGTGGTGACCGCCGTAGCCCGGCCTGCACCCGGGTGGTGTGGGAATACCTGGGCAGCGAGATCAACCGCATCAGCGCCTATCGCCAGGTGCGCCTGTACCGCCCGGACGACCCCCGCATCGACGACGACGTGCGCCTGCGCCTGGCGGTGGCACCGCTAAAGAACGGCCTGTTCGAGATCGAATAAACCGCCGGCCTATTGGCGCAAATCTTCCAGACGCTGCTTCTGCAGTCCCTCGGCATCGAAGTTGTCCGTCGCCAGCCAGCGCTTGAACGCTTCGCGGCGCGCCGGCCATTCGCCGTCGATGATGGCGAACCAGGCGGTGTCGCGGTTCTGCCCCTTGACCAGCATATGCTGGCGAAACAGCCCCTCATGGCTGAAACCCAAGCGCTCGGCGGCGCGCATCGAGCGGGCGTTGAGCGCGTTGCACTTCCATTCCAGGCGGCGGTAGCCGAGGTCGTCGAAGGCGTGCCGGGCCAGCAGCCAGACCGCCTCGGTGGAGCCCGGCGTGCGCTGCATGGCCCGGCCGAAGGCGATATGGCCAATCTCGATGCAGCCATCCTTGGGCGTGATGCGCAGATAGCTGAGCAGGCCAACGGCGCGCTGGCTGGGCAGATCGATCACGCTAAAGAACAGTGGGTCGGCGCTTTGCGCATTGCCGACCAGCCAGGCGTCGAAGGGTTCGCGACTGGCGAAGGGGCCATAGGGCAGATAGTCCCATAGCGCCGGGTCCGGCCCCTGCAGGGCTGCCCACAGGTCGTCGCCATGCTGCGCGCTATCCAGCGGTTCCAGGCGCACAAAGCGGCCCGCTAGGGGCTCGCGTTGCGGGGCAGGGCGGGGCTGCCAGTTGGACAGGTCATGAACGGTCATGGCGGGCTCCTAACCAATTCACGATCTGCTGCGCGTCGGCCCTACAGCGTTAAAAACAGGCTCGGAATGCTCATTTACAGCTCGTAAACTCCGCTTCCTCGCCTGTTTTTGCCTTGTATGGCTCTAGCTCGCGAGATCGTGAGCCGGTTCTTAGAAAGTCTTGCGGTACTGGACAAAGCCGGGGCGCTCGGCGATGCGGTCGTAGAGCTGCATGGCGGTGCTATTGCTCTCGTGGGTCAGCCAGTGCACCTTTGCGGCACCGGCCTCCCGGGCCTGAGCGTAGACGTGTTCGATCAGCAGTCGGCCGACGCCAGTGCCACGCAGGCCGGGGCTGACGAACAGGTCCTGCAGGTAGCAGCTGTGTTCCACCAGCCAGTTGGAGCGGTGGAAGATCCATTGCACCAGGCCCAGGGCCTGACCGTCGTGCCAGGCCAGGGCGGCATGGGTCGGCTCGCTCGGGTCGAGAAAGCGCTGCCAGGTCATGGCGCTGACCGCAGCGGGCAGTTCGCTCTGGTAGAAGTCCAGATAGCCCTGCCAGAGCGGCAGCCAGGCAGCGTGGTCGGCATGGGTGACGGGGCGGATTTCGATGCTCATGGGGTCTTCCTTGGTTTAGTGAGATTGGTTTATCCGCGCGGCCAACTCGCGGTCGCGGGGATCAAGGCTGGTGGCCAGGCCTTCGCGCACGCCAGCCTGGTCGGCGGCGCTGCGGTTCTGTCCGAGTTTCCATTTACCTTGCAGGCGCTCGATGGGCAGGGCGAAGCCGACGATGGCGCGCAGCATGCTGTCAATGTAGTCGCGGGGTGCCTCGCTGACAGCCCAGGGCTGTGGGCGGCCGGCCTCATGGCGGTCGCTCAGACGGCTGACCAGCTGCAGCAGGCGCTCGCCATCCTCGAATACTTCGGCGCGGCCTTGGGCATGCACGGCGATATAGTTCCAGGTCGGTACCACCTTGGCGTGCTCGGCCTTGGCCGGGTACCAGCTGGGGCTGATATAGGCCTCGGGGCCCTGGAAGATCACCAGCGCCTCGGCACCGCCCGCCAGGTCGCGCCACTGCGGATTGGCCCGGGCGAAGTGACCGTAGAGGGTGCCGTACTGGCCTTCGCCAGGCTCCAGCAGCAGCGGCAGGTGGCTGGCCTGCAGGCCGCTCGCGCCCTGGCTGACCACAGTGGCCAGGCGGCAGTCGAGGATCTGCCGATGCAACTCGGTGAGGTCGTCCTGGCGGAAGGCGGTGGGGCTATACATGGCGGCTTCTCCGAAACGGGGTCTGGCGTGATGGGGCCATGCTAGGCAGAAGATTGGTCTGTTGTAAGATCCACTTCTTGCGACTTTTATAGGGCCAATCCATGCCGCTGCCTGCGCCGCTCCCCGTCGACCTCTCCGGTATCCACCTCGACCCGGCCCAGGGCCTGGCGCGCCAGCTGTACCAGGCCCTGCGCGAGCGCATTCTCGATGGCCGCCTGGCAGGCGGCACCCGGCTGCCGGCCAGTCGCGACCTCGCCGCTCTGCTGGGGATTTCCCGCAATACCGTGACCCGCGCCTTCGACCAGTTGTATGCCGAGGGCTATGTGGAGGGCCGCGTCGGGGCCGGCACCTATGTCGCCGAGCTGGCTGGGGTGGTGCGCGCGCCGCCTGCCGCCGCGACCCTGGCACCTAGCAGCCAGGCCATGCAGCTTCTGGCGCGGCACCATCTGGTCGAGCCACTGGAAGGCGCGCCGCGGGCCTTTCGTGTCGGCGTGCCGGCCTTCGACCTGTTTCCCTTCGAGACCTGGGCGCGGCTCAATGCGCGCTTCTGGCGCAAGCCCTCGGCGGCGCGCCTGGGCTATGGCGACCCGGCCGGCGACGCGCAGCTGCGCGAGCTGATCGCCGCCTACCTGCGCAACAGCCGCGGCCTGCACTGCGATCCGGCGCAGATCCTGGTGACCTGCGGCGCGCAGCAGGCCATCAGCCTGTGTGCACAACTGTTGGTCGAGGCGGGTGACCGGGTGGCCATCGAGAACCCCGGTTATCGCGCCGCCGGCCATGCCTTCGCCGTGGCCGGCGCGCAGCTGCTGGGTATCGGCGTGGATGGCGAGGGGTTGGACACGGCGGCGCTGGAGCGCGCCGGAGATTGCCGCCTGGCCTATGTCACGCCTTCGCACCAGTACCCGACGGGCGTCACCCTGTCGCTGGCGCGGCGCCTGGAGCTGCTGGATTGGGCCGAGCGCCACGACAGCTGGATAGTCGAGGACGACTATGACGGCGAGTACCGCTACAGCGGCACGCCCCTGGCCCCACTGGCCGCCCTCGACCGCCAGGGCCGGGTGCTCTACGTCGGCACCTTCTGCAAGATCGCCTTCCCGGCGCTGCGCCTGGGTTATCTGGTGCTGCCGCCGGCCCTGGTCGAGTCCTTCGCCCGTCGCCGCGCCCTGGATATGCGCCACTCGGAGATCGGCAGCCAGGCGGTGATGGCCGAATTTATTGCCGCCGGCTACTTCCAGCGGCATATCAGACGCATGCGCAGCGCCGCCCGCAGTCGCCGCGATGCCCTGTTGGCCGGCTGGCCGCCAAACATTCCCGGCTGCGCGCCGTTGCCGGTGGTGGAGGCCGGCCTGCACCTGTGCGTACGGGTCGACAGCCTGGCGCGCGAGCGCGAGCTGGTCGCGGCCGCGGCCGAGGTCGGGGTGGAGATGACCGCCCTTAGCGGCTACTGGCTGGCCGACAGTAGCGAAGCCGAAGACCAGCGCGCCGGGCTGGTGCTGGGCTTCGCCGCAGTACCGGAGGCGCGCATCGCCGAGGCCTTGCAGGCACTGCGCCAGACCTGGCGGCTATAGCGGCCCCGCCCGGCCCATTAGAACCCCAGTTGCCACTGCGCGATCAGGCCATGGTTCTGCGCGTTGTCGCCCAGCTCGCCGCTATAGCCCAGGCCGAGGCTCTGCGTCGCACTGATGCCGACATCGACGCCGGCTTCCAGCAGCAGGCTGTTGCGGTCCATGGCGCTGCCGGTGGCGCTGAAGGCGCTGCCACCGGAGAGGAAGGCCTGCTGGGTGCTGCTGTCGAGGTCGCCGAAGGTATGCCGCCAGCCGAGGCTCATGCGCGGGGTGACGCTCATGCCGTTGCCGAGCTGGCCCAGGTGGGCGACGCGCACGCCGAAGGTGCTGCTGAGGTTGTCCTGCTCCTGCGACTCCACACTGAGCGCGGCCGTGCCGCCTTTTTCGTTGTAGGCATTGCGGCTGTAGCGCTGGTAGCCGAGGTTGGCGAAGGGTTCCGCGAGCAGGGGGCCGCTGGCGAGCTGGTAGCCCAGCTCGGCGAAGGCCTGCTGGCTGTCGGCATCGTAGTCACCGCGCGGGGTATCGCTGAAACCGTTGAACTCGACCCGGCGTTTGCTCTGGCCGTCATGCCGGCTGTACGCCGCGCCCAGGCGCAGGGCCAGTGGGCCGCTCTGGCGCAGGGCATAGGCACCGAGGTGCAGGCTGTCGATATCCCCGGAGGCACCGTTGCCGGCATCCACGTCGGCGCGCGAATAGCCGCCGAGCAGGCCCAGACGCCACTCCGGATTCAGTGCCCAGTCGGCCCCCAGCAGGCTGCCGAGGCTGTCCTGGGTGACGTCGCTGCCGCCGTCCTCGCCATCGACCCGGCCATGGCTGCCGAGGCCTTGCACCCAGAGACGGCCGGCGGCTTGCGGGTCATGCAGGTTGCGCGCGCTGCTGGGCACGCCGGTGGCCACCAGTTGCGGGCCATCCTCGCGCAAGATCGAGGCTTGCAGGCTGTTACTGAAACCACCGAGCTGGGCCATCGCGCCCTGCATGGCGCCGCCGACCTGGCTGGCCCCGGCCAGGGTGGCGCTGGCCATGCTGGCGTTGGCGGAACCGGCCAATTGTTCCAGGGCCTGGCTGGCGGTGGCGCTGTTGCTGGTGATCAGTGCGTTGTACAGCGCCGGGCTGCTGCTCTCGTCAATCTGCCCGGCGACATTGGCGGCGCTGCTGCTGTTGGCTACCGAGGCCAGGCTGACGTCGTTGCGTTTCAGCTCCAGGTCCACGGCACCTGCGCTGTAGCGCAGGGTCGGGGTGAGGAAGGCGAAGTTGCTGCTGACGCTGGCGAACTCGCCACTGACGCTGCTGGCACTCAATACGCGGTATTCGCGTTGCAGCGAGTGGTCGCCGGCCCCGGCGCGAATCGCCAGGTGCGCGCCGCCAATCTGCGCCGTGCCATCGGCCAGTACCGGGCTGTGGTTGCCATTGGCGGCCACGGCGAAGGCCAGGGTCGAGCCGGCGTCCAGTTGCAGGTTGTGCAGGCGACCGCCACCGCTGTAGGTGCCGCCGGAGTTGACCCGTAGGGTGCCGCCAATTGCGCCCTGGTTGATCAGCTCGGCACCGCTGAGCACCGCGCCACCGGCGCTGAAATCCGTGCTGCTGACTGTCCAGGCACCGCTGCGCACTTCCAGGGTTTCCAGGTTCTGGCTATTGCCGAAGCTGCCGCCCAGGGCACCTTCGAGGGACAGGCTGTCGTGACCGGCACCGCCGTCCACCAGGCCGATAAAGCGGCCGCCGCTGAGCACTGTTAGCTGGTCGTCGCCCGTCCCCAGGTCCACGGCGAGGCCATTGAGGCCCTCGATCAGGCCCTGGTTGCTCAGGCTGTCGTTGCCCGCACCCATCTGCACCGCGGCGGCGGCGCTGCTGCTGCCGAGCTGGTCGACGCGCATGGAGTGCAGGCCGCCGCGAATCACCCCGCCACTGAGGTTGCTGAGGCTGTCGGCAAAGTCGCCGACCAGGCCGATGGCGGTGCTGTTAGCGCCGATAATGCTGCCGGCGTTGCTGATGCTCGCCGCGCCGCCCACGGCGGTCGCTGTGCCGCGCCCGCTGGCAACCGCGCTGCCGTTGGCCCCGTCGTCGATCAGGATGCCCTTGGATTGGCCGAAGACCGACGCGCCGGCATGGTTAGTGATCGTGCCGCCGCCGGCCGCGATGCCATCCGCCCCGTTCGGGTAGCCGCCGGAGTCGACGCCGCCCGCGCCCAGGCCTTCGATGCGGCCGTAGTTGCTGATGCTGGCGATGCCGTCGATATCGACGCCGTCACCGTCGCCATTGTTGCTGGTGGTGCCGTCGCCGAAGTGGTCGAAGGCGTTCCCTGCGCCAGCGTAGCGGCCGCTGATCAGACCGTGGTTGATCACCGAGCCGACACCATCGCTGCCGACGCCGGAGCCGTTGTGGCCGATGATCTGGCCGCTGGCGTAGTTGCTCAGGGTCACGCCGGCATCCGAGGTCAGGCCGTGGCGCGGGCCGACAATGCTACCCCAGTTGTTTACGGTGACGGCCTTCTCGGAGTCGATCGCATCATTCGCGCTCGCGGCTTTGCCGCCGCTGGCGGGTTCACAACGGCTCTTCAAGTTGTCCGGGCATTTGGTGTTAACCACGCCGGTGCTGGTGATGCTGCCGTAGTTATTGATGGTGGTGTTACTGCCCGGGCGCAGTGCATCGTCGTTGCTCGATTCGATGCGCGCGCTGCTGTTGCTGGCCGAGCCGTTGTTGATCACCTTGCTGCCGGTGCCGTTGGCCCCGCGCAGGTCGAGGGCCTGGCCACCGCTGGTGCCGCTGCCGGTGACGGCGATGCTGCCGTTGTTGTTGACGATCAGCGACGAGTTGGCCTTGTTCAGGCGTATGGCGTCGCCGTTCACCGTCGAGATGCTGCCGTCGTTGTTGATAACGATGGCAACGCCGTCGGTGTTGTTGTCGACCGCCCGGCCGGTGCCGCTGTTGGCGATGTTGCCCTGGTTATTCAGGGTCACGCTGCCGCTGGTGCCGGTGATGCTGATATTGGTGGCGCTGCCACCCGCCTGCAGGGTGCCGCCGCTGGCCACGCTGCCGGTGTTGCCGCTGGTCAGGGTCTTCGCCGTGGTATCGGTGCTGCCGCTGCCGACGTTGAAATCAGCCGCCTGGCTGACGCCACAGATGGCAGCCTGCAAGGCCAGGACCAGAGGGAGTGGGCGAAACCGTGCAGTGGCAAAAGGCATAAATACCGCCGTTCTTATAATTAAGGTGCGGCGCACTATGGGGTTGCGCTGTTACAGCCTGTTGACTGCAATTTGACGATTTATCGCGTGTGCAGGGCAGCGTTTACCCCAGGCAAAAAAAGGGATGGCCGCAGCCATCCCTGAAGGAAAGGAGGCGGGGGGCCTCCTGGTCGATGTATCAGAACCTGCTTACGATCTGCTGCGCGTCGGCCCTGCTGCGTTAAAAACAGGCTCGGAACGCTCATTTACAGTACGTAAACTCCGCTTCCTCGCCGTTTGACCAGCCGGAGGCTGTTACTACGTAGTGCCTTGCAGGGCTCTAGCTCGCGAGATCGTAAACAGGTTCTTTAATTACAAGGTCAGCGGCACCAGGCGCGGGGCGATCATGTTCTCCGGGCGGAGGATGTCGGCCAGGGTGGCGTCGTCCAGCAGCTTCTCTTCACGCACCAGCTCCAGCACGCCGCGGCCGGTTTCCAGCGCCACCTTGGCGATGCGCGTGGCGTTCTCGTAGCCGATATAGGGGTTGAGTGCGGTGATCAGGCCGATGGAGTTTTCCATCAGCTCGCGGCAGCGCTGCTCGTTGGCGCTGATGCCGTCGATGCACAGCTCGCGCAGCATATCCATGGCGCGGGTCAGCAGGCGGATCGAGTCGAGGATCTTGTAGGCGATCAGCGGCTCCATCACGTTCAGCTGCAGCTGGCCGGCTTCGGCGGCGAGGGTCAGGGCCAGGTCGTTGCCGATCACTTCGAAGGCCACCTGGTTGACTGCTTCCGGGATCACCGGATTGACCTTGCCCGGCATGATCGAGCTGCCCGGCTGACGCGCCGGCAGGTTGATTTCATTGATGCCGGTACGTGGGCCGCTGGAGAGCAGGCGCAGGTCGTTGCACATCTTCGACAGCTTGACCGCGGTGCGCTTGAGCATGCCGGAGAACAGCACGAAGGCGCCCATGTCCGAGGTGGCTTCGATCAGGTCAGCCGCCGGCTTGACCGGGTGACCGCTGATAATCGCCAGGCGCTCGACCGCCAGCAGCTGATATTTCGGATCGGCGTTGATCCCGGTGCCGATCGCGGTGCCGCCCAGGTTGACTTCGGTGAGCAGGGCCGGGGCGAGCATCTTCAGGTGCTGCAGGTCTTCACCGAGGGTGGTGGCGAAGGCGCGGAATTCCTGGCCGAGGGTCATCGGCACGGCGTCCTGCAGCTGGGTGCGGCCCATCTTCAGCACGTGGCCAAACTCCAGGCCCTTGGAAGCCAGCGACTGGATCAGCTTGTCGAGGGCATTGAGCAGGCTGTCGTGGCCCAGCAACAGGCCGACGCGGATGGCGCTCGGGTAGGCGTCGTTGGTCGACTGCGCCATGTTCACGTCGTTGTTCGGGTGCAGGTACTGGTACTCGCCTTTCTCGTGGCCCATGGCCTCGAGGGCGATGTTGGCGATCACCTCGTTGGCGTTCATGTTGGTCGAGGTGCCGGCACCGCCCTGGATCATGTCGACCACGAACTGCTCGTGGAACTCACCCTGGATGATGCGGGCGCAGGCAGTGCTGATCGCGGTGTGCTTGGCGGCGGACAGATGGCCCAGCTCGCGGTTGGCGTCGGCGGCGGCCTGTTTGACCATCGCCAGGGCGATCACCAGTTTCGGGTAATGCGACAGCGTCACGCCGGAGAGACGAAAATTCTGCACGGCTCGCAGGGTCTGGATGCCGTAATAGGCCTCGGAAGGGACTTCGAGGGTGCCGAGCAGGTCTTTTTCGATGCGCGATGATGCAACAGG
The DNA here is from genome assembly GCF_049653025.1 of Pseudomonas sp. Classification (GTDB taxonomy): domain Bacteria; phylum Pseudomonadota; class Gammaproteobacteria; order Pseudomonadales; family Pseudomonadaceae; genus Aquipseudomonas. The sequence continues at coordinate 11,240 of NZ_JBASFM010000004.1, read as the reverse complement.
GGACATGATGGTCTTGTTCTCGGGGTAAGACGGCTTAGTGCCGCGATGCCCAATAATCTAGGCCTCCTGCCGTTTGTCGGCCAATGCTGTTAGCGGCTATGGTATGCACAATCGGCATAATGTCGCGGTGACTCGCTATAAATGTCGCGCGTGCACAATTTCAAACGTGTTTTGCCCAGGGGGCCCGATGAATCTGGAAAGCAAATGGCTGGAGGACTTTGTCACCCTGGCCGCCACTCGCAGCTTTTCCCAGGCGGCGCAAAAGCGCTTCGTCACCCAGCCAGCGTTCAGCCGGCGCATTCGCAGCCTGGAGAACATGCTCGGCCTGACCCTGGTCAACCGCGCCTGTACCCCGGTGGAGCTGACCGAATCCGGCCAGCTGTTTCTGGTCACCGCCCGCAGCATGGTCGAGCAGCTCGGCGAGGTGGTGCGCCATCTGCATAACCTCGAAGGTCAGCAGGGCGAAGTGCTGCAGATTGCCGCCGCGCACTCGCTGACCCTGGGCTTCTTTCCGCAATGGATGGCGCGCCTGCGCCGCGAAGGCTTGCCGCTGAACACGCGGCTGGTGGCGACCAACGTCGGCGAGGCGGTGCATGCGCTGCGCGAAGGCGCTTGCGACCTGATCCTGGCCTATTACGACCCGGATGCCGCACTGCAGATGGACCCGGACATCTTCCCCTCGCTGCACCTGGGCCGCACCGAGATGCTGCCGGTGTGCGCGGTCGATGAGGATGGCCAGCCGCTGTTCGACCTCAACAGCGGGCAGAGTGTGCCGCTCTTGGCCTACAGCGCCGGGGCCTTTCTCGGTCGCTCGGTCAACCTGCTGCTGCGCCAGCGCGCGCTGCGTTCGACCACGGTGTACGAAACGGCGATGGCCGACAGCCTGAAAAGCATGGCCCTGCAGGGCATGGGCGTAGCCTGGGTGCCACGGTTGAGCGTAACCGCCGAACTGGCTCGCGGCGAGCTGGTGGTGTGCGGCGATGAGCAGTGGCAAGCGCCGTTGGAAATCCGCCTGTACCGCTGCGCCCTGGTGCGCAAGGCGGCGGTGCGCCTGCTGTGGCGCAAGCTGGAAGCCGGCACCGGAGCAGGTGAGGCCTAACCCATCGGCGTGGCCTATTGCAGGCCGTATTTCTTTACCTTGTCGAACAGCGTGGTCTTGGCCATGCCCAGGGCCTGGGCGGCCTGGCTGAGGTTGCCGGCGTGGCGGCCGAGGGTGTCGCTGAGCAGGTTGCGTTCGAAGGCCTCGACCGTCTCGGCGAAGCTCGGGCTGCTGGCGCTGCTCAGTTCGCTGCCCTTGAACACCGGCAGGCCGAGGGCGAAACGCTCGGCGACGTTGCGCAGCTCGCGCACATTGCCTGGCCAGTCGTGGCTCATCAGGCGGCTCAGGGTCTGCCGGTCCAGTTCGGGGGCGACCCGGTCGAAGCGCAGCGCGGCCAACTGGAGGAAATGCTCGAACAGCAGGGCGATGTCTTCACGCCGTTCGCGCAGCGGTGGCAGCGCCAGGCTCACCACGTTGAGCCGGTAGTAGAGGTCGCTGCGAAACTGCCCGGCCTTGCCTTGTTGCTCCAGGTCGGCCTTGGTCGCGGCGATCACCCGGCAGTCCACCGCCACGCTCTGGTTCGAGCCGAGGCGTTCCAGGCTGTGCTCCTGCAGCACCCGCAGCAGCTTGATCTGCAGGTTCAGCGGCATGCTCTCGACCTCGTCGAGAAACAGCGTGCCGCCGTTGGCGTGCTCGATCTTGCCGATCCGTCGTTTGCTCGCGCCGGTAAAGGCATGCGCCTCGTGGCCGAAGATCTCGCTTTCGAACAGATTCTCCGGCAGGCCACCGCAGTTGAGTGCGACGAAGGGCTTGGCCTGACGCCGGCTGAAGTCGTGCAGGCAGCGCGCCACCAATTCCTTGCCGGTGCCGGTTTCGCCTTCGATCAGCACATTTGCGCCGGTGTCGGCGACGTTGGCGATCAACTCGCGCAGCTGCTGCATGGCGGCGGAATGGCCAATCAGGCGCTGTTCCAGGGCCTGGCGACCGGCCAGCTGGCGGCGCAGGGCCGTCACTTCGCGGGCCAGGCTGCGTTGCTCCAGGGCGCGGCGTACCACATCCACCAGGCGCTCCGGGGAGAAGGGTTTCTCCATAAAGTCGTAAGCGCCGTCACGCATGGCGTTGACCGCCATGTCGATATCGCCGTGGCCGGTGATCAGCACCACCGGCAGGCTGGGGTCGCGCTGCTTGAGGCGGGTCAGCAGTTGCAGGCCGTCGATGCCGGGCAGGCGGATGTCGCTGATGACGATGCCGGCAAAGTCCGCGCTGATGCGTTGCAGGGCTTCCTCGGCGCTGGCCACGCCGACGCTGGCAATATCCTCCAGGGCCAGCGCCTGCTGGCAACCGAGCAGCACGTGGGGGTCATCCTCGACTATCAGAACGCTCAGCGGCTCACTCATGGGGCGGGTTCTCCTGGCGGATGACGGCTTTGGGCAGGTTGAGTTCGAAGGCGGTGCCGCCGCTTTCCGGGTGTTGCACGGTCAGGCTGCCGGCAGCGGCAGCAGCCAGGCTGGCGGACAGCGTCAGGCCCAGGCCGAGGCCTTTCTCGCCGGGCTTGGTGGTGAAGAAGGGTTCGAACAGGTGCTCGCGCACATCGGCGGCGATACCGGGGCCGTTGTCGCGCACATTCAGCAGGTAGCGCTCGCCGTCATCGCGGCCGCTGAGCCAGAGCTGACGGTCGGGCTGTTCGCTCATGGCATCCAGGGCATTGGCGATCAGGTTGACCAGAATCTGTTCCAGGCGCGTTTGCTCGATGGCCAGGCGCACGTCCGCCTCGCCCTGTGGATAGTCGCGGTGCAGCTGCAGGGCGTCATGTCCGGGGTGGCCCTGCAACAGCAGCAGGGCGGCATCCACCGCCTGGTCCAGGCTGGCTTCGCCCTGGTCGCCACTGCGCCGAGCAAAGGCGCGCAGGCTGGCGGTGATCTTGCCCATGCGGTCGACCAGTTCGCCGATGGTTTTCAGGTTGCTGCTGGCCACATCCAACGCACCGCGCTGGAGGAAACGCACGGTATTGCCGGACAGGGTGCGCAGCGCTGCCAAGGGTTGGTTGAGTTCATGGGCGATGCTGGTGGACATCTGCCCGATCACCGCCAGCTTGCCGGCCTGCACCAGCTCATCCTGGGCCTGGCGCAGGGTGGTTTCCGCCTGCTGGCGTTCGCGCACTTCGGCCTGCAGACGCTGGTTGCTGGCCTGCAGGTCGGCGGTGCGTTCGGCGATCTTGCGCTCCAGTTCGTTATTGGCTTGCTCCAGCGCTTCGCGCGCCGCCAGGCGGGTGGCGATTACCTTGCGCCGCTGGTTCAACGCCAGGCCAAGGAAGATCAGCAGGGCGCAGGCCACGGCGGCCAGCATGGCGTGGCTGAGAGCGGCGCTGCGCTGATCCTGAAGCGGGGTGAGCAAGGTCAGGTGCCAGGGCGTGTCATCCAACGGGCGGGTCTGCGCCAGGTAAGTGATCGGCCCGGCGTCCGGCTCATCGGTCTGGTCGGCGGCGAAGCTGACCTGTTCGATGCCATCGCCGAGGGTCCGGCGCGTCAGCGGCTGCAGTTCTTCCAGTGCCCACCAGTGGTATTGCAGGCTGCGCGCCAGGCGCTCACGGGTGTTCGGGCCTAACTGACGCACGGCCTTGAGTCGGCGGCTGGGATTGCTGGAAAGGATGATGATGCCGTTCTCATCGCTGACATAGGCTTGCAGGCGGGCGCGCTGCCAACGCTGCTCCAGGCTGTCCAGGCGCACCTTGACCACGGCCACGCCGATAATCCGCTCGCCGCTTTTCAGGCCATGGGCCAGGTAGTAACCGGGCTCGCCGGTGGTGCTGCCGATGCCGTAGAAGCGCCCCGGTTTGCCCTCGATGGCATCCTGAAAATAGGCGCGGAACGACAGGTCTTCTCCGAGGTAACTGCTCGGCTCGCGCCAGTTGCTGGTGGCCAGTACCCGCCCGTTGGTGTCGAGCACGTAGATGGCCAGGCTGCCGCTGCGCTGGTTGAGGCCTTCGAGGTAATCGTTGACCAGTTGCCGGCGGTAGGTGGTGGGGGTCTGCAGCAGGCGGCCGACGTTGTATTCCAGCTCCAGCAGACTGGGCAGGTAGGTGTATTTGGTGATCTCGCTTTCCACCGCGCGGGCGTTGAGTTCCAGCTGGCGCTCGCCACTCTCGGCCAGGTCACGGATGCCACTGCGTTCGCTGAGGTGATAGCCGGCGTAACCGCAGCCGAGCACCAGCAGGAGCAGCAATAGAATCAACAGCAGCAGACGAGCGAGGCGCGGTTTCACGGTCAGGGCAGGCGGCACGGCGCGAGGAAAGGCGGTGGGGCATTGCATCACAGTCCTCCCTGGCTGGGTAGTTGCGGGTGGGCAATCCGTGGGAGGGGCTTTAGCCGCGATGCTGTTGCAGCCTGGGCCGGTCAATCGCCGCTGAAGCGCCTCCCACAAGCGCTCAGCGGCCTGGTCCCTAGTGCTGTAGGATCTTCGCCAGGAATTGCTGGGCGCGCTCGGAGCGGGCGCTGACATCGCCGAAGAACTCTTCCTTGGGGCAGTCTTCGACGATCTGCCCGGCGTCCATAAAGATCACCCGGTCGGCGACCTTGCGCGCAAAGCCCATCTCGTGGGTTACGCACATCATGGTCATGCCTTCCTGGGCCAGCTGCACCATCACATCCAGCACCTCGTTGACCATTTCCGGGTCGAGCGCCGAGGTCGGTTCGTCGAACAGCATCACCACCGGGTCCATCGCCAGCGCGCGGGCAATCGCCACGCGCTGCTGCTGGCCGCCGGAGAGTTGGCCGGGGTGCTTGTGCGCATGCGCCGACAGGCCGACACGCTCCAGCAGCTTGAGGCCCTTCTCGGTGGCTTCGGCCTTGCTGCGGCCGAGCACCTTGACCTGCGCGATAGTCAGGTTCTCGGTGATGGAGAGGTGCGGGAACAGCTCGAAGTGCTGGAACACCATGCCGACCCGCGAACGCAGCGTGGGCAGGTTGGTCTTCGGGTCGGCAATCGAGGTACCGTCGACCACGATGTCGCCCTTCTGGAACGGCTCCAGGGCGTTGACGCACTTGATCAGGGTGGATTTGCCAGAGCCCGATGGGCCGCACACCACCACCACTTCACCCTTCTTCACTTCAGTGCTGCAGTCGGTCAGCACCTGGAAGTTTCCGTACCACTTGTTGACGTTCTTGATCGAAATCATACGGCTAACCTTTTTTGCAGATGCTTGACCAGCAACGAGGCGGAGAAGCTGATGAGGAAGTACACCAGACCGGCGAAGATCAGGAATTCATGGGGCTGGCCGATGATGTCGCCACGCGAACGGGCGGCGTTGAGGAAGTCCATCAGGCCGACGGTGTAAACCAGCGAGGTATCCTGGAACAGGATGATGCTCTGCTGCAGCAGCAGCGGGGTCATCTTGCGGAACGCCTGCGGCAGGATGATCAGGCGCATGCTCTGCCCGTAGTTCATCCCCAGCGCCTGCGCGGCACCCATCTGGCCACGGGGAATGGCCTGAATGCCGGCGCGGACGATTTCGCAGAAGTACGCTGCCTCGAACATCACAAAGGCCACCAGGCACGAAGTGAAGGCCCCAATCGGCGTGTCTTCGCCGGTGATCCAGCGCAGCAGGAACGGCACCGCAAAGTAGAACCAGGTGATCACCAGCAGCAGCGGGATCGAGCGGAAATAGTTGACGTAGGTGGCGGCGAAATTCGCCAGCAGCGCGTTAGGCGACAGGCGCATCAGCGCCAGCAGGGTGCCGAGCACCACGCCGCCGAACACGCCCATGACCATCAGCTGCAGGGTCATCAACAGGCCATCCCACAGGCCCGGCAGGGCGGGAATGATTGCACTGAAATCCATCATTTAGCTCCCACGGCAATCAGCCCAGGCACAGCCACTTTCTTCTCGACCAGGCGCATCAGCAGCATCAGGCTCATGTTCAGGGTGAAGTAGATCAGCGTGGCCAGGGTGAAGGCTTCGAACAGGTTGGCGCTGAACTCGGCGGTCTGCTTGGTTTGTGCCAGCAGCTCCATCAGGCCGATCAGCGAGGCCACCGAGGAGTTCTTAAAGATGTTGAGAAACTCGCTGGTGAGCGGCGGAATAATGATTCGGTAAGCCTGCGGCAGCAGCACATAGGTGTAGATCTGCGGCAGCTTGAAACCCATGGCGTAGGCGGCGGACGCCTGACCCTTGGGCAGCGCCTGGATGCCGGTGCGCACCTGCTCGCAGACCCGCGCGGCGGTAAACAGGCCAAGACACACCACCACCGATAGATAAGCCGAGGTGGCAGGGTTCAAGTCCTGTTTGAACCAGATTTCCAGCGGCTCGGGCAGCAGGTCCGGCACCAGGAAGTACCAGAGAAACAGCTGCACCAGCAGCGGTACGTTGCGGAAGATTTCCACGTAGGCGGTGGCGATGCCGGAGATCCAGCGGTTCGGCACCGTACGCATGACGCCGAGCAGCGAGCCCAGCGCCAGGGCGATGATCCAGCCGACGACGGCGATGGCGATGGTCCAGCCCAGGCCGGTGAGGAACCAGTCCAGGTAGATCTCGCTGCCGATGCCGGTGGACTTGAAGAAGATGCCCCAGTCCCAGTTGTAATTCATGCGGGTGAACCCCCGTGTTGCTAAAGCTTGGGTTGGAGGGGGCCGAGCGCGCAGCAGCGTGCTCCAGCCGCGGGTAGCGGCTGTGCCCCGTATCCATCAGGAGAAAGAACCGTAGGGCGGGTATCACCCGCGTGGGGTGACTGCATTCGCCCTACGATTGCTGCCGCAGCTCTTGTGAAGCCGCGGCAGGTCCGGGTCAGATCTGCTCGGCAGATTTGTCGGTCGGGTTGGCGATCAGCTTTTTCAGCTCGTCGCTCATGGGGAAGTTGAGGTTGAGGTTCTTCGGCGGCACGGGCTGCATAAACCACTTGGCGTAGATGTCGTTGACCTCACCCGAGGCGAACGCCGCGCTGATGGCGCCGTCGACGACTTGCTTAAAGCCTTCGTCGCCCTTGCGCACCATGCAGCCGTAGATCTCGTAGGACTGCGGTTCGCCGACCACCACCCAGTCAGCCGGCTGCTTGGCCTTGGCCATTTCGCCGTAGAGCAGGGCGTCGTCCATCATAAAGGCCAGCGCGCGGCCGGATTCGAGCATCAGGAACGACTCGCCATGGTCCTTGGCCGAGATGATGTTCATGCCCATCTTTTTCTCGGCGTTCATGATTTTCAGCAGGCGCTCGGAGGTGGTGCCGGCGGTGGTCACCACGTTCTTGCCCTTGAGGTCAGGGAAGTCGTTGACCCCCGAGGTCTTCTTGGTCAGCAGGCGGGTGCCGACTTCGAAGATGCCGACGGAGAAGTCTACCTGGCGCTGACGCTCGATATTGTTAGTGGTGGAGCCGCACTCCAGGTCGACGGTGCCGTTCTGCACCAGCGGAATACGGGTCTGCGAGGTGACCAGGTTGTAGCGCACCTTGAGCTCCGGCATGCCCAGTTGCTGCTTGATCGCGTCAACCACTTTCAGCTGCAGGTCGTGGGAGTAGCCCACGGGTTGCTGTGGGTTGTCGCCGAAATAGGAGAAGGGGATGGAGGCGTCGCGGTGGCCCAGGGTGATGGTGCCGGATTCTTTGATCTTCTTCAGGGTGCCGGTCAGTTCTGTGGCGAATACCGGGCTGGCGATCAGGGCGGCGGCAATGGCCGCGCTCAGTACACGGGGGACAATACGCATGAATCAGTTCCTCGATGTTGTTCTTATGAGCGGCTGCGCCGCTGGCTTGGAAGAGCTATCGCATTCCTGCCAGTACAGGGAGCAGGATGTATGCCAGGCCATCGAGGGTTTTATTTATTGCGTAAGTTATTGAAATTAATCAGTAAATTATAAAGTGTGGAGAATGAAAAACGCCCAGCCGTTCGGCTGGGCGATTATTCAGTGGCGTTGCATTCGGAAAACCGAACGCTTTCCTGGGTGCTAGCGGGCGATCAGGTGCCTGACTTGATGGTGTTCCATACCCGCGTACGTACGCGTTCGATCTTCTGCGGCAGCGGTTGCAGCACGTAGAGGGTTTTCTGCGCGTCGGCGGTCGGGGTCAGGCCGGGGTTGTCGCGGATTTCCGCGCCCACCAGTGGCATGCCGTCCTTGTTCGGGTTGGGGTAGCCGAGGAAGTCGCTGATCGGTGCCACGACTTTCGGGTCGAGCAGGTTGTTGAGGAATTCATGGGCCTCGGCGACGTTCTGCGCGCTTTTCGGGATGGCGAAGGAGTCGTACCACAGCGGCGCGCCTTCCTTCGGTAGACGCCAGTCGACCACCACGCCGTTGCCGGCTTCCTTGGCGCGGTTGGCGAACTGGTAGAAGCTGCCCGAGTAGCCGATGGCCACGCAGATGTCACCGTTGGCGATATCGGTCATGTACTTGGCGGAGTTGAAGTAGGAGACGTAGGGGCGGATTTTCAGCATCAACGCGCTGGCTTTCTCGTAGTCCTCAGGCTTGGTGCTGTTGGGGTCCAGGCCCAGGTAGTGCAGGGCAATCGGCAGAATTTCACCGGGCGAATCGAGCATGGCTACGCCACACTGCTTGAGCTTGCTGATGTTCTCTTCCTTGAAGATCAGGTCCCAGCTGTCGACCGGGGCATTCTCACCGAGCACGGCCTTGACCTTGGCCGGGTTGAAGCCGATCAGCACGGTGCCGTACATGTAGGGCACGGCGTACTGGTTGCCGGGGTCGTTGGCGCTCATCAGTTGTAGCAGCTCTGGGTTGAGGTGCTGCCAGTTGGGCAGCTTGCTCTTGTCCAGAGGCTGGAACACGCCGGCCTTGATCTCGTTTTCGAGGAAGGTGTTGGTCGGCACCACCAGGTCGTAGCCGGAGTTGCCGGTGAGCAGCTTGGCCTCCAGGGACTCGTTGGTGTCGAAGATGTCCCAGGTCAGTTTGATCCCGGTCTTGTCGGCAAAGTCTTTCGGCACTGACGGCAGGATGTAATCGGCCCAGTTGTAGACCTTCAGCTCGCGCTCTGCGGCCTGAGCCATGGAGCCGAGCAGGGCGCTGCCGCAGAGGGCGGCGCCGAGGATGTGCTTGAACGTGTGCATGTTGTTCTCCTGATGATCTAGGGGCGCGCTCAGGCGCCCTGGAAGCCTTCGAGTACGTTGACGGCGTTGATGCCGATTTCTGCCACCGCGTAACCACCTTCCATGACGAACAGGGTCGGTTTGCCGAGGGCGGCGATGCGTTGGCCCATGCGCAGGTAGTCCGGGCTGTCGAGCTTGAAGCTGGAGATCGGGTCGTTCATGTAGGTGTCGACGCCGAGCGACACCACGATTACTTCGGCGCCGTAAGCGGTGATGCGCTGGCAGACGGTTTCCAGTGCCGCGCCCCACACGTCCCAGGCGCTGCCGGCGGGCAGTGGCAAATTGAGGTTGCAGCCTAGGCCTGCGCCTTCGCCGGTTTCGTCGGCATAACCGAGAAAGTGCGGGTACTCGAAGCTCGGGCTGCCGTGAATATTGGCCACCAGCACATCGTCGCGGCCATAGAAGATCGACTGGGTGCCGTTGCCGTGATGGTAGTCGACGTCGAGGATGGCCACGCGCTTGGCGCCCTGGTCGAGAAAGGCCTGGGCGGTGATCGCCGCATTGTTCAGGTAGCAGTAGCCGCCCATCACGTCGGCGCTGGCGTGGTGTCCTGGCGGACGGCACAGGGCAAAGGCCGTATGTGCGCCTTGCGCCAGTTGCTGCTGGGCGCTGAGGGCGACCTGGGCTGAGGTGTACACCGCCTGCCAGGTGCCGGCGGTGATTGGCGCGAAGCAGTCGAAGCTGTGGAAGCCGTACTGGCCGTACAGGTCATCCGGGCGCTTGGCGCGCAGGTGCCGGGCCGGGAACACGCCGGGGAGAAAATCGGCCGTGTTGCCCTGGGCGGCCCAGCCGGCCCAGGCTTTCTGCAGGAACTCCAGGTAATCGCCGGTGTGGATGCGTGCAATCGGCGCCATGCCGAAATCCAGCGGCTCGCGCACTTCGCCGAGGTCTTGCTGACGCACGCGGGCCAGCACATGGTCGGCGCGGGCGGGCATCTCGAAACAGGGTTGCAGTTCGCCGTTGAGCATCTCGCCCTGGGCGTGGTGCAGGCGGTGGTTGTCGCTGTAGAAGGTGAGCATCTTGTTGTTCTCGCACCGTGGGACTGCCGGCATTGTTGGCCGGGTGGCGGCGGGCGGGGAACGATAGGAATGGCCAGTAGGGGATAAATGTGGCCAATGTTGAGGATGTGTTTGTTCCGCGCTGGATAAGGGAGAGCGCTTTTGTAGGAGCGGCTTTAGCCGCGAACACGCTGGAAATGTAGGCAAAGTTCGCGGCTGAAGCCGCTCCTACGGACCTATTTTTACTCCCTGGGGACAGGCAGCGGCTGAGAGGGTTTTAGCCCATTTAAAGACGTGTCAGTTGCCGCGCTGTTTGCTCAGGCGTGTTCGCGCAGGTCTTGCAGGCGCTGGCGCTGCTGGCCTTGTTCGGTGAAGTTGTCCGCCGCCAGCCAGCGCTCGAAGGCCCGTTGCTGGGCCGGCCACTCATGGTCGAGCAGGGAGAACCAGGCGGTGTCGCGGTTGCGACCTTTGCGGATCAGGTGTTGGCGAAACAGCCCCTCATAGGTGAAACCGAAGCGTTCGGCGGCGCGTTTGGAGCGCAGGTTGGCGTTGTCGCATTTCCATTCCAGGCGGCGGTTGCCGAGTCCGAAGGCGTAGCGGGCCAGCAGGTAGATGGTTTCGCTGGCCAGGGTGCTGCGCTGCATGGCATGGCCAAAACAGACGTGGCCGATCTCGATGCTGCCATGGGCCGGGCAGATATTCAGGTAACTGAGCAGGCCGAGGGCCTGGTCGCTGCTGTTGGCGATGACCGTGTAAAACACAGCGTCGCCAGGATTGCCGAGGCTGTTCAGCCACTGGGTGAAATCAGCGGGACTGGCAAACGGCCCGTAGCCCATATAGGTCCACATGTGCGGGTCGGCATCCGCACCGTGCAAGGCCTGCCAGAGGTCGCCGCCGTGGCGCGCGGGGTCGAGTCGCTCCAGACGCACCCGGCTGCCGTGCAACACGGCGGCATCCGGCGTCCTGGCTGCTTGCCAGTGTTGCAGGTCGGTGCTGGGCATGGCGGACTCCTGCTTAGCTGAACAACTGGCGGTATTGGATAAACCCCGAGCGGCTGGCGATGCGATCGTACAGCTGACGCGCCTGGGTGTTGTCTTCCTGGGTCAGCCAGTGCACGCGGTTGGC
>NZ_JBASFM010000003.1:0-149533 GCF_049653025.1 Pseudomonas sp. | reverse complement strand
GTCAAGACGACAACGAGATGGGCACCACTGCCGTCAAGAAGTTGGTTGAGACTCTGGACAGCTACATCCCTGAGCCGGTTCGTGCAATCGACAAGCCGTTCCTGATGCCAATCGAAGACGTATTCTCGATCTCCGGTCGTGGCACCGTGGTAACTGGCCGTATCGAGCGCGGTATCGTCAAGATCCAGGAAGAAATCGAGATCGTTGGTCTGCGTGATACCACCAAGACCACCTGTACCGGTGTTGAGATGTTCCGCAAGCTGCTCGACGAAGGTCGTGCTGGCGAGAACTGCGGCGTTCTGCTGCGCGGCACCAAGCGTGACGACGTAGAGCGTGGCCAGGTTCTGGTCAAGCCAGGTTCGGTTAAGCCGCACACCACTTTCACTGCAGAAGTGTACGTGTTGAGCAAAGAAGAAGGCGGTCGCCACACTCCGTTCTTCAAAGGCTACCGTCCTCAGTTCTACTTCCGTACGACTGACGTAACTGGTAACTGCGAACTGCCGGAAGGCGTTGAGATGGTAATGCCAGGTGACAACATCCAGATGACTGTCACTCTGATCAAGACCATCGCAATGGAAGAAGGCCTGCGTTTCGCCATTCGTGAAGGCGGTCGTACCGTCGGCGCTGGCGTCGTAGCCAAAATCATCGCGTAAGTGATGATTTAAGAAAAAGCCTCCGCTTGCGGGGGCTTTTTTTATTGGGTTGACACCTGCTAGGGGCGTCTATAGAATCACGCCTCCTTTTAACGGGCGTATTGCGTCCGTTGGGAATAGCAGCTTGGAATCTGAGGTCAAAATGCAAAACCAACAAATCCGTATTCGGTTGAAGGCTTTTGACCATCGCCTGATCGATCAATCAACCCAGGAAATCGTGGAAACCGCGAAACGTACTGGTGCTCAGGTGCGTGGTCCTATTCCTCTGCCTACCCGCAAAGAGCGGTTCACCGTTCTGACTTCACCGCACGTCAACAAAGACGCGCGTGATCAGTTCGAGATCCGTACTCATAAGCGTGTTCTGGACATCGTCCAGCCAACGGATAAAACCGTTGACGCGCTGATGAAGCTTGATCTTGCGGCCGGTGTGGAAGTGCAGATCAGCCTCGGCTAAGACCGCTTTAGGTTTTAGTCGTGTAACGCTCTGAAATGGGCGGCCATAGCGGGTGAAAGCCCCGTACACTCATGAGGTTACAACATGACTATTGGTGTAGTCGGTCGAAAAGCGGGTATGACCCGTATTTTCACCGAAGAAGGTGTCTCCATTCCGGTTACGGTCATTGAGATCGAGCCGAATCGCGTCACCCAGTTCAAAACTGAAGAGTCCGATGGCTATCGTGCAGTGCAAGTCACTGTCGGCGAGCGTCGTGCTTCACGTGTCAGCAAGGCTCAGGCCGGTCACTTCGCTAAGGCGAACGTCGCGGCAGGTCGTACTGTTATGGAATTCCGTCTTGAAGAGGGCGAGTACCAGGCAGGTGATCTGATCAACGCTGAAATATTCCAAGCTGGTCAACTGGTGGATGTCACCGGTCAGTCCAAAGGTAAAGGCTTTGCCGGTACCATCAAGCGTTGGAACTTCCGCGGCCAAGACAACACTCACGGTAACTCCGTGTCCCACCGTGTTCCGGGTTCCATTGGCCAGTGCCAGACTCCGGGTCGCGTATTCAAGGGCAAAAAAATGTCCGGTCATATGGGCGCTGAGCGCGTGACCGTGCAGTCCCTGGAAGTAGTGCGGGTTGACGCTGAACGCAATCTGTTGCTGGTCAAGGGTGCTGTTCCTGGCGCTACTGGCGGCAACCTGGTTGTACGTCCAGCGGCCAAGGCTCGCGGTTAAGGGGAAGCTGACATGCAATTAAATGTAAATGGCGCTCAAGCAATCGAAGTATCCGAAGCCACTTTTGGCGGCGCATACAACGAGACCCTGGTTCACCAAGCAGTTGTGGCCTACATGGCCGGCGGCCGTCAGGGCAGCAAGCAGCAGAAGACTCGTTCCGACGTATCCGGTGGCGGTAAGCGCCCGTGGCGTCAGAAGGGTACCGGTCGTGCTCGTGCAGGTACCACTCGTGGTCCGATCTGGCGTGGCGGTGGTGTGACCTTCGCGGCTCGTCCGCAGAATCACGATCAAAAGCTGAACAAGAAAATGTATCGCGCTGCATTGCGTTCGATTCTTGCCGAGCTGGTTCGTACTGATCGTTTGATCGTCGTCGAAGACTTCAGCGTTGAAGCTCCGAAGACCAAAGAACTGTTGGGCAAATTGAATGGCATGGGTCTGACCGATGTGCTGATCGTGTCCGATGCTATTGATGAGAATCTGTACCTGGCTGCTCGCAACCTGCCACACGTTGATGTTCGTGACGTGCAAGGTTCCGATCCAGTTAGTCTGATCGCGTATGAAAAGGTGCTGGTCACCGTTTCTGCCGTGAAGAAATTCGAGGAGCTGCTGGGATGAACCAGGAACGCGTATTTAAAGTGCTGCTTGGCCCGCACATCTCCGAGAAGGCCACGGTTCTCGCTGACAAGAAAAGTCAGTTCGTTTTCAAGGTTGCAACTGATGCAACCAAGCTGGAAATCAAGAAGGCCGTCGAAAGCCTGTTCAGCGTGAATGTTGCTGCTGTTAATACCGTGAATGTTCTCGGTAAGACCAAGCGCAACGCTCGCGGCCTGGGCAAGCGTAACGACTGGAAGAAAGCGATCATCTCGCTTCAGCCAGGCCAAGATCTCGATTTCGCCAGCAGTGCTGAGTAAGGAAGGGGTGCATCATGGCAATCGTTAAATGCAAACCGACTTCCCCTGGCCGCCGTTTTGTGGTCAAGGTGGTCAATCAGGAGCTGCATAAAGGCGCTCCTTACGCTCCGCTGCTTGAGAAGAAGTCGAAGACTGGCGGTCGTAACAACAATGGTCGTATCACCACCCGTCATATCGGTGGTGGCCACAAGCAGCATTACCGTCTGGTCGATTTCCGTCGCAACGACAAAGATGGCATTCCAGCCACTGTCGAGCGTATTGAATACGATCCGAACCGTACCGCACACATCGCTCTGCTGATGTATGCAGACGGCGAGCGTCGCTACATCATCGCCCCTAAAGGCGTGAGTGCTGGCGATCAGCTGGTAGCTGGCATCATGGCTCCGATCAAGCCGGGCAACAGTCTGCAACTGCGCAACATTCCAGTTGGTAGCACTGTTCACGGTATCGAACTGAAGCCGGGTAAAGGTGCTCAGATCGCTCGTTCCGCTGGTGCTTCGGCTCAGCTGATTGCGCGTGAAGGTGTCTACGTGACCCTGCGTCTGCGTTCCGGTGAGATGCGTAAAGTACTGGCCGAGTGCCGTGCGACCCTCGGCGAAGTCTCGAACTCCGAGCACAGCCTGCGTTCGCTGGGTAAAGCTGGTGCCAAGCGCTGGCGTGGCGTTCGCCCAACCGTTCGTGGTGTTGCCATGAACCCGGTTGACCACCCACATGGTGGTGGTGAAGGTCGTACCTCTGGTGGTCGTCATCCGGTGTCTCCATGGGGCTTCCCGACGAAGGGCGCGAAGACTCGTGGTAACAAACGCACCGACAACATGATCGTCCGTCGTCGCAAGTAAATAGAGGGATACGACAGTGCCACGTTCTCTGAAAAAAGGTCCTTTTATTGATCTTCACCTACTGAAGAAGATCGAAGTGGCGGTGGAAAAGAATGATCGCAAACCGGTGAAAACCTGGTCGCGCCGTTCGATGATCCTGCCACAAATGGTCGGTCTGACCATCGCTGTACATAACGGTCGTCAACATGTCCCAGTTCTCGTGAACGAAGACATGGTCGGTCACAAACTGGGCGAATTTGCCGGCACTCGTACCTATCGTGGGCACGTGGCTGACAAGAAAGCCAAGCGTTAAGGGGTTAGGAAATGGAAGTAGCCGCTAAGTTGTCGGGCGCTCGCATCTCCGCCCAAAAAGCCCGCTTGGTCGCCGACCAGATTCGTGGGAAGAAGGTGGGCGAAGCGCTCAACCTCCTGGCTTTCAGCAGTAAGAAAGCCGCCGAGATCATCAAGAAAGTGCTGGAGTCGGCTGTAGCCAACGCCGAGCACAACGAAGGCGCAGACGTTGATGACTTGAAGGTCAGCACTGTTTTCGTCAACGAAGGGCGTTCGCTGAAGCGCATCATGCCGCGTGCCAAAGGCCGCGCTGATCGCATCGTCAAGCGGTCTTGCCATATCACTGTCAAGGTTGCGGACAAGTAACGGAGTCGATCAGATGGGTCAGAAAGTACATCCCATTGGCATTCGCCTGGGAATCGTCAAGGAGCACACCTCCGTCTGGTACGCCAGCGGTCGGACTTATGCGGACTATTTGTTCGCTGATCTGAAGGTGCGTGAGTATCTCCAAGACAAACTAAAAAGCGCGTCCGTAAGCCGTATCGACATTGCTCGTCCGGCTCAAACCGCACGTATCACCATCCACACCGCTCGTCCCGGTATCGTTATCGGTAAGAAAGGTGAAGATGTTGAGAAACTGCGTCAGGACCTGACCAAGCAAATGGGTGTGCCTGTGCACATCAATATCGAAGAGATCCGCAAGCCGGAGCTCGACGGTATGCTGGTTGCGCAGAGCGTAGCTCAGCAGCTGGAGCGTCGTGTGATGTTCCGTCGCGCTATGAAACGCGCTGTACAGAACGCCATGCGCATTGGTGCCAAGGGCATCAAAATCCAAGTGAGCGGTCGTCTCGGCGGTGCTGAAATTGCACGTACCGAATGGTATCGCGAAGGTCGTGTGCCGTTGCACACCCTGCGTGCCGATATCGACTATGCCACGTACGAAGCGCACACCACTTACGGTGTGATCGGTGTCAAGGTTTGGATCTTCAAAGGCGAAGTTATTGGTGGCCTTAAAGAAGAACTGAAACCCCAAGCGCCTGCGCCTCGTAAAAAAGCTGCTAAGTAAGGAGTACGCAAAATGTTGCAACCAAAGCGTACGAAGTTCCGTAAGCAGATGACCGGCCACAACCGTGGTCTGGCTCAGCGCGGTAGCAAAGTCAGCTTCGGCGAATTTGCTCTGAAGTCTGTTGCCCGCGGTCGTCTCACCGCCCGTCAGATTGAGTCCGCTCGTCGTGCTCTGACTCGTCACGTTAAGCGTGGCGGGAAAATCTGGATTCGCGTCTTCCCGGACAAGCCGATCTCCAAGAAGCCTCTTGAAGTGCGGATGGGTAAAGGGAAGGGTAGCGTTGAATATTGGGTAGCCCAGATCCAGCCAGGCAAAGTCCTGTATGAGATCGAAGGCGTTTCCGAAGAGTTGGCGCGTGAGGCTTTCGCCCTGGCTGCTGCAAAGCTGCCACTCGCCACCACTTTTGTTAAGCGGACGGTGATGTGATGAAGGCGAATGAACTTCGTGAAAAATCAGCACAGCAGCTGAACGAGCAACTGCTCGGCCTGCTGCGCGACCAGTTCAATCTGCGTATGCAGAAAGCAACTGGCCAGTTGGGGCAGTCTCACCTGCTCTCGCAAGTTAAGCGCGACATCGCTCGTGTGAAAACTGTGCTCAACCAGCAGGCAGGTAAGTGATCATGGCTGAAGCCGAAAAAACAGTCCGTACGCTGACCGGCCGTGTCGTCAGCGACAAGATGGACAAGACCATCACCGTATTGATCGAGCGTCGCGTTAAGCACCCGATCTACGGCAAATATGTCAAGCGTTCGACCAAGCTGCACGCACACGACGAAACCAACCAGAGCAAGATCGGCGACAAAGTTTCCATTCGCGAAACTCGTCCCGTTGCCAAGACTAAGTCTTGGGCGCTGGTTGAGATCCTCGAACGCGCAGTGGACGTCTAAGGGCTAAGGGTCGGAGAAATTATATGATTCAGACTCAATCCATGCTCGACGTCGCTGACAACAGCGGTGCTCGTCGCGTTATGTGTATCAAGGTGCTGGGCGGTTCGCACCGCCGTTATGCTGGCATCGGCGACATCATCAAAGTCACCGTTAAGGAAGCAATTCCGCGCGGTAAAGTGAAGAAAGGCCAAGTGATGACTGCTGTTGTAGTCCGCACTCGTCACGGCGTTCGTCGCCCTGATGGCTCGATCATTCGCTTTGATGGCAACGCTGCTGTTCTGCTGAACAACAAGCAAGAGCCAATTGGCACTCGTATTTTTGGGCCAGTGACTCGTGAGCTTCGTACTGAGAAGTTCATGAAGATCGTCTCGCTCGCCCCTGAAGTGCTCTAAGGAGATCCGACATGCAAAAGATTCGTCGTGACGACGAGATCATCGTGATCGCCGGTAAAGACAAAGGTAAGCGTGGCAAGGTGCTCAAGGTTCTCGCTGACGACCGTTTGGTCGTTGGTGGGATCAACCTGGTGAAGCGCCATACCAAGCCGAACCCGATGTCGGGCGTTCAGGGCGGTATCGTCGAGAAAGAAGCGCCAATGCACGCTTCTAACGTGGCCATCTTCAATGGCGAAACCAACAAGGCTGATCGCGTTGGTTTCAAAGTAGAAGAAGGTAAAAAAATTCGTGTCTTCAAGTCGACCCAAAAAGCGGTTGATGCTTGAACACTGCTAGGTAGAAGACCATGGCACGACTAAAAGAGATTTATCGGAAAGAAATCGCTCCCAAGCTTAAGGAAGAACTTAAGCTTGCCAACGTGATGGAAGTTCCGCGTATCACCAAGATCACCCTTAACATGGGCCTGGGCGAAGCAATCGGTGACAAGAAAATCATCGAGCACGCTGTTGCCGACCTGGAAAAGATTACCGGTCAGAAAGTCGTTGTGACTCATGCCCGTAAGTCGATTGCAGGCTTCAAGGTTCGTGAGGGCTGGCCGATCGGCGTTAAAGTAACTCTGCGCCGTGAGCGTATGTACGAGTTCCTGGATCGTCTGCTGTCCATCTCCCTGCCGCGCGTGCGTGACTTCCGCGGCCTGAATGCCAAGTCCTTCGATGGTCGTGGCAACTACAGCATGGGCGTTAAAGAGCAGATCATCTTCCCGGAAATCGACTACGACAAGATCGATGCTCTGCGTGGTCTGGACATTACCCTGACCACCACTGCCCGTACGGATGATGAAGGTCGCGCCTTGCTGCGTGCTTTCAAATTCCCGTTCCGCAACTGATTGGAGTTGGATCATGGCCAAAACCAGCATGAAAAACCGCGAGCTGAAGCGTCAGCAAACGGTAGCCAAGTACGCTAAGAAGCGTGCCGAGCTGAAAGCTACCATCGCCGATCTGAACGCCAGTCCGGAAGCGCGTTGGGAAGCTCAGGTTGCACTGCAGAAGCAGCCGCGTGACGCCAGCGCTTCGCGCCTGCGTAATCGCTGCCGCATTACCGGTCGTCCGCACGGCGTTTATCGCAAGTTCGGTCTGTCGCGTATCAAGCTGCGTGAAGCTGCAATGCGTGGTGATGTACCAGGTCTGGTTAAAGCCAGCTGGTAAAAAACAAAGCCGGCCTAGTGCCGGCTTTGTCTTATCTGTGAATCAGGCCCCTTTGGGGCTTGATTCATTTTTGATCAGTCTCTAGAATGCTCGGCTCGCCTGAGCCTGGGTTCAATTTTTCCCAGAATTCTCAGCGACTGTAGCCGCAAGGCTAATTCTTTTTGTATCAGGAGCGTCTAGCCCATGAGTATGCAGGACCCGTTAGCGGACATGCTAACTCGTATCCGTAATGCCCAGATGGCTGAAAAGTCCGTCGTAAGCATGCCGTCTTCCACGTTGAAGGTGGCTGTAGCCAAAGTTTTGAAAGACGAAGGTTATATTGCGGGTTATCAGATCAGCGGTGAAGTTAAGCCGCAGCTGTCCATCGAGCTGAAATACTTCGAAGGCCGTCCGGTTATCGAAGAAGTTAAGCGCGTTAGCCGTCCAGGCCTTCGCCAATACAAATCCGTCGATGATCTGCCGAAAGTTCGTGGCGGTCTCGGTGTATCCATCGTCTCCACCAACAAGGGTGTGATGACGGACCGCGCTGCGCGCGCTGCCGGTGTCGGCGGCGAAGTGCTTTGCACAGTGTTCTAAGGGGGGATAAGCATGTCTCGCGTTGCTAAGAACCCCGTAAAGCTGCCCGCTGGTGTTGAGATCAAACTCGCCGGCCAACAGCTTTCGGTAAAGGGTGCCAAGGGCACTCTCGAACTGAACGTTCACTCGTCCGTTGAAGTCCTGCAAGAAGCTGGTGAGCTGCGTTTCGCTGCTCGCAATGGCGATCAGCAGACTCGTGCAATGGCCGGTACCACTCGCGCCCTGGTCAACAATATGGTGATCGGTGTTAGCACTGGCTTCGAGCGTAAGCTGCAGCTGGTTGGTGTTGGTTACAAAGCGCAAGCCAAAGGTCAGGTGCTGAACCTCGCTCTCGGCTTCTCCCATCCGATCGACTATGAGTTGCCGGACGGTGTAGTTGCTGAAACCCCGAACCAGACCGAGATCCTGATCAAGGGTGTCGACAAACAACTGGTTGGTCAGGTCGCTGCGGAGATTCGTGACTTCCGTCGTCCTGAACCTTATAAGGGCAAAGGTGTTCGTTACGCTGACGAAGTCGTCCGCCGTAAAGAAGCCAAGAAGAAGTAGGGCATAGCAAATGACCGACAAAAAAGTTACTCGACTGCGTCGCGCTCGCAAAGCACGCCTGAAAATGCACGAGCTCGAAGCCGTGCGTCTCTGCGTGTATCGCTCTTCGCAGCACATCTATGCCCAGGTCATTTCGGCCGACGGCAGCAAGGTTCTGGCCAGCGCCTCTACCTTGGACAAAGCACTGCGTGACGGCGCCACTGGCAACGTCGACGCGGCCAAGAAAGTTGGTGAGCTGGTTGCCGAGCGCGCGAAAGCCGCAGGTGTAACTCAGGTTGCATTCGACCGTTCTGGCTTCAAGTACCACGGCCGCGTCAAGGCGCTGGCTGATGCTGCTCGTGAAGGCGGGCTGGAGTTCTAAGTTATGGCAAATAACGACCAAAAGCGCGACGAAGGCTATATCGAGAAGCTGGTACAGGTTAACCGCGTTGCCAAGACCGTTAAGGGTGGCCGTATCTTCACTTTCACCGCGTTGACCGTGGTGGGTGATGGTAAGGGTCGCGTCGGTTTCGGCCGTGGTAAGTCCCGTGAAGTGCCTGCTGCCATCCAGAAAGCGATGGAAGCTGCTCGTCGCAACATGATCCAGGTTGATCTGAACGGCACCACTCTGCAGTACGCAATGAAGTCTGCTCATGGCGCCTCCAAGGTGTACATGCAGCCTGCTTCGGAAGGTACCGGCATCATCGCCGGCGGCGCTATGCGTGCCGTTCTGGAAGTGGCTGGCGTGCAGAACGTTCTGGCTAAGTGCTACGGCTCGACTAACCCAGTGAACGTGGTTTACGCCACTTTCAAAGGTTTGAAGGCTATGCAGTCGCCAGGTTCTGTTGCGGCTAAGCGTGGCAAGAGCGTCGAGGAGATTCTCTAATCATGGCTAATACCGTAAAAGTCACGCTGATCAAAAGCATGACCGGCCGCATCCCTAACCACAAACTCTGCGTTAAGGGTCTGGGTCTGCGTCGCATCGGTCACACCGTAGAAGTACTGGATACTCCCGAGAATCGCGGGATGATCAACAAGGCTTACTACATGCTGCGAGTCGAGGGTTAATACATGTACCTGAACGATTTGAGTCCTGCGCCGGGTTCCCGTCGCGAGAAGCACCGTCCGGGCCGTGGTATCGGTAGCGGTTTGGGTAAGACTGGTGGCCGCGGCCACAAAGGTCAGACCTCCCGCTCCGGTGGCACCATTGCTCCGGGTTTTGAAGGCGGCCAGCAGCCTCTGCACCGCCGTCTGCCTAAGTTCGGTTTCGTTTCTTTGAAGGCTATGGATCGCGCACAAGTGCGTACGTCCGAGCTGAATAAAATCGAAGGCGGCATTGTTACTCTGCAGTCGCTGAAGGATGCCAACCTGATCAACCAAAACGTACAGCGTGTGAAAGTCATGCTGTCCGGTGAAGTTACTCAGGCAGTCACCCTTAAAGGTATCGCCGTCACCAAAGGTGCGCGCGCGGCTATCGAAGCAGCTGGCGGTAAGTTCGAGGAATAAATGGCTAAGCAAGGTGCTCTCTCAGCGCTCAGCAATGGCGGGTTGTCCGAACTCTGGGCTCGTTTGCGCTTTCTGTTCATGGCGATCATCGTCTATCGGATAGGTGCACACATCCCAGTTCCAGGTATCAACCCGGACCGGCTGGCGGACCTGTTTCGACAGAATGAGGGGACCATTCTTAGCTTGTTCAACATGTTTTCCGGCGGCGCGCTGGAGCGCATGAGCATTTTTGCACTGGGGATCATGCCGTACATTTCGGCGTCGATCATCATGCAGCTCATGACCGCTGTCAGCCCGCAGCTGGAGCAGTTGAAGAAGGAAGGTGAGTCTGGCCGTCGCAAGATTAGCCAGTACACCCGCTACGGCACCCTCGTCCTGGCAATTGTCCAAGCAGTCGGCATGTCCGTCGGTCTGGCCAGTCAGGGCGTAGCGTTTTCGGTCGATTTCGGCTTCCACTTCGTAGCAGTCACCACGTTTGTGGCGGGTGCGATGTTCATGATGTGGTTGGGCGAGCAAATCACCGAGCGTGGTGTTGGCAACGGTATTTCGATGCTGATTTTTGCAGGCATCGTAGCCGGTCTGCCGTCGGCGATTGGGCAGTCTTTCGAGTCTGCTCGTCAGGGTGATATCAATATCTTCGCCCTCATCGCCATCGGTTTGTTGGCAGTAGCGATTATCGGTTTCGTGGTGTTCATTGAGCGTGGTCAGCGTCGCATTGCGGTGCACTACGCCAAGCGTCAGCAGGGCCGCAAGGTCTTCGCTGCGCAGACCAGCCACTTGCCGTTGAAGGTGAACATGGCAGGGGTTATCCCGGCTATTTTCGCCAGCAGCCTTCTGTTGTTCCCGGCCTCGCTGGGTGCCTGGTTTGGTCAGTCCGAAGGTCTGGGCTGGCTGCAGGATATTTCACAGGCTATCGCTCCTGGTCAGCCGTTGAACATTTTGCTGTTTAGTGCGGGGATCGTTTTCTTCTGCTTCTTCTATACAGCGCTGATGTTCAACCCGAAAGACGTAGCGGAAAACCTGAAGAAGTCCGGTGCCTTTATTCCGGGTATCCGTCCCGGTGAGCAATCGGCGCGCTATATCGATGGCGTGTTGACTCGCTTGACCATGTTCGGTGCTCTGTACATGACGGCCGTATGCTTGTTGCCCCAGTTCCTGGTGGTGGCTGCCAACGTACCGTTCTATCTTGGCGGGACCTCGTTGCTGATCGTGGTAGTGGTTGTGATGGACTTTATGTCGCAAGTACAATCGCACCTCGTTTCGCACCAGTACGAATCCCTGATGAAGAAAGCCAACCTGAAGGGCTACGGCAGCGGCATGCTGCGCTGAAGTCCATAAGGTTCGAGGAGTTGGTGATGAAAGTTCGTGCATCGGTGAAAAAGCTGTGCCGTAACTGCAAGATTATTCGTCGCGAAGGTGTTGTTCGCGTGATTTGCAGCTCGGAACCGCGTCACAAGCAGCGCCAAGGCTGAGTGTGAGTGAAGTACAAGCCCGGCAGCTAGTGCGCTGCCGGGTTGATTATTTGTTTCTACAGCGTTAATATCTCGCGCCCTATTTCTTGGCTTCCGGGGCGTAGGTAGCTGTCAATTGGAGTTCCACTGAATGGCCCGTATTGCAGGCGTTAACATTCCGGATAACAAGCACACTGTTATCTCGTTGACCTACATCTTCGGTGTTGGTCGCACCACTGCACAGAAAATCTGTGCTGCTACCGGGGTTAATCCGGCAGCAAAGATCAAAGATCTCTCTGACGAGCAGATCGAGCAGCTGCGTGGCGAAGTAGCCAAGGTGAATACCGAAGGCGACCTGCGTCGTGAAGTGAACATGAAAATCAAGCGCTTGATGGACCTGGGTTGCTACCGCGGCCTGCGTCATCGTCGTGGTCTGCCGGTTCGCGGTCAGCGTACCAAGACCAACGCGCGTACCCGTAAGGGCCCGCGTAAGCCGATCCGCAAGTAATCGCATTCGCGCATCGACAGGAATCTAGTCATGGCAAAACCTGCTGCTCGTACTCGTAAGAAAGTCAAAAAGACGGTGGTTGATGGCATCGCCCACATCCACGCTTCTTTCAACAACACAATCGTGACCATTACTGACCGTCAGGGCAACGCCCTGTCTTGGGCTACCTCTGGTGGTTCGGGTTTCCGCGGTTCGCGTAAAAGCACCCCGTTCGCCGCCCAGGTGGCTGCAGAACGTGCTGGTCAAGCTGCGCTGGAATACGGTCTGAAGAACCTCGACGTTAACGTCAAGGGTCCAGGTCCGGGTCGTGAGTCCGCTGTCCGTGCTTTGAACGGCTGTGGCTATAAGATCGCCAGCATCACCGATGTGACGCCCATCCCGCATAACGGGTGCCGTCCTTCGAAGAAGCGTCGCGTGTAATCAGGAGACAGTGAGAAATGGCTCGTTACATTGGTCCCAAATGCAAACTGTCTCGTCGTGAAGGCACAGATCTTTTCCTGAAAAGCGGTGTACGCGCTCTGGAATCGAAGTGCAACATCGAAGCAGCCCCAGGTATTCACGGTCAGCGCCGTGGCCGTCAGTCCGACTACGGCACCCAGCTGCGTGAGAAGCAAAAAGTTCGTCGTATCTACGGTGTGCTTGAGCGTCAATTCAGCGGTTATTACAAAGAAGCTGCCGGCAAGAAAGGCGCTACTGGTGAGAACCTGCTGCAACTGCTCGAGTGCCGTCTCGACAACGTGGTTTACCGCATGGGTTATGGCGCTACTCGCGCTGAATCCCGTCAGCTGGTATCGCACAAGTCGATCACCGTAAACGGTAAAACTGTAAACGTACCGTCCTACCAGGTTCGTGCTGGTGACGTGGTTGCAGTTCGCGAGAAATCGAAGAATCAGCTGCGCATTGTTCAAGCTCTTGAGCTGTGTGCCCAGCGTGGCCGCGTTGAATGGGTAGAAGTAGACACTGAGAAAAAGTCTGGCGTGTTCAAAAACGTCCCGGCTCGCAGTGATCTCTCCGCTGACATCAACGAAAGCCTGATTGTCGAGCTCTACTCCAAGTAAGGGCTAGAAAATAGGTGCATCCATGCAGATTTCGGTAAATGAGTTCCTGACCCCCCGTCACATTGATGTGCAGGTGGTCAGTTCGACCCGCGCCAAGATCACTCTCGAGCCTCTCGAGCGTGGCTTTGGCCACACCCTGGGCAACGCGCTGCGTCGCATCCTGTTGTCCTCCATGCCTGGCTGTGCAGTAGTCGAGGCCGAGATTGACGGTGTACTCCATGAGTACAGCGCCATCGAAGGTGTTCAGGAAGACGTCATTGAAATCCTGCTCAACCTGAAAGGTCTGGCTGTCAAACTGCACGGTCGTGATGAAGTGACGTTGACTCTGGCGAAGAAGGGCTCGGGTGTAGTTACCGCTGCCGATATTCAGCTGGATCACGATGTCGAAATCATCAATGGCGACCACGTAATCGCCAACCTGGCTTCCACTGGCGCGCTGAACATGAAGCTCACCATAGCTCGTGGTCGCGGCTATGAGCCGGCTGACGCTCGTCAGAGCGATGAAGATGAAAGCCGCAGCATTGGTCGCTTGCAGCTGGATGCTTCGTTCAGCCCGGTACGCCGTGTGTCGTACGTGGTGGAAAACGCTCGTGTTGAGCAGCGTACCAACCTGGACAAACTGGTTATTGACCTGGAGACCAACGGTACTCTGGATCCTGAAGAGGCTATCCGCCGTGCCGCAACCATTCTGCAACAGCAGTTGGCTGCGTTCGTCGACCTCAAAGGTGACAGTGAGCCTGTTGTTATCGAGCAGGAAGATGAGATCGATCCGATCCTCCTCCGTCCGGTTGATGACCTGGAACTGACTGTGCGTTCGGCAAACTGCCTCAAGGCAGAGAACATTTACTACATCGGCGATCTGATTCAGCGCACCGAAGTAGAACTGTTGAAAACGCCGAACCTGGGCAAGAAATCCCTGACTGAAATCAAGGATGTTCTGGCTTCTCGCGGTCTGTCCCTCGGTATGCGCCTCGACAACTGGCCGCCGGCAAGTCTGAAGAAAGACGATAAGGCGACTGCCTGATCGTCATCATCACCGAACGTGAGTTTGGTAAGGAATTGAACCATGCGTCATCGTAAAAGTGGCCGTCACCTCAGCCGCACCAGCGCACACCGCAAGGCCATGTTCCAGAACATGGCGGTATCGCTGTTCGAGCACGAGCTGATCAAAACTACTCTGCCGAAAGCCAAAGAGCTGCGTCGCGTTGCCGAGCCGCTGATTACTCTGGCTAAAGAAGACAGCGTTGCCAATCGTCGTTTGGCCTTCGACCGTACTCGTTCGAAAGCCATCGTCGGCAAGTTGTTCAACGACCTGGGCAAGCGCTACGCCACCCGTCAGGGCGGTTATCTGCGTATTCTCAAGTGCGGTTTCCGCACTGGCGACAATGCTCCAATGGCTTATGTTGAGCTGGTTGACCGTCCGGTCGCTGGTGCAGCTGTAGACGCTGAGTAAGTCGTCGGTTGTATAAAAAACCGGGCCTTGGCCCGGTTTTTTTATGGCTGCAATAAGCCTCGTTGTAGCGTGGTCATAGCCGCCGTATGCGGCGTGCTTGACCCATAGGCTGTAGCCAGCCAGCATTAGTCCATGTTTGCTGCTTGTTAAGGAAAAGCCCCATGAAAGGCCATGTAGAAGTTATCGATTACCTGAAAATGCTGCTCAAGGGCGAGTTGGCGGCCCGCGATCAGTATTTCGTGCATTCGCGCCTTTATGAGGACTGGGGTTTCGTCAAGCTCTACGAGCGGATCAACCATGAAATGGAAGAGGAGACTCAGCACGCCGATGCCATCCTAAAGCGCATTCTGTTTCTAGAAGGTACGCCGGACATGGTTCCCGACAGCTTCCGCTTCGGTCAGACAGTGCCGGAGATGCTCAAGCTCGATCTGGCGCTGGAATACCACGTGCGAGCGGCCCTGAGCAAAGGCATCGCCCTGTGCGAGCAGCATCAGGATTACCAGACCCGCGACATTCTGCAGGTACAACTCAAGGACACCGAAGAAGATCACGCCTACTGGCTGGAGGTTCAGCTTGGCTTGATCGACCGAATTGGGCTGGAGAACTACCTGCAGACGCAGATGTAAGCATTCTGCAGTCAAGAAAAAGCCCCGCATGTGCGGGGCTTTTTGTTGTGCGCTGGCTTAGTCGCGATCACGTTCCAGCAGCGGCTTGAGGAAGTAACCGGTATGCGATTGCGGCATCTCGGCGACTTCTTCGGGCGTGCCAAAGGCAATGATCTGTCCACCTTTGGAGCCACCCTCCGGGCCGAGATCCACCAGCCAGTCGGCGGTCTTGATCACGTCCAGGTTGTGCTCAATCACCACCACGGTGTTGCCGTGGTCGCGCAGGCGGTGCAGCACGTCGAGCAGTTGCTGGATATCGGCGAAGTGCAGGCCGGTGGTCGGCTCATCGAGGATATACAGGGTCTTGCCGGTGTCGCGCTTGCTCAGCTCGCGCGACAGCTTGACCCGCTGCGCCTCGCCGCCGGACAGGGTGGTCGCTGATTGCCCCAGCTTGATATAGGACAGACCGACATCCATCAGCGTCTGCAGCTTGCGCGCCAGGGCCGGCACGGCATCGAAGAACAGCCGTGCTTCCTCGATGGTCATATCGAGCACTTCGGTGATGCTCTTGCCCTTGTATTTCACTTCCAGGGTTTCACGGTTGTAGCGCTTGCTCTTACAGACGTCGCAGGGCACGTAGATGTCAGGCAGAAAATGCATCTCAACCTTGATCAGGCCGTCGCCCTGGCAGGCTTCACAGCGCCCGCCCTTGACGTTGAAGCTGAAGCGCCCAGGGCCGTAACCGCGCGAGCGTGACTCGGGCACGCCGGCGAACAGCTCGCGAATCGGGGTAAACAGCCCGGTGTAGGTCGCCGGGTTGGAGCGCGGTGTGCGGCCAATCGGGCTTTGGTCGATGTCGACCACCTTGTCCAGGTGCTGCAGGCCGTCGATGCTGTCGTGGGCAGCGGCTTCCAGGGTGGTGGCGCCATTCAGCGCGGTGGCACTGAGCGGGAACAGGGTGTTGTTGATCAGGGTCGACTTGCCCGAACCGGATACACCGGTGACGCAGGTGAGCAGGCCGATCGGTATCGCCAGATCGACATTGCGCAGGTTGTTGCCGCGCGCGCCTTTGATCTTCAGCGAGAGCTTCTTGTCGCGTGGCGTGCGCTTGGCCGGCACTTTGATCTTCACGCGTCCGGACAGGTATTTACCGGTCAGCGAATCGGGGTGGGCCATGACTTCGGCCGCCGTGCCCTGGGCGACGATCTGCCCGCCATGCACGCCGGCCCCCGGGCCGATATCCACCACGTAGTCGGCCATACGAATGGCGTCTTCATCGTGTTCGACCACGATCACCGTGTTGCCGATATCGCGCAGGTGGCGCAGGGTGCCGAGCAGGCGTTCGTTGTCGCGCTGATGCAGGCCGATGCTGGGCTCGTCGAGGATATACATCACCCCGACCAGGCCGGCGCCGATCTGGCTGGCCAGGCGAATACGCTGCGCTTCACCGCCGGACAAGGTGTCGGCACTGCGGTCGAGGGTCAGGTAGTCGAGACCGACGTTAACCAGAAACTGCAGGCGCTCGCGAATTTCCTTGAGGATCTTCTCGGCGATTTCACCGCGTCGACCAGGAAGGCTGAGGCTGCCGAAATACTCGGTGGCGTCGCCAATAGGCATGCCGCTGACGGCCGGCAGGGTCTTCTCGCCAACCCACACGTGGCGGGCTTCACGGCGCAGGCGGGTGCCGCGGCAATCCTGGCAGGCCTGGGTGCTGAGAAACTTGGCCAGCTCCTCGCGCACGCTGGTGGATTCGGTTTCGCGGTAGCGCCGCTCCAGGTTCGGCACGATGCCTTCAAAGGGGTGCGAGCGCTTGACGATGTCGCCACGGTCGTTGAGGTACTTGAAGTCGACGTTCTGCGTACCGCTGCCAAACAGGATGCACTTCTGGTGCTCGGCGCTCAGCTCATCGAACGGCACTTCCAGGCTGAAACCGTAATGCGTGGCCAGGGAGCCGAGCATCTGGAAGTAATAGACGTTGCGCCGGTCCCAGCCGCGGATCGCGCCCTCCGCCAGGGTCAGTTCGCCATTGACCAGGCGCTTGGTGTCGAAGAACTGCTTCACACCCAGGCCATCGCAGGTCGGGCAGGCGCCGGCCGGGTTGTTGAAGGAGAACAGCTTGGGTTCCAGCTCGCTGATCGAGTGGCCGCACACCGGGCAGGCGAAGCGCGCGGAGAAGATGATTTCCTCGCCGTCTTCACCTTCCATCGGGGCGATCAGGGCCAGGCCGTCGGCCAGTTTGAGCGCGGTCTCGAACGACTCGGCCAGGCGCTGCTGCAGATCACCACGTGCCTTGAAGCGATCAACCACGGCATCGATGCTGTGCTTCTTCTGCTTGTCGAGCTTGGGCAGCTCGTCCAGCTCATAAATCTTGCCGTTGACCCGCACGCGCACAAAGCCTTGGGCGCGCAGCTCATCGAAGATCGCCAGGTGCTCGCCTTTGCGTTCGCGAATCACCGGCGCCAGCAGCATCAGCTTGCTGCCTTCTGGCAGTGCCAGCACCTGATCGACCATCTGGCTGACGGTCTGCGCTTCCAGCGGCAGGTCGTGATCCGGGCAGCGCGGAATACCGGCGCGGGCGTAGAGCAGGCGCAGGTAGTCGTAGATCTCGGTGATGGTGCCGACGGTGGAGCGCGGGTTGTGCGAGGTGGATTTCTGCTCGATGGAAATGGCCGGCGACAGGCCTTCGATGGTGTCGACATCGGGCTTTTCCATCATCGACAGAAACTGCCGGGCGTAGGCCGACAGCGACTCGACATAGCGGCGCTGACCCTCGGCGTACAGGGTGTCGAAGGCCAGCGACGACTTACCGGAGCCGGACAGGCCGGTGATCACGATCAGCTTGTCGCGGGGCAGGGTCAGGTCGATGTTTTTCAGGTTATGGGTGCGCGCACCCCGGATCAGAATCTTGTCCACAAACAACGGCCTCGCATGGCGGGCGGAAAACCACCGAGTATACGGCTCGGGAGGCGGGCGCGGCAAAGCGTCACTGCTGTGCCGTAAGCATGGGTACTGCTAGAATCGCCGCCTATTTCGACAGGGCGTTTTCCATGCACGATTCGCACAGCGAGCGCATGAGCGGCAGTGAAACCCGCGCAGCCAGCGGCTTGGCGCTGGTGTTCGCATTCCGCATGCTCGGTATGTTTATGGTTTTGCCGGTGTTGGCGACCTATGGCATGGAGTTGCAGGGCAGCACGCCGGCGCTGATCGGCCTGGCCATCGGCGCTTACGGCCTGACTCAGGCGTTTCTGCAAATTCCCTTTGGCATGCTCAGTGACCGTATCGGCCGGCGGCCGGTGATCTATGTCGGCTTGCTGATCTTCGCCGCGGGCAGCCTGCTGGCGGCCAATGCCGATTCGATTTATGGGGTGATCGCCGGGCGTATTCTGCAAGGTGCCGGGGCGATCTCGGCGGCGGTGATGGCGCTGCTCTCCGATCTGACCCGCGAACAGCATCGCACCAAGGCCATGGCCATGATCGGCATGAGCATCGGCCTGTCGTTTGCCGTGGCCATGGTCGTCGGCCCGTTGCTGACTCGCGCGTTTGGCTTGTCCGGCCTGTTTCTCGCCACGGCGGCCATGGCGTTGTTGGGTATCGTCATAGTCGCCGGGCTGGTGCCGAGTTCTGCCGGGCCGCTGCAGCACCGCGAATCCGGAGTGGCCAAGCAGGCGCTGCTACCGACCCTCAAGCACGCCGACCTGCTGCGTCTGGATTTTGGCATTCTGGTGCTGCACGCGATTCTTATGGCCAGCTTTATTGCCTTGCCGTTGGCGTTGGTGGAGCAGGGCGGGCTGGCCAAGGAAGAGCACTGGTGGGTCTACCTGACCGCGCTGCTGGTGGGCTTCTTCGGCATGGTGCCGTTTATCATCTACGGCGAGAAAAAACGCCGGATGAAGCATGTGCTGCTCGGCGCGGTCAGCGTGCTGCTGCTGTGTGAGCTGTTCTTCTGGTGGTTCGGCACCAGCCTGCGTGCGCTGGTGCTCGGTACGGTGGTGTTCTTTACCGCGTTCAACCTGCTGGAGGCCTCGTTGCCGTCGTTGATCAGCAAGGTGGCACCGGCCGGTGGTAAGGGCACGGCGATGGGTGTGTACTCCACCAGCCAGTTCCTCGGTGCGGCCATCGGCGGCATTCTCGGTGGCTGGCTGTATCAGCACTACAGCCTGTCGGGAGTGTTTGCGGGCTGTGCCTTGCTGGCTCTTTTTTGGCTGGTCTTTGCTGTTACTATGCGCGAACCGCCGTATGTCTCCAGCCTGCGCCTGCCGCTTTCAGCTGCGGCATTGCAAGAAGTGGGGCTGGCCGAGCGTTTACTGGCATTGCCCGGAGTGGCGGATGCTGTAGTGGTGCGTGACGAAGCCGCCATCTATATCAAAGTGGATACCCAACAATTGGACCGCACGTCCCTCGAGCGCCTCATAGAGCCGGCGCCGGTGGCGTGCTGAAAGCCTAGGAGAACGTTATGGCCCGTGGGGTTAACAAAGTCATTCTGGTCGGTACCTGCGGACAGGACCCGGAAACCCGCTACCTGCCGAACGGCAACGCGGTCACCAACCTGAGCCTGGCCACCAGCGAGCAGTGGACCGACAAGCAAACCGGGCAGAAGGTCGAGAAGACCGAATGGCACCGCGTTTCGATGTTCGGCAAGGTTGCAGAAATCGCCGGCGAATACCTGCGTAAAGGCTCACAGGTGTACATCGAAGGCAAGCTGCAGACCCGCGAGTGGGAAAAAGACGGCATCAAACGTTACACCACCGAGATCGTTGTCGACATGCAGGGCACCATGCAGCTGCTGGGCGGCCGTCCGGACAACGCAGGCAGCGATTCTGCTCCGCGTCAGCAGCGCCCAGCGCCGCAGCGCGAGCCGCAACAGCAGGCCGCACCGCGCCCGGCTCCGCAACAGGCGGCTCAGCCTGCGCCGGACTTCGACAGCTTCGACGACGATATTCCGTTCTGATCGCCTGAGTCAGCGTTCGATCATGCGTATGCGGCTGATGCTGCTGGGTGGCGGTAATGCGCTGGGGCAGGCACTGATCCGCCTCGGTGCCGAGGAAGACATTGGCTTTCTCGCGCCGAAACCGCCGGAATCAGGCTGGGACCCCGCCAGTCTGACCCAGTTGCTCGATGACACCCGCCCCGATGCCTTGATCAACCTTGCCTACTACTTCGACTGGTTTCAGGCCGAAGTGGTGAGCGAGGCGCATTTTGCTGCCCAGGAGCGCTCCGTCGAGCGCCTTGCCGAACTCTGCCAGCATCACCAGGTCCGCTTGCTGCAACCGTCCAGCTACCGCGTGTTCGATGGTTCGCGGGCTACCGCCTACAGCGAGAAGGAAGAGCCGGTGCCGCTGGGCGTGCGTGGCCAGGCGCTGTGGCGCTTCGAGCAGCGCGTACGCGCCATCTGCCCGCGGCATGTGCTGCTGCGTTTCGGCTGGCTGCTGGATGACAGCGCCAATGGCTTGCTCGGGCGCTTTCTTACCCGCGCCGAACATGATGAACCGCTGCTGCTGGCTGATGACCGTCGCGGCAACCCGACTCCGATCGACGATGCGGCGCGGGTGATTCTCGCCGTGCTCAAACAGCTCGATTGCCAGACGCCGTTATGGGGCACCTACCACTACGGCGGCCACGAGGCGACGACCTCGCTGGCGCTGGGTCAGGCGGTATTGAGCGAAGCGCGCAACTTCCGCAGCAATCTGGTCGAAGAGATCAATCCGCAGGCGCATGTCGCCCGTCCGGATGCCGCCGAGGAGCCGCAGCATGCGGTGCTGTCCTGCAAGAAAATCCTGCACACCTTCGGCATCAAACCGCGCGCCTGGCGCTCGGGGTTGCCGAGCCTACTGGATAGTTATTACCGACATGTCTGAAGTTCTGGTTACTGGCGGTGCCGGCTTTATCGGCTCGCACCTGGTCGATGCGTTGCTGGCGCAGGGGCACCGTGTACGGGTGCTGGATAACCTGTCGATGGGCAAGCTGGCCAATCTGCCGCTGGATAACCCGCAGTTGCAGTTTATCCAGGGTGATGTGGCCGATGCGGCCGTGGTCGCTGGCGCAGTGGCCGGTTGTACGGCGGTCGCGCACCTGGCAGCAGTGGCCTCGGTGCAGGCCTCGGTGGACGACCCGGTGGCCACTCATCAGAGCAATTTCGTCGGCACCCTGAATGTCTGCGAAGCCATGCGCCTGCATGGCGTCAAGCGCGTGCTGTTCGCTTCCAGCGCAGCGGTCTACGGCAACAATGGCGAAGGCCGGGCGATTGCTGAAGACACTGCCAAGGCCCCGCTGACACCTTACGCCGCGGACAAACTGGCCGGCGAGCATTACCTGGACTTCTATCGTCGCCAGCATGGCCTGGAGCCGGCGATCTTCCGCTTCTTCAATATCTTCGGGCCGCGTCAAGACCCGTCCTCGCCGTACTCCGGGGTAATCAGCATCTTCACCCAGCGTGCTCAGCAGGGTTTGCCGATCAGCGTGTTCGGTGATGGCGAACAGACCCGCGACTTCTTCTATATCGAGGATCTGCTGGCGCTGCTGATCCAGGCGCTGACCGCGCCGCAGGTGGTGGACGGTGCGGTGAACGTCGGCTGGAATCAGGCGGTCAGCCTGAATCAGTTGCTGGCAGAAATCGGTGCGGTCTGTGGCGGCTTGCCTGCCGTCAGCTACCAGGCGGCGCGCGCCGGCGATATTCGCCATTCGCGGGCGGATAACCAGCGCCTGCAGGCACATTATCAATTGCCCACGGCAACGCCGATGCGTGAGGGGCTGCGCTGTCTGCTGGCGCAGTCTTGAAGCGCAGCTAAACGAAAAAACCGGCCATCAAGGCCGGTTTTTTATGTCAGTCACACTTAAAACGTGTAGCCCAGGCCCAGCATGTAGACGAACGGGTCGACATCCACGTCGACCTTCACCTTGTCGCCAAGGATGTGCGTGGTGCCGGTGGTGTCGATGTCGATATAGCGCACCTGGGCGTTGAGCATGATGCTGTCGGTCAGCATGTAGTCCATGCCCACTTGCGCGGCGAGGCCCCAGGAGTCTTTCATGTCGAGGCCGCTGAAGCCTTTGCTTTCCGCTTCGCTGCTGAGTTTTGTATCGAAGAACCAGGTGTAATTAATGCCTGCGCCGACATAGGGCTGGAAGGCCGAGCTGCCGTCGAGCGGGTAATAGACCAGGCTGACGGTGGGTGGCAGATGCTTGAGCTCACCGAGCTTGCCATTCAGGCCAGCGAAGCCGCCGGGCATGCCGGCGACGCCGACGTCATGGCTGAACGGGGTGGCCGCGAGCAACTCGATGCCGAGGTTGTTGCTCAGCATATAGGCGAAGTTCAGGCCCAGCTGGGTGTCGCTGTCGAGTGTCGCCTTGCTGCCGGCCACGTCGCTGTTCAGCGCACCGACCCAGATATCACCACTGCTTTCGTGCGGGTCAACGGTGATGGCACCGGCGCGCACGATGATGTCGCCAGCTTGGTGAGCCTGCGCCAGCGGCGCGGCAATTGCCAGGGCCAGCAGTGAGGCGGTGAGAAGTGATGTACGCATGCAGTGCTCCCATAAGCATCGGTTCGTATTGGCTGAGTACGATGTTAGGGGTGCGGCAAAATCAGCTGTTGATCCAGCTCAATAGATTAGCCAGCTATCGAAAAATACCGGGTGAGTAGCGTTTGGATGCAACGAAAAAAGCCAGGGCGATGGGCTCTGGCTTTAAGGGGGTGACGCTGCTGATTCGCCGGTCTAGCTGTCCGGCAGCTCGTAGGCGTAAATCTTCTCGGCCTGCATCTGGTAGCCGGCTTCGGCTAGCTCACTGCTGCTCTGCTCGACCTTGAGCGGGCCTTCGATCCAGAACGGCTGGTACAGGGCATCCATTAACACGCCAAGCTCGGTGGTGACGTGGATGATCTGGTTCGACGGCGGTGGCGGCACGTGGATGCAGGCACCGAAGAAGGGCACCAGGAGAAACTCGGTGACACGGCCTTCCTCGGTGACATCCAGCGGCACGATATAGCCCGGCAGTTTGACCAGTTGGTCATCGAGCGCCTTGACCACAGGCGCGGCAGGGGATTGCTGGATGGCGGCTGGCGCACTTTCGGCTGCCAGGGCGTCGGCCAGTTGCGATAGGTCGTGCATGGGGACCGGTGCGCTGACCTGCGCGGGCGCATCGGCCGGCACCAGCTCGGCCCAGGTCAGCTCGCGCACCTCGGCGGCCAAGAGCGGGGTCGCGAGCAGGGACGTGCTGAGGCTGATCAGCAGGGTGGCGAGCAAGGGGCGGAGCATGGTGCTACCTCATTAGGGTTAACGCTGCGGGGGCGTGCGGTTACAGGCGAATGGACAGGCCGTCGGCCAGCGATTGTCGGTAGGCCCGCCATGCCGGTACACAGCCCATCAGCAGGGCGGCGCTCAGGATAGCGCCGAGCAGCGTCCACTCATAGCGGCTCGGCAGGTTCAGCGGCAGGTACAAGCCGTAATTCGCCTGCACATAACCTTGCGAGCCTGCGATACCCAGGTACAGCAACAGCAAACCAAGCAGCACGCCGGCCAGGGCCAGGGCGAAGGCCTCGACAATCAGCAGGCTGGCGATATGCCAAGGGCGCGCGCCGACCGAGCGCAGAATCGCCATCTCCCGGCGGCGCTCGTTAAGGCTGGTGAGAATTGCCGTGAGCATGCCGATCAGCCCGGTCAGCACCACGAACAGCGAGACTACGAACAGCGCCTTCTCGGCGGTGCCCATCAGGCTCCACAGCTCTTGCAGGGCGACGCCGGGGAGGATCGCCAGCAGCGGCTCGCCGCGGAACTGGTTGATCTCGCGTTGCAGGCTAAAGGTGGCGATCTTGCTGTTGAGGCCGAGCAGCACGGCGGTGATCTGTTTGGGTTGCAGGTCCATGGCCCGCGCCTGCTCGGCGCTGACCTTGGCTGCGCCGCGTGCCGGCATGCCGTTCTGCCAGTCGACGTGCAGGGCTTCCATCCCAGCCAGGGAAATATGCAGGGTGCGATCCACCGGCGTGCCGGTGCGTTTGAGTATGCCGACCACCTTGAACGGTTTGTCGTCATGCTTGACCAGACTGATGGTCGCTACGCCGTGGGCCAGCACCAGTTCCTGGTCGAGCTGGTAATTGAGCGCCTGAGCCACTTCTGCGCCGAGCACCACCTCGAACGGGTCATCGGCAAAGGCACGACCGCTGCTCAGTTGCAGCGGCTGGCTGCGGGCGTAGCGGTAGTGCTCAAAATACGCCGGGCTGGTGCCCATCACCCGGTAGCCGCGGTGCGAGTCGCCGAGGGAAATCGGGATGGTCCATTTGACCTGGCGGTGCGCGGCGAGGTGCTCGAAGCTGTCCCAGCGGATGTTGTTGGTCGCGTTGCCGATACGGAACACCGAATACAGCAGCAGATTAACGCTGCCGGAGCGCGCGCCGACGATCAGGTCGGTGCCGCTGATGGTGTTGGCAAAGCTGGCGCGGGCCTCGGTGCGCACGCGCTCGACCGCGAGCAGCAGGCACACGGACAGGGCGATGGCGAACACCGTCAGCCACGCAGTAAAGCGGCGGTTGCCCAGGCTGGCGAGGGCCAGACGCAGTAGATACATGTTTAGATCTCCGTTAGCAGGCCGTTGAGAAACGTAGGCGAGGCCGCCGAGGCAAGGCAAAAACAGGCGAGAAAGCGGAGTTTACTGGTGTAAATGAGCATTTCGAGCCTGTTTTTAACGCCGAATCGGCAACGTAGGTAGTTTCTCAATGGTCTGCGGGCAGGGCGGCGCGGTTCAGTTCGGCCAGCGACAGGCTGCGGTCGAACAGGTGCGCCAGGCTCTGGTCATGGCTGACAAACAGCAGGCTGGAGCCGGCCTCGCGGCACTCGGCGAACAACAGCTGAAGGAAGGCTTCGCGGGCATCGGCATCCAGGGCCGAGGTCGGCTCGTCGGCTATCACCAGCTCGGGCTGGCCGATCAGCGCGCGGGCGGCGGCGACGCGCTGCTGCTGGCCGATCGACAGCTGGTCGGCGCGGCGCTGCAGCAGGCCGGGCTGATCCAGGCCCAGGTGGGCGAGCAGGGCGGCCGCGGCGTTATCGACACTGCCGTGGCGCTGAATCGCCCGCTTGGCGCGCAGTGTGGAGAAGTGGCAAGGCAGCTCGACGTTCTCGCGTACAGAGAGAAACGGCAGCAGGTTGAACTGCTGGAAGATATAGCCGGTGTGGTCGACCCGGAAGCGGTCGCGGGCACCGGCGGACAGCGTGCTGAGATCCTGCTCAAGCAGCTGAATCGTGCCGCGGTTGGGCTTCTGCACTCCGCCGAGCAGGCCGAGCAGGGTGGTCTTGCCGCTGCCGCTGGGGCCCTTGAGAAACAGGCTTTCGCCGCGCTGCAGGGTGAAGCTGTCGATGTCCAGCAGCTCAGGCTGGCCGGGCCAGGCAAAGCCGAGGTTGCACAGTTGGATCAGGGCTGCACTCATGGGAGAACTCGTTTGGCACGTAGGGTGGATGACGCTCTTTTCATCCACCACAAAAATGCAAGGGTGGATGGGTGAAGCGTCATCCACCCTACGTTCAGTCGGTAAATCAGAAACTCAGGGTTGGCTGCGCGGGTGTCAGCTCCAGGCCTTGCTGGCCGTTCGGGCCGATCAGTTGTACCTGAATTTTCTCGGTGGCGGGGAAGCGCTTGAACAGTTCGCCCAGATCAAGTTGTTGCAATTCTTCAGGCTTCTGGCAGTCGAGGCTGTAGTGCGCGTGGATATCGCTGTGCTCGCTGTCGTGGTCGTGGTGTTCTTCGTGCTTATGCTCAGCAAACAGCGGGCTTTCCAGCTCGTGCTTGCTGATCTGGCAATCACCCGCGCTCAGGCCGAACAACGTTTGCGGTTGTTCCAGTTGACTGCGAGCGGCGGCGACCTTGGCTTTGTCGGCGGCGCTCTCGGCCGCGTGCTCGAAGCCCACCAGGTTCATCGCCGGGCTATCCAGTTGCAGGTGCAGCATCTTGCCGTCGAGCACCACATTGAGCTGCGCCGCGCCGTGCTCGTGAGCCTCCAGGCTGCCGTGTTCGGCGTGATCGTGGTCGTCGTGTGCATGGCTGTGCTCAGCCGCAGGGGTGGCAAGGGGCAGCAGGGCGAAAGGCAGGGCAAGTAGCAGGCGGCGCATGGTGATCTCCGGTCAGAACGTAGTTGCGCGTTACGTTATAACAACTTTTGCGCTGCTCTGGCCAGTCTCTCTTGGCGCGCGCGGGTCGGCGTGGGAGCATGCGGGCTGATCAAGTGAGGGCAGGATGATGGTGCGAATTCGTGGGCAGATCGGCGCATGGCCGGTGGATCTGACGGTTGAGCTGGATGCGCAGGATTGGGCGCAGCTGGCTCAGCACATCACGCCAAGTGCGCCGGTTGAAACGCCCGTTGCGCCGGCCCTGCAGACCAACGATGCTCTGTGGCAAGCCACCCTGGAGCTGTTGCGCAAGGCCGGGCAGATCGAAGGGCCACAGTTGCTTGGGCAATTGGCCGGTTTGGCTGGCGGTGAAGCAGCGGGCAAGCGCCTGCTGGTGCGGCTGCGCCATTGCGCGCAGGTTCGGATGGAGACAGGCGCGGATGCGCCCATCTATCACTGGATTGGCTAAAGCCTGTGCCTAGTAAATCGCCTGGTACAGCTTGCGCCGGTAGGCGGTGACCAGCGGGTGGTCGTTGCCCAGCAGGTCAAACACCTGCAGCAGGGTCTTGTGCGGCAGGCCGTCGGCGTAGCTGCGGTTGCGGATAAACAGCTTGAGCAGGGCGTCCAGCGCCGGCTCGTAATGCTGACGGGCCAGTTGCTGGATCGCGAGCTGATAGCTCGCTTCATCGTCTTCGGCGTTCTGCGCCAGGCGGGTTTTCAGGCTGGCGACGTCTGGCAGGTCAGCGGCCTGGCGCAAAAAGGTCAGCTGCGCGCGGGCACCGGCTAGGGCCTGTTTGTGTTCATCGCCTTTGACCGCACCCAGCACGCTTTCGGCTTCGCCCAGCTCGCCGCGCTCGGCCAGGCAGCGCGCGTAGAGGATCAGCGCGGCGGCGTGTTCGTTGTTCTCCGTCAGCAGTACCTTGAGCACGGCGTCGGCGTCGGCGAAGCGGCCTTCGCTAAACAGTGCCTGGGCCGCTTCCATCGGATCGGCGGCAGCTGGTGCCGGTTCGGCCACATGGGGCTTGAGCATCTCGCGGATCGCCGACTCGGGCTGCGCGCCGGCAAAGCCGTCAACCGGCTGGCCGTTCTTGAACAGCACTACAGTGGGCAGGCTGCGGATGCCGAAGCGGGCGACGATGTCCTGCTCGATATCGCAGTTGACCTTGGCCAGCAGCAGTTCGCCTTGGAACTCCTCGGTAATCTTCGCCAGCAGCGGCATCAGCGCCTTGCACGGTGCGCACCATTCGGCCCAGAAATCCACCAGCACCGGCTTATGGAAGGAGTTCTCGATCACCAGCTGTTCAAAGCTGGCGCTGCCTGCGATATCAAAAATATAAGGGGAGTCGCTCATGGTCGGTCTCGGCTGGGCGCAAGTTGGGATGGGCTGGAGTTCGATGGACTATAAATATGGGCGCGGCGTGGCGGATGCAAGTCTGTGTATCTAAGCGGTGTGAAAACGTAGCGAGCGAAGGTCAGGCAAGGCAAAAACAGGCGAAGAAGCGGAGTTTACGAGTTGTAAATGAGCATTCTGAGCCTGTTTTTAACGCAGCATGATCGAGCGCAGTAGTTTTCACGCGCGCTCGGCGTGATACAGGCTGACATGGCGAAATTCAGCCGGCTCGGCCAGGTCCGGCCAGGTGCAGGCTTCGAGTATGCCGAGGCGCTGATAGAGCGGGTGCTGAAAGTCGCGTACCCGTGAGTCCGCCACCAGTGCTTCACGGCCACGACTGAGAAACTCATCGAGCAGCGGCAGGTTGGCGCGGTCGTAGAGCACGTCGGCGACGATAATCAGGTCGAAACGGTCGGCCTCGGCGAAGAAGTCCGTCGAGTAGCTCAGCTGCACGTCATTGAGTGCTGCATTGGCCTGACAGGAAGCAATCGCCAGCGGGTCGAGGTCGCAGGCCACCACTTCCAGCGCGCCGGCCTTGGCCGCGGCAATCGCCGCCACGCCTGAACCTGCGCCAAAATCCAACACGCGCTTGCCGCGCACCCACTCGGGATGCTCGGCCAGCCAGCGCGCCAGCACCAGGCCGCTGGCCCAGCAGAAGCACCAGTAGGGTGGTTCTTCGAGGATCAGGCGGGTTTCTTCCGGGCTGAAACAGCGATCCATATTGGCCGGGTCGATCAGCCACAGCTTGATCGCGGTGCCGGGCAAGGTTTGCGCGCTGAGCTGGGCGTCGCCCAGCAATTCGCTGAGTGCAGCCTGCAAGGCGGCCGGTGCTGTCATGGCGCTGGTACCAGGCGCAATTCACCGAGGGCCTGGGTTTCTGCGCGGCTGATCGGTTGCGGCGGTAAACGCAGAATCAGTCGGCCAGCCTGATTGGCACGGCCATGTAGCTCGATGCGGCTGTGCTTGTTGAAGGTTTCCGGGTTGAACGGCAGGCGAAACGCCAGCGGATTACCGGTGCCGCGCAGCTGGATATTGCCCAGCAGCGCCTGCGGCCGGCCGCGCGCGTCGACGGCGAGCAGGGCCAGCTCGACATCCGCCTCATTGGGCACATTCAACAGGCTGCCGCTTAGCTCGCGCTGGTGCGCGGGCAGGGGCGCGGCGAGGACCTGTGCGGGTGCGACGACAGGTTGGGCGGCGGGCGCTGGGGCCTCGCTGGCGCAGGCCGCGAGCAGGCTAAACAGGCTGACCAGCAGCAGCGGTTGGAACGGTGTGTGGGCTTTCATCGAGGCAATCAACTCCACGGGTTGCATGGGCGCCTGTATACCGCAAAGGCCTCGGCTTGTCTTGCCTGCGGGATGCGCTACCATGGCGGCTTCGCGTCCAAGGTTGGCTTTATCTATGCATTGTCCCTTTTGCGCTGCCAATG
This sequence comes from Pseudomonas sp., assembly GCF_049653025.1. Taxonomy (GTDB): domain Bacteria; phylum Pseudomonadota; class Gammaproteobacteria; order Pseudomonadales; family Pseudomonadaceae; genus Aquipseudomonas. The sequence goes on along the minus strand of NZ_JBASFM010000003.1, from coordinate 120,552 downwards.
ACACCAAAGTGATCGACTCGCGCCTGGTTGCCGAGGGCGAGCAGGTGCGTCGTCGGCGCGAATGCCTGGCCTGTGAAGAACGCTTCACCACCTTCGAAACCGCCGAACTGGTGATGCCCCGCCTGATCAAGCAGGACGGCAGCCGCCAGCCCTTCGATGAAGACAAGCTGCGTGCCGGCATGCAGCGCGCCCTGGAAAAACGCCCGGTGAGTATCGAGCGCCTGGAAGCAGCCATCGCCCATATCAAGCACAAGCTGCGCGCCACCGGCGAGCGCGAGATCAAGTCGCTGGTGCTGGGTGAGCTGGTCATGGGCGAGCTGCAGAAGCTCGACGAAGTGGCCTATATCCGCTTCGCCTCGGTGTACAAGCGCTTTCAGGACCTCAACGAGTTCCGCGAGGAAATCGACCGCCTGTCCCGCGAACCTGTCCAGGGCTGATGATGACTTCCGATCACGCCTTTATGGCCCGTGCGCTGGAGCTGGCCCGTAAAGGCCTGTATTCCACCCATCCCAATCCGCGCGTCGGCTGCGTGATCGTACGTGACGGGCAGATTGTCGGCGAAGGCTGGCACGCCCGCGCCGGCGAACCGCACGCCGAAGTGCATGCGCTGCGCCAGGCCGGCGACAAGGCCCGTGGCGCAACCGCCTACGTCACCCTGGAGCCCTGCAGCCATCATGGGCGTACCCCGCCGTGCGCCGATGCACTGATCAATGCCGGCATCAGCCGTGTGGTTGCCGCCATGCAAGACCCCAATCCGCAGGTCGGTGGCGATGGCTTGCTGCGCCTGATGCACGCCGGTATTGCGGTGCAAAGCGGGGTGCTGGAGGTTGAGGCGCGCGCGCTGAATGCCGGTTTTATCAAACGCATGGAGCAGGGCCTGCCGTTCGTGCGGGTCAAGCTGGCGATGAGCCTGGACGGTCGCACCGCCATGGCCAGCGGCGAAAGCCAGTGGATTACCGGCCCGGCCGCGCGCGCTGCGGTGCAGCGTCTGCGCGCTCGTTCCAGCGTGGTGTTGACCGGTGCCGATACGGTGTTGGCCGATGATGCGCGTTTGACTGTGCGGCCGGATGAGCTGGGCCTGGGGGCCGAACTGAGCGCCCTGGCGCAGGCTCGGCCACCGCTACGGGTGCTGGTCGATGGGCGTTTGCGCGTGCCACTGAGCGTGCCGTTCTTCCAGGTTGGTGCGGCCATGGTGGCGACCTGTGCGGCGGCCTCGGCGCGCGATCGCTATCTGGACGATGGTCACGAACTATTGGCCGTGCCCGGCAGCAACGGCCATGTTGACCTGCGCAAGCTGCTGGTCGAGCTGGCCAGTCGCGGTGCCAATGAAGTGCTGGTCGAGGCTGGGCCGCGCCTGGCTGGTGCTTTTGCTCGCCAGGGCCTGGTCGATGAATACCAGTTGTTCGTCGCGCCCAAGTTGCTTGGTTCCAGTGCGCGGCCGTTGCTGGATCTGCCGTTGGCGCGCATGGCCGATGCGCCGGCGATGAAAATCGTCGAAATGCGCGCGGTCGGTGATGACTGGCGGATCATTGCGGTGCCGCAGTCGGCCGTTTGATCGGTCACTATTCACGCGGTCGCTTGGCCATGCACGGCTCAGGCAATTGTGGTAAAACGCGTCTCGGCTACGCAAGTGGCCGTAACGTTCTCAGGGCGGGGTGTAATTCCCCACCGGCGGTAATGGCTGCAAGGCCTAGCCCGCGAGCGCTTGTCCAGGTGGCGTGATTGCCTTGGCAAGGTCAGCAGACCCGGTGTGATTCCGGGGCCGACGGTTAGAGTCCGGATAAAGAGAGAGCGGGATTGCCTCAACCAGGCGCGTTCAGGCGTGCCTCGAAATCCCTATCGATCCTATCAATCAAACATGCCCTGTTTTTTATAAAACAGGAGTTGGTCTAGATGTCTGATTTTTATTCCGTGTCCCAGGCTTCTGGCGTTGTTCGCCAGTGCTTTGTCGTGGGCGCGAGCAGGCCGTTGAAAAGCGTTGGCGAGGCAGTCAGCGCAAGGCAAAAACAGGCGAAAAAGCGGAGTTTACGAGTTGTAAATGAGCATTTTGAGCCTGTGTTTAACGCTGCGATGGCAACGCAGGTAGTTTTTCAACGGCCTGTTAAGCAGGGGGTGACATGTTTACCGGCATAATCGAATCGATTGGCAGCATTCGCGCACTGACGCCCAAGGGCGGTGACGTACGGGTGTATGTAGGGACCGGCAAGCTAGACCTCGCCGACGTCAAACTCGGTGACAGCATTGCGGTCAACGGCGTGTGCCTGACGGCTGTGGAGCTGCCGGGTGATGGTTTCTGGGCCGATGTCAGCCGCGAAACCCTGGCGCATACCGCCTTTATCAGCTTGAAGGCCGGTAGCAAGGTCAATCTGGAGAAGGCCCTGACGCCGACCAGCCGCCTTGGCGGCCATTTGGTCAGCGGCCATGTCGACGGCGTCGGTGAAATCATCGCCCGCGCCGATAACGCCCGCGCCGTGCAATTCACCATTCGCGCGCCGCGCGAGTTGGCCAAATACATCGCCCACAAGGGCTCGATCACCGTCGATGGCACCAGCCTGACCGTCAATGCGGTCAACGGTGCCGAGTTCGAGCTGACCATCGTGCCGCACACCCTGGCCGAGACCATCATGGTCGACTACCGTCCGGGGCAGCAGATCAACCTCGAAGTGGACCTGTTGGCGCGTTACCTGGAGCGCCTGCTGCTCGGCGACAAAGCGGCCGAGCCCAAGGCCTCGGGCATGACCGAAGGTTTTCTCGCCGAACACGGCTACTTGAAGAATTAAGGAATCACCCGCATGGCTCTTAACAGTATTGAAGAACTGGTCGAAGACATCCGCGCCGGTAAGATGGTCATCCTGATGGACGACGAGGACCGCGAGAACGAAGGCGATCTGATCATCGCCTCTGAGTGCGTCACTGCCGAGCACATCAATTTTATGGCGCGCTTCGCCCGTGGCCTGATCTGCATGCCGATGACCCGCGAACGCTGCGAAACCCTCAAGCTGCCGTTGATGGCACCGCGTAACGGCTCCGGTTTCGGCACCAAGTTCACCGTCTCCATCGAAGCCGCGGTGGGCGTTACCACCGGTATTTCCGCCGCCGACCGCGCCTGCACCGTGCAGGCCGCTGCAGCGAAGAACGCCAAGGCCGACGATATCGTCAGCCCCGGCCATATCTTCCCGCTGATGGCTCAGCCGGGCGGCGTATTGGCGCGTGCCGGCCACACCGAAGCGGCCTGCGACCTGGCGCGCATGGGTGGTTTCGAGCCGAGTGGGGTGATCTGCGAGATCATGAACGACGACGGCACCATGTCGCGTCGCCCTGAGTTGGAAGAGTTCGCCAAGCTGCATGGCATCAAGATCGGCACCATCGCCGACCTGATCCACTACCGCCTGATCCACGAGCGCACCGTCGAGCGTGTCAGCGAGCAGGTGCTCGACAGCGAGCTGGGCCAGTTCAACCTGGTCACCTACCGTGATTCGGTTGAGAACGATGTGCACATGGCCCTGACCCTGGGCACTATCTGCGCCGAAGAGCCGACCCTGGTGCGCGTGCACAACATGGACCCGCTGCGCGACCTGTTTATGGTCAAGCAACCGGGCCGCTGGAGCCTGCGCGCGGCCATGGCCGAAGTGGCCAAGGACGGTAGCGGCGTGGTGCTGCTGCTGGGTAACCCGCTGAGCGGTCCGGATCTGCTGGCGCACCTGGAACGTCAGCTGGGCGGTGAGGCGAAAGTCGCCAATCCGACCACCTACAGCACCGTCGGTGCTGGCTCGCAGATTCTGCGTGACCTCGGCGTGCGCAAGATGCGCCTGATGAGTTCGCCGATGAAGTTCAATGCAATATCCGGTTTCGACCTGGAAGTTGTAGAATACCTGCCCTCCAAATAATCCCAAGGGTCGCCACTGGCGGCCCGGCTCTTTAATACAGACGAGATTCGCTATGACCCTGAAGACCATCGAAGGTACTTTTATCGCCCCCAAGGGCCGCTTTGCCCTGGTCGTCGGCCGCTTCAACAGCTTCGTTGTCGAAAGCCTGGTCAGCGGCGCGGTTGACGCCCTGGTTCGCCATGGCGTGAGCGAAAGCGACATCACCATCATCCGCGCTCCGGGTGCCTTCGAGATTCCTCTGGTGGCGCAGAAAGTTGCCCAGCGTAGCGAATACGACGCGATCATCGCCCTCGGCGCGGTCATCCGTGGCGGCACCCCGCACTTCGAATACGTGGCTGGCGAATGCACCAAGGGCTTGGCTCAGGTGTCCATGGAGTTCGGCGTACCGGTTGCCTTCGGCGTACTGACCGTAGATTCCATCGAACAAGCCATCGAGCGTTCCGGCACCAAGGCCGGCAACAAAGGCGCGGAAGCTGCATTGTCCGCCCTGGAAATGGTCAGCCTGCTGGCGCAGTTGGAGGCCAAGTGAGCCAGAACGACGGTAACGGGCAGCAGCCACAAGCGCCGAAAAAAGGCCCCAGCACCAAGACCCTCGCGCGCCGTCAGGCACGCACGCTGGCCATGCAGGCGCTGTACTCCTGGCATATGGCTGGGCAGCAGCTGAACGAGATCGAAGCGCAGTTCCGCGTCGATAACGATTTCACTGCAGTGGACGGTGCCTACTTCCACGAGATTCTGCACGGCGTACCGCGGCAGAAGACCGAGATCGACGGCGCGTTCGAGTCGCTGCTGGATCGTCCGCTGGACGAGATCGACCCGGTTGAACTGTCGATCCTGCGTCTGTCGACCTACGAGCTGAAAAACCGCATCGATATCCCTTATCGCGTGGTGATCAACGAAGGCATCGAGCTGGCTAAGGTGTTTGGCGCAACTGACGGGCACAAGTTCGTCAATGGCGTGCTGGACAAGCTGGCTCCGCGTCTGCGTGCGGACGAAGTTCGCGCTAACAAGCGTTAAGGTCTTTTTGGATGCTTGATTTACGATCTTGCGAGCTAGAGTCCTGCAAGGCGCTACGTAGTAACAGCCTTCGGCTGGTCAAAGCAGGCGAGGAAGCGGAGTGTGCTGTAGCACATGAGCATTTCGAGCCTGCTTTGACTCGCTTCGCTCGCCCTTCGGGCCAGCCTTCGGCTGTTACTCCCGTTGGTCGTTGCAACGCAGTAGGGCCGACGCGCAGCAGATCGTTGCCATCTCATGGGTGAGTTCGAGCTGATCCGTCACTACTTCGCCGCTGCGCCCTGTGCGCAGGCCGGCGAAGGCGTGGCATTGGGCATTGGCGACGATTGCGCCCTGTTGCAACTGCCGGCTGGCGAACAGCTGGCGGTGTCCACCGATACCCTGGTCGCCGGGGTGCATTTCCCCGAAGCGGCCGATCCTTTTCTGCTGGGCCAGCGCGCCGTCGCTGTGTCGGTCAGCGATCTGGCCGCCATGGGCGCGACGCCTATCGGTTTTACCCTTGCCTTGACCCTGCCCAGTGCCGAATCGGCCTGGCTGGCGGCGTTTGCCCGGGGGCTGGAACAGATGGCGCAGCAGTGCGCCATTCGCCTGATCGGCGGTGATACAACCCGCGGCCCCCTGAGTCTCACCCTGACCGTCTTCGGCCGCGTGCCGGCCGGTATGGCGCTGACCCGCAAGGGCGCGCAGGTCGGTGATCTGCTCTGTGTCGGCGGCGAGCTGGGCGATGCCGCCGGAGCCTTGCCACTGGTGCTGGGGCAGCGCCAGGCCGATCCGGCTGTCGCCGAGCCGTTGCTGGCGCGCTACTGGTCGCCGTTGCCACAGCTCGAACTCGGCCAGGCGCTACGCGGCAAGGCCACGGCGGCGCTGGATATTTCCGATGGGCTGTTGGCCGATTGCGCGCATATCGCGGTCGCATCGGGCGTGGCGCTGCTGATCGAGCAGGCGCAGGTGCCGCTGTCGGCGGCCTTGCAGGCGTTTGCCGGCAGCGAGACGGCGCTTCAGTGCGCGCTCAGTGGTGGTGACGATTACCGTTTGGCCTTTACCCTGCCGGCGCAGCATCTGCCTGGCTTGCAGCAGGCCGGTTGGCCAGTGCGGGTGATCGGCCGAGTCGCGGCAGGGCAGGGCGTTACGTTGCTGGATGAACACGGCCAGCCAGTTCAGCCGCTGCACAGTGGTTATCAACATTTTGGAAGCTCCAGTGACTGATCATCCCAAGCAAGTCCCCGCTGAGTTCGTACCGCCTTCGGTCTGGCGCAACCCCTGGCATTTTCTCGCGTTCGGCTTCGGCTCCGGCACCCTGCCCAAGGCCCCGGGCACCTGGGGCTCGCTGGTGGCGTTGCCGTTTATCCCGCTGTGGCAGCTGCTGCCGGACTGGGGCTACTGGCTGATGCTCGGCGTCACCATGCTGTTCGGCTTCTGGCTGTGCGGCAAGGTGGCCGATGACCTGCGGGTGCACGATCACGAGGGCATTGTCTGGGATGAAATGGTCGGCATGTGGATCACCCTCTGGCTGGTGCCGGACGGCTGGGGCTGGCTACTGCTAGGCTTTTTAATGTTCCGTCTGTTCGACATCCTCAAGCCCTGGCCGATCCGCTGGATCGACCGGCATGTGCATGGTGGGGTTGGCATCATGCTCGACGATGTACTGGCCGGGGTGTTCGCCTGGATGAGCCTGCAACTGCTCGTCTGGGCGTGGGCCAATGGCTTGGCAACAGCATTGGGCTGGTAACGAAGAGGTCGCTGATGAACCGCTGGTGTGGCTGGTTGCTCTGCTCTGTGCTGCTATGTGCCGGTGCGTTCACGCATGCGGCCGAGCCTGAGCGCGTGCGCATTGCCAGCGAAGTCTGGGCGGGGCATACCAATGCCGATGGCAGTGGTCTGGCCTGGGATATCTTCCGTAAGGTTTATGAGCCAGCGGGTGTGCAGCTGGCGATCCAGAGTGTGCCCTACACCCGCTCCATCGGCCTGGTGCAGCGCGGCGAGGCGGATGCCTGGGCCGGTTCTTATCATAATGAGATCAAACAGAGCGTTTTCTACCCGCGCTGGCATTACGATGCCGATCAGATCGCCGCGCTGGGGTTGTTGACGCAGCCGGAGCCACACCTGGATTCGCTCGATCAGTACCGGTTGATTTGGGTGCGTGGTTACGAATACCAGCGCTACCTGCCGAAGGTGCGCGAATACCGCGAGGTGATACGTCGCAGCGGCATCCTGGGCATGCTCGATCAGCGTCATGCGGACTTTTATATCGACGCCCTCACCGAGGTTAGCGATGTGCTGAGCGCCGCGCGTGATCCGGCGCTGTACCGGGTGACGCCGCTGACCAAGCTGCCGGTCTATCTGGGCTTTGCCGATAACCCGCGCGGCCGTACATTGGCCGAGCTGTTCGATAAGCGCATGGCGGTATTGGTCAAAGATGGCAGCTTGCGCCCGATTTTCCGGCGCTGGCAGCAACCCTATCCGTTCGACTAACTCTGCGAGACGCTCCATGCACGCGTTGAAAGTTCTGATTCTGAGTCTGCCGCTGCTCGTCGGCAGCTGGGCCTTGGCGGCCACCCAGGTACGGGTGGTCGGGTTGTTTCCGGGGGCGGCGGTGTTGAGTGTCGACGGTCAGCGCAAGCTGGTCAAAGTCGGCCAGGCTGGCCCCGGTGGGGTGGTGGTGGTCAGCGCCGACAGCCGTGGTGCGGTGCTGCGAGTCGACGGCGTCGAGCGCAGCTACAGCCTCAGTCGTGAATATAGCGAAGGCTTCGCCGAGGCGCAGAAAAAGCAGCTCAGCGTCGCCAAAGGCATTGGCGGGCATTACTGGGTGGCGGGTTCGGTCAATGGCCAGTCCATCCAGTTCTTGGTTGATACCGGGGCCACCTCGATCGCCTTGAATGACGCGCATGCGCGCCGGCTGGGTATCGATTACCGGGTGATCGGGTCGCCCTTGCAGGTCAGTACCGCCAGCGGCACCGCCCGTGGTTGGCGCGTGACGCTGGACCGGGTCAAGGTCGGCGAGCTGGAAGTGCTCGGCGTCGAAGCCGTGGTGCTGGAAGGCGACTCGCCCACCGAGGCCTTGCTCGGCATGAGCTTTCTCAGCCGGGTTGGCTGGAAGGTTGAGCAGGATGTGCTGGTGCTGGAATCCAAGTACTAGGCCTGTTCGATCCTTATCATCAGTAATTCAGGCTGACCGACGGCCAAGGGCTGCTGTTACAATGCCGGCCTGATTTTCCTGCCCATTTTCTTTAGGAGCATCCGGTGTCTGTCGTGTTTGTCGCCGCCTCCCAGCTGCCCACGCCCTTTGGTGTGTTCACCATGCACGGCTTCCTTGAAGAGGCCACCGGCAAGGAGCATGTCGCCCTGACCTTTGGCGATGTGGCCGATGGCGCACCGGTGCTGGGCCGTTTGCATTCCGAATGCCTGACCGGCGATGCGCTGTTCAGCCTGCGCTGTGACTGTGGTTTTCAGCTCGAAGCGGCGCTGCGCGCGATTGCCAGCGAAGGCCGTGGTGTATTGCTCTATCTGCGTCAGGAAGGCCGGGGTATTGGCCTGCTGAACAAGATCCGCGCCTATGAGTTGCAGGATGGTGGTGCCGATACCGTGGAGGCTAATGAACGCCTGGGTTTCGGTGCCGATCAGCGCGACTACGCGATCTGCCTGCCGATGCTCGACCACTTGGGTATCAGCCAGCTCAAGCTGATGACCAACAACCCGCGCAAGGTCAAGGCGCTGGGCGACATGGGCATCAATGTAGCGACCCGCGTGCCGCTGCAGATCGACCACAACCCGCACAACAAGAAATACCTGGCGACCAAGGCCGGCAAGCTCGGGCATATGCTCGGCAGCCTGCACCAGGGCGAGGTCGAGGAAAGCCTGTGACCCGCGGCGAAGTGCGCCGGCGGCTGGCGCTGGAGTGGTGGCGGCAGCTGGCCGTGACCCTGCTGCCGCTGTTCGTGCTCAACCTGCTGTTTGGTGCCGACCAGCAGTACGGCTTGCTCAGCATGCCGCTGTTTATCACCGGCCTGGCCTCGATGTTTGTCAGCCTGCCGCTGTTCAGCGCCTACAAACGCGCGTTGCTCGCGACTGAAAAAGCCCTGGATACCCCCGCCGAACACGACGCCTGGATCGACCTGGCACGCACTCGTCGTCTAGCATTTCTTGGTGCCGGGCTGCCCGCCTGGGTTGCCGCAGCCGCGGTATTTGCCGGCCTGGAGGCGATTCCGCTGATTCTCCTGGCGATCTCCAGCATCGTCCTGCTTTACCTCTACCGCATTCCTCGCCAACTCGGCTGATGCGCGCCGCCACGTTCTGCCTGATGTTGTTGCTGGCGTTGCCCGCAGTAGCGGTCGAGCGGGTGGTCAGTCTGGCTCCGTCGCTGAGCGAAATCGTCCTTGAACTGGGTGCCGCCGACCTGCTGGTGGGCGTACTCGACGGCGGCGAGCGTCCGCCGGCGCTGGCGCACCTGCCCTCGGTGGGGCGCTACGGCCAGTTGGAACTGGAGAGCCTGCTCAAGCTGCAGCCCGACCTGTTGCTGCTCTGGCCGGACAGCATCAGCAGTGCGCAGCGTCAGCAGCTGGAGAAACTGGGCATTCCGCTATTGATTGCCGAGCCGCGCAAGCTGGCCGACCTGGCCGAGAACTTCGTCGAAATCGGCACCCGCATTGGCCGCGCCGAGCAAGGCCGGCAGCTGCAGCGCCAGTTCAATAGCGGTCTTGCCGACTTGCGTCAGCGTTTTCAGCGCGAGCAACCATTGCCGCTGTTCTATCAGATCTGGGATGTGCCGCTGTACACCATCGGTGGGCAGCAGATTATCAGCGACGCCCTGCGTATCTGTGGGGCCGAGAATATCTTTGCCGAACTCAGCCTGCCGGCCCCGCAGGTCAGCGTCGAGGCGGTATTGCAGCGCAAACCTGCGGTGATTCTCGCCGGGGTACAACCGCAACTGGATGCCTGGCAGCGCTGGCCGAGCGTGCCCGCCGTGCAGCTCCAGCAGCTATGGCTGGTGCCGGATGCCGGCCTGGAACGGCCGAGTTTTCAGATGCTGGGAGCGTTGGAGCGCTTGTGCGAACAGCTGGTTGAGGCGCGCTGACTGAGCTCTGCATGTTGCGGGCTCAGTCAGCGGCTGAGCGGGCTTGTTTAGAAGCGGTAGCCGACGCTCAATTGCACTTGCTCCTCTGCCGCCGGGTAACGGCCGTAGAGATTGGCATACACGTTGTACTGCTTGCCTGTCAGGTTGTTCAGCCGCAGCTTGCTGGTGAACTGGCGGTAGTCATAGACAAGTGCTGCATTGAGCAGGGTGTAGCCGCCTTGTCGCGCTTGGCTGTGGGTGTCGTCGCCAGACAGGTACTGCGCGCCGGTGTATACCGCCTCCAGTTGCGTATTCAGCTCTGGAAGCAGGCGGTAGCCGAGTTGGATGCTGGCGCTGTGGCGAGCAACTCCTGGCACCTCATTACCTTTGGCGCTGCCTGCGCGGTATTCCGAGTCGGTAAAGCTGTACTGTCCGTTGAGGTTCAAACGCTCGGTAAGTTGGCGCTGACCTTCAAGCATCAGTCCTTCACGACGGGTCTTGTCCAGGTTGGTATTAACGAAGTTGACCGGGTCGTACATCAGCTCATCTTGCAGGTCGAGCCGATAGACTGTGGCTTGGTAACGTTGGATCTGATCGTGCCATTCGATCCCGCTTTCCCAGGAAACGCCTGTCTGCGGCTTGAGAAAATCGACCCCGGGGTTGATCCAGTTATTGTCATCCACGTTGGCCCAGCGCAGTACATCCTCACGCTTGATAAACAGCCGTGTCTGTTGGTTGGCCTGCCAGCTTAGACCGATGCTGGTGCTGTCTTCGCGGTCGCGGTGGGTCTTGCCCGCAGCCTTGTTGCGGTCGTCCGCTTCGCTGGTGCGGTAACCGGCGGTTAGGCTGACGTCACGACCAATGCCCTGGCTGAGCTGGCTGTACCAGTCGCGCTGGGTCTGGTGGAAGTCAGTACCCCAGCTTGCCTGTGCGTCACCCGTGATATGGTCGTGGCCCAGTAACCATTCGGCGTTACCCAGGCCGTTATCGAAGCGCGCGGTGAGGCGCGGACTGTAGCTTTCGGTGCGGGTGTCTTGGTCGTAGCGGCCGGGGGCGGCAAAGCTGCCAACGCCGTCTTGATCACTGAGGCTGTAGTCGAAGTCAGCGCTCCAGATATCGTTCAGACGTTGTTCAATGGCGAAGCGATGTACCTGGGTCTTGCGGTCGTTCCAGGCACTAGAGCCGCTCTGTTTGCGGTCTTGGCGAATTTGCGCAAGGGATAGGGCGTTGGGGTAAAGCAGCTCATCGTCCACCGTCTGGTATTCATACAGGGCATGGCCGCTGGCGTGGTCATAGCGCAGGCGCGCGAAGGCGTTGCTGTAGTTAGCGTTGTTGTGGTCGCGGTAGTTGTCTTGGGTGCGCGACTCGCCGCTCAGGTAGGTGGAGAAACCTGCCCCTAGCTGCTGGTAAATATGCCCGCGGAAGGCTTCAAGGTCGTGGCTGCCGCGGCTGGCTTCCAGATAGCCCTCATTGCTGCTCGGGGTACGTGTGACGATATTGATCACTCCGCCTACCGCCTGGTCGCCATAAAGTACGGTGCCGGCACCACGGATAATCTCGATGCGCTCGATATTGGCCAGCGGTACGCTGCTGAGGTCTGCGCCCGCCTGAGTGGGTTGGTTGAGGCGGCGGCCGTCGACCAGGATCAGGGTGTTGTTTACCGCGTTTTCGCCAAAGCCGCGCAGGCTAAAGGTGGCGCGGCTGCCATCGCCGATCGCGTCGCGCACCTGCATCCCTGCTTCACCGCGCAATACATCGACCAGCGAGCTGGCGGCGCTGGCTTCGATCTGCTTGCGGTCGATCACCCGGACACTGGCCGGGGCTGGGGTTTGCAGCGGGGTGGCGCGGGTGATCACCAGCGGCGGCAGCTCGATGTCGGTGCTGTTGGCCAGGCTAAGGCTGGGCGCAAGAGCCACGGCAAGGGCGATTCGGGACAGATTCACTGAGAAGATCCTCAAAAGGTCGGAAAACTTTTGAGAAGGGCAGGGGCAAGAACGGGCGCGCAAACGCAGCCTGAGCTTGACGGTGATGCCCTCCGCAACACCAGTCACATCCAGCAAGGCCGGTCTCCGGGCTCTCGACGTGCGCGGCCTCGCCTTCCCGGGCAACCCAGTGGCGTGTGAGGCGGCGTGCAGACGCGGGTCTGCGGTCGATTACCGTTGCGGGGGCAGCGCCGGGATAGTTTAAGAACGCACCGGCTTCCCGTTTAACGCCGCTTCAACAGGAAGGGGCGCACCTTGGCGGAAGTAAAACGCCGCGCACCTTAATGCGCGGTTGAATGAATTACAAGCAAGCCTGACTCAGCTTTGGATGAGCGGTGCTCATGCAGAAAGGGTGGCGAGACGCTGGCGCACGGCGGCTTCTATACCGGCGGCATCCAGCCCGCATTCGGCGAGCATCTGCGCCGGTTTGGCGTGCTCGACGTAGTAGTCCGGCAGGCCCAGGTGCAGCACCGGCTTGAGGATGCCAGCGTGGGCGAGGAATTCACTGACGGCACTGCCGGCACCGCCCATCACGCTGTTCTCTTCGATGGTCACCAACAGCTCGTGGCTGGCTGCCAGCTGGCGTACCAGGGCTTCGTCCAGCGGTTTGACGAAGCGCATATCGACCACTGTCGCATCCAGGCTGTCGCCAACCTTGAGCGCTTCGGCTAGTTGTACGCCGAATACCAGCAGGGCCGCTTGGCTGCCTTGGCGACGGACGATGCCCTTGCCGATTTCCAGCGGTTCCAGGCCCGGTTCGATGGCGGCATTGGGGCCGCTGCCGCGCGGGTAGCGCACCGCCGCAGGACCATTGAACAGGTGGCCGGTAGTGAGCATGCGGCGCAGTTCGTTCTCGTCGCTCGGGGTCATCACCAGCATGCCGGGGATGCAGCGCAGGTAGGAGATATCGAAGCTGCCGGCGTGGGTCGGACCGTCTTCGCCGACCAGGCCGGCGCGGTCGATGGCGAACAGCACATCGAGGTGCTGCACGGCCACATCGTGAATCAGCTGGTCATAGGCGCGCTGCAGAAAGGTCGAATAAATCGCCACCACCGGTTTGGCACCGTCGCAGGCCATACCAGCGGCCAGGGTCACCGCATGCTGTTCGGCGATGGCGACGTCGAAGTAACGCTGCGGGTAGCGCTCGCTGAACGCGACCAGGTCGGAGCCTTCCTTCATCGCCGGGGTGATGCCAACCAGACGGTTATCCTGCTCGGCCATATCGCATAGCCACTGGCCGAAGACGCTGGAGTATTTCGGGCCGCTGGCTTGCTTGGGTTGCGCTGCTGGCGCGTTGATCGGCTCCAGCTTGGTAATCGCGTGGTAGCCGATCGGGTCGGCTTCGGCCGGGGCGAAGCCCTTGCCCTTCTTGGTCACCACATGCAGGAACTGCGGGCCATCGAGGTCGCGCATATTGCGCAGGGTGGCGAGCAGGGTCGGCAGGTCATGGCCGTCGATCGGGCCGATATAGTTCCAGCCCAGTTCCTCGAACAGGGTGCCGGGCACCAGCATGCCCTTGGCGTGTTCTTCGGTCTTGCGCGCGATCTCCCAGGCACCCGGCAGGCGCGAGAGGATCTTCTTGCTGCCCTCGCGCATGCTGGCGTAGGTGCGGCTGGAGAGGATCTTGGCCAGGTAGTTGGACAGGCCGCCAACGTTCTTGGAGATCGACATGTCATTGTCGTTGAGGATCACCAGCATATTGGCGTTGAGGTCGCTGGCGTGATTGAGCGCCTCGAAGGCCATGCCGGCGGTCAGTGCGCCGTCGCCGATCACGGCCACGCTTTTGCGCTTGCTGTTCTGCAGTTTGGCCGCGAGGGCCATGCCCAGCGCTGCGCTGATGCTGGTGCTGGAGTGGCCGACGCCAAAGGTGTCGTACGCGCTTTCCGAGCGGCGCGGGAAGGCGGCGATGCCGTCCTTCTGCCGTAGGCTGCCCATCTGCTCGCGACGGCCGGTGAGAATCTTGTGCGGGTAGGCCTGGTGGCCGACGTCCCACACCAGGCGATCATCCGGGGTGTCGAAGACGTAATGCAGGGCCACGGTCAGCTCGATCACGCCGAGGCCCGCGCCGAAATGCCCGCCGGTCTGCCCGACCGTATACAGCAGGTACTGGCGCAGCTCGTCGGCCAGGGTTTCCAGCTCGGCTTCGGCCAAACGGCGTAGCTCGTCCGGCGTGTTGGCGCGGTCTAGAAGGGGCGTCAGCGGGCGCTCACGGGGAATCTCGTGGAAGGTCGTCGGCATCAGGCAGATCGTTATAGGTGTAAAAGATGCGGCAGTTTACCCGATGCGCCGGAAACTGCCCAAACATGGTTCGGCCAGGCCGGCATCCTGCGGATTACCAGGTATCGACGCTGCGCTTCTTGCCCTCGCGCGGTGCAGGCCGTGGCGTGGCATTTAGCCCGCGCAGCAGCCAGGCGCGGGTTTCCACTGGGTCGATCACCGCATCGATTTCGAGAAAGCTGGCCATATTGATGCCCTTGCCGTTCTGGTAGGCCTTGGCCACCAGCTTGTCGAACAGCTGCTGGCGCTCGCCGGGCTCTTCCACAGCCGCCAGCTCCTTGGCAAAACCCAGGCGTACTGCACCTTCCAGGCCCATCGCACCAAACTCGGCGCTGGGCCAGGCGATGGTAAACAGCGGTGAATGGAAGCTGCCGGCGGCCATGGCCTGGGCCCCGAGGCCGTAGCCCTTGCGCAGCACCACGGTAAAGAACGGCACTGTCAGGCTGGCGGCGGCAACAAACATGCGCGAGACGTGGCGCACCGTGGCCTGTTTCTCCGCCTGCGGCCCGACCATAAATCCGGGGGTGTCGCACAGCGACAACAGCGGGATATCGAAGGCATCGCACAGCTGCATAAAGCGCGCGGCTTTATCGCCGGCCACCGCGTCGATGGCACCACCGAGGTGCGCGGGGTTGTTGGCGATCAGGCCAAACGGCTGGCCCTCGATGCGGATAAACGCGGTGACCAGCCCCGGCGCGAACTCGCGGCGCAGTTCCAGCACGCTGCCCGTGTCTGCGAGTGTGGCGATCACCTGGCGGATGTCATACACGCGCAGGCGGTTTTCCGGGATCAGGTGGCGCAGTTCGCGTTGGTCGGCGCAGTCCCATTCTTTGAGCTCGCCCTGGAAGTAGCTCAGGTATTGCTTGGCCACGCGGACGGCTGCGGCTTCGTCGGCGACCCGTACATCGATCACCCCATTGGGGCCTTGTACGCTTACTGGGCCGACCTGTTCCGGCTTGAAGCTACCGAGGCCGCCGCCTTCGATCATCGCCGGGCCGGCCATGCCGATAGTCGCGTTGTCGGTGGCGATAATCACGTCGCAGCAGCCGAGTAGGGCGGCGTTGCCGGCAAAGCAGCGGCCCGAAACCACGCCCACCAACGGCACCAGGCCGGAGAGCTTGGCCATGCCGACAAAGGTGTGGCAGTCCAGTCCGGCCACCCCGACGAAATCGGTATCGCCGGGCCGGCCGCCGCCACCTTCGGCAAACAGCACCAGGGGCAAGCGCCACTGGGCGGCGAGGCCGAGCATGCGGTCGGTTTTCTTGTGGTTCATTACCCCCTGGGTGCCGGCGAACACCGTGTAGTCGTAGGCAATCGTCATACAGCGCGCCGCCTGGCTGCCGAACGCTTCGGCGTTGACCGTGCCGATACCGGCTACCAGGCCATCGGCCGGACTCTGTTCGATCAGCTCGTCCAGCGAGCGGCGACGGCGTTGCGCGGCCAGGGCCAGTGCGCCGTATTCGATAAAGCTGCCGTCATCCAGCAGCTCACCGAGGTTCTCGCGCACTGTGCGCTGGCCGGTCTTGCGTCGTTTGGCCACGGCGGCAGGACGGCGTACATCGGTGAGTAGCGCGTGGCGTTCGAGCACTTCGGCCAGATCCGCGCGCAGGTAGTCGAGGTCCAGGCTTTCCTCGTTCTGGCCTTTCTCGGCAGCCACGGCGGCGGGCTCGATAAACAGCAGTGGCTGGCCTTCGCCGACGGCGCTGCCAACCTGTACCGCCAGCGCGCGGACGATGCCGCTGTGACTGGCCTTGACCACGAACTCCATCTTCATTGCTTCCAGTACGGCGATGTTCTGGCCGACGGCCACCGCGTCGCCTTCGCCCACGTCCAGGCTGACCACCACGCCGGTGCTGGGCGTGGCCAATGGCAGGCAGCCGGGCGGTGCATCGACTGTCGATGTGGTTTGCGCGATGGTCGCCGCGCTGGCGGCAAAATAGCGATGTGGATGGGCCTGCGGTTGGGCAGCCAGCAGCGCGTCCAGCTGGCTTTCGACAAAGCGCGTGCTGACGTTATAGGCCGTGACCTGTGGCAGGCGCAGCAGGTTCTGCAGCAGATGCAGGTTGTTCGCCACGCCCTCCAGGCGGAACTCGCAGAGCGCGCGATAGGCACGGCGCAGGGCGCTGGGGTAATCCGGGGCGTGGGCGATCAGCTTGGCCAGCAGCGAGTCGTAGCTGGGGCTGACCGGGTAGCCGGCGTAGCCATAACCGTCCACGCGCAGGCCAGGGCCGCTGGGCGGTTCATAGGTGCTGAGGGTGCCGGTGGCTGGGCGGGTGCTGCCGTCGGCGCTCATGCTTTCCAGATTGATCCGTAGTTGCACGGCGCAGCCATTAAGCGGTGGTGGTTGCAGCAGGCCGAGTTGTTCCAGCGACTGGCCGGCGGCCAGTTTGAGTTGGGTGTGCAGCAGGTCGACACCGGTAACCTGTTCGGTGACGGTGTGCTCGACCTGGATGCGCGGGTTGGCTTCCATAAAGTAGAAGCGCTCGGGGTGCTCGGCATCCAGTAGAAACTCGAAGGTGCCCAGGCCCTGGTACTGCACCGCGCTGGCCAACTTAAGCGCGGCGGCGATCATGCGCTCGCGAGTGGCGGCGGGCAGATCCGGGCTGGGGGCAATTTCCACCAGTTTCTGCTGGCGGCGTTGCAGGCTGCAGTCACGCTCCCACAGGTGGCTGACCGCGCCCGTGCTGTCGCCCAGCACCTGGATCTCGATATGCCGGGCATGGCCGACCAGTTGCTCGATATACAGCGCGTTATTGCCAAAGGCGCTTTGCGCTTCGGATTGGCAACGGGCAAAGGCCTGGTCCAGCTCGGCGGCGCTAAATACCGGGCGCATGCCACGGCCACCGCCGCCGGCCAGGGCCTTGAGCATCACCTCGCCGTGCTCGGCGAAGAAGCCGTGGGCTTCGGCGAGGCTGATCGGCCGATTGATTCCGGCTACCAGCGGCACGTTACAACGCTCGGCCAGCTCCCGCGCCGCTGCCTTGTCGCCAAATCGCTGCAATACCTCGACGCTGGGGCCGACAAAGCATAAGCCGGCGACCTGGCAACGGCGGGCAAATTCGGCGTTTTCGGCGAGAAAGCCATAGCCCGGATGCACGGCATCGCAGCCCTCGGCCTGAGCGATGGCGATCAGCTGATCCATATCCAGATAGGCCGCTACACCACGACCCTTGAGCGCGACAGCGCTATCGGCCTGACGCACATGCAGGGAAGCGGCGTCGTCCTCGGCGTACACGGCGACCGAGCGAATGCCCAGCTCGGCGGCGGCGCGGGCGATACGGATGGCGATTTCGCCACGGTTGGCGATCAGCAGGGCGGCGAAGGGCATGGGCGATCCTGGGCTAGAACGAGCGAGGTTTCAGCTTAGGCGCTGGCGCGGTGCTGTTGCAGCCATGCCCAGGCTGGCGAATGGTGCGACCCCCGGCGCGGTTATCCTGATTAGTCTGCGCTTTGTCCGGATTGGCCACTGGCGCTAGGGCGCGGCGCGGGCTATCAATGGCGGCCTGATTACGACAAGAGAGATGCGTCATGTTCGAACTGCTGCACAGCCTTGATTGGGTGCTGCCGCTGCGCAGCGACGGGCTGACCCCGCTGATGCGTTTCTTCACCCTGCTCGGCTACGAGAAATTCATCCTGTTCTTCCTGCCGCTGGGCTACTGGGCGTGGCAGCGCGGGGTGTTCCTGCGCCTGCTGGTGCTGGTGGCCGTGACCGCGCTGCTCAATGCCTGGCTCAAGGACTTCTGGCAGGACCCGCGCCCGGATATCGCCCTGCGCATGGACCACGAAGTGGGCGACAGCTTCGGCCTGCCCAGCGGTCACTCGCAGATCGCCGTGGTGATTTGGTTCTGGCTGGCCTGGGAGCTGCGCCGAACCTGGGCCTGGCTGGTCAGCACGGTGGTGGTGGTCGGTATCGTGTTCAGCCGCCTGTACCTCGGTGCCCATGATGTGGAAGACGTGCTCGGCGGTTCGCTGCTGGGCCTCGCCACGTTGCTGCTGTTCGCCCAGGTGCGTCACTGGAGCGGGTGGCGCGAGGCCCATGAACTGTGGCTCGCGGGGCTGGTGCTGTTGGTGTTCATGGCCGCTTGGCTGACCTGGCCGGGCGTGGCACCGAGCTATGTGCCACTGCTGGCGGGGATGATGCTGGGTGTGCTGGTTGGCTATCGGCGGCTGGCATTCTCGGCCGAGGTGGCGGTCTGGCGTCGCCTGCTGGCGGCGACCCTCGGCGCACTGGCGTTTATTCTGCTGCAGAAGGGCCTGAAACTGGCCGGCGCGGCCTGGCCGTTAGACCCGCTGGGGTGGCAGGGCCTGCGCGGATTGCTTATGGGGCTGTTCGTCGCCTGGCTGATGCCCTGGCTGCTGGTGCGCCTGGGGCTGCTGAAGGGATTGCCGCGCAACGAGCCGGTCGCTGCGGTTGCCTGATCGAAAACTGCAGCGGCGCGCTTAGCTGCGCCGTTCGACGATATAGCGCGCCAGCTCGCGCAACGGCTCGGCGGCCTGGTCGAACGGACGCAGGGCGTGCAGGGCCTGGTCGCGCAGTTCCAGGGCGTAGGCCTTGGCGGCGTCGAGACCGAGCAGGGCCGGGTAGGTCGGCTTGTCGTGGGCCTGGTCCTTGCCCTGGGTCTTGCCCAGGGTGGCGGTGTCGCTTTCCACGTCGAGGATGTCGTCCTGCACCTGAAACGCCAGGCCGATGGCGCGGGCGTAAGTGTGCAGGGCTTTTAGCGCATGCTCGTCGGCACGCTGGCTGGCCAGGGCCCCGAGCTGCACGCTGGCTTCGATCAATGCGCCGGTCTTGTGCCGGTGCATGGTTTCCAGGGCGCTCTGGTCGAGCTTGCGGCCGACCGAGCCGAGGTCGATGGCCTGGCCGCCGACCATCCCGGCAGGGCCGGCGGCGCGGGCCAGGGCGCTGACCATGGACAGGCGCAACTCGGCGTCATGCGGGTTGTGTGTGGCGTCGGCGAGCACCTCGAAGGCCAGGCTTTGCAGGCCGTCGCCAGCGAGGATCGCGCAGGCTTCATCGAAGGCGATATGGGTGGTCGGCTGGCCACGGCGCAGGTCATCGTCGTCCATCGCCGGCAGGTCGTCGTGTACCAGGGAATAGGCGTGAATCAGTTCCACCGCGCAGGCCGCCGCATTGGCGCGCTCCGGCTCGCCGCCGAGGGCTTCGCAGGCGGCGTATGCGAGCAGCGGGCGCACGCGTTTGCCGCCATTGAACAGGCTGTAGCGCATGGCCGCGTAGAGGCGTTCCAGCTCAGGGCGTGGGCTGCTCAGGAGGTTTTCCAGGGCGGCATCTACCCGGTTCTGGCAGCTGCTCTGGTACGCCGCGATCATGCCTGCTGATCCGCGTCGAAGGGGGCTTCCTCCAGCTCGCCGTCGCGCTCCATGAGGATCTGCACTTTCTGTTCGGCCTGGGCCAGGGCGGTCTGGCAGTCGCGGGTCAGGCGCACGCCCTGCTCGAAGGCAGTCAGCGAGTCTTCCAGCGACAGCTCGCCGTTTTCCAGACGCTCGACCAGGTTCTGCAGATCGGTCAGGGATTGCTCGAAGTCGAGCGCGGCTTTTTTACGGGCGGCCATGGCGGATTTCTCGGGGCAGATCGGGGGAAATGGAACCGGCGCGACACTAGCAGAGCCATGCCGCGCGGGCAAATCCAGCGGTTGGCCGGTGGTTAACGGCTTAGACGCCGTAGCCGCGCGCCATCAACACTGCCAGTAATGGGATGCACAGCAGCAGCAACAGTTCCAGGCGAATCACGCTAATCACCAGGCGGCCCTGGCGTGCGCTGACCTGCGGCACTTCGCCGGCCTTGAGGCTGTTGCGCCAGTTGACGAAGACAAAGGTCGGCAGCGCCGAGATCAGCCCGACCAGGATAAACAGGCCGACTTTGACGTGAAACAGGCTGTTGCCCAGGTAATAGTCCAGGCCCTTGCCATACCAGAGCACCCGGGCCAGGCCGGTGAACAGCACCAGGCCGGCGCAGATGCCATAGGCGATGTCGGTAATGATCAGGTTGCGCGCACGGCGCAGGTCCAGTGGCAGTTTGAATTGCACATGCTCGATGCTGAGCAGGGCGAACAGCAGGAAGATCGACAGGTAATGCAGGTAGGCGGCAAGTGCTTGGCCCATGGTGGAGTCCCTTCTCTGGGGTGGATGATCAGTGGGCGAATTCGACCCGGTTACGGCCATTGCCCTTGGCCTGATACAGCGCCTGGTCGGCGCGGTTCAGGGTCTTGGCCGGGGCCTCGTGCGGTGCACCGAGGGCGGCACCGATGCTGATGGTCAGGTTGAGCTGCAGCTCGTCGATGGCCACGGACTCTTTGTTCAAGGCGCTGCGAATCCGTTCGGCAATCTGCAGCAGTTCATGTTCATCGTGCACCAGCAGCAATACCACGAACTCTTCGCCGCCGCTGCGCGTCACCACATCCTGCGGGCGTACGGAGGCGCTGATGCGGCGTGCGGTTTCCCACAACACCTGGTCGCCGGCGGCGTGGCCGTGGCTGTCGTTGACCTTCTTGAAATAGTCGAGGTCGCAGAACAGCACGCCCAACTGCAGGCCCAGTTCGTCGGCCTGTTGCTGCTGTTTGGGCAGGAAGTGGTTGAGGCCGGCGCGGTTCCACAGCTGGGTCAGCGGGTCGAGCATGGTCTTGCGCTGCTCGCGGCTGAGGGCCGCCCGCAGCTGCACGGTCTGCTCGCTGACGTGGCGCAGCTTCAGGTAACCCTCGACCAGGGTCGCCATGTCGATCAGCAGGCGCACTTGCTGTTCGCTGAGGTGGCCGGGGCGTGGGTCGATCAGGCACAGGGTGCCCAGCGCCTGGCCTTCCTCGGAGAACAGCGGCTGGCCGGCGTAGAAGCGAATCTGCGGGTTGTGGGTCACCACCGGGTTGTCGTGAAAGCGCAGGTCCAGGTGGGTGTCTTCGACGATAAAGGGTCGGGTGCCGAGGATCGCGTGGGCGCAGAAGGAGATGGTGCGCGGGGTTTCGGCGATCTCCAGGCCCAGGCGCGTCTTGAACCACTGGCGGTCGTGGTCGATCAGGCTGATCAGCACGGTCTTGACCGCGAACACCTGACGCACCACGCGCACCAGGGTGTCCAGGTAGGGGTCGGCCGGGGTGTCGAGCAGCTCGTTGTCATCGAGTACCTGCTGGCGCAGGGGTTCATCATGCGGCAGTTCAGGGCTGAGCATCGGCTACTCCTTGTGGATGGTCGGCGAACCAGCGGTCGGCACGGCTCAGGCGGTAAGCATAGCCAGCCAGGCACAGGCTGCGCAGCCCCATAAAACCGAGAAACGCCAGCCACAGGCCCTGGTTGCCCAGCGCTTGTAGCCACCAGGCCAGCGGCAGGCTGAGCAACAGCGCCAGGAGCATGGCGTCACGCATCTCGCGGGCACGGGTGGCACCGATAAACAGGCCGTCGAGCAGGTAACTCCACACGGCCAGCAGCGGCAGTATGGCCAGGTACGGCAGGTTGGCGAAGGCCGCTTCACGCACCGATTCAATAGTGGTTTGCAGTTGGATAAACCAGTGCCCAGCGAGCAGGAAGAACAGTGCAAAGCCCAGGCTGGCCAGCAGCGCCCAGCCGCCCGCGACGATCAGCGTACGGCGCAAGGCCGGCCGGTCGCGCGCGCCCAGGGCATGCCCGCTCAGCGCCTCGACTGCATGGGCCAGGCCGTCGAGGGCATGCGCGGTCAGGAGCAGGCCGTTGAGCAGCAGGGCGTTGGCCGCCACGCTGGCATCGCCCAGGCGCGCGCCCTGTACGGTGATCAGAAAGAACACCGATTGCAGCGCCAGGGTGCGGATAAAGATGTCGCGGTTTACCGCCAGCAGCGGCTGCCAGTTCAGCCAGCGGCGTAGCGCTGGCCAGTCGAGTTTGCCGGCATAGGCACGCAGGGCACGGCGCGCCAGCCACAGGCCGAGCAGTGCGCCGCTCCATTCGGCAATCACCGAGGCCCAGGCCGCGCCGGCCACGCCCCAGTCCAGGCCGAGGACGAACAGCAGGTCGAGGGCCACGTTGAGCAGGTTGGTGGTCAGCAGCAGCGCCAGCGGCCCGCGCGCATTCTGGGTGCCGAGCAACCAGCCGACCAGCGCGTAGCTGGCCAGCGCCGCCGGCAGGCCGAACAGGCGGATCTGCAGGTAGCTGCGCGCCAGGCTGTCGAGTTCACCAGACGGGTTCATCAGGCTGAGCGCGGCGCTGCTCAGCGGCACGGCCAGGGCACTCAAGGCCACGGCCAGTGTCACGCCCAGCAGCAGGCCTTGCAACAGCACCTGACGCAGCGCGCCGCCGTCATTGCGCCCGGCCGCCTGGGCGGCGAAGCCAGTGGTGCCCATGCGCAGAAAACCCACGGCCCAGGTCAGCAGGGTGTACAGGCTGCCGCCCACGGCCACGGCGGCCAACTGATGGGCATGCGGCAGATGACCGATCACCGCGCTGTCGACCAGCGCCACCAACGGCACCGACAGGTTGCACAGAATCATCGGCGCAGCCAGCGCCCAGACCTTGCGCTGGGTTGGGCGGTGCTGCCAGGCGTCGAGCAGTGCAGGCATAGGAGCTCCGGGGAAAGCGCGAGTATAGGGGCCGCGCGATTTGGCCGGCACCTCGATAGTGTGTTTTTGACTATGCCGCGCCCGGCATAGCAGCAAGCGTTGCTGAGGCCGCTCACTGCTGGCCGGCGGGACTGACTAAACTGGGTTTAACAGGCCGTTGAAAAATGTAGCGAGCGAAGGCCAGGCAAGGCGAAATTAGCCGAGGAAGCGGAGTGTACGAGTTGTACATGAGCATTCTGAGGCTGATTTCAACGCGGCATGGTCGAGCGCAGTAGTTTTTAAACGGCTTGTTAGGGGGATCAGTAGTAGCCGCGTAGCACGCGGTCGTGGAGGTGACTTATGCAGATGGCGCAAACCCTGGAGCGCAGCCTGAACCGCGCGCAATGTCAGTATGAGCTGGTCGAGCACAGCGAGTCGGCGACCAGTCTGGAGTCGGCACGCAAGGCGGGCATACCTGCCGCGCACATGGCCAAGTCGGTGATCCTCGATGATCGGCGCGGGCATTACCTGATGGCCGTGTTGCCGGCCAATCGCCAGCTGGATCTGAGCAAGGTACGCAAGGGCCCGCAGCGCTGGCAGTTGAGTGGCGAGCAGGCGCTGGCCAAGCTGTTCAAGGATTGCCAGCGCGGCGCGGTACCGGCCCTGGGCGAGCTCTACGGCCTCGACATGCTGATCGACCCGGCGCTGGTTGCCCTGCAGGACATCTACCTGGAGGCGGGTGATCACGAAAGCCTGGTGCATATGCCACTCGATGACTTCTTCAGGCTGGTGCCCAATGCCGAGATCTGTGCGCTCTGCGCTTGAGTCTTTAGGCGTCCGCTAGCAGGACCTTGTGCGGCATTCGCGGCTTTGCGGGTGCCGCACTCGTCGCCTGCATGGGGCTCGACTATAGTGGGTGGCTTGTACCGCCACCCCCTTGTTGGAGCCCCGCAATGCCGAAGAAAGGATTACTTCTGGCACTTGTCCTGAGCCTGCTCAGCGCCTGTGATTCGTCCACCCCCGAGCCGGCCGCTGTCAGCGCCAGTTCATCCGCGGCCAGCAGCGCGGCCCCACGCGCGGAGGTCGACCGCGAGGCCCTGGCCAAGCGCTATGCCGGGCGCGAGCTGAGCGTGGTGGACGTCTCGGAAATTCAGCTGGAAGGTGCCAGCACGCTGTCGATCAGCTTCTCGGTGCCACTCGACCCCGAGCAGAAGTTCGCCGAGCGCCTGCACCTGGTCGACAGCAAGGATGGCAAGGTCGACGGGGCCTGGGAACTGACCGACAACCTGATGGAGTTGCGCCTGCGCCATCTGGAGCCGCAGCGCAAACTGGTACTGACCGTGGATGCCGGTCTACTTGGGCTGAATGGCCAGAGCCTCGCCGCCGAGCAGGTCACCCGGCTGGAAACCCGCGACCTGCAAGCCAGCGTCGGCTTCGCCAGTCGTGGCTCCTTGCTGCCGACCCGCCTGGCCGAAGGCCTGCCGGTGATCGCGCTGAACGTCGACAAGGTCAATGTCGAGTTCTTCCGCATCAAGGCCGAATCGCTGCCGGCCTTCCTCAATCGCTGGGGCAGCTCCAGCAACCTCGACCCCTGGGACGCGCGCTCGCTGCTGCCGATGGCCGAGCTGGTGTACGGCGGCCGCTTCGACCTGAACCCGGCGCGCAACACCCGCGAAGCCCTGTTGCTGCCGATCGCCGGCCTGGAGCCGTTCAAGCAGCCCGGGGTGTACCTGGCGGTGATGCGTGAAGCCGGCAGCTTCAATTATTCGC
This sequence comes from Pseudomonas sp., assembly GCF_049653025.1. GTDB lineage: Bacteria > Pseudomonadota > Gammaproteobacteria > Pseudomonadales > Pseudomonadaceae > Aquipseudomonas. The sequence goes on along the minus strand of NZ_JBASFM010000003.1, from coordinate 96,059 downwards.
AGCCCGCCACCCTGTTTACCCTGAGTGATATCGGCCTGTCGGCGCGGCGCTATCACGACCGCCTGGATGTGTTCACCCAGGCCTTGGCGGGCGGTGATGCGCTGGCCGATGTACGCCTGGAGCTGCTCGATGCCGAAGGCCAGGTGCTGGCCGAGGGCAAGACCGACAGCGCCGGCCATGGCGAATTGCCGTTGCCGGCCAAGGCCGAAGTGCTGCTGGCGCATCAGGGTGAGCAGACCAGCCTGCTGCGCCTGAACAGTGCGGCGCTGGATCTGGCCGAGTTCGATATCGCCGGGCCCATGGGCCAGCCACTGCAATTTTTCGTGTTTGGCCCGCGTGATCTCTATCGTCCGGGCGAGACCGTGCTGCTCAATGGCTTGCTGCGCGATGCCGATGGCCGCGCGGTGAAGAGCCAACCGGTGAATGTCGAAGTGCGTCGCCCGGATGAGCAGGTCAGCCGCAAGTTCGTCTGGCAGGCCGATGATGCCGGCTTGTATCAATACCAACTGCAACTGGCCGAAGAGGCACCGACCGGGCGCTGGCAATTGCTCTTCGACCTGGGCGATGGCCGCCCGCAGCTCTATGAATTCTCCGTGGAAGACTTCCTGCCCGAGCGCATGGCGCTGGAACTCAAAGGCAGCGAACAGCCCTATACCCCGGCGGAAAACGCCCAGTTCGAGGTGACCGGGCGTTACCTCTACGGCGCACCGGCGGCGGGTAACCGCCTAAGCGGCCAGCTCTATGTGCGGCCGCTGCGTGAGGCGGTGGCGAGTTTGCCGGGCTATCAGTTCGGTTCGGTGACCGAGGAGGAGCTGAGCGAGGACATCGAGCTAGATGAAACCAGCCTGGACGAACAGGGCAAAACCAGCCTGGATATCGAAAGCCGTTGGGCCGATGCCAAGTCGCCGCTGCGTCTGATTCTTCAAGCCAGTCTGCAGGAGTCCGGCGGTCGTGCAATTACCCGGCGGGTTATTCAGCCGGTGTGGCCAGCCGAGCGCCTGCCCGGCGTGCGCGGGCTGTTTGAAGGCGAGGAAGTGGACGCCGACAGCCTGGCCGAGTTCGAAGTGCTGGTGGCGGATGCTGAGGGTAACAAGCTGGCGGCGGATCAGCTCAGCGTGCGCCTGGTGCGTGAGCGCCGTGACTACTTCTGGAACTTCTCCGAGGACGAGGGCTGGAGCCACAACTACACCGAGAAATTCCTCACCCTGAATGAGGAAACCCTCCAGGTGGCTGCCGGCGGTACGGCCAAGATCAGCTTCCCGGTGGAGTGGGGTCCGTACCGCGTTGAAGTGATTGACGGCCAGACCGGCTTGGTCAGCAGCCTGCGCTTCTGGGCCGGCTACCGCTGGCAGGACAACGCCGACGGCGGCGCGGTGCGGCCGGATCAGGTCAAGCTGGCGCTGGATAAACCAGCTTATGTCGATGGCGACACCGCCCAGGTCACGGTCACCCCGCCTTCCGCGGGCAAGGGCTACCTGATGGTGGAATCCAGCGAAGGGCCGTTGTGGTGGGAAGAGATCGAGGTGCCGGCCGAGGGCAAGACCTTCGACATCCCGATTGCCAAGGACTGGGCGCGGCATGACCTGTATGTCAGCGCCCTGGTGATTCGCCCCGGCGAGCGCAAGAGCAATGCCACGCCCAAGCGTGCGGTCGGCCTGCTGCATCTGCCGCTGGAACGTGCGCCGCGCAAACTGGCGCTGACCCTCACCGCTGTGGAAAAGATGCGCCCCAACCAGCCGCTCAAGGTCAAGGTGCAGGCGCGCAACGCCGACGGCAGCATCCCGAAACAGGCGCAGGTGCTGGTGGCGGCAGTGGATGTCGGCATTCTCAATATCACTGAGTACGCCACGCCGGATCCGTTCGCCAACTTCTTCGGCCGCAAGGCCTACGGTGCCGACCATCTGGATATCTACGGCCAGTTGATTGAGGCCGGCCAGGGCCGGCTGGCCAAGCTGGCTTTCGGTGGTGACGCCGCGCTGGCCGGTGGCGGCAAGCGCCCAGACACCAGCGTGCTGATCGTTGCGTTGCAAAGCCAGCCGCTGGCGCTGAACGAGCAGGGTGAAGGCGAAGTCAGCCTGGATATTCCCGACTTCAACGGCGAGCTGCGCTTGATGGCGCAGGCCTGGACCGACGAGCATTACGGCATGGGCGAAGGCAAGACGGTGGTCGCCGCGCCGCTGATCGCCGAGCTGTCCGCGCCGCGCTTCCTTGCCGGTGGCGATGAAACCACCCTGGCGCTGGATTTGAGCAACCTGTCCGGGCGTGAACAGAAGCTGGATGTGCAGCTGAGCGCCGAAGGCCAGCTGCGCCTGGCGCAGAACCCCGGCGCGGCGGTGGCGCCGATCACCCTGGAGGATGGTCAGCGCACCATTCTGCGCATTCCGGTGACCGCGTTGGGCGGCTATGGCCAGGGCCTCTTCAAGGTCAGCGTAAAAGGCCTGGCGTTGCCAGGTGAAGACCTGCCGCCGTTCAGCCGCGAGTGGAAGCTGGGCATTCGTCCGGCCTACCCGGCGCAGCTGCAACACTTCCGCGCGGTGCTCAAGGATCAGCCCTGGAGCCTGCCGGCGGATGCGCTGAGCGCCTTCGAGGCGGCAGGTCTGGAAGCGCGTCTGGCGGTTTCCAGTCGGCCGCCGCTCAACCTCGGTGAGCAGATCCGTGCACTCAAGGCGTACCCGTATGGCTGCCTGGAGCAGACCACCAGCGGCCTCTATCCCTCCCTGTACGCCGATGCGGCGACGCTCAAGCGCCTGGGCGTGGAAGCCGAGCCGGATGAACAGCGCAAACGCTCCATCGAGCTGGGCATCGAGCGCCTGCTGAGCATGCAGCGCTACAACGGCAGCTTCGGTTTGTGGGGCGCGGACAGCGACGAGGAATACTGGCTGACCGCCTATGTCAGCGACTTCCTCCTGCGCGCCCGCGAACAGGGTTTCGGCGTGCCGGAAGAGGCGCTGAAAAAGGCCAACGAACGCCTGCTGCGCTATGTGCAGGAGCGCAACCTGATCGAGGTCAATTACAGCGATAACGCCGACCACAGCCGCTTTGCCGTGCAGGCCTACGCCGGTTATGTGCTGGCGCGCAGCCAACAGGCGCCGTTGGGTGCCTTGCGCAGCCTGTACGAGCGCCGCAGTGATGCGCTGTCCGGCTTGCCGCTGGTGCACCTGGCCGTGGCCTTGCAGAAAATGGGCGATCAGCCCCGCGCCGATGCGCTGCTGACTGCCGGTCTGGCCCGTGGCCGTGACAGCGACAACTGGCTGGCTGACTACGGCAGCCCGCTGCGCGATCAGGCGCTGATTCTGGCGCTGCTGGAAGAGCACGACCTGCTCGCTGAGCGCCGCGAAGAACGCCTGTTCAACCTGGCCGACGAAGTGGCCGGGCAGCAGTGGCTGTCGACCCAGGAACGCAACTCGTTGTACCTGGCTGGGCGCAATCTGCTGAGCAAGCCGGAGCCGAACTGGAGTGCTGGGTTGCAAAGCGGCAGCCTGGCCTTCGAGCTGAGCAACGCCCAGCCGGGCCTCAAGCTCGATGGCAGTGATCTGGCCGCGCCGCTGACGATCAGCAATTCGACGAGCAAGCCGGGCGAGACGCCGCTGTATCAGCAGCTGACATTGTCCGGCTACCCAAGCCAGGCTCCGGCGGCGGGTGGTGAAAACCTCTCGATCTACCGCGAGTACCTGGGTATGGATGGCGAACCGCTGGACCTGAGCGCCCTGCAAAGCGGCGAACTGGTGCTGGTGCACCTGGCCGTGGCGGCCAAACAACGGGTGCCGGATGCCCTGGTGGTCGACTTACTGCCGGCCGGCCTGGAGTTGGAAAACCAGAACCTGGCGCAAAGCTCAGCCAGCCTGGATGACGCCAGCAGCGCGGTGAAGGAGTGGCGTGAGTCGATGCAGAACGCCAGTATCAAACATCAGGAGTTCCGTGGTGATCGCTACGTCGCGGCGCTGGATGTAAACGGCTACGACACCACCCACCTGCTGTACCTGGCACGCGCCGTCACCCCGGGCAGCTACCGCGTGCCGCCACCGCAAGTGGAATCCATGTACCGGCCGAACTGGCAGGCGCTGGGCGAAACGCCGGGGCGTTTGGTGGTCAAGGAACGCTAGAACGCACAAGGCCCGCCAAACTGGCGGGCCTTGTTGTTTGCTTAACCGATTAAACCGCTAAGCAGCCATAAACCGAGCACCAGCCAGATCACCCCGGCAATAATTGAGCGGCGGATAAAGGCGCGTACTGCCAGGTACAGCAGCCAGAGACCGGCGACTAGAACCACGATGCTGAGCAGTGAAGGCGTTACCCCCAAAGCCTTGGACATACCGGTGATAAAGCTGCTGACCGCGCCGCCAAGCATGCCGAAAAAGCCGCTCAGGCCTTCGACAATAAAGCGGATTACCGAGCCGAACGCCTCGCCGAGGGATTCAAAAAAGCCGTCTACACCCATTTTCTCGTTCCAATTGGCCATCTGTTGGTTGCTGCTGCGCGCCAGTGTGCCAGCCATTTGGCAGAATGGCAGCGCCCTTGGCCGTTTGTCAGTACAGCATCGCGATACAAGGAATGGATCCGCGCATGACCCGCGTTAAGCAGCTCTACCTGTTGGCCCTGCGCGCCTGGCGTAATCGGGCGTGGCCGCTGTTGCGCCGGCCCTGGCTGGCTGTGCCGCTGTGCCTGCTGTTGACGCTGGCGCTGGCTGATCGGTTGTTTCCGCTGCCGTTGCCGGCAGATGACCTGGCGCGGGTGGTGTTGGCCGAGGATGGCGCACCGTTGTGGCGTTTTGCCGACCGCGACGGCGTATGGCGCTACCCGATCAGCCTCAGTGAGGTGTCGCCCTATTACTTGGAAGCACTGCTGACCTATGAGGATCGCTGGTTCTATCGGCATCCCGGGGTCAACCCGCTGGCGCTGGGCCGTGCCGCCTGGCAGAACCTCAGTGGCGGGCGCGTGCTCTCGGGCGGCAGCACGCTGTCGATGCAGGTGGCGCGTCTGCTCGATCCGCACGCACGCAGCTACGGCGGCAAGCTCAAGCAGCTGTGGCGCACCGCGCAGCTGGAATGGCACCTGTCCAAGGCTGAAATTCTCACTCTCTATCTCAATCGCGCGCCTTTTGGCGGCACTCTGCAAGGCGTGGCAGCGGCCAGTTGGGCTTATTTGGGCAAGTCGCCGAGCCAGCTAACCCGCGCCGAAGCTGCTCTGCTCGCGGTGCTGCCACAAGCACCTAGCCGCCTGCGCCCGGATCGACATCCAGAGCGCGCTCAGGCCGCGCGCGACAAGGTGCTGCGGCGTCTGGCCAGTTTCCAGGTGTGGCCGCAGTCGGCGATCAACGATGCCCTGCAGGAGCAGGTGTTGCTGGCGCCGCGTCAGGAACCACGCCTGGCGCCGCTGCTGGCTCGGCGCCTGAACACGGCCGGCAGCCCGCCGCTGATCCGCACCACGCTGGATGCGGCCTTGCAGCGCCGCTTGGAGGATCTGCTGTTGGGATGGCGGGCACGTTTGCCGGAGCGCACCTCGGCGGCGATTCTGGTGGTCGAGCATTCCAGCATGGCGGTGCGCGCCTACCTCGGCTCGGTGGATATTGCCGACACCAAGCGCTTCGGCCATGTCGACATGATCAATGCCGTGCGTTCCCCGGGCTCGACGCTGAAACCTTTTCTTTATGGCATGGCGCTGGACGAGGGGCTGATCCATTCCGAGTCGCTGCTGCAGGATGTGCCGCGGCGCTATGGCGACTACCGGCCGGGCAACTTCGCCGCCGGTTTCAGTGGCGCGGTGTCCGCCAGCGAGGCGCTCGCCACCTCGTTGAACCTGCCCGCCGTGCAGCTGCTGGAAGCCTACGGGCCGAAGCGTTTTGCCGGCGAGTTGCGCAGTGCCGGGGTGCCGCTGCTGTTGCCGCCGCTGGCTGAACCGAACCTGGCGCTGATTCTCGGCGGTGCCGGTAGTCGTCTGGAAGAACTGGTCAGCGGCTACAGCGCCTATGCCCGTGGCGGCCAGGCCGCGCGCCTGCGCTTGCAGCCGCAGGATGCCTTGCACGAGCGGCGTCTGCTGTCGCCGGGATCGGCCTGGATTGTGCGACGCATTCTCAGCGGTCAGGCGCGCCCGGACCGTGATCCACGCGCGCAGCTGGTGCAGCGGCCAAGCCTGGCCTGGAAGACCGGCACCAGTTACGGCTTTCGCGATGCCTGGGCGATTGGTGTGGCCCCGCGTTACCTGATCGGCATCTGGATCGGCCGCCCGGATGGCACCCCAGTGCCGGGGCAGTTCGGCCTGGCCTCGGCCGCGCCGCTGCTGTTGCAGGTGCACGACCTGCTGGTCAACCGTGACAGCCAGCGCGGGATTGCCTTGCCGGTCGACCCGCAGCCCGCTTCGGTCGGCGTAGCCGCCATCTGCTGGCCGCTGGGTCAGCCGTTGGACAGCCGCGATCCCAACTGCCGTCGCCAGCGCTTTGCCTGGACCTTGGACGGCACCACGCCGCCGACCTTGCAGGCGCTCGATCAGCCGCTGGGGCTGGGTTTGCAGGAAACCGTCTGGCTTAACCCGGCAGGGCAGCGGGTCGATGCCAGTTGCCCGGGCGCTGTGGCGCAGCGCCTGGCGCTCTGGCCCGCGCCGCTGGAACCCTGGCTAGCCAAGCGCGAGCGGCGCAGCACGCGCCTGCCGGTGGTCGACCCCGCGTGCCCACCGCGGCATGCCGCGCCAGCGGCGCCCTTGTCGATTGTCGGGGTGCGCGATGGCGATCATCTGCGCCGCCCCGCCGGCAGCGCCGAACCGTTGCGCTTGCGCCTCTCGGCGTTGGGCGGGAGCGGCCGGCGCTGGTGGTTTGTCGATGGCCAGCCGCTGGCGGAAACCGCCGCCGAGGCGCAGTTCAACCAGGCTTTTAGCCGCGCCGGCGAATACCAGCTGAGCGTGCTCGATGAAAGCGGACAGACCGCGCGGGTGCAGTTCAGCCTGAACCAGTAGCCCATGCCTGGGGTGCGATCAGCTTGCTTGGCGGCACCGGCGCGGCGGCCATCTATGCTGTTAGTGATCAAGCGCCTCAAGCCGGCCCTACGCCCTGCCGATAAGGTGTTTGAACCCAGCGGCTGTTGAGTTTGTATACAAATATGTATTCAATCGTCGTCTTCGAACAATAATTAAAAGGTAATCTCCATGAGCTTGTGGAAGCGCAGCATTCAGTGGCAGCTGATTCTCAGCATGGGCGCGGCCCTGCTCACCAGCATTCTGATCGTGGTCGGCGTCTATTCGGCGGTGGTTAACCGCTTGACCGAGCGCTTCCTGGTCGAAGAGGCATTGCCGGCGCGGGTGCTGGCGATCCGCAATGACCTGGAGCGGGTGCTGACGGCCCCGATCACCGCCAACGCCGGGATTGCCAGCAACAGCTTTATCCAGGACTGGCTGGCCGCCGGCGAAGAGGAAGGCCAGCGTGACGCCGTGGCGCGTTACTTGGAGGGCGTGCGCCAGCAGCAGAACGCCCTGACCACCTCGATTGCCGTGCTGGACAGCGGCAACTATTTCACCGGCGCGGGCCTGGCGCGGGTGATCAGCCGTGATCAGCCGGAAAACCAGTGGTTCTACAAGCTGGTCGACGGCAGCCGCGACCAGGTGCTGGAAATCGATATCGACAAGGGCACGCGTCTGCCGACCCTGTTTATCAACCAGCGGATCAAGCAGGGCGGCAAAACCCTGGGCGTATCCGGGCTGGGCTTCAGCCTCAAGGCCATGTCGGAAATGATCCGTGATTTCCGTTTTGGTGAGCGCGGCCAGGTGTTTCTGATCGATGCCCAGGGCGATATCAAGGTGCATCCACAGGCCGAGTTGAGCGGCAGCGGCCGCCTGGCCGAACTGTTTGGCAAGTCCCCGGCCGAGCAGTTGCTCGGCGGTGGAGGCAAGGCCGTACGTTTCGAGCGCGACGGTGAAACCTACCTGGCGGTAGCACAGAAGCTTGGCAGCCTGGACTGGCTGCTGGTTAGCGAGGTGCCGGAAGCGGAAATCTACGCCGAGGCGCGCGAGGCGCTGATGATGACCATCGCGATTGGCGTTGGTGTGGCGTTGCTGTTCCTCGGCCTGGTGGTGCTGCTGGCGCGCGGGCTGGTGCGGCCGATTCGTCAGGTCACGGTGGCGCTGGTGGAGATCGGCGGTGGTGGTGGTGACCTGACCCGGCGTCTGGACGAGTCGCGTGAGGACGAACTGGGTGATCTGGCGCGTGGTTTCAATCGCTTTATCGGTGGTCAGCGCAGCCTGATCAGTGATGTGCTGGCGACCAGCGAGCGCTTGCGCGCGGCGGTCGGCCAGGTGGCTCAGGTGGTGGAAAACACCGCCGGGCGCTCCGGCCAGCAGCAGGAAATGACCGATATGGTCGCCACGGCGGTGCACGAGATGGGCCTGACCGTGCAGGAAATCGCCCGTAATGCCAGCAGCGCGGCGCATGCCTCGCAGTCGGCGCGGGACGAGGCGCAGCAGGCGCGCAAAGTGGTCGGGCAATCGATCAGCCAGATCGAGAAGATGTCGGCGGACATTGGCGGCGCAGCCTCTGCGGTCAGCGAGCTGGCCACCCAGGTGGCCTCGATCGATCAGGTCCTGGCGGTGATTCGCGGCATTTCCGAGCAGACCAACTTGCTGGCCCTCAACGCCGCCATCGAGGCCGCGCGGGCCGGTGAGATGGGCCGTGGTTTTGCCGTGGTCGCCGATGAAGTGCGCACCCTGGCGAGCCGCACGCAGAGCTCGACCGATGAAATCCAGCAGATGATCCAGCGCCTCAAGCAGGGTGCCGAAACCGCGGTCAGCTCCATGCACGCAGGCCAGGCGGCTACCGGCACCGGGGTCGAGTCCAGTCAGCGCACTGGGCAATCTCTGGGCGCAATCACCGATCAGATCGAGCGCATCAGCGACATGAACACCCAGGTGGCGGCAGCGACCGAGGAGCAGTCATCAGTTACCGAGGAGATCAACCGCAACGTGCAGGGGATTGCCGACCTGGCGCATGCCACGGCCGGTGAGGTGCAGGTGTGTCGTGAGGATTGCCAGACCCTGCGCGGCCTGGCTGATGATCTGGCCAAGCAGATGGGTAGCTTCCGTCTGTAATACCAGGTGCGGCGGCATCTGCGGGATGCCGCTTCAGGCCAGCTGCAGGCGATTGCGCCCGGCATCCTTGGCCTGATACAGGGCGTCGTCGACGCGCTTGAAGAAGGCCTCGGCGCTGCTGTCGTGACGCATGTCGTAACACCCCACCCCCAGGCTTGCGGTCAGCGGCAGCGTTGCGCCCGGGACCTCGAAGCCTTCCCGTTCCAGCTCCTGACGAAACTGCTCGGCCAGCAGGCGCGCCTGCTCCAGCGGGGTATTGGGCATCAGTATGCCGAACTCTTCGCCACCCAGGCGCAGCAGGGCGTCACTGTCACGCCGGAAGTTCTGCCGCATGCGCTCGGCAAAGGCGCTCAGGCAGGTATCGCCACAGGCATGCCCGTGCTCATCGTTGATCCGCTTGAAGAAGTCGATATCCAGCAGCACCAGCGACAGTGGCTGGCTCTGCCGCTGGGCGTTGGCGACCATCACCGGGAACAGGGAGTTGAACTGATAGCGATTGCCCAGCTGGGTCAGGCTGTCGGTACGGCTGAGTTGCTCGAGGCGCTCCTGCTGGTCGAGCAGCTGCAGCTCCAGCGCCAGGGTGTTGTGGTATTCGCGGTGGCTGCGGTTGAGCGCCAGCAGCAGGTAGCTCAGGTAGAAGCTCAGGGTGATCAGCACGGCGTGCCGTGCCTGCCAGTCCAGCGCCAGGCTGAGCAGTCCCGGCAGGTAGATCAGCAGCAGCGCCAGGGTCGCGCGTTTCTTGCGCATCGAGAAGGTGAAGGCCAGCGCGGTGCTGAAGGCTATGGTGCTGAGGGTGGCGATGATCGCCGAGCTGCTGAACAGCGCATGCGTCTGCGCCAGGGCATGGGCCAGGCCCCAGGCCAGCGCGGTGCTGAGAATCAACAGCCAGTGGTGATTGAGCCAGCGCTGCAGCGCGGCGGGCGTCTGCTCGTCTGGCAGGCGATGCAGCAGGCGCAGCGTCAGTAGCAGGGCGAACACGCCCAGGCCGATCAGCCCCGGGGCCAGCAGCGCCAGCGGGTCATTGCTGAACCCCCAGGTGAGCAGCCACGCCAGCAGGTAATAGATGCCCCCCAGCGGCGTGCGGATGCGCGTGTCCTGGGCTTCGCGCCAGAGTGCGAAAGCCTGCGGCTGACGGGGGACGTGGGGTTCGGTCATGGCTTGTGATCACAAAAAAGCGGCCTGACCGCAGCATAACTGTTTCGTTCTGAAAAAGCTGTCAGATCGCCAGTACGAGAAAACATCCTGCTGCTGGCCGGAATTTGGCCGGTCAGCTGCGGCGGATCAGCCAGATGCCGGCGACGATCAGCAGCAGGCCACCGACTTTGCCCAGGCTGATCGGCGCTTCGCGAAAGCCGGCCCAGCCGAAGTGATCCAGGGTCAGCGCCATACTCAGCTGGCCGGCAATCACCAGCGCCATAAACAGCAACGCACCAACCTTGGGCCCGGCGAAGGCGGCGGTGGCGATAAACATCACCCCTAGCAGGCCGCCGCTCCAGTGCCACCAGGTCAGGCCTTTCAGCGCACCGATGCTGGGAAACTCGCGTTGTGCCAGCACCAGGATCAGCAGCGCCAGGGTGCCGACGGTAAAGGAAAGCAGTGCGGCGGACAGCACGCTGGACAGCTGTTTGGCCAACTGGCCGTTGATGCCGGCCTGTAACGGCAGGCAGGCTCCGGCGACAAACGGCAAGGCAAGTAACCACCAGATCGGGGCAGGCATGGGCATCTCCAGGTTGGCCGCTGATTATGCCGCAAGGTCGTGCGCGGGGTCAGTCTACGGCCACTGCATCTCGCCTTTAAGCACCTTGGCGCTCAGCTCCAGGCTGCTGGCGTCGAGCAGCTGCGGGTAGCGGGCCGTCATCGCGGCGATCAGTGCCTGGCTGTTCTGGGCCTTGGCTAGTTCGGTTTCCAGGCTGTTCAGGTAGGCGCGGGTAAAACGCAGGTCGTCCAGGTTCAGCTTGGGCTTGCCCAGGTAGTGGCCGGGCACCAGGGTCTGCGGTTGCAGGGCTTCCAGTTCGGCCAGCGATTGCAGCCAGGACTGGCGCGCGGCGGGCGTCTGCGCATCGGCAATCCAGGGGTGGATATTGGCGTAGGTCAGCACGCCGCCGACCACGGTCTTGCGGCTCGGGATCCACAGGCTGGTGTGCTTGGGGTCATGGCCGATCAGTTGCAGGGGCTGGCCTTCCAGCATCAGGTGGTCGCCTTGCAGTGCTTGCGGCACCACAGTGCGGGCGGGCGCAGTGTCCTTGAGGATCGGGCCCCAGTAGGCCAGCTTCGGCGCACGGCTTTTCTCGATATAGGCGATGGTCTGCGGCGTGGCCAGTACCTTGGCCTTGGGGAAGGCGCGGGTCAGGGTGTCCAGGCCGAAGTAGAAATCCGGGTCGCCGTGGCTGATAAAGATGGTGGTGAGGTTCTTGCCGCTGGCCTGGATGCGCTCGACCAGCTGCTGCGCTTCACGAGTGGAGAACTGCGCATCGACCAGAATGGCATCGCGCTCGCCGCTGATCAGGGTCGAGGTGACCGGGAAGATCGCGCTCTCGCCCGGGTTGTACACCTCGATGCTGAGCGGTTGGGCGATAGCGGCCGTGGCCGCGCCGAACAGGCTGATGCTGGCGAGCAGCTGGCGAATGATGGGTGAACTGAACATGGTGACCTCCGATAAGTACGTGAGCTGATCTTAGTTGCTTTAAATCGAGCCAAAAGCCCCTTAATCTGCGCAGGTTTATTGCGTATATCGAGCGAGTTATGGATCGGCTTACAGCAACCCGGGTATTTGTCGAGGTGGTGGACAGGGGTAGCCAGACGGCCGCCGCCGAGGCACTGGAGATGTCGCGGGCGATGGTTTCGCGCTACCTCGGCGAGCTGGAGGGCTGGGTCGGCGCGCGCCTGCTGCACCGCACCACGCGCAAGTTGAGCCTGACCGGGGCTGGCGAACAGTTGCTGGGCCAATGCCGCGAGATGCTGGCGCTGGCCGAAACCATGCAAGGCGTCAGCCTGGCGCAGGACAGCGCGCCGCGCGGCAACCTGCGCATCGCCTGCAGCCAGTCGTTCGCCCAGGCCTGGCTGGTGCACGGCTTGCGCGACTTTATCCGCCTGCACCCGCAGGTCAGTGTCGATCTGCTGGTGGGCAGCCAGGCGGTCAATCTGGTCGAGGCGCGCATCGACCTGGCTTTGCGCATCACCAACCAGCTCGACCCCAACCTGATCGCGCGTCAGCTGGCGGTGTGCCGCTCGGTGGTCTGCGCCACTCCGGCGTACCTGGCGCAGCACGGCACGCCGCAGCGGCCGGAAGAGCTGGCGCAGCACAATTGCCTGAGTTACGCCTATTTCGGTCGCAGCATCTGGGAGTTTCAGCGTGGCGGCGAGCCGTATGCGGTGGCGGTTAGCGGCAACCTCAGCGCCAATGAGTCGATGGTGCTGCTGGAGGCGACCCTGGCCGATGCCGGCATCAGCCTGCAGCCGCGTTATTCAGTGAGTGCGCTGCTGCGCTCGGGGGCGCTGGTGCAGCTGCTGCCCGAGTACCAGCCGCAGGAGCTGGGCATTCATGCGCTGTACGGCAGCCGCCGGCAGATGCCGACGGCGCTGCGCGCCTTGCTGGATTTTCTGATTGAGCGCCTGGCCAGTACGCCGGATTGGGATCTGTAAGCGGGGCTTACAGTGGCTTGCTGAACTGAATCAGCGCCACGCGCTGGTCGTGCCGGTCACGCCGCTCGACCACGCCGCTGAGGGCGTAACCGAGTTTCGGGTAGAGCAGCAACCCGGCGCTGTTGGCGTTGAAGCACGACACCTGCATGCGCACGGCGTGGTAGTGCTCGCGCGCCAGTTGCTCCATCACCGCCACCAGGTAATGCGCCACGCCCTGGCCGCGCGCCCAGGGTGCCACCATCAGGTTGCCGAGGGCGCAGTAGTCGTCGTACTGCCATTGGTAGAAGTTGGCGAAGCCGGCAACCCGTCCGTTCAGCACCACCACGGTGCTGTCGCGGCGTTCGGCCATGGCGGCGGCCAGCTGACCGATGCTTAGCGGCCAGTCGGCTTTGGGGTAGCAGAAGAACAGTTCTTCGGCGTTCTGCGGAAAATTGACGATGTCGGCCAGATCACTGGCCACCGCCGGGCGATGGCTGAGCTGCGGGTTAGGGTTCATGCAAGGCCCTGATTGTTAGCGTGGCGGATACTGGCTGAGAATCTGCGCCACGCTGTTACGGATTTCCGCTTCGCGCTCGCTTGGGTTGGCTGGGTTGTTGCGCACGATCTGCTCGGTACTGCCGCGCCAGACCAGCTTGCCATCCTTGCCGTCGAGCAGGTCGATCTGCAGGGTGGCCACCTGATAATCCACATTGCGCGTCTCGACATACCCCGGGCCGCCCCAGAAACCGCCGCCCCAAGGGTTGCCCCAGGCCCCGCCAACCTGAGTGCTGACCTGCTGCTGGCGGTTATCGACGATCAGCCAGACCTTTACCTTGAGATCTGCCGGCGTGTTTGCCGCGGTTGTGCGCAGGCCGCGTTGGTCGAGCTGCTCGGTAACGGCGGCACGGATGCGCTGGCCAGTGAGGTCGCTGTTCAGGCGTGGGTCATCGGGCTTGTATTGCACGCCCGGCTCCTGCCAGCTCCAGCTGCGGTAGGCGGCGAAATCCCGATTAGGGTCGAAGTCGCGCTGCAGCTGGGGCGTCTGGCAGGCGCTCAGCAGCAACAGCAGGGGCAGTAGCAGGATCGATGCACGCATGACGTTCTCCGTGGGTGTCGGGTGGGGCAATCAGCTCGGTGGATAAGCGCTCAGGGCCTGTTGCACTGCCGTGCGCAAGGCCGCCATGCGTTCGCTCTGGCTGCCGCTGCTGAGGGTTTCGGCGCTGGCGCTCCACAGCACCTGGCCATCCTGGCTGTCGAACAGTTCGATAGCCACCACTATGACCTCTTCGGTATAGCTGCGCACCAGCGGCGCGCTGCCCCATAGGCCGTAGTCATCGCCATAACGGCTATGGCCGTAATAGCTGCCGTAGCTTTCGGTGACCTGGCGGATGCGTTGCTCCAGGCGCAGTTCGGCGCTGACCTGCAGATCGCTGCTGGCCGCACCGCGTTGCGGGCGCAGGCCGCGCTGGTCGAGAGCATTGCTCAGGGCTTCCTGTACCTGCTCGGAACTGGCCCAGGCCGTGCCGGCGGGCAGACGCTGCCAGCTCCAGGTGCGATAGCGGCCATAGTCGCGCGGCGGCGCTGGGTAGGCGCTAAGGTCCAGATGTTGCGCGGCCTGTACCGGCGCGGGTGGCAGTGGGGTGCTGGTCGCGGTGTAGGGGTTGTGGCTCTGGCAGGCCGCGAGGGTGGCCAGTAGCAGTAATGCGCCAAGTCGTTTCATCGCGTGCATGCCTCCAGTGCGATGGCTGTCAGAGTGGCCGGCAGATCCAGTGCAGATAACGCCCCAGCCCGGCAAAGCTGGGGTGGCGGCGGTAGGCCAGCTCCATTTCCAGCAGGTCGATCAGTTCGGCCTTGGCCTGGAAGGGTTGCGGCATATAGTCGTGAAACACCCGCACGCCACTCTGGCTTTCGACCTGCCAAGTCAGCTCAAGTTGCGCTGCCAGTTCGCGCGGGTCGAGCGGCATCTGTGGGGTCAGGCTTTGTTTTTCCCCGGCGAACTCGGCCTTGCGCAGCTTGCGGAAATGGCCCTTGAGCAGGTTGCGGTAGATCAGCGCGTCCTTGTTGTAGAAGGCCAGCGACAGCCAGCCGCCGGGCGCGCAGAGCTGGTGCAGCACCGGCAGAATGCTCTGCGGCTCGGCCAGCCATTCCAACACGGCGTGGCAGATCACCAGGTCATAGGGTTGCTCGAGCTGACCGAGCAGGTCTTGCCAGGGCGCTTGAATAAACGTGGCGTGTTGGCCAGCCTCGGCAAAGCGCTGGCGGGCACCCTGCAACATCGGTTCGGCGGGTTCCGCCAGGGTCACCTGATGGCCGCGCTGGGCCAGCCACAACGACATATGGCCCAGCCCCGCGCCGATATCCAGTACCCGCAACGGCC
Source organism: Pseudomonas sp. (assembly GCF_049653025.1). Taxonomy (GTDB): domain Bacteria; phylum Pseudomonadota; class Gammaproteobacteria; order Pseudomonadales; family Pseudomonadaceae; genus Aquipseudomonas. The sequence continues at coordinate 80,995 of NZ_JBASFM010000003.1, read as the reverse complement.
GCTCGGGCAGGGCATCGGCCAGGTCGGCCTGGAGCACGGCCAGGCGGATTGCGCCCTTGGCCCCGCCGTAGATCTTCTCGGCGAAGCGGGTGGCCAGCTCGTCGAAATGGCGATCAGTCATTGCGCCTCTCCGAGAAAGCGCCGTTCGTTGTCGGCCAGCTTGGCGCGTACCACCTGTTCCATGTCCAGACCCAGCTCGCCGCACAGCAGCACCAGATACAGCACGATATCGCCGATTTCCTGGCCGGCATGGGCCAGTTGATCGGCGGGAAGCTGGTGTGATTGTGCTTCGGTCAGCCATTGGAAGATTTCCACCAGCTCGGCCATTTCCACGCTGGCGGCCATGGCCAGGTTCTTCGGGCTGTGGAATGGCCGCCAGTCGTTGCGATCACGAATGGCGTGCATGCGGGTGGTCAGTTCGGCGAGGTTCATCAGGCGCTCCAGGCAGGAGCGCATAGCTTCGGGCTTTGCCGGCCTGGCTTCAAGCCGGCAAAACAACGGAGTTCTTATGGATAGCCGCTTTCGTTGGGATTGTTGGTCACTTCCATCACGCGCCAGACGTTGGCGTAGACGCTTTCCTGGGAGAAGGTGATGCGCCCCTTGCCTTTGTACAGCGCGACCACGCGGGCCACGTCCTTGCCCTTGAAGTTGAACGGGATCCAGGCTTTGCCAGTCTGGTGCGAGTAGGTGGCGGTAGGCGCGCCGAGCAGCGCGTTGACTTCGTCCATGCTCATGCCGGTGCGGATATCGCTGAACGAGCCGCTGCCCTGGGCGACGGCGGCGGCAGGTGCGGCGGCCGCTGGCGCGCTGCTGGCCGGCTGGCCCTTGCCATTGCGGTAGGCATCCAGGTTGACGCTGCCGGCGGTGTAAGCCGCGCCGCCTGGGCTGAGGCTGTCGGCTGCGTTTTCGCAGTGGCGGTCAAGCTTGCGGTTGTTGGCGTTGGCCACCACTTCATCGAGCACCGGCTTGTAGCGGCCGTTGCCGGAGCTGCCGAGAGCCTTGCAGACCCAGGCCAGGGCATCGGAGGTGGTGTTGTCGGAGGCCGTGCGGTACTTCTGTAGCAGCACTTCGGCGGCGACGTCGAGGGTCTCGGTATCGCGGTAGCCGCTGTGGTAGATGCTCTGCGCCGCTTCACGAATCGACACCGGGCCGCCCTGCACCAGCTGGTTGACGTAGCGTTGCCCGGAGGCGTCCAGGGCCTGGGCCTGCAGGGCTGTACCGGCGAGGGTCAGGGCGGTGGCGAGTGTTGCGATCTTGTTCATGCGGATGCTCTCTAGTTCCATGGGAGTTGCCTGGCGGGTCAACCGTGACCGCGTGGGCGCAAGAGGCAACACGATAATCCTGCTCCGGAAAAACGCCAAGCCTCTGCTGCTGGAAGTGCCGGCCATGCCGCGTCCTGTATATGCAACGCTCGCGCGGCTAGTCGAGGGGGCTCCAGCTGCCACTCATATGCATCAGCTCATCCTTGCCGAGCAGGCTGAACTGGCCATGGGGCGTGGCCTCGCTGGCTTGCAGGTGCACGTCGCTGGGCAGCAGCACCGGTTTGTGGAAGCGCACGGCGACCTGATAACCGGCGCTGGGCAGGCGTGAGCCCAGTTCGGCCAGGGCGCGGCCCTTGTTCCACAGCCCGTGGGCAATCGCGCGGGGGAAACCGAATAGCTTGGCGCTGGCGGCAAACAGATGGATTGGGTTGTAGTCACCGGCAATCCGCGCATAACGCCGGCCGATATCCGCCGGGGCCTGCCAGTGGGCGAGGGTGGTTTGGGGGCGCGGGGCTTCGGCAGCCTGTTCGGCCGGTTTGCCGTCCAGGCGCAAGGCGCGGCAGAGAATGCGGCTGTCACCTTCCCAGAGCAGGCCGAGCTGGTCGTGCAGCTGGGTGATCAGGCTGAAGCTCACGCCCTTGTCGTGGGGCCGCAGGCCTTGGACCTGCACGCTGACGCTGAATGGGCCGAGGCCGCCGAGCGGGCGCAGCACGCGGATGCGGTTTTCCAGGTGCACCAGACCCAGTAGCGGGAACGGAAAGCGCTTGTCGGTGAGTAGCTGCATCTGCAGGGCGAAGGCGAGGATATGTGGGTAGGTCGCCGGCAGCAGGCCGTTGTCGCTAAAACCGCAGATCTGCCGGTAACGCGCCAGATGCGCGGGGTCGACCGTGACCTGGCAGCGCAGCCCCAGGTTGGGCAGGCTGCGTCCGCTGACACTGCGGCGCAAGGCTGCGCGGGCAAACAGGCCAGGCAAGGCGGGTGGGGCGGGCAGGTCGAGCCAGTCGATGGCCATGGGCGAACTCCTCAGAACGGTGGCAGCAGCTTAGTCGGCCGTCCGTGGCGTGCATTGGCCGGCTCGCCTGGCTGTGCGGCAGGCCAGTCAATAGAGCGGCGCAACACTGATTCACGCCTTGAGCGCAGAGCCCAAAGCTGCCTAAGATGGCCGCGCCTCGCGGATAACAAGAAATCAGAAAAATATGCGTGATCTAACCGACGACGTGGCGCTGATGCGCCCGGTGATCGACGCCTTGCGTGCCAGCGGTAACGACCCCGATCGGGTGCTGGCGCGCGTTGGCCTGCCGCCCGGTGGTTTGCCTGCCGGACGCTTTCCCCATGCTGCCCAGGCCATGTTCTGGAAGGCCGCCATCGATGAATGCGGCGAGGAACATGTCGGCCTCTACCTGGCTCAGCACCTGCCGGCATTCCATGGCCTGCTGCTGGAATACCTGTTTCTCTCCAGCGAAACCTTCGGTGAAGGGCTGCGTCATGCGCTGCGCTATGTGCGCCTGCTGTCCGACACCCTGAATGCCCGCCTGGAGGTGCAGGATGAGCGTGCGGTGCTGGTGCTCGGGCTGATTCCCGGCACACCTCGGCACTTCCCGGAGATGCTCGCCGGCGCGGTGATCCGTTTGTTCGCGGCCCTCACCGAGGGCGATTTCACGCCTTTCGAAGTGCACTTTATGCATGCCGATGGCGCGCCCGCCGAGCTGTATCAGCAGGTCTATGGCTGCCCGGCGGTGCTGGCCGGTGAGCGCTATGCGCTGGTGTTCAATGCGGCGGTGCTGGAGAAAACCTCGCGGCATGCCGCCCCGGAATTGCTGCGCATGCACGAGTCGCTGGCACGCCGCCAGCTGGCCGAAGTCGAGCGGCTGGACCTGGTGCGCAAGGTGCGTGAATTGATCGGCGAGCTGCTGGTCGACAGCGGTGCCACTCTGGAGCAGGTCGCGGCGCGGCTGAATATGCCGGCGCGGCGGCTGCGCGAGCGCCTGGCCATGGCCGGGGTGCGCTTCAATGACCTGGTCACCGACTACCGCTGCCGCCTGGCCAAGGACCTGTTGCTTAACACCGACGAGCGCATCGAGGTAATCGTCGAACGCACCGGCTTCTCCGAGCCGAGCACCTTCTACCGTGCCTTTAAACGCTGGGTCGGCGAGACGCCGGTGGAATTCCGCAAGCGCGGCAAGTAAGGCTTACTGGGCCAAGCCGACCAAGGTCGTGGCGCACGAATGGCCAAGTCGCCGACACAGCATCTGTACGGCGTGATCGTCTGGTCAGGTAACCCCTCTTTGCTGGGCCACCGCAGGTGTTTTCAGGCGGCGGGGCGGTCTGTGCTGGAGCGGATTGCGCCGCAGGCGACGCCAGCCGAGGACGATGCCGCTGACGCTGATGGCCAGGCCGCCGAGGCTGAAGGCGATGATCAGCACCTCGCGCAGCAGTGGCCGTTCCAGCAGCGGCAGCCAGTCCCAGCTGTGCAGCAGGTTGAACAGCCAGCGCGAGACTCGTTGGCGCTGGTCGAGTTGCTCGATTAGCGCGCCGCTGTAAGGGTCGAGATGCACCCAGGTGGCGGCGGGATCATCGAAGCGCACACGCAGCAGGGGCAGGCGCTTGCGCTGGTGGCCGTACATGCTCTGTTCGGCGCGTTGGTAGTAATAAGCGTCGTAGCGCTCCAGCCAGTCGAACTGCACGGCCACGCCCGGCAGCATGGCGCGCGCGGCCTGTTCCAGGGTGCTGGTGGGCAGTTGCGCGAGCACGGGCGCGCCTTCGACGACGCTCTGGATGCGGCTCTCGCCGGCCGCGTCGTAGCCCACCCGGTAGAGTTGGCCGCCGACCCTCTGCCAGTGCACTTCCCGCACCGCCAGGCCGGCCTGGCGGAACTGCGCGAGCGTCTCGGCCAGCGGCTGGTGATCGCTACCGGTATTCAGCTCGCCGCCGCGATAGGCCGCCGGGGTGGCGGTCGAGGAACTGGCAAACAGCTGCCAGGGGTTCATCGACAGCAGCCCGCTGAAAATCCAGGCGATCAGCACCGCACCGAACAGCAGCCCGCCGATGTGATGCCAGCGCGCGAAGCCACCCGCATAAGGCGAGCGCGAGCCGCTGCGATAGGGTTTGGCGAAGCGCCAACGGAGCAGACCGACGACCTGTCCGAGCAGCGCCATAAGGGTGGCGGCCAGCGCCAGGTAGATGACAATCTGCGTCCACCAGGGGCTGTCGCGCAGCGGGTACAACCAGTGCAGCCAGGCCCCCAGCCAGTTCCAGGTCCGCTCCGTGCGCGTCGCGTCGCGCACCACCGCGCCGGTCTGGCCGGAGATGTACAGCAGGCTGCCCGCCGCGTCGGCCACCTGCACGCGGTGCAGCGGCCGGTCCGGATCGAGGGCGCGCGAATGGCTCCAGGTGTCTTCCTGCACCTGATCGAGGTAGTCCACCGGGTCTGTACCGGCGAACTGGCGCGCGCTGGCCAGCGCCGTGTGTGCATCGACCGTGGTAATCCGCTGGCCACTGCGCGCGTCCACCACCAGGCGCGTGCCGTCGGCGTAGCCGAGCAGGTAGCGCGGCGTGCCGGCGACGCTGCTCAGGCGCAGTGTGCTCGGCACCTCGCTGCGTCCGCTGGCGGCCAGCGCCTGGCCCGGGCTGACGCAGCAATCACGCGGCGACAGCTCGGGCAGGTGCGCCAGATGTTCGGCCGGCGTCAGCTTGGGATAGCCGACATACAGCATGACCACCCCGGAGACGAACCACAGCGCCATAAACAGGCACAGGCTGATGCCCAACCAGCGGTGCCAGAGGTAGAGGTAGCGTTTGATCGCCATGCTGCGGGCCTCTTAGAAGCGGGTATCGATGGCCACTTCGAACGTCCGCGGCGCGCCCATGTAGTAGAGCGTGCCATAGGCCTGTTCGGCGTAGATCTCGTCGGTCAGGTTGCGCACCCGTGCGGTCACCGCGGTGTGCTCATCCACCCGGTAGCGCGCGAAGGCACCGTACAGGCTGTAGGACGGCGCCTCCAGGCTGTTGGCGTTGTCGGCGAACACCGCCGCGACATAGCGCGCATCCACGCCGGCCTGCCAGGCTGGGGCGATGTCGTAGGTCAGCCAGAAGTTGGCGACGTTGTCCGGCACGTTGGTCGGGCTGTTGCCCTCGCGCGACACCGATGCGCTGCCCACCTTCTCGTTGAACTCGTCGTACTGGGCATCGACGTAGGCGTAGTTGGCCTCGGCCAGTAGTTTCGGCGTGACCTGTAGCTTGCCGGCCAGCTCGATGCCACGGGAAGTCTGCTGACCGGCCTGCACGGTCAGGTTGGGGTTGCTGGAGTCCCTCACCGTGAAGTCACGGCGGACGATCTGGTACAGCGCCACGGTGGCCGAGCCGCGGCCGTCGAGGAAGTCGAACTTGCTGCCAACTTCCCACTGCTCGCCGGTGGTCAGGTCATACAGGCCGACCTGCGAATAGGTGGCCGAGGCCAGCGAGCCGGCTGGCGGGTCGGCGGCGGTGCTGTACTGCACATAGACGTTGGCCGCCGGGGTCAGCTCATAAACCAGGCCGGCGCGGCCGGTGAGCGGCTCCCAGGTGCGCTCGAAGAACGCTGGGCTGGTGGGGGTGACCGTGCCGTAGTTGGTCACCTCCATGTGCAGGTGGTCGTAGCGCAGGCCGGTCAGCAGCGACAGGCGCTCGCTCAGCTCCAGGCGGTTCTCCAGGAAGCCGGCCAGGGTGGTGACCTCATGCTTGCGCACTTTCTGCAGGCCGCTGCTGACCCCGGGGATGTCGTAGAAACTGCCCGGGTCGAAATGGTCCGGGTCGATAGTGTCGTAGGGGCTGGCGTTGAACTGGCTGTTGGGGTGCAGCTTCTGCTGGTTCACCGAGTAGTCCATGCCGGCCGACCATTGGCTGAACAGGCCGAACAGCTGGTTGTCGTGGCGCAGCTCGAAGCGGTTGCCATTGACCTGCTGGTCATGCCGTTGCAGCAGTGCGGCATAACGGTTCAGGCGGCTGTTGTCGGCGTTATAGACGTAGTTCTCCAGGTTGCGGTAATCGCGCTGGGCGTCGTAGTGGTAGAGGGTGTTCTGCAGGCTGGTGCTGTCATTGATCTGGTAGTCGATGATCGAACGCACCCAGCGTACGCGCTGTTCGTAGCGACCGTCTTCGACGTTGTAGTTCTCGAAGCGGCGGTCCTCGTCGATCTTCATGCTGTCGCCCACTGGGTTGAGCAGCGGCGAGCCCCAGTAGGGGCTGTTTTCCTTATCCTCCTGGTACTCCAGGGCCAGGGTATGGCTGAGGTTGGGCGTCAGGTCGCTGAGGATGGAGAAGGCGGTGCTGGTCGACTCGCGATCGTTGCGGTCCATGTAGCCGTTGCCGGCTGTGCGGCTGACATCCAGGCGCGCGAAGTGCTTGGGATCGGGATCGCTGCTCAGCGCGTGATTGACGCCGATGGCCAGCTCCGAGCTGTCGTAGCTGCCGTAGCGCACGCGGCCTTCCACGGCCTGCTCCTCACGGCTGGCCAGCTTGGTGATGTAGTTGATCGAGCCGCCGACCGCGCCGGCACCGTAGAGGAAGGTCGAGGGCCCGCCGATCAGCTCGACGCGGTCATAGATCCAGGCGTCCACCGGGCGGGTGGCGCTGCTGTAGCTCATGCCGATGCCGTTGTAGAGCTGGGTGATCTGCCCGGCGGTGAAGCCGCGATAGGACACATAGCCGCCGTAGCCCGGGTTGGCCGAGGCGTTGACCCCGGTCATGGTATTGATCACGTCCTGGGTGTCCTTGGCACCGCGCGCCTCGATGATGCTGCGGTCGGAGACGCTGACCGAGGCCGGGGTTTCGCGGGCGGTCAGACCCAGGCGCGAGCCGGTCTTGATCGGTTGATCGAGTACCACGCCTGATGGCTTTTCGAGGGTGCCTTCGATAGTCAGGGCGTCCAACTCGATGGGCGCGTGATTCGCCCACGCCAGGTTGCAGGGGCTGAGCAGCAGCACCAAAGCGGTGTTTCTTATAGTCATGAAGAACAACTTCCACGCGAAGAGTGATGGCTGTTTCGTGCGGCTACGCCGAGGCGCAGGCAGACCGAATCAGACGGATGGATTCACTGCGAGGAAGTTGGCGGGAGAGGCGCGGGGATTTAGCGCGGGCCACAGGTAACGGGGTGGCGGCTGCGCCCAGCTGCGCACGACGATCGGTGCCACGGCGCTGCCCGGCGCATAGTCCAGGGCCCAGGTCGACGTGTTGATCGCCACCGCGCCGGCAAAGGAGGAGCACAGTGGGCAGCTGAGCGACGAGGCCGTTTGCTGCGTCTGCTCCGAACTACCCAGGTCGACACCGGGGCCATTGTCGCTGCCCAGCGAACAGAAGCCGCTGCCCAGCCCGCTCAGGCTCAGCCCACTCATTTGGCCGTGATGAATACCACAGGCGAACAGGCCTAGCAGGAGGCTGCAGTACAGCGTCCAGGCAGTCAGTGCGCGATGGCGATGGGAAGGCTTCATGGGGCGGCAATCTACCATTGCGCCTGGCCCGCCGAAAGCCGGCCAGGCGATTTGTCGCAGATAGCAGCATGTGTCGGGGCGTTCGGAGCAATTCAGGGGGGAGCCTGGACGCTGCAAAGCAAAAGGCCAACCGCGAGGTTGGCCTTTTAGCATTCACGTTGTCATCCGTGATTGGCGTTTAGTTCTGCCGCAGTTTGGACGCCACCCCTTCGACGAAGTACTTCATATGGCCGAGGTCGTTGTCGCTGATCACCTCGCCAGCCGGTACGCGGACCTTGCCGTCCTGGTCGACCACCGGGCCGGTAAACGGATGGAAGGTGCCGGCACGCATCTCGCCTTCCAGTTTCTCGACCTCGGCCTTCACCTCGGCAGGCACCGAGGCATTGAGCGGCACGATCTCGATCATCTGATCCTTCACCCCGCCCCAGGTGGAGGTTGGTTTCCAGGTGCCATCTAGCACGGCCTGGGTGGTGTCGGTGTAGTACTTGCCCCACTGGTGGGTGGTGCCGGAGAGCTGCGCCTTGGCCCCGTACTTGCTCATGTCCGAGTGGTAGGAAAAGGCATTCACGCCTTTCTCTTCCGCTGCCTGGACCACGGCGGTCGAGTCGGTGTGGTGGGTGATCATGTCGGCACCCTGGGAGATCAACGTCAGCGCCGCCTCGCGCTCCTTGCCCGGGTCATACCAGCTGTTGACCCAGATCACCCGTACCTCGGCATTCGGGTTGACGCTGCGCGCGCCACGGGCGAAGGCGTTGATGCCCATCACCACTTCCGGGATCGGGAAGGCGGCGACGTAGCCGAGCACGTTGGATTTGCTCATCTTGCCGGCGATCACCCCGTTGAGGTAGCGGCCCTCATAGAAGCGCGCGTTGTAGTTGCCGAAGTTCTTGCCCGTCTTGTAGCCGGTGGCGTGCATCAGGGTGACATTGGGGAACTGCTTGGCCACGCGCTCGACGAAGTTCATATAGCCGAAGCTGGTGGCGTAGATCAGGTTGTAACCGCTGCTGGCCAGCTCGCGGATCACCCGTTCGGCGTCGGCACCTTCCGGCACGTTCTCGATGTATTTGGTTTCCACCTTGTCGCCCAGCGCCTTCTCCATCTCCAGGCGGCCCAGGTCGTGCTGGTAGGTCCAGCCGGCATCGCCGATCGGGCTGATATAGACGAAACCTACCTTCAACGGGTCGGCCGCCTGCGCATGGCCGAGCAGGCCGACGCCGAACGCCGCGGCCACGGCCATGCCCGTTGCTGCCTTGATGAAATGTCTGCGATTAGCCATCAGTTCCTCTCCTTGTTGCTCTGGTTGTTTTTGTTAGCGGGGGAAACATATAGGCAGGGCCCAACCGCTCGGGCCCGCCACTTGGGTCAGGCATCCGGCCGGTAAGGCTGGCCGAGGGATTGCGGTGAATTCAGGCGAATGGTCTGTTGGTTTCTGGAGATCAGCACCAGCACGATGATGGTCGCCAGGTAAGGCAGGGCCGAGAGCAGCTGCGACGGCACCTCGATATTCAGCCCCGAGCCCTGGACGAACAGCTGGGTGATCATCACGCCACCGAACAGGTAGGCGCCGACCATCACCCGCAGCGGCCGCCAGGTGGCGAATACCACCAGTGCCAGGGCAATCCAGCCGCGCCCGGAGACCATGCCCTCGACCCACAAGGGGGTGTAGAACACCGACAGGAAGGCACCACCGATACCGGCCATGGCACCGCCAAACAGGGTGGCCAGGTAGCGGATGCGGATTACCGAATAGCCGATGGAGTGGGCCGATGCAGGCGACTCGCCGACGGCGCGCAGGATCAAGCCGGCGCGGCTCTTGTAGAGGAACCAGATCACCCCGGCGAGCAGCGCCCAGGAGAAATAGACCAAGGACTGCTGGTTAAACAGCGCCGGGCCGATATAGGGGATATCGGCCAGCAGCGGGATGCGTATCGCCGGCACCGTCTGCAGGGTCAGTGACTCGTAAGGCTTGCCGATAAAGGCCGACAGGCCGACGCCGAAGATCGCCAGGGCTAGGCCCGAGGCGACCTGGTTGGCCATAAAGGTCAGGGTCAGCAGGCCGAACAGCAGGCTCATCAAGGCCCCGGCAGCCATCCCGGCCAACACCCCGAGGTAGGGGTTGCCGCTGTAGTGGGTGGCGGCGAAACCGGCCACCGCGCCCATGGCCATGGTGCCTTCGGCACCGAGGTTGAGCACCCCAGCTTTCTCGGTAACCAGCTCGCCCAGGGCAACGATGATCAGCGGCGTGCCGGCCACCAGGGTGGCAAACAGGATTGCGGTTATCAGACTCTGTTCCATCTTATGCACCCGCCTTGGTCAGGGTTCTGCGCACGCGCAACCGGTAATTGATAAACAGGTCGGAACCGAGCAGGAAGAACAGCAACATGCCCTGGAACACCTTGGAGATGGACGAGGGCAGGCTCATGTATTGCTGCGCCTGCTCGCCGCCGATAAACAGCAGCGCCATCAGCAGGCTGGCGAAGAAGATGCCAATAGGGTTGAGGCGGCCGACGAAGGCCACAATGATCGCGGCGAAGCCATAGCCGCTGCCCACCTTGTCGGTCAGCTGGCCCATGGGGCCGGCGACTTCACCCATGCCGGCCAAACCGGCGCAGGCACCACCGGCCAGCAGGCCGATCCAGATCATCAGTTTGGCCGAGAAACCGGCGTAACGCGCCGCATCCGCCGCCTCGCCGGCCACGCGCATCTTGAAGCCGAGAAAGCTCTTCTGCATAAACACATAGCCGACCGCCAGCACCCCGAGGGCGATGACGAAGGCCAGGTTCAACCGGGTGCCCTCCACCAGCATCGGCAGCAGCGCCGAGTCGGAGAACATCTTGGTCTGCGGGAAGTTGAAACCGTCGGGGTCGATCCAGGGCCCGAACACCAGCCAGGACACCAGCAGCTGTGCGACATACACCAGCATCAGCGAGACCAGAATCTCGTTGGCGTTGAAATGGGTGCGCAGGAAGGCCGGAATCGCCGCCCAGGCCGCGCCACCCAAGGCACCTGCGACCACCATCGCCAGCAGCACCTGGGGTCCGCTGACATCTTCGAGCAGCAGTGCCGCGCCGGTCGCCGCGCAGGCCCCGACGATAAACTGGCCCTCCGCGCCGATATTCCACACATTGGCGCGAAAACCGATGGCCAGGCCCACGGCGCAGAGCATCAGTGGCGTGGCCTTGAGCAGCAGCTCAGACACCCCGTACCAGTTGCGTATCGGGTTGATAAAAAACACCTGGAAGCCCTCGATGGGGTCCTTGCCCAGGGCAGAAAACACCAGCAGCCCGCCGAGTATCGTCAGCACCACCGCGATCAGTGGCGACAGATAGCTCATCAGGCGTGAGGCTTCGGGGCGGGTTTCAAGCTTGAATGACAGCATGCTGCGCTTCCCTTGTTCTGGTTCGGGGTTATTGGTGGCTGGTCGCTGGCGCAGTCGTCTCGTTGCCAGGCCACATACCGCTCATCCACACGCCTATGTCTTCCACCGAGGTCTCGGCCAGGGGCCGGGTCGGTGACAGGCGGCCGTCGGCGATCACGGCGATGCGGTCGCAGATCTCGAACAGCTCGTCCAGCTCCTCGGAGACCACCAGCACCGCGCAACCGCTGTTGCGCAGGTCGATGATCTGCTGGCGGATAAAGGCCGCCGCGCCCACGTCCACGCCCCAGGTCGGCTGCGCGGCCACCAGCAGCTTGGGTGCCTGCATGATTTCGCGGCCCATGATGTATTTCTGCAGGTTGCCGCCGGACAGCGACCGGGCTTGCGCCGCCGGCCCGCCGCATTTGACGTTGAAGCGCTCGATGCACTCGCTGGCGAAGGCCTTGGCCGCGCGGAAGTCGATCAGGCCGCGCTTGACCAGGCCCTTGGCAGTGGCAGCGGTAAGAATGGCGTTGTCACTGAGCGCCATGCTCGGCACCGCGCCACGGCCCAGGCGCTCTTCCGGCACGAAGCACAGGCCGATCTGCCGGCGCCGATCGGGCGGCAAGCGTCCCGCGGCACTGCCGCAGATCTGCACCTGGGCCTTGTCAGCCAACGTGCTCTCCCCGGAAATGGCCGAGAGCAGCTCGGCCTGGCCATTGCCCGAGACCCCGGCGATGCCGACGATCTCGCCGGAGCGCACCTCCAGCTGGAGGTTCTTCAGGTGGATGCCGAAGGGGTCGAGCGAGGCCTGGGACAGCCCCGCCAGCTTCAGGCGGACTGCGCCAGCGGCCTGGGCCGTGCTGTGTTCGCAGGCGGGCAGGTCCTTGCCGATCATCAGGCGCGCCATGCTCTTCGGGGTTTCTTCAGACGGAATGCAGGCACCGGTCACCTTGCCGCCGCGCAGCACCGTGGCGCTGTGACAAAGCTCCTGGATTTCATCGAGTTTGTGGCTGATATAGAGGATCGAGCAGCCTTCGCTGGCCAGCTGGCGCAGGGTCTCGAACAGCTTGCGCACGGCCTGCGGGGTGAGCACCGAGGTCGGCTCGTCCATGATCAGCAGGCGCGGGTTCTGTAGCAGGCAGCGGACGATCTCGACTCGCTGGCGCTCGCCGACGGACAGCGCATGCACATGGCGGCGCGGGTCGACCGGCAGGCCATAGCGTTTGGACACCGACTCGATGCGTCGGGCCAGGTCGGTCATATCGGGTTTGCCCGGCAGGGCGAGGGCGACGTTCTCCAGTACGGTCAGGGTTTCGAACAGGGAGAAGTGCTGGAACACCATGCCGATCCCCAGGCTGCGCGCATGGGCGGGGTTTTCCACGGTGACCGGCTTGCCCTCCCAGAGCATCTCGCCGGAAGTCTGGCGGGTCACGCCGTAGATGATTTTCATCAGGGTGGATTTGCCGGCACCGTTCTCGCCAAGCACGGCATGGATCTCGCCAGGCATCACGCTGAGGTCGATGCCATCGTTGGCGATGACCGTGGGGTAGACCTTGCGGATGCCGGTCAGGGTCAAGCGCGGCTGCACAGCAGACGCAACGGCGGCGTGCTCATGCTTCATGGGGTTTTCTCCTGTCATCCGATGACCTTAGTCGCTCTAACGAGCAGGTGTCGGTGCCTTTATTATTGGAGAGGAGCAGCGCCTTGGCGGCCGTTGCACCCTTCTGTTGCCCGTCACAGATCGGTCCATAGAGCCGTGACTGCGCGGTCTTGTGTACTACGCTTTTGTAGGGATTTGCAACAGTGTGTGAACAATTAATCTTGTTCGTGTAGTCAATGGCTGATTTGTTTGCGTGTTTTTGTATACATAAATGATTGCTGGCTACTCCGTTGCTCCAGCGTGTAGGCCTGCATACCCGTGGCCACGCCGGCAAAAAGGCCCCGGCAACCTGATGGCTGTCCGGGGCTCGGTGCGGGTGGCTGGAGTGGGGCCGCCCAATGTGGCCAGGCGCTGATTTCGCTAGGCTAGACGTTCGGGTCTGGGCTAGATAGGTTTTCTTCAGGCAATAAAAAAGCCGGCTTGTGGCCGGCTTTTAGGGGGTAGTCCCGACTTATTTTTGGTAAGCCGCGACTGCCTTGAGAATCAGACCGCGGGCTTCTTCAGCGCCGCCCCAGCCTTCGACCTTGACCCATTTGCCTTTTTCGAGATCTTTGTAGTTCTCGAAGAAGTGCTTGATCTGCTCAATCAGCAGCGGGGGCAGGTCGGTGTATTCCTGTACGTCTTTGTACAGCACGGTGAGTTTGTCGTGCGGTACGGCAACCAGCTTGGCGTCGCCGCCGGCTTCGTCGCTCATGTGCAGCACGCCAACTGGGCGGGCACGGATAACCGAGCCTGGCGCCACCGGGTAAGGGGTCACAACCAGCACGTCGAGGGGGTCGCCGTCGTCAGCCAGGGTGTGCGGGATAAAACCGTAGTTGGCCGGGTAGAACATCGGGGTGGCCATGAAGCGGTCGACCATCAGGCAATCGATGTCGTGGTCGATTTCGTATTTGATCGGCGCGTGGTTGGCCGGGATCTCGATGGCGACGTAGATGTCGTTCGGCAGGTCTTTACCGGCTGGGATCTTGCTGTAGCTCATGGGGCGACTCCCGAGGGGTGGGCCAAAAAAGTGGCGCGATTATAGGCATATTCCCCCAGCGTTGCTACGCCAGGATGCCTAGCCATTGGTCGCGAACTCACTGTCTTCGGTTCTGACCTGGTAGTCCAAGTTGCTGGCCTGCAGCCGCTGCAATCGGGCCAGCGGGTCCTGCCGGTAGAACAGCGCCAACTGCGCGTAAACCGCCGGGAAGGCCTCGGCCAGCAGGTCTGGCGCACTGAAGAAGTATTCGCTGGTGACGGCGAAGAACTCCGCCGGATTTTCCGCGGCGTAAGGGTCGATGGCCGTTTCGGCCTCGGGGTCGGCGTCGAGCTGGGCATTGAGCTGATCAAAGGCGCTTTGCATGGCGTCGGCCCAGTCGCTGATGCGCATATTGCTGTGCAGCGGCGGCAGGCCGTTGGCGTCGCCGTTGAGCATGTCCAGCTTGTGCGCCAGTTCGTGGATCACCAGGTTATAGCCATCCCACTGGCCGCTGGCCTGTACGCCGGGCCAGGCGAGGATTACTGGGCCCTGCTGCCAGGCTTCGCCGCTGTGTTCGGCGTCCCATTCATGCACCACGCCGCTGGCGTCGCGATGGCGCTGCGGGCTGACGAAATCATCCGGGTAGAGGACGATTTCATGGAAGCCCTGGTACCAGTTGAGGTCGGCCAGGTGCAGCAGCGGCAGCTCGGCCTGCACCGCCAGTTGCAGGCGTGCGCCGGCATCCAGCTCGACGCCGGGCAGCGCAGTCAGGTGTTTGTGGTGCAGAAACAATACGGCGCGTTCGCGCAGGCGCTGCTGTTCTGCTTCATCCAGTCCATCGAGAATTGGCAGCGGCTGGCGCACGGCGGCCCAGGCGGCGGGACTGATCGGGTGGCGGGCGAGAATGCGCCGGCGACGCCAGGCGTGAAGCGACCACATGGACTCGGCTCGGGTGACAGGAAGCGTCCACCATAAGCGTGGCTGCGCTGTCGGGCAAGTCGGCATAAAGGCTGCAGTGCCCTGGGTAAACCGCGACCTGGGAGGGCTGCCAATGTCGACCGAGCCTCTGCATCATCCCGCCGTCAAACTGCTCTGCGGCCAGGGCCTTGACCTGCCCAGTCAGGCCGCACGGGCGCGTAGCCTTTGGCTGCCGGGCCGCGAGGGGCGCGCACCGGTGCTGCTGGTGCTGCTGCTCTGGGCGCGCGAATGCACTGATGTAGTGCGCGCCCTCGACGGCTATCTGGATGGCCTGCTGGCCGATTTCGACGGCACGCCCGCAGGCTGGAGCGGGGCCCAGGCGGCACGTCAGGTCTTGGCCGCCTTCAACCTGCAGCTGTTTCGTCAGCGTCAGGCCGGGGGCAGCAGCGCCCAGTTGAACGGCGGGCTGTTGCTGTTACAGGGCGACACGGCGCAGTTTCTCCAGGCCGGGGCCATCGGTTTATTGCGCTATCAGGCCGGCAGCCTGCACAGCCTGGTCGGGCGCGAGGGTACGCCGCTGGGCGCGCAGGCCGAGCTGGCGCTGGTGCAGCACAGTCTGCCGCTGACGCCTGGGGCCGCGTTGCTGCTGGCGCCGCAGCCGCTGCTGGATGTCGCTGATCTACAGCGCTTTCGCAATGGTTGCGCCGAGTTGACGGCCGAGCAGATGCAGCCGCTATTGCAACCGTTGCTGCAGGCTCCCGGTGCGGCAGTGTTGCTGCTGCCCGGAGCGTCTGAGCCGACGCCGGCCACCTGGGTACGTGAGACCTGGCCGGCGCTGGTGGATGCCCGGCCGGGCATGCAGCTGGATGGCTGGACCGTGCAGGCCGCGTGCCCTTACGGCCCGCCGGGGCGGCTGTTTCGCGCTGCCGATGAGCGCGGTCGTGAGGCCATGTTGTGGCTGGCCGAAAAGGCGGCCGATGAGGCGTTCTGGCAGCGCGAATGGGCATTGCGCCGTAGCCCGGTGGCCAGCCTGCCGCAGGTGCTGTCGTCGCATCAGCCGCGTCGGCACGCCTTCTGGCTGTTCGAGCCGGCCGCGCCGGGCATGCGCAGCCTGCATGATTGGGCGGCCGCCCGTGGCCCGGTGGATGCGCTGACGTTACTGGCCTTGCTTGAGCAGTTGATCGCCGCCGTGCGTGCCTTGCAGCGGCGCGGCATGCAGGGCTTGTGGCTGGACCCGCGGAGTATTCTGCTGGATGAAGGCGGGCGGTTGTTGCTGTTACCCGAACATGCGGCGCTGCTGCCGGGTGTGCCGCGTCAGTGCCTGCCGGAGGCGGCTGTGCCGCTGGCGCCGGAGCTGCGCACGGCGCAGGCGGTGGATGGCCGCGCCGACCAATTCGCCCTGGCGGCATTGGCGTATTGGCTGTTTTGCGGACGTTGGCCGGATGCCGCGATGGCTGATGCGGGGGCCAGCAGCCGCTACGTGCCGTTGGCGCAGTTCAGCGGGCATGTGCCGACGGGTTGGGATGGTGTACTGGCGCGGGCGTTGGCACCACGGCCGGAGGCGCGCTTCGAGGCGTTGTCGGAATTTCAACAGGCCTTGCAGCAACCGTTGCAACAGCCACCCGCCATGGCACAACGCTTGCGTCAGCGCCGGCCAGGCTGGCAGTTGGCGGTGTTGGCCGTGCTGCTGGTGCAGTTGGCCGTCGGCCTGTGGCTCAGCCTGAGCGGCTGAGCACGGCGAGTGCAGCGTTTAGCGTGCGGTGAAGTCTTCGGTAATCGGCAGGACAAAGCTCTTGAACTCGGTGTCTTCGACGAAGCCGATGGATTCGTAGAGCTTGTGCGCCACCAGATTATCGATGCTGGAGGCTACGCGCAGGCGTACGGCGTTGGTTTCCTTGGCCATTTTCTTGGCTGTCTGGATCAGGCGGTCTGCCACCAGTTGGCGGCGTGCGTCCTGGCAGACGTAGATGTCGTTGAGAATCCACACACGCTTGAGTGACAGCGAGGAGAAGCTCGAATAGAGCTGGCAGAAGCCGAGAATCTTGTCTTCGTCATCGGCCATGGCCAGGTAGATCACCGACTCATTGCGGCCGATGCGCTTTTCCAGAAAGCTGCGCGAGGAGTCCGGGTAGGGCAGCTGGCCGAAGTGTTCGCGGTAATTGACGAACAGTGGCGTGAGTTGATCCAAATGCTCCAGCGTGGCTTGAACAATGCGCATGGTGAGCCTCGACGTCATGAAGGTGGATGGCCTGGGCAGCACATGCAGGCTGCCTGCGAACGAACCCGATGCTGCCTAAAGCTTTTGGAAAGCGCAATCCAAACAAGCGTTTGGTCGTAATGCCGCGCCGCGCTTAGCCCAGCAGGAAGTTATCGCGCTTGCCTGAGCCGGGTAGCAGCGGCACTTCGGCCTCATCCTTCAGGTTGACCCCGGACAGCTGGCGGCGACAGGCCTCGCGCATCAGGTACAGCAGGCGGTGCGCGGCCATGCCGTAGCTCAAACCCTCCAGGCGTACGTTGGAGATGCAGTTGCGGTAGGCGTCAGTCAGGCCGACCTTGGGCGCGTAGGTGAAATACAGGCCCAGGCTGTCCGGCGAACTCAGGCCGGGGCGTTCGCCGATCAGGATCACCACCATGCGTGCGCCAAGCAGTTCGGCCACTTCATCGGCCACGGCCACGCGGCCCTGGCTGACCAGCGCCACCGGGGCCAGGCTCCAGCCTTCGGCCTGGGTCTGTTCGCTCAGGCGTTCGAGCATGGGCAGGGCATGGCGATGCACGGCCAGGGCAGACAAACCGTCGGCGATGACAACGGCCAGGTCATAACCGTCCGGGTTGTTTTCGCGATGCTGGCCCAGCAGTTCGGCGGATTCGTGGCTCAAGCGCCGGCCCAAATCCGGGCGTTGCAGGTAGGTGTCGCGGTCCTTGGCAGCGCTGTGCAGCAGCAAGCTCTGCCGATGCTGGTGGGTCAGGCCGGCGGTCAGTGCGGCGTGGTCGAACGGCAGGTGCACGGCGTCGCGGGCCTGGGCGTGGGCGAACTGGAAATCCAGCTGGGCGTGGGTCGGCAGGCTGGTGCCGGCGCGGCCCAGGGCGATACGCGCCGGAGTCAGATTGCGCAGTTGCTGCCAGGGGTTTTCGCTGGCACCGCTGAGTGGGCTGTCATCGTACATCGGCTACTCCTCGGTTAACCCAACTGGGCCAGGGCCTGGCGAAACGCCGGCGGCAGCGTGGTGCCCAGGCGCGGGCGACCGTCGGCCTGGGTCAGGATGCCCATGCGCTGCAGCCAGCCCTCGAACTCGGGGGCCGGCTTTAGCCCCAGGCTCTGCCGGGCGTAGAGGGCGTCATGGAAGGAGGTGGTCTGGTAGTTGAGCATCACATCGTCCGAGCCCGGTATACCCATGATGAAGTTGATCCCGGCCACCCCCAGCAGGGTCAGCAGCACGTCCATGTCATCCTGGTCGGCTTCGGCGTGGTTGGTGTAGCAGATGTCGCAGCCCATCGGCAGGCCCAGCAGCTTGCCGCAGAAGTGGTCTTCCAGGCCGGCACGGATGATCTGTTTGCCGTTGTAGAGGTACTCCGGGCCGATAAAGCCGACCACGGTATTCACCAGGAACGGCTTGAAATGCCGCGCCACCGCATAGGCGCGGGTCTCGCAGGTCTGCTGGTCGAGGCCATGGTGAGCGCCGGCGGACAGCGCACTGCCCTGGCCGGTTTCGAAATACATCAGGTTGTCGCCGAGGGTGCCGCGCTTGAGGCTCAGGCCGGCCTCATAGCCTTCCTGGAGGATTTTCAGGCTGATGCCGAAGCTGGCGTTGGCCGCCTCGGTGCCGGCGATCGACTGGAACACCAGATCCAGCGGCACGCCACGGTTGATCGCCTCTATCGAGGTGGTGACGTGGGTCAGCACGCAGGCCTGGGTAGGGATTTCGTAGCGCTGGATGATGCCGTCGAGCATGCGCAGCATCTCGCAGATCGAACTGATGCTGTCGGTGGCCGGGTTGATGCCGATCATGGCGTCGCCGTTGCCGTAGAGCAGGCCGTCGAGAATGCTCGCGGCGATGCCGGCCGGTTCGTCGGTCGGGTGGTTCGGTTGCAGGCGGGTCGACATGCGCCCGCGCAGGCCTACGGTGTTGCGGAAACGGCTGACCACGCGGATTTTCTGCGCCACCAGGACCAAGTCCTGCACGCGCATGATCTTCGATACCGCAGCGGCCATTTCCGGCGTCAGGCCGGGTGCGAGGGCGCGCAGGCTGGCTTCATCGGCGCTGTCGCCAAGTAGCCAGTCGCGAAAGCCACCGACGGTCAGGTGGCTGACCGGGGCGAAGGCGACCAGGTCGTGGCTGTCGATGATCAGTCGGGTGACCTCGTCAGCCTCGTAGGGAATCAGTGCCTCAGTGAGGAAGTGTTTGAGCGGGATGTCGGCCAGGGCCATCTGCGCCGCCACGCGTTCGCCGGCATTGCTCGCGGCCACGCCGGCGAGAAAGTCGCCGGAACGTGCCGGGCTGGCCTTGGCCATGACCTCGGCGAGGCTGTCGAAGCGGAAGGTTTCCACGCCGATGCTATGGGAAAAACCGCTCATCTGTGTGGTGCTCCTGATCCGGCGGGTTGTTGCTGGGGGGCAAACGGCGGTACGCAGGGTAGCCGTCTGCACCTGAATGGGGCCGCTGCCGGGCCGAGGCCCGGCAGCGGTGCATGTTAAACGCCAGTCAGCATGGCGTCAGCCGGGGCATCGGCGCGTTGCTGGTGGGTCAGTTGGAAGTAGACAAAGCCCACGACCATCAAGCCGAGGAACAGCGCGGCGATCAGCGGGTTGAACCAGACCATCGCCACCAGGCAGACCAGCGCCAGGGCCAGGGCGATACCCGGCACGATCGGATAGCCCGGCGCGCGGAAGGTGCGCTCCAGCAGCGGCTCAGTTTTACGCAGCTTGAACAGACTGAGCATGCTCATGATGTACATGACGATGGCACCGAACACCGCCATGGTGATCATGGCGGCGGTCAGGCTCATGCCCTGCAGGTTGATCAGGCCGTCGCTGTAGATTGCCGCGATACCGATCACACCACCGGCGAGAATCGCCCGGTGCGGGGTCTGGAAACGGTTCAGCTTGGCCAGGCCAACCGGCAGGTAGCCGGCGCGGGCGAGGGCGAAGAACTGCCGCGAGTAGCCGAGGATGATGCCGTGGAAGCTCGCCACCAGACCGAACAGACCGATCCACACCAGCATGTGCAGCCAGCCGGAGTGATCACCGACCACGGCCTTCATCGCTTGCGGCAGCGGGTCGTTGATATTCGACAGTTGACGCCAGTCGCCGACGCCGCCAGCCATGATCATCACGCCGATGGCCAGGAATACCAGGGTCAGGATGCCGCTGACGTAAGCGCGCGGAATGGTGCGTTTCGGGTCTTTGGCTTCTTCTGCCGCCATGGCCGCGCCTTCGATGGCGAGGAAGAACCAGATGGCGAACGGAATCGCCGCGAACATCCCGGCAATCGAGGTGGTGCTGAAGGTGTCGGAGCCGGCCCAGCCGTTCAGTGCGAAGTTGCTGAAGCTGAAGCCCGGTGCCACCACGCCCATAAATACCAGCAGTTCACCCACCGCGAGCACGGTGACGATCAGCTCGAAGGTCGCGGCAATGCTCACGCCGAGGATGTTCAGGGTCATAAACACGGCATACGCTCCGACCGCGGCAAGCTTGGGGTCGAGCCCCGGGAACTGCACGTTGAGGTACGCACCGATGGCCATGGCGATCGCCGGTGGCGCGAAGACGAACTCGATCAGCGTGGCCAGGCCCGCGATCAACCCGCCTTTTTCACCAAAGGCCCGGCGGCTGTAGGCGAACGGGCCGCCCGCGTGGGGAATGGCCGTGGTCAGTTCGGTGAAGCTGAAGATAAAACAGGTGTACATCGCCGCCACCATCAGCGTGGTGACGAGAAAGCCCAGTGTGCCGGCGCTGCCCCAGCCGTAACTCCAGCCGAAGTATTCGCCGGAAATCACCAGGCCGACGGCAATACCCCAGAGATGCAGGGTGCCGAGTGTAGGTTTGAGTGTCGTTGTTGTAGTCATGAGTACCCGCCCTGAGTGTTGAACAGTCCAAGAGACTTGCGGATTTACGCAACGCCCATGCCAGCTGCAACAGAATGTTGCGGCTGGCAGGGCGTCGTGCGTTTTTAGCTATGTGGAAGGCGTTTCCAGATCGTTTTCGCGCGGTGCGCAAGCCCGGGTCTTAGAAGAAACCCAGCGGGTTGATGTCGTAGCTGACCAGCAGGTTCTTGGTCTGCTGGTAGTGGTCGAGCATCATCTTGTGGGTCTCGCGACCGACCCCGGACTTCTTGTAGCCACCAAACGCGGCGTGCGCCGGGTACAGGTGGTAGCAGTTGGTCCACACGCGCCCGGCCTTGATCGCCCGGCCCATGCGGTAGGCGCGGTTGATGTCGCGGGTCCAGAGGCCGGCACCGAGGCCGAACTCGGTGTCGTTGGCAATCGCCAGGGCTTCGGCTTCGTCCTTGAAGGTGGTGACGCTGACCACCGGGCCGAAGATCTCTTCCTGGAACACGCGCATCTTGTTGTGGCCCTTGAGCAGGGTCGGCTGGATGTAATAACCGCCGTTAAGCGTGCCGCTGAGTTTTTCCACCGCGCCGCCGGTGAGCAGCTCGGCACCTTCCTGCTTGGCGATTTCCAGGTAGCTGAGGATTTTGTCGAACTGCTGCTCGGAGGCCTGGGCACCGACCATGGTGTCGGTGTCCAGCGGGTCGCCGCGTTTGATCTGCTCGACCTTCTTCATCACCTCTTTCATAAACGCCGGGTAGATCGATTCCTGCACCAACGCCCGCGACGGGCAGGTGCACACCTCACCCTGGTTGAAGAAGGCCAGCACCAGGCCTTCGGCGGCTTTTTCGATAAAGCTTGGCTCGGCCTGCATGATGTCTTCGAAGAAGATGTTCGGCGATTTGCCGCCCAGCTCCACGGTGCTCGGGATGATGTTCTCGGCGGCGCATTTCATGATGTGCGCGCCCACCGGCGTTGAGCCGGTAAAGGCGATCTTGGCGATGCGTTTGCTGGTGGCCAGGGCTTCGCCGGCCTCCTTGCCGAAACCTTGCACCACGTTGAGCACGCCCGGCGGCAGCAGGTCGCCGATCAGCTCCATCAGCACGCTGATGCCCAGCGGCGTTTGCTCGGCGGGCTTCAATACCACGCAGTTGCCGGCGGCCAGGGCCGGGGCAAGTTTCCAGGCGGCCATCAGCAGCGGGAAGTTCCACGGGATGATCTGCCCGACCACGCCCAGTGGTTCATGAATGTGATAGGCCACGGTATTGCCGTCGATCTCGGCAGCCGAGCCTTCCTGGGCGCGCAGGCAGCCGGCGAAGTAGCGGAAGTGGTCGGCGGCCAACGGAATGTCGGCGTTGAGGGTTTCGCGCACGGCCTTGCCGTTGTCCCAGGTTTCGGTGATGGCCAGCACTTCCAGGTTGGCTTCGATGCGGTCAGCGATCTTCAGCAGGGTCAGCGAGCGCTCCTGCACCGAGGTCCGCCCCCAGGTGTCGGCAGCGGCATGGGCGGCGTCGAGGGCCTTGTCGATATCCTCGGCGCTGGAGCGCGGGAACTCGGCAATCGGCAGGCCATTCACCGGCGAGGTATTGGTGAAGTACTGGCCTTTGACCGGTGCGACAAACTCGCCGCCGATGTAGTTGCCGTAACGGGATTTGAACGAAACGAGGGCACCTGGGGTGCCGGGGTGGGCGTAACGCATGCTGTGTGTCTCCTGGCTTTTATGCTTGTTTTTGTGATGCTGCGGGAAGACGCGCGGTGGCGCTTGCTCTGGGCTAGAGCAAGGGCTGGGCCAGGAGTGCGAGAGTGGCGAGTTAGAGCGCTCGCGGCGTGGGTGTGTGAGGGTTGCGGCTGAGTGGTTGTGTCAGCGTCGATACAGCCTGGGGTGACACTCTGTACCAGACTTGGTACGCCGCGATGACTCGCGGGTCAGGCCATCTTGCAATGGCTTTCGGGCTGGTGGATGCTGCTGCGCTAAGACGCGCTGGCAGCGTCACGTGCGACTCCAGAATGGAGAACAATAACAATGCACAATCACGCAAGCCGCCACGCTCAGCAGGTGCTGACTGTGGCCCAAGGTCGCAATCCGCTCGCGGGGCCTGCGGCCGATCCCTCCGTGGCGCGCTCCTGGCTGCGCTGCCTGGAGCAGCACCACCTCGACCCGGCGCAGGCCATGGCCCCGGCGGTGCTCGAGCATGCGCATATGCTCGAGCGCTGCGAGCAACTGCAACAGGTGCTGGAGATCTCCAGCAACGAGATGAACAGCCTGCACCGCCAGCTGGCCGGCAGCGGCCACGCGGTGCTGCTGACCGATGCGCGCGGGGTGATCCTCAACTGCGTCACCGAGCAGGCGGAGAAGCGCACCTTCGAGCAGGCCGGCCTGTGGCTCGGTGCCGATTGGAGCGAAGCCTGCGAAGGCACCAATGGCATCGGCACCTGCCTGGTCGAGCGTCAGCCGCTGACCATCCACCAGAATGAGCATTTCCGCAGCCGGCATACCGGACTGACCTGCTCGGCCAGTCCGGTGTTCGACCCGCATGGCGAACTGCTGGCGGTGCTGGATGTGTCCTCGGCGCGGCATGACGTATCGCGGCAGAGCCAGTTCCACACCATGGCGCTGGTCAACCTGTCGGCCAAGGCCATCGAAGGCTGCCATTTCCTGCGCAGCTACGAAGGCGAGTGGCTGCTGCGCTTCCACGCCCAGGCCGAATATATCGGCCAGTTCAGTGAGGGCCTGCTGGCGTTCGACGGCGATGGCCGGGTCAGTGCGGTGAATCAGAGCGCGATCAACCTGCTCGGCCTGGCGCGCCGGCAACTGCTCGGGCGCACCCTGATCGAGCTGTTCGACTGCCGCCTGGATGACCTGCTCGGTCGCGCCTCGGCGCAACCCAGCGCGAGTTGGCCGCTGTACACCCAGCGTGGCCAGCTGCTGTTCGCCATGCTGCGCGGCCAACCCCGGCGCAACGCCCAGGCGCTGGGCCCGGCAGCGCTAGCAACCCCAGGGTTATGCCTGGCCGATCCGGCGTTGCAGGACAATTTTCGCCGTGCCCTGCGGGTGTACGAGCGCGATGTGCCGCTGCTGATCGGCGGTGAAACCGGCACCGGCAAGGAAGCGTTTGCCAAGGCCCTGCATCAGGTCAGCTCCCGCGGCGGCAAGCCGTTTGTGGCGCTGAACTGCGCGGCGATTCCCGAGAGCCTGATCGAGAGCGAATTGTTCGGCTATCGCGGCGGCAGCTTTACTGGCGCACGCAAGGAAGGCATGCGCGGCAAGCTGCAGCAGGCCGACGGCGGCACGCTGTTTCTCGATGAAATCGGCGATATGCCGCTGGCGTTGCAGACCCGCTTGCTGCGGGTGCTTGAAGAACGCCGGGTCGAACCAATTGGTGGTGAATCGCAGGCCATCGATGTGCGGGTGATCAGCGCCAGCCACCGTGATCTCACTCAGCGGGTGGCCAGCGGCGAGTTTCGCCAGGACCTGTTCTATCGCCTCAATGGCCTGGTGATCGACCTGCCGCCATTGCGTGAGCGCAGCGACAAGCTGACGCTGCTGGATTTCCTTCTGGCCGAGGAAGCGCGCGGCCAGGCCTTGCGTCTCGACGAGCAAGCGCGCGAAACGTTGCTGGCTTATCCCTGGCCGGGCAATGTGCGTCAACTGCGCAATGTGCTGCGCACCCTCTGCGCGCTGTGCGAACACGGCGTGATCAGCCACGCCGAACTGCCCGCTGAAATTCGCCATGCACGCCCCGCACTTGCCCTGTTGCCCAGCGCCAAGCCCGACCAGCTGGGCGACGCCGAACGCCAGGCGTTGCTCGCGGTCCTAGAGGCACAGCACTGGCAGATGAGTCGCAGCGCCGAACAGCTGGGCATCAGCCGCAACACCCTGTACCGCAAGCTGCGCAAACATGGGATCAAGTTGCGCTCAGCGGTTTGAATGGCCTGTTGAACCCTGCCTCGCAGCGCGCCGCCAGGCCTCTGCGGGGCGGCGGCGCTGTGCTAATCTGCGGCCAGTTTTTATCCCGCCTTATTCACCGGCTCTGACGACGCCTTCAAGGTAAATCATGCATATCCATATTCTCGGCATCTGCGGCACTTTTATGGGCTCGCTGGCCGTGCTGGCCAAGGAACTTGGCCACCGCGTGACCGGCTCCGACGCCAACGTTTACCCGCCCATGAGCACCCAACTTGAGGCTCAGGGCATCGAACTGACCCAGGGTTATGACGCCGCCCAGCTCGACCCCGCGCCGGATCTGGTGGTGGTCGGCAATGCCCTGTCGCGCGGTAACCCGGCGGTGGAGTATGTGCTGAACAAGGGGCTGCCCTACGTCAGCGGCCCACAGTGGTTGGCCGACCATGTGCTGCAGGGCCGTTGGGTGATGGCGGTGGCCGGCACCCACGGCAAAACCAGCAGTTCGAGCATGCTGGCCTGGGTGCTGGAACATGCCGGCATGAGTCCGGGTTTTTTGATTGGCGGCGTGCCGCAGAACTTCGGTATCTCCGCGCGCCTCGGTGGCACGCCGTTTTTTGTGGTGGAGGCCGATGAATATGACAGCGCCTTCTTCGACAAGCGCAGCAAGTTCGTCCACTACCGCCCGCGCACCGCCATCCTGAATAACCTGGAGTTCGATCACGCGGACATCTTCCCGGATCTAGCGGCCATTGAACGGCAATTCCACCATCTGGTACGCACCATTCCGGGTGACGGCCTGATCATTCATCCAACCACTGAACCGGCGCTCAAGCGGGTAATTCAGATGGGCTGCTGGACCCCGGTGCAAACCACCGGTGAGGGCGGTCAGTGGCAGGCGCGTCTGCTCAGTGCTGACGGCTCGCGCTTCGAAGTCAGTTTCGAGGGCAAGGTTGCCGGCACCGTGGATTGGCAGTTGACCGGTCAGCACAACGTCGCCAACGCCCTGGCGGTGCTGGCGGCGGCGCGCCATGTTGGCGTGGTGCCAGAGTTGGGCATCGCCGCGCTGTGCGGCTTTATCAACGCCAAGCGGCGTATGGAGAAGGTTGCCGAAGTGAATGGCGTGACCATCTTCGACGACTTCGCCCACCACCCGACGGCTATTGCCACCACCCTGGATGGGCTGCGCAAACGTATCGGCGACGCCAAATTGATCGCCATCGTCGAGCCGCGCTCCAACTCGATGAAGCTCGGCGCGCATCGCGATGGTCTGCCGGAATCCGTAGTGCAGGCCGATTCGGTGTACTGGTACGCGCCGCCGAACCTCGGTTGGGACCTGGCCGGCACCGTGGCCAGCTCGACCGTGCCGACCCAGGTCTGCGATTCCCTGGAAGCGATCATCGCCGGGGTCAAGGCCGAGGCTGCGCCGGGCACCCAGGTGGTGGTGATGAGCAATGGCGGCTTTGGCGGCCTGCACGGCAAGCTGGCTGCGGCCCTGGAGGGGTAAATGTCCGGTCCTGAACGTATTACTTTGGCCATGACGGGAGCATCGGGCGCGCAATACGGCCTGCGCCTGCTCGATTGCCTGGTGCAGGAAAACCGCGAGGTGCACTTTCTGATCTCCAAGGCGGCGCAGCTGGTGATGGCCACCGAGACCGACGTCACCCTGCCGGCCAAACCCCAGGCGATGCAGGCGTTCTTGAGCGAGTACACCGGTGCCGCGCCGGGGCAGATTCGCGTGTATGGCAAGGAAGACTGGATGGCCCCGGCGGCCTCCGGCTCCGGCGCGCCCACCGCCATGGTGGTGGTGCCGTGCTCCACCGGTACGCTGTCGGCGATTGCCACCGGGGCCTGCAACAACCTGATCGAACGCGCCGCCGATGTGGCGCTGAAAGAGCGTCGCCAGTTAATTCTGGTGCCGCGCGAGGCTCCGTTTTCCAGCATTCACCTGGAGAACATGCTCAAGCTGTCGAACCTGGGCGCGATCATTCTGCCGGCCGCGCCGGGCTTCTATCACCAGCCGCAGACCATCGATGACCTGATCGACTTCGTGGTGGCGCGCATCCTCAACTGCCTGAATATTCCCCAGGACATGCTGCCGCGCTGGGGTGAGCATCATCAAGTCAGCGCCGATGACTGAGCCAGCGCGGCGGGTGAGCCGGCACCTGGCCTGCCTGATGCTGATGCTGCTGTGCAGTGGCTGCGCCACCGTGCGCACCCTGGATGCCGCCAAGCTCAATGCGCCGGTGGTCTACGCCGGCACGCGCCTGGACCTGTATGCACTCAACGGTGGCTGCTGCGCCAGCGAGCGTTTCGGGGCCGAGGCACCGGCCTATCCGGCGGTCGATCTGCCGGCCAGTGCCTTGCTCGACACCTTGCTGTTGCCACTGTCACTGGCCACCGCCATGGGCGTGCAGTTTGGCGTCAGCGGCGGCCTTTAGAACCTGTTTACGATCTGCTGCGCGTCGGCGATCCGGCGTTAGAAATGGCCTCGGGCTGCTCATTTACAGCCAGTAAACTCCGCGCCCTCGGCCATTTCTGCCTTGTCTCGCTCTAGCTCGCGAGATCGTAAACAGGTTCTAAACGTCAGGGCTAAGTGTGGCGCTGGCCAACCAGCTTGCGGTCTCAGGCCAGTCCAGCAGCGCCTGCGCCGGGCCGGGCTTAGCGAATAGATAACCCTGGAAGCGTCGGCAGCCCATGCGCTGCAAGGCATCGTACTGCTCCTGGGTTTCCACTCCTTCGGCGGTCACCGCCAGGTTGAGGTTGGCCCCTAGGGCCAGGATGGTGCGCACGATGGCGGCGTCGCTGGGCTGCACCAGCAGGTCGCGGACGAACGACTGGTCGATCTTCAGCTGGTCCAGCGGCAGGCGCTTGAGGTAGTTGAGCGAGGAGTAGCCTGCGCCGAAGTCATCCAGCGCCAGGTGAATACCATGCGCCTTGAGCTGGCTCATCTTGCTGATCAGGGTTTCCACATCCTCCACCAGCTGGCTCTCGGTCAGCTCCAGTTCCAGGCGTTGCGGGTTGGCCCCGTTTTCCTTCAGGGCGGCGAGTACATCGTCGACAAAGTCCGGGTGGTGGAACTGCCGGGCGCTGACGTTGACCGCCAGGGTCAGCTGGCTCAGTTGCGGGTGCGTGGCCCAGGCCACCAGTTGCTGGCAGGTGCTGTGCAGAATCCAGCGGCCCAGCGGCAGGATCAGTCCGGTGCTTTCCGCCAGCGGGATAAATTCCCCCGGCGACACCAGGCCGCGGCTCGGGTGCTGCCAGCGCACCAGGGCCTCGACGCCGACCAATTGGCCCAGGGCATTCACCTGCGGCTGGTAGTGCAGAATAAACTGCCGCTCGCCGAGGCTCTGGCGCAGGTCGCTTTCCAGGCTGGCGCGGGCGCTGACGTCGGCCTGCATCTTCGGGTCGAAAAAACGCAGCGCGTTGCGCCCGGCGGCCTTGGCCTGGTACATGGCCAGGTCCGCGCGCTTGAGCACTTCATCGACGCTGCTGTGTTCGTTGGGGAACAGTGCGACGCCGATGCTGGCGGTGCTGATATGGCTGCGCCCGTGCAGGTTGTAGGGCGCGGCGAGCGCGGTGACCATCTTGTTGCCGACGCTTTCGACCTGCTGAGCGGCCTGCATGGGTTTCAGGCTCAGCCCCTCGAGCATCAGCACGAACTCATCGCCGCCCAGGCGGGCCAGGGTGTCCTGGGCGCGCACATGGCTGCTCAGGCGCTCGGCGACCTGCTGCAGCAACTGGTCGCCCATGTCGTGGCCGAGGGTGTCGTTGAGGTCCTTGAAGTTGTCCAGGTCGATAAACAGCAGCGCGCCCTGTTGCAGGCCACGTGCATGCTTGGCCAGGGCCTGTTGCAGGCGGTCGAGGAGCAGGCGGCGATTGGGCAGGCCGGTCAGTGGGTCGTAGAAGGCCAGCTGGTTGATCTTTTCCAGGTTCTTCTTGTGTTCGGTAATGTCGGTGGAAATGCCGCACAGCGCGTAGATCTTGCCGTTGCCATCGCGCAGCGGCAGCTTGACCGAGAGAAAGGCCAGCTCGGTGCGGCCATCCAGGCTGCGGTTGATTTCCTCGGTTTGCACGCGCTCGCCGAGTTTCAACACGCGGCGGTCGTTGTCGTGCAGGTTGGTCGCGGTATCGATGTCGAAAAAGTATTCGTCGGTCTTGCCGATGACCTGTTTCAGGGGCTGGCCGAATAACTCGCAGACCTTGCGGTTGGCGTACTGATAACGCAGCTGCGCGTCCTTGATGTAGATGTAGGCCTCGACGCTGTCGAGGATGGTATTCAGGCGTTGTTCGCTGGCTTGCAGGTGGCGGGTCTTCTCGCGGACCTGGCGGCGCAGCAGCACGGCACCGCCAAGGGCGGCGATCAGCAATAACGCCAGGGTCGCCAGGCCCCACCAGACGGCGGTCGGCACCAGCAGGCGGGGGCGCTCGCCGCCCCAGCGCTGGAGGATCTGGTAGTACACCGAGTTGGGCGAGTCCTGCCAGTTCAGCAGGTGCTTGTCGATGCTGGCGAGCAGGTCGGCGTTGTCACCCTTGCGGGTGGCGTAGAACAGTTGCGCCGGCTGGAACATGATCGAACTGCTTTGCAGCTGGTAGCTCGGCGCATGGAAGTCGCCAAAGCGCTGGTTGGCCACCACTGCATCAGCCTGGCCGGCCGCGACCTGTTCGAAGCCCTGCGGCAGGCTTTGCACGCCGATCAGCTGGGCTTTCAGGCCAAAACTGTGCAGCAGCCCCTGCAGGTATTCCTCTTGCACCGAGCCTTGCAGCACGGCAATGCGCAAGCCTTGCAGGTCGAGGACCGATTGGAGTTGCAGGTTTTCCGCGCTGTACAGCTGCGACCAGCTGAACAGCGAGGGCACTCGGTGGAAATCGAGGGCCTGGGCGCGGGCCTCGTTGAAGGCGACGTCGGGCATCAGGTCCACTTCGCCGAGCTGGGTCAGCTCCAGGCAGCGTAGCCACTCGCAGGGCACGGGTTGCAGCTGCCAATCTTCCCGGCGAGCGATTTCGTTGAGCAGTTCGCCGAGGATGCCGGAGAGCTTGCCATCCTGGCTGAGCAGCAGCTTGGGTTCGTTGGCGTATACCCCGACACTGATCTGGCGCGGCTGCGCCCAGGCGGCGTTAGCTAGCAACGTGAGGGCGCTAAGCGCGAGGAGCAGGCGGGCGAGCAGGGGAAATGACAGGCGCTTCATGCGTGGGCCAACGTCCATTCGACAGTCCGTGGCCTAACGATAGTCAGAATATGGCCCCGGTGCTGACGGATGCTGGCTATTGGCTAGTCGAGGCGGTTACTCAGCCCAACCCTGGTAGATATAGGTCATGGGGCGCGGCCCCTTGAGGTAGCGATTGCTCAGTTCGCCGATGTGAAAGCCGCCGGCCGCGATCAATGCGCGGATATCGCGGTTGAGATGGCAGCCGCCGGCCAGTGGCTTCCACAGCGGTGTCAGGCGGTTTTGCCAGCGCAGCACGGGCAGTTCGGGGGCCATGCCGTGTTCGCAGAACAACAGGCGGCCACCGGGTTTGAGCGCGCGGCGCATTTCTTTCAGCGCCGCTACGGCATCGGGAATGGTGCACAGGGTAAAGGTGCAGACGATCGAGTCGAAGCTGGCGTCGGCCGCTTTGATCTGCCCCAGTTCGAGGGCAATCATCTCGACTGGTGTACTGATTTGCGCCGCGCGCTGCTTGGCCAGCTTCTGCATGGCGGCGCTGGGGTCGACGCCGATGATCACGCTGACCTTGCTGGCGTCATAGAACGCCAGATTGAGGCCGCTGCCGATGCCGATCTCCAGCACCCGGCCATGGGCCTGGGGCACCAGTTGCGAGCGCGCTTTCATCACCTCGCCCATGCCACAGGCGAAGTCGATCAGGTGCGGTAGCAGGTAGCGGTCATACAGGCCCATGCACTTGCCCTCATCCGCCGTGCTATTCGGCGTCGTTACTGGCGTCGTCCGGCTGGTCGGCATTGTCACCGCTGACGGCGGCAAAGCACTTGATCAGGTGGGGGGTGGCAGCGCCACTGATGCTCCAGGCGTCGGCTTCGCCGTCGAAACGCGCGGCGACGACCTGCGCCAGGCTGAATTGCCATTTGCGCAGGGCGCGGCCATCCATGCATTCGATGCTCAGTAGCGGGGTGTCAGTGGTGCCTGGGTTGCTGTCGGCCTGGTGCCGAGCCAGCTGCTCGGCGTCCAGGCTGAATTGCCAGGCGTGCAGGCCGTCGATTTCCAGCATGTCGGCATGGCTCAGGGCGCTGATCAGGTCGTGCGGAGTGGTGCTCATAAGTCGATGGCTTCTTTTATTCGCGGCTGTTAGCGGCCAAGACGGCGCAGTTGGTCTGATTCGATCACGCGGGTGCCGCCGTCTTCTTCCAGCGCCAGGCGCCAGAGCGCACGGGCCAACACGGTGGCTTCGATGCCGCGGTATTTGCCCGGCAGCCAGCGCATAAACGGTGCGGCCAGACGTTCGCCGAGGCGAAATTCCTGACGTGCGCCGAGCAGCAGCGAAGGGCGGACGATGGTCAGCTGCGGCCAGTCCTGCGCGCGCAGGGCCTGTTCCATTTCGCCTTTGACCTGGTTGTAGAACACCGTGGAGCGAGCGTCCGCGCCGAGGGCGCTGATCACCAGCAGGTGACGTGCGCCGAGTGCGCGGGCACGTTCGGCAAAGGCAATCACCAGGTCATGATCGACAGCGCGGAAGGCCTCCTGCGAACCGGCCTGTTTGATTGTGCTGCCCAGGCAGCAGAAGGCGGTGTCGACCTTGCCGGCCAATTGCGGCAACAGTGCCAGCAGCTCGCCCTGGGGATTTTCCAGATGCGCGTGCGCAGCCAGCGGGCGGCGGCTGGGAGCCAGCACGCGGGCCACCGTGGGTTCGTTCAGCAGACGGTCCAGCAGATGCTCGCCGGTCAAGCCGGTAGCACCTGCGAGAAGGATATGCTGGGGCGTCAAATACATAGCTTGGGGTTCTCCGCTGATATCTCTCAGCTTAACAGGCTGTTGGGCATGCGCATGGCTGTTATGGGTTGACCGCAGATTGCGCCTCAAGTGCATTGTTCAAGGCGCGCTCGGCCTGCTGCTCGCGCAGGCTGCGCCATTGCGCGAGCACTGCTTTGGCGGGCCATATTTGCGGCTCTGATGGCTCGAAACCGTCGGTTTTCTCGCGTTCGGCCACGCTGCTTTGCGCCAGCGTGAAGGCGCGCTGCAGGTCGTCGGTCTGTTGCAGCGCTTCGGCAAACAGCGCGCGGCCAAAGTAGGTGAAGTCGTTTTCCTCCGAGCAGCCGAAGGACACTCGGTCGGCGCGCGCGGCGGTGATTACCAGGGTCTTGTCATTCTGCAGCTTGGGGATAAAACCACCGGAGTAGCAGGCGGAAATCACCAGCACCTTGTGCCGCTCCTTCAGCGGTTCGAGCAGCGCGGCCAGTTCGCTGGCCGGCAGGTCGTTGAGCTGCAGGCGCGGCTGGTCGAGGTTCAGCTCATGGCTGGCCGAGCCGTGGCTGGTCAGGTAGATAAAAATCAGGTCTTCCTTGCCGCTGCGCTCGGCCAGCGCCTGCACCGCACGGCTGAGGTTGGTGCGGGTGGCGGCGGGGCGGTCGGCCAGGTGGTCGCGGTGGTTGATCAGGGTGATGCGGCCGTGGGCGGCGAAACGTTCATCCAGCAGTTTGCCGACGTAATCGGCTTCGCGCATAAACACGCTCTGCTTGCCATCACCGGCCAGGGTCAGGGCGTACAGCTCGATCGCGGGTGTCGAGGCAGGCAACTTGGCGATGGCCGCATCGAGCAGTCGGCCCTGCTCCAGTAGGCCGATTTCAAGGCTGTCGGGCAGCGCCTTGCCGTGCTCGTCGCGCACCCGGCGGCCGTTCTGCCAGATGCCGTGTTGGCTGCTGCCATCGGCCAGGGTCAGGTTGCCAGCACCGTCGTACTGGCCGTAGGCGAAGTTACCCTGGTAGAGGCTGCCATCGACCAGGCTCAAGCGGCCTTCGCCGTGGTAGCTCCAGTCGCTGAACTGGCCACGGTAATGGGTGCCGTCGGCGGACTTGAATTCGCCTTTGCCGGTCAGCGCACCCTCGACGAAGCGGCCGCTCCAGACTTCGCCGTCGGCGCTCTGGTAGCGGCCCTTGCCGTGAAATTGCTGGTTGCGGAACTCGCCGCTGTAGAGGTCGCCACTTTGGCTTTTGTAACTGCCCTGGCCGTCCAGCTGGCCTTGCTCGAAGGCACCAGAGAACTCATTGCCTTCGGCGTCGATCAGCACGCCCTGGCCGTGGGGTTTGCCCTTCTTGAACTGGCCCTGAAAGCTCGCGCCGTTGCCCCACTGCAACTTGCCCAGGCCGTTGTAGAGGCTTTTGCTGAATTCGCCGCGGTATTCCATATCGCCGCGTTTGAGGTGGCCTTCGCCATTGGGCGTACCGTTGGCAAAGTTGCCCTGGTAGCGGCTGCCGTCGCTGTATACGAGGCTGCCCTGGCCGTGGAAGTTGCCGCCTTGGAACTCGCCCTCGTAGTGCTCGTTATGTTCACTGAACCATTTGCCCTGGCCGCCGAACTGGCCGTCCTTGAACTGCCCTTCGTAGTAACTGTCGTCGCTGTAGTCGATACGGCCCTGACCTTGCAGCAGGCCATTGATCACTTCTCCGCGGTAGCGGCCGCCATCGGGCAATACGGCATCGGGTGGCAGCAGGGGTTCGCCGTCACCGCAGGCGGCAAGCAGCAGGGCGAGGCTCAGCGGAGCCAGATGGGCAAGGCGGCGCATGACGATGATCCAGGCTGGAAGGGTGTGGCCGAGTATGCCTCAAACCGGCGGCTGCGCCGTGATGCAGAACGCTTGCGGGCATAAAAAAGGCGCGCCCCTGGTGGATGCGCGCCTGTGTGCTGCGGCTGGCTTCAGACGAAGCAGAGCGTCAGCGGTTCGGCGATATAGGCCGGTTTTTCCGAGCCTTCGATTTCCAGCACGGCCTTGGCCTTGAGCAGCCATTGGCCGGGGTTCTTCTCGTGGGCATCGGTGAGGGTGACCACCAGGCGTACCTTGGAGTTGACCTTGACCGGCTGGATAAAACGCACGCTGTCCAGGCCGTAGTTGACGGCCATCTTCAGGCCCTGGGGCATGAGCATGATGCCTTCCATCAGCTTGGGTACCAGCGACAGCGAGAGGAAGCCGTGGGCGATGGTGGTGCCGAATGGGGTGAGCTTGGCTTTGACTGGGTCGACGTGGATGAACTGGTGGTCGCCGGTGCATTCGGCGAACTGGTTGATGCGATCCTGGTCGATGGTCAGCCACTCGGAGCGACCGAGTTCTTTACCGATATAGCTGGGCAATTCGGCGGCGGGTACTGAAGTCATGGTTTCTCCTTGAAGACGCAAGTGTTGTTTTTTTTGGGGCGTAAATCCTTCTGCCCTAAGATCATCATGGGTTTGGCGCAGGGTCAAGTGCCTCGTAGGTGCGCGGCAAACTTCCCGTGAAAATCGCGCAACCGCTGTAAACCGGTCGTTGTAGGGCTGCATCTGCTTATAATGCGTGGCACTGCGCCTGGGATCATACGATTCGGAGATTACCCATCATGCTGTTACGCGGCCTTTCCTGGCTGGTGCTGTGCCAGTTGCTCGGCACGGCGCTCAACGTCTTGTTGGTACCGATGCTGCCGGGGCCGATTATTGGCATGTTGCTGTTGTTCGGCTTTCTGCTGCTGCGTGGCGAAGTCGGCGAGTCGCTGCACCTGGCCTCCAGCAGCCTGCTGAAATACCTGCCATTGCTGCTGATACCGCCGGCGGTGGGGGTGATGGTCTATGCCGAAGCGATTGCCGCGGATTTCTGGGCGGTGGCGGGGGCCTTGCTGCTGTCGCTGTTGGTGTCGATCCTGTTCGCCGGCTGGCTGATGCAGAAGCTGATCGAACGCCAGCAGCGCCGGGAGGACGCATGAGCCTGGAATGGCACGCCGCCTGGCAGGCGCTGATCCACCATCCGTTGTTTGGCGTGGGCATCACCCTGGGTGCCTATCAGCTGGCTATTGCCGCCTACGAGAAAACCCGCTGGGTGTTCCTGCAGCCCGTGTTGGTCTCGATGCTTGCGGTGATCGGCATCCTGCTGGCCTGCGGCCTGAGCTTTGCCGACTATCAGGCCAGCGCCGCGGCCCTGACCCTGTTCCTCGGGCCGACCACGGTGGCGCTGGCGGTGCCGTTATTTCTCAATCTGCGGCGGATTCGCCAGCTGTTCTGGCCCACTCTGATCACCCTGCTGCTGGCCGGCGTATTTGCCACCGCGCTGGGCGTAAGTCTGGCCTGGGCCTTCGGTGCCGAGCAGATCATGCTGATGAGCATGGCACCGAAATCGGTGACCTCGCCGATTGCCATGCTGGTGGCCAACCAGATTGGCGGGATTGCCGCGCTGGCGGCGGTGTTCGTGATGATCACCGGGATCATCGGCGCGATAGTCGGGCCGTCCCTGCTCAAACGCTGCGGCGTGCGCCACCCGGCTGCGCTGGGCATGGCCCTGGGCCTGACTGCGCATGCGGTGGGTACCGCGCGGGCCTTGCAGGAGAGTGAGGAGTGTGGGGCCTTCGCCGCCCTGGCGATGAGCCTGATGGGCATGTTCACCGCCGTGCTGCTGCCGCTGGCGATTCTGTTGCTGATCTGAGGTGATGCCTATGACCCTGCCGTTATTCCCACTCAATACCGTGCTGTTTCCCGGTTGCATGCTCGACCTGCAGATTTTCGAGGCGCGCTATCTGGACATGATCAGCCGCTGCATGAGGCAAGGCACGGGCTTTGGCGTGGTCGGCATTCTCGAGGGTGCCGAGGTCGGCGCGGCTGCCGGGCAATTCGCGGCGATCGGCTGTGAGGCGCTGATTCGGGATTTTCAGCCGCTAGCCAATGGCCTGCTGGGGATTCGCGTGGAAGGCGGGCGGCGCTTCAAGGTGCAGCGCGCCCAGGTGCTGCCTGACCAGCTGACCCTGGCGGAAGTCGAGTGGCTGGATGAGCCGCTGGAGCAGCCGCTGCTGGACGAGCATGCCGATCTGGCGGCGCTGCTTAGTGCCCTGAGCGTGCACCCGCTGGTCGCGGCGCTAGGCATGCAGAACGAGCCGGATGGGCAAAATGCGCTGGCTAATCAGCTGGCGTACCTGCTGCCGCTGGCGCTCGAGCAGAAGTTGCAACTGCTGGGCATGGCGCAGGTACAGCCGCGCCTGGACTTGCTGCATGAACTGCTTGAGCAGCTGCAAGGCCAGGCGGGCGGCAGTCAGTAGCGGTAGCGCAGCAGGTCGGCGGACCACTGCCAGGTGGCGATGCCGCCCAGCAGCGCGAGGATCACCGGCAGCAGCAACCACCAGATCTTGGCCGGCAGCGCCAGCAGCGGTGTACGCCACTGCACCAGGGCCAGGCTCAGCGCGCAGATGCTGGTCGCCAGTACGGCCCCGGCGATGATGTCGCTGGGCCAATGCACCCCCAGGTACACCCGTGAAATGGCGATCACTGCCGCCGGCAGGCAGGCCAGCAGCAGCCAGGTCAGGCGCATGCGCGCCGGTTGACCGCGTCCGGCGAGAATCCCTAGCGCCAGGAAGAATGCGAACGCCGCCGAGCTATGGCCACTGGGGAAGCTGAAGCTGCCCAGCGGTTCCAGCAGGACTTCCGGGCGGGTGCGGGCAAACAGGCTTTTCAGCAGGTCGTTGGCCAGCGCGGTGCCGAGCAAGGTAGCGCCGGCAAACGCCGCGGCGCGCCACTGCCGCGTCACCAGCAGCACCAGGGTCAGCAAGACGCCCGCGGCCACTTGGGTTTGCAGGTCGCCCAGGCGGGTAACCAGTACCATCAGGTTGTCGAGCGCGGGGCTGCGCTGTTCCTGGATGATCGCCAGCAAACCCTGGTCGAGCTGAGTCAGTTGCGGCCAGCCATAGAACAGGCCGATCAGCAATGCCAGGCTTGAGCCGGCGGTGAGCAGGCTGGCGTGGCGCTGCCCGCGCAGGCTGCCCTGGGCGCTGATTACCAGCACCAGGGCCAAACCCGCGGCCACTGCACCGGCCTGCGGCCAGAAGCCTGGCGGCAACGGCAGGCGCAGCGCCGCGCCAGTGGCCCAGCCGGGCAGCATATAGGCGACGGACCAGCCGGCGGCGGCCAGCATGCTGACGACGATAAAACGCCCGAGCGGCATGTTCAGCATGCCCGCAACCATCGGCAGCATCGGCCGTAGTGGGCCGATATAACGGCCGACCAGCAGGCTGGCGACGCCATAACGCTGGAAGTAGATTTCGGCCGCGCTCAGCCACTGCGGGTGACTGCGCAGGAGCGGCAGGCGGCGAATGTCCTGATGGAAATAGCGCCCGATGGAGTAGGACAGCGCGTCGCCCAGCAAGCCGCCGAAGTAGGCCAGCGCCAGGGTTTCCCATAGCGACAGGACGCCGTTACCGGCCAGTACGGCGACGGCGAACAGCACAATAGTGCCCGGCACGATGATGCCGGCAATCGCCAGGCATTCGACGCAGGCAATCAGGAATATCGCCAGGCCCAGCCACTCAGGGTTGGCTCCAAGCCACAGGGTCAAGCTGTCGAGCCACTGGCTCATCGGTAGTTATCCTTAGGGGTGAGTAGATGGAAGTGCTGGCCGGCGATTTGCCCGCGGCGCAGTGGGTTGCGTGTGCAGTGGCGGGCAAAGGCGGCATCGACAAAGCGGTAGTGCAGCTGTTCATCGCGGCCGGCAGGGATGCCCAGGCGCGCGCATTGCACTACGACGGCAGGGCGTTCGGCAACATCCTCGACAAACAGGCGCTGATTATCGAAGCGTTGCGCGTCCCAATCCGGCACTTTCAGGCCGAGGGCCTTGCACAGCAGGGTTTGCCCGGCGCACAGGCTTTGCGGCGAGCGCGGCCGGCCCTGGGCGTCCGGATTGTTGGTTTGCATCTGCGCCAGGCTGGCGGCGTCCGAGTGCTGGTCCTGCCAGGGGTAGGCGGATTTGATCAGCACCGCATTGCCTGGGCCGTGAGCGCTGAAGTTCAGCGAGTCGCCACCGCGGGCGTAGTACATATAGATGTGCCCGCCGTCCATAAACAGCGCGCGGCGTTTGTGGGTGTAGCCGAGCGAGGCGTGGCTGCCTTTTTCCGCCAGGTAATAGGCTTCGGTCTCGATGATGCGCGCACTCAGCCAGCGTTCGCCCTGCTTATGGCGAATCACCTTGCCCAGCAGCTCGCGGGCCAGCAGGCGTGCGTCGCGGTCGAAGAAACTCGCCGGCAGGGCGCGGGCGTCGGGCCAGGGCAAACTAAGGGTGGGTTCGTTGGGCATGCGCTGTCGTTGTGGCTGGGCTGGGCATAGGCTGGGGCGATGATAACAATAAGAGTCTGAACCATGTCTGAACGTGCCCGCGTCAGCAGCGCCCACATCAGTCCCAGTGCCCACTACACCGGCTATGTCTGGTACCGCCATCAGTTGGCCGAGCCAGCGTTCGTTACTGCGTTCGGGCGCTTTGTGCATGGACTGCTGACGCCGATCACCTGGGGCGCGCGAGTGGGTTTCGGCCTGGATATCGAGCAGTTCCTGTTGCAGCGGCACCTGCAGATCGATGCCCAGCTGACGGCGGCCATCGAGCAGGGCGGGGTGCGCCAGGTGGTGGAAATCGCCTGCGGGCTGTCGCCCCGTGGCAGGCGCTTTACCGAGCGTTATCCCGAGCTGCGCTATGTCGAGGCCGATCTGCCGGTGATGGCGGCGCGCAAGCGCTTGCTGCTCAACAGCGAGGGTTGGCTGGGTAACCAGCATCAGGTGCGCGCGGTGGATATTCTCGCCGAGGACGGGCCGAAGAGTCTGGCGGCGCTGTTCGCCGAGCTGGACCACAGCCAGCCGGTGGTGGTGATTACCGAGGGGTTGGTGAATTACTTCGAACTGGCGCTGATCGAGTCATTCTGGACGCGCCTGGCCGATCAGTTGCGCGAGTTCCCCCAAGCCACCTACCTGACCGAACTGTACCCGGACCTGCGCGAGCACCCACGCTATCGCCAGTTGCGCTGGGGCGTCGGCCTGATCGGGCGGCTGACCCGTGGCAACTACCCGCTGCACTACCGCAACGACCAGGCGATTGTGCAGGGTTTCAAGAATTGCGGCTTCAGTCAGGTCGAGGTGTTTGACCCCAGTCGCGCGAGCCAGACGCTTGGCCTGGCACCGTCGCGCAGTGCCGGTCTGGTGCGGGTGATTGAAGCCCGCGTTTAAGCGCAGGCCGCTGTCGGGAGTGGCTGTTGCTGGAACTGGGTCGCCAGGGCCTGGCTGGCCAGTTGATCGCTGTGCGGGAAGACGAAGGCCAGGCCGTTTTGATCCTGGCGCAGCGGTAGAAGAGGTTGGGCGGGCAGGTCCTTGCATAGCAATTGCCAGCCGCGCACGCCGCGCATAGCCGGCAGATCGGCTTGCAACAGCCCGCCGAAGAAACCCAGTTCGCTGATCTCCACGGCCCATTCGCCGCCCTCGACATGCTGCAGGCGCGCCTGGCGCTGGCTGGGCGGCAGGCGTGGCTCGTGGCGTTTTTCCAATTGCAGCAGTTGTTGGCTGGTCAGCAGGCTGCTGCCTGGGCTGCGGTTTGGCAGAGCTTCGCCGCGCAGAAATGGGCTGTACAGGCTGGCGCAGGCATCGCGTTGTTCGAATTGCGCGAGGTGATCGGCGTTGTGGATCAGCGCGCAACTGGCCTGGGCGCAGGCAGCGGCAAAGTGCGCGTGCTCCCAGGGTTGGGTGAAGTGGTCATATTCGCCGGCCAGCACCAGGGTCGGGCAGCTGGGGTGCGCGTGAAAGCCCTGGAAATCCAGCAGGCGCTGGCTGTTCTGCCGATAGCGCTCGATATCGGCGGGCGACAGGCGTTGGATCTGTCGCAGCAGCGCCTTGCGAAATACCGGGGCCACGCCGGTCTGCTCCAGGCGCAAGGGGTTAAGCAGGCCAGTCAACGCGCCGTGGGCAAAGGCGTCGCAGCGACCTTCGGCCAGTAGCGCCAAGCCTTCCTGCAACAGCAGGCGTGCGCCGGGGCGGCCAAAGGCGGTGATCCCAGCCAGCAGTACGCGGGCGCAGCGCGCTGGATGGCGGGCGGCAAACAATGCCGCCAGGGCCGAGCCGTAGGACAGGCCGATGGGCATCAGCGGCGGCAGGTCGAGCTCGTTGGCGAAGGCGGCGATCAGGTCGGCCAGCTGCTCCAGGCTCAGGTCGGGCACCAGTTGCAGGTTGCCACCCTGGCTCGGCAGATCGAGCAGAATCACCGGATGCTCGCCAAGCAGCTCGCTGACCTCGGCGGCAAACGAGCGAAAGCTCTGGAACGCGCCGCCCAGCAGTAGCACGGGCGGGCGCGGGTCGTGGCTGCGGCAGGCGTAGGCCTGGTAGTGCAGGCGCAGGTCGCCGAGGTGCAGCACCTGCGGGGGGTCGTTGAGTTGTGCGGCGCAGTAGTCGGTACGGTAATGCATGCTGATCCCACCCCGGCGGTCGGCCGCCTGTCTTGCTTTTAATGGCAAGGTAAACATTCGGGTGGCTTTTGTTTACCTAACCTTCGGGCGGCTGATGGCCTGTGGTGTCACTGTTTCTCGCTGCCGCCGGTAAGGCGGCGTTTGCCGGCGTTACCGCAGGCTGCGGCGAACGCCGTGTTTACCGTCCGCCGCGCAGCGCTGGGCGTGGAGCGGCGCGCCCGTTATACTCAGCGACTTTTTTCAACCGCCAGACCTGCCAAGACCATGACTGAGTCCGTGCTCGACTATATGACCCGCCTGGGACAGGCCGCCCGCAGCGCTTCGCGCGTGCTGGCGCGTGCCAGTACTGCGCAGAAGAATCGTGCCCTGCATGCTGCAGCCTCCGCGCTGGATGCCGCGCGCAGCGATTTGACTGCCGCCAACGAGCTGGACCTGGCCGCCGCGCGCGCCAATGGCCTGGAGCCGGCCATGGTTGACCGTCTGGCGCTGACGCCGGCGGTGATCGACTCGATGATCGAAGGTCTGCGTCAGGTTGCCACGCTGCCGGATCCGATCGGCGAGATCCAGGGCATGCGCTACCTGCCGTCGGGTATCCAGGTCGGCAAGATGCGCGTACCGCTGGGCGTGATCGGCATCATCTACGAGTCGCGTCCTAACGTGACCATCGACGCCGCCAGCCTGTGCCTGAAGTCCGGTAACGCCACCATCCTGCGCGGTGGTTCCGAGGCCATTCATTCCAATCAGGCGATTGCCCGTTGCATTCAGCACGGTCTGGCCGAAGCCGGTTTGCCCGCCAGCGCCGTGCAGGTGGTGGAAACCACGGATCGCGCCGCCGTCGGTGCGCTGATCACCATGCCCGAGTTTGTTGACGTGATCGTGCCGCGCGGTGGCAAGGGTCTGATCGAGCGCATCAGCCGTGACGCCAAGGTGCCGGTGATCAAACACTTGGACGGCGTCTGCCACGTCTATATCGACGTCGCCGCCGACCTCGACAAGGCCGTCCGCGTCGCCGACAACGCCAAGACTCATCGTTATTCGCCGTGCAACGCCATGGAAACCCTGCTGGTGCACGCCGCCATCGCCGAGCGCGTATTGCCGCCGCTGGCCGCCATCTACCGCGACAAGGGCGTCGAGCTGCGTGGCGATGCCGCGACCCGCGCACTGCTGGGCAGTGATGTGCTGGAAGCGAGCGAGGAAGACTGGTTCGCCGAATACAACGCGCCGATCCTGGCGATTCGCATCGTCGACTCGCTGGATGCGGCCATCGAGCACATCAACCATTACGGCTCCAAACACACCGACGCGATCATCACCGAGAACTTCACTGATGCGCGGCGCTTCCTCACCGAAGTGGATTCCGCTTCGGTGATGGTCAATGCCTCGACCCGTTTCGCCGATGGCTTCGAGTACGGCCTGGGCGCGGAGATCGGCATTTCCACCGACAAGCTGCACGCCCGTGGTCCGGTCGGCTTGGATGGGCTGACTAGCGAGAAGTACGTGGTGTTTGGCGACGGGCACATTCGTACCTGATGGGGCGCACCTGATGGCCCGGCGCATTGGCTTGCTCGGTGGCACCTTTGACCCGGTGCATATCGGCCATTTGCGCAGCGCCGTGGAAGTGGCGGAAAGCTTGGTGCTGGATGAGCTGCGTCTGATTCCCAGCGCGCGGCCGCCACACCGCAAGACGCCGCAGGTCAGCGCGGCGGATCGCTTGGCCATGGTCACGCTGGCGGTTAGCGATGCTGCTGTCCTGCAGGTGGATGATCGCGAGCTCAAGCGCGATAAACCGTCCTACAGTATCGATACCCTGGAATCGCTGCGTGGCGAGCTGGCGGCGGATGATCAGCTGTTTCTGCTGCTGGGCTGGGATGCCTTCTGCGGCCTGCCCAGCTGGCAGCGCTGGGACGAATTGCTGCAGCACTGCCACATCCTGGTGCTGCAACGACCGGACGCCGACAGTGAAGCGCCGGAGGCGCTGCGTGATCTGTTGGCGGCGCGCAGTGTGAGTGACCCTTCGGCCCTGAGTGGGCCGAGCGGGCAAATTGCTTTTATCTGGCAAACACCCCTGGCGGTGTCTGCCACCCAGATCCGTTCGCTACTGGCGAACGGAAAGTCGGCACGCTTTTTGGTGCCTGACGCGGTACTGGCCTATATCCATGCCCACGGACTGTACCGTGGCGCGAATTGAACACGAGGCAAATGAGTTACTTATGACTAAGGCAAAAATGCAGAGCGAAGATTTGGTCAAACTGGCCATCACAGCCCTGGAAGAAATCAAGGCGCAGGACATCACCACCATTGATGTGCGCGGCAAGACCAGCATCACCGATTTCATGCTGATCGCCAGCGGCACCTCCAGCCGTCACGTCAAGTCGCTGGTCGACAACGTGCTGGAGAAGGTCAAGGAGCAGGGCGTGCGCCCGATCGGTACTGAAGGCATGGATACCGGCGAGTGGGCGTTGCTCGACCTCGGCGACATCGTGGTTCACGTGATGCTGCCGACGGCTCGCCAGTTCTACGACCTTGAGCGTCTGTGGCAGGGTGCCGAGCAGAGTCGTGCGCAGTTTAGCGCCGAGCCGAGCCCAGAGCAGGAATAAGGACACGCAGCGGTGCGGATCAAACTGATCGCCGTCGGCTCGCGGATGCCGCGATGGGTGGAAGAGGGCTGGCAGGAATACGCCAAGCGCATGCCCAGCGAGCTGTCCCTGGAACTGGTGGAAATTCCGCTGACCACCCGCGGCAAGAATGCCGATGTGGCGCGGATGATCCGTCAGGAAGGCGAGGCCATGCTGGCCAAGGTCGCGCCGGGGGAACGCATCGTTACCTTGGAAGTCGAAGGGCGACCCTGGAGCACCGAGCAGCTGGCGGTCGAGCTCGACAAATGGCGCCTGGATGCACGCACCGTCAACCTGATGGTCGGCGGCCCGGAAGGGCTGGCGCCCGAGGTGCAGGCGCGCAGTGAGCAGCGCTGGTCGTTGTCGCCGCTGACCTTGCCGCACCCCTTGGTGCGGATTCTGATCGGCGAACAGATGTATCGTGCCTGGACCGTGTTGTCCGGTCATCCTTATCACAAGTAATCAGCCAGTAATCAGCAGCCACCGATGCCGCAACCCATTCGCCTCAAAGACCACGAGAAAGACGGCCGCCTGATTCGCAAGCGGGCGTTCGTCGGTGCTGTGGTGGTTTTGCTGCTGACCTCGGTGCTGGTGGCGCGCCTGTACTACCTGCAGGTGGTGCAGTTCGAACATCACACCACCCTGGCTGAGAACAACCGCATCCATGTGCAGCCGCTGCCGCCCACGCGCGGGCTGATCTTCGACCGCAACGGCGTGATCATCGCTGACAACCGGCCGAGCTTCAGCCTGACCCTGACCCGCGAGCGCGCCGGCGAGTGGCCGCAGGTGCTGGACTCGATCGTCGAGGTGCTGGAGCTGACGCCTGCGGACCGTGCGCTGTTCGAGCGCCGCGTGCGTCAGGGGCGCCGGCCGTTCGAGCCGGTGCCGGTGCTGTTTGAGTTGTCCGAGGAGCAGATCGCGCGGATTGCGATCAACCAGTTCCGCCTGCCAGGCGTCGAGGTGGTGGCCCAGTTGGTGCGTTACTACCCGCATGGTGAGCACTTCGCGCACTCGGTCGGCTATGTCGGGCGGATCAACGAGAAGGAACTGAAAGAACTCGACCCGGTGGCCTACAGCGGCACCCACCATATCGGCAAGACCGGGATCGAGCGCTTCTACGAGAACGAGCTGCACG
Organism: Pseudomonas sp.; assembly: GCF_049653025.1. Taxonomy (GTDB): domain Bacteria; phylum Pseudomonadota; class Gammaproteobacteria; order Pseudomonadales; family Pseudomonadaceae; genus Aquipseudomonas. Next base: position 37,297 of record NZ_JBASFM010000003.1, on the reverse strand, counting down.
GCGAAGTGGGGTACGAGGAAGTCGAGACCAACGCCCGCGGCCGCGTGTTGCGGGTGCTTAAACGCACTGACCCGCTGCCCGGCAAGGACATCGTCCTGAGCCTCGATGTACGCCTGCAGCAGGCCGCGGAAAAAGCCCTGGCCGGGCGTCGCGGGGCCATCGTGGCGATTCAGCCGCAGACTGGCGAAGTACTGGCGATGGTCAGCCAGCCGAGCTTCGACCCCAATCCCTTCGTCACCGGGATCGGCTTCCAGGCCTATGCCGATTTGCGCGACTCGATCGACCGTCCGCTGTACAACCGCGTGCTGCGCGGCCTGTACCCGCCGGGCTCGACGATCAAGCCGATGGTGGCCGTGTCCGGGCTGGATGCCGGGGTGGTAACGCCGCAGACCCGGGTATTCGACCCCGGTTTCTACCAGCTGCCTAACCACAGCCACAAATACCGCAACTGGAACCGCACGGGCGACGGCTCGGTGGATATGGATTACGCGATCATGCGCTCCAACGACACCTACTTTTACTCGCTGGCGCACAAGATGGGCATCGACCGCATGCATGACTACATGACCCGTTTCGGGCTGGGTCAGCGCGTGTCGCTGGACATGTTCGAAGAAACCGCCGGGCTGATGCCGTCGCGGGACTGGAAGCGCGCGCGTTACCGCCAGGCCTGGTACCCGGGCGAGACGCTGATTCTCGGTATCGGTCAGGGCTATATGCAGACCACGCCGTTGCAACTGGCCCAGGCGGTGACGCTGATGGCCACACGCGGCAAGTGGATTCGCCCGCACCTGGCCAAGACCATCCAGGGCCAGGCCCCGGTGGACCCCAACCCGATGCCGGATATCGTGCTGCGCGATCCGTCGTTCTGGGACGCCGGTGTCAAGGGCATGGTGTCGGTCATGCACGGTCCGCGCGGCACCGCGCGCAAGGTGGGCGATGCCGCGCTGTACCGGATTGCCGGCAAGAGCGGCACCGCGCAGGTGGTAGCGATCAAGCAGGGCGAGAAATACGACCGCAGCAAGGTCGCCGAGCGTCACCGTGACCACGCGCTGTTCGTTGCGTTTGCCCCAGCGGACAACCCACAGATCGCCGTTTCGGTGATGGTCGAGAACGGCGAGTCCGGCTCCGGGGTCGCCGCACCGGTGGTCAAGCAGGTGATCGACGCCTGGCTGCTCGATGAGAACGGTCAGTTGAAAGCCGAGTTTGCTCCGCCTGTGGCGGCTGAGGTCGCCGCGCCATGAACAGTAACTTCGATCGCAATCTGTCCTCTGAAGACCTGATGCGCCGCCGCGCAACCCTGCTGCAGCGCCTGCATATCGACGGCGTCCTGCTGCTGTTGCTGCTGATCCTGGCCACCGGCAGCCTGTTTATCCTGTATTCGGCCAGCGGCAAGAACCTTGATCTGCTGATGAAGCAGGCCAGCTCCTTCGGTATCGGCCTGGTCGGCATGTTTATCATTGCCCAGTTCGAGCCACGGTTTATGGCGCGCTGGGTGCCGTTGGCCTATGTCGCCGGCGTCGGCCTGCTGGTGGTGGTGGACGTCATGGGCCATAACGCCATGGGGGCCACCCGCTGGATCAATATCCCTGGGGTGATCCGCTTCCAGCCTTCGGAATTCATGAAGATCATCATGCCGGCGACCATCGCCTGGTACCTGTCCGGGCGCAGCCTGCCGCCGCGCTTGAAGCATATCGCCATCAGTCTGGCGATGATCATCGTGCCCTTTGTGCTGATTCTGCTGCAGCCGGACCTGGGCACCTCGCTGCTGATCATCGCTTCCGGCGGCTTCGTGCTGTTTATCGCCGGTCTGCAATGGCGCTGGGTGGTTGGCGCGGTGGCCGCAGTGGTGCCGATCGCCATCGGCATGTGGTTCTTTGTTATGCGCGAGTACCAGAAACAGCGCGTGCTGACCTTCCTCAACCCGGAAAGCGACCCGCTGGGCAGTGGCTGGAACATCATTCAGTCGAAGGCGGCGATTGGCTCGGGCGGGGTATTTGGCAAGGGCTGGCTGCAGGGTACCCAGTCGCATCTGGACTTCCTGCCGGAGAGCCACACCGACTTTATCATCGCGGTGTTGGCCGAAGAGTTCGGCCTGGTTGGCGTGTGTTTGTTACTGCTGGTGTATCTGCTGTTGATCGCCCGCGGCCTGGTGATTACCGTGCAAGCGCAGACGCTGTTCGGTAAGCTTCTCGCCGGCGCGTTAACCATGACGTTCTTCGTCTATGTCTTCGTCAATATCGGCATGGTCAGCGGCTTGTTGCCGGTGGTGGGCGTGCCGTTGCCGTTTATCAGCTACGGCGGCACCTCGTTGATTACCTTGCTGTCGGGATTTGGGATTTTGATGTCGATCCACACTCATCGTAAGTGGATGACACAGGCTTGATTGGGATTATGAGTTCAATGCAAAACGCGCGTGGTTGGATGGTACGTACGGCTCCCTGGCTGGCTCTGGCTGGGGTGTGCGGGATGGTTCAACCGGCGTCGGCCGGGGATTATCAGCAGTCACCACAGGTGGCCGAGTTCGTTGCCGAAATGACCCGCGACTACGGCTTTGCCGGTGAGCAACTGGTCGGCCTGTTTGCCGAGGTCGAGCGCAAGCAGGCGATTCTCGATGCCATCTCGCGCCCGGCGGAGAAGGTCAAGCAGTGGAAAGACTACCGGCCGATCTTTATCACCGATGCGCGCATCAATAAGGGTGTCGAGTTCTGGAAGCAGCATGAGGCGACCCTGGCGCGTGCCGAGGCCGAATACGGCGTATCGGCCCAGGTGATCGTGGCGATCATCGGTGTGGAAACCTCCTACGGCGGCAACACCGGCAGCTACCGGGTGATGGATGCGCTGTCGACCCTGGCCTTCGATTACCCGCCGCGCGCGCCGTTCTTTCGCAAGGAGCTGCGCGAGTTTCTGTTGCTGAGCCGTGAAGAACAGGTTGAGCCGCTGACCCTCACCGGCTCCTACGCCGGGGCCATGGGCTTGCCGCAGTTTATGCCGAGCAGCTTCCGCGCCTACGCGGTGGACTTCGACGGCGACGGCCATATCAATATCTGGACCAACCCGGTGGATGCCATCGGCAGCGTGGCCAGTTACTTCAAACGTCATGGCTGGCAGCCGGGGCAGCCGGTCACCAGCCCCGCCAGCGTCGAGGGTGAGCAGGCCGAGCAAGGCCTGACCGTGGGCCTCGATCCGGTGAAGACTGTCGGCGAGTTGCGCTCCCTAGGTTGGAGCAGTGCCGACCCGCTGGCGGGCGAGTTGCCGGTGACTGCCTTCCGTCTGGAAGGTGCCGAGGGTGCCGAGTACTGGATGGGCCTGCCTAACTTCTTTGTGATCACCCGCTACAATCGCAGTGTTATGTATGCCATGGCGGTCAATCAGCTGGCCGAGGCACTGGTTGCCGCACGGGGAAATAATTGATGTCGCGTCTGTCCTTCAAGTTGGCCGCTTTCGGCAGCCTGGCATTGCTGCTTGCAAGCTGCTCGTCCAGCCGCGCGCCGCAGCCGGTTGCGCCCATACAGTCGGGCGGGGCAATTTCCGGCCCGGGTGATTACAAGCAGCCACATCGTGATGGCGCGCCCTGGTGGGATGTCGACGTATCGCGGATTCCCGATGCGGTGCCGATGCCGCATTACGGCCCGGTCAAGGCCAGCCCCTACACGGTGTTTGGCAAGCAGTACTACCCGATTCCCGATGCGCGTCGCTATCAGGCGGTCGGCCCAGCGTCCTGGTATGGCACCAAGTTCCACGGCCAGGCCACCGCCAACGGCGAGACCTATGACCTGTACGGCATGACCGCCGCGCACAAGACCCTGCCGCTGCCCAGCTATGTGCGTGTGACCAACCTGGACAACGGCAAGAGCGCGATTCTGCGGGTCAACGACCGCGGGCCGTTCTATTCCGACCGTATCATCGACCTGTCCTTCGCCGCGGCGAAGAAGCTCGGTTACGCCGAAAGCGGCACCGCACGGGTCAAGGTCGAGGGGATCGATCCGCACGAGTGGTGGGCTCAGCAGGGCCGCCCGGTGCCGCTGGTGCTGGCTGCGCCGCAGCAAGTCGCGCAGGCCAAGCCGGTTGCGCAACCTATTGCGCAGCCCGTCGAGCAGTATTCGCCGCCCCCGCAGCAGCATGCCGCCGCGGTGCTCCCCGTGCAGATTGACGCAAAAAAAAACGCTTCAGTCGCAGTCTCTGGCCTGTATCTCCAAGTGGCCGCCTTCGCCAATCCGGACGCTGCGGAGCTTCTCAAGGCCAAGTTGAGCGAGATGGTAGCTGCGCCGGTGTTCATCAGCTCAGTGGTACGCAACCAGCAGATTCTGCACCGCGTACGCCTGGGGCCGGTGGGCAGCCAGGGCGAGGCTGAGCAGCTGCAGGACAGCGTGCGCCTGGCCAACCTCGGTCAGCCGACGCTGGTCAAGGCCGACTGATCACGGCACTTATCGCGCCCTCGCATGACTAAACAACAACCCTGGCTGGCCTTAAGCGGGCCAGGGCTAGTACCCAATGTGCCCACTGGGCCTGTTCGACCATCAGCAATCTAGAGAGACGGATGAATATCACCAGCTTTGCGCAACGCGTTTTCATGTCACTTGCCCTGCTCAGCGCATCGGCCGCGTGGGCCGATCAGGCCGTGATCCCGGCACCGCCACAGCTCGCCGCCAAGTCCTACGTGCTGCTCGACGGTGCCAGCGGCAAGGTGCTGGTGGAGAACAATGGTGACCAGCGCCTGCCGCCGGCCAGCCTGACCAAACTGATGACCGCCTATATCGCCACCCTGGAAATTCGCAAGGGCAAGATCGGCGAGCAGGACCTGGTCAACGTCAGCGAGCACGCCTGGCGTACCGGTGGTGCGGCTTCCGGCGGTTCCACCATGTTCCTCCCGCTGAACAGCCAGGTGTCGGTGGATGACCTGCTGCACGGTGTGATCATCCAGTCCGGTAACGACGCCAGCATTGCCCTGGCCGAGTACATCGCCGGCAGCGAGGATGGCTTCGCCGACATGATGAACGAGACCGCCGAAAAGCTGGGCATGAAGAACTCCCACTTTATGAACGCCACTGGCCTGCCGCATCCGGAGCACTACTCCAGCGCCCACGACATGGCGATCCTGGCGCGCGCGATCATCAATGAAGACGCGGAACACTATGCGATCTACTCGCAGAAGGAGTTCTTCTGGAACAACATCAAGCAGGGCAACCGCAACCTGCTGCTATGGCGCGACAAGACGGTCGACGGCCTTAAGACCGGCCACACCGAAGAAGCCGGCTTCTGCCTGGTATCGTCTGCCGTACGTGAAGGTGCGCGGATGATCACCTCGGTGTTCGGCACTGTCAGCGAGTCGGCTCGCGCCGCTGAAACCCAGAAGCTGCTGACCTATGGTTTCCGCTTCTTCGAAACTCGCACCTTCTACAAGAAAGGCCAAGAGCTGGCCCAGGCGCAGGTGTGGAAAGGCACCGTGCGTCAGGTCAAGGCTGGCCTGGCGGCTGACCTGAGCCTGACCTTGCCCAAAGGCCAGCTGGACAAGCTGCAAGCCGGCATGATCCTCAATCCGCAACTGTCCGCTCCAATTGCTCAGGGCGATGTGATCGGCAAGGTAGAGGTAAAACTGGGTGAAGAGGTGGTGCACAGCGCCGACCTGATCGCCCTGGAAGCCGTTGAGGAAGGTGGTTTCTTCCGCCGGCTGTGGGATAGCATCAGCCTGTTCTTCTTCGGATTGTTCAACTGATAGCGTGACCAGCACGCCCCTGCCGACCGCGGGGGCGTTGTTGTTGCCACGGCTTACGAGGCCGTTACTGCCATGACCGACGTCAAATCGCACAAAATCGAATTCCCTTGCGCCGACTACCCGATCAAGGTGGTGGGCGACAGTGGTGCCAATTACAAAGACATGGTGATCGAAATCCTTAGCAAGCATGCCAAGGTCGATCTCACTACGCTGGCCGAGCGCCAGAGCAGTAATGGCAAATACACCACTGTGCAGCTGCACATCGAAGCCACCGGCGAAGACCAATTGCGCGATATCAATAGCGCCCTGCGCGCGACCGGTATCGTCCACATGGTGCTCTGATGAGCCTGCCGCTCGGCTTTCGCGAGCTGGGCCTGGTTGACTATCAGCCGACCTGGCACGCGATGCAGCGTTTTACCGATACGCGCGGCGTGGATACGCCTGACGAGATCTGGCTGCTCGAACACCCTCCGGTGTTTACCCAGGGCCAGGCCGGCAAGGCCGAGCATGTGCTGTTTCCCGGTGATATTCCGGTGGTGCAGGTTGATCGCGGCGGCCAGGTGACCTATCACGGCCCCGGCCAGTTGGTCGCGTACCTGCTGCTGGATGTGCGCCGTAGCGGCATTGGCGTGCGTGAGCTGGTTAGCCGGATCGAACGCAGCCTGATTGACCTGCTCGCCAGCTATGGTGTCAGCGCCACTGCCAAGCCGGATGCCCCGGGTGTGTATGTGGATGGCGCGAAGATCGCCTCGCTGGGCCTGCGTATCCGCAACGGCCGCTCCTTCCATGGCCTGGCGCTGAATGTGGATATGGACCTGCAGCCGTTCCAGCGCATCAACCCTTGCGGTTATGCCGGCATGCCCATGACCCAGCTGGCCGACCTGGCGGCGGGACCGATAGTGCTATCCGAGGTGAGTGCGCGGCTGCGTGAGCAGCTGGTCAAACACCTCGACTACGCGCAGCAGCGGAGCCTGGCTGGTGCCATAAACGGCTAGAGCAGGGCGGGCGGATAAACAAACGCCTGCCCCAGGCAAAGCCCAAAGGCAGGCGTTGTGCGGCCCGATCAGTTTAGGGTGAGGGTCGGAATCAGGTTGTTGTCCAGCGGCTGGCCCGGCACTGGCACCGGGGCGGCGAGGCCCAGGTTATTCTTCTCGAACACCTTGTCGGCGCGGTAGCTGGAGCGTACCAGCGGGCCGGCGGCGACTTCCATAAAGCCTTTCTCCAGGCCGATTTCGCGCAAGCGATTGAACTCTTCCGGGGTGACCCAGCGCTTGACCGTCAGGTGGTTGCGGGTCGGTTGCAGGTACTGGCCGAGGGTGAGGATGTCCACGCCGATGGCGCGCAGGTCATCCATGGTTTCCAGGATTTCCTCATCGGTCTCGCCCAGGCCCAACATCAGGCTGGTCTTGGTCAGCATGCTCGGGCGATGGCGTTTGGCATGTTCCAGCGCGCGCAGGGTCTTTTCGTAACCGGCACGGGGGTCGCGCACCTCATAGGTCAGGCGCTTGACCGTCTCGACGTTCTGCGCGAACACCTCCAGGCCCGAGTCCACCACGCGCTCAATGGCCTGCAGGTCGCCGTCGAAATCTGGGGTCAGGGCTTCCACTACCACTTGCGGCGTACGCTCCTTGATCGCCCGTACGCAGGCGGCGTAGTGCGCGGCGCCGCCATCATCCAGGTCGTCGCGGTCCACTGAGGTCAGCACGATATAGCGCAGCGCCATCAGCTCCACCGACTTGGCGGTGTTCTGTGGCTCTTCCAGATCCAGCCAGCCATTCGGGTTACCAGTATCCACCGCGCAAAAGCGGCAGGCGCGGGTGCATACCGAACCCATCAGCATGATGGTGGCGGTGCCGTTGGACCAGCATTCGCCCATGTTCGGACAGTGGGACTCCTGGCACACGGTGCTCAGGCGGTGTTCGCTGACATTGCGTTTGACCGCTTCGAAGCGGCTGCCACCGGGGGCCTTGACCCGCAGCCACTTGGGCTTGGGTTCGAACACCTGGGGTTCGCTGGAGGCGCGGCGCTTCTGGCCGTCCTTGATTGCAGTGATGCCTTGGGTGGTGCGGAATTTTTCGCCGCTGGCAACGGTTTTAGGCGGGGAGGTATCGGACATCGGCAATCTGGGCTCCGCTAGAGGCTCCGTGGACGAGGCGGCTTGTGGCCGCCGCGCAGTTTATCACAGCGACTGACTGGTCAGTCTGTCGGCTGCCGTGCGGTCCGCCCAGGCGGCCTCTGTCAGTTATCTAAGTCGTTGCAGCAGTTCATGGCTGGGGTAGCCGTCGGCTGGCAGGCCCAGGCTCTGCTGGAAGGCCCGCACGGCCTTGCGCGTATTGGCCCCGATGATGCCGTCGGCCGGACCGGGTTGGTAGCCTTTGCCGGTCAGCAGCTCCTGCAGCTCGATGCGCTCGCTGCGCCCGAGCTGGCGGTCATTGCGTGGCCAGGCGGCCTGTACACCAGGGTTGCCGTCCAGTGCATCGCTGAGCAGGCCGATGGCCAGGGCGTAAGAGGTGGAGTTGTTGTACTTGAGGATGCTGCGGAAGTTGTTCAGCAGCAGGAAGGCCGGGCCGCGATGGCCGGCCGGTAAAAACAGTGTGGCCAGGCTTTGCTGATTGGCATCGACGGCGGTGGCCGGGTTGACTCCGAGGGTGCGCCACTGCGCCAGGCTGCGACGTACTTCTGGGTCGGCCAGGGCGTAATCGAAGCCTTGCGGCAGGTTCACCTCAAAGCCCCAGGGCTGGCCGTTTTCCCAGCCCGAGGCTTGCAGGTAATGCGCGGCGGAAGCCAGGGCGTCAGGGGCGGAGCGCCACAGATCACGGCGGCCGTCGCCATCGAAGTCCACGGCATGCTGATTAAAGGTGGTCGGCATAAATTGGGTTTGGCCCATGGCCCCGGCCCAGGAGCCGATCAGGCCTTGGACGGTGCTGTCGCCGGCTTGCAGGATTTGCAGGGCGGCCAGCAACTGGCTGCGCCAGAACGCCTGGCGGCGGCCGTCGTAAGCCAGGGTGGCCAGTGAACGGATCACGTTGTGGCTGCCGATGTTGCTGCCGAAATTGCTTTCCATGCCCCAGATCGCAATCAGCACTTCATGGTCGACCGCGTAGGTGCTGCGAATGGCTTTCAGGGTTGGCCGGTGCTGCGCCTTGAGCAGACGACCCTGGGCTATACGGGTCACGGAAACTGCGCCGTCGATGTATTCCCACACCGGGCGGGTGAACTCCGGCTGGCTGTTGTCAGAGCTGACCACCTTGGGGTCCAGGGTGATGCCGGCGAAGGCGCGGTCGAACAGCTCGGCATCAATGCCGGCGGCAATCGCATCGCTGCGCAGCAGGCTGCGCCACTCCTCGAAACTCAGCAGCGGGCTGGGGGCACTGGCGGCGGGTGGGCTGATGGCTGTGGCGGCTGGAGTCAGTGGCGCAACGGCGAGAGGCTGCGCGGGGGCTTCGGCGCAAGCGGTCAGCAGCAGCAGGAGGCAGGCTGCGGCGCTGTGGGTCAGGCCACGAAGAAACAGGTAAGGCATGGTGGTCTCGGCACATTTTGCAGGCCGTAACCTTAGCACGATTGAGGCGCTAGGCGGGTTGGCGGGCTTTTCAGGCGGCCAGAAAGTATGAAGCCTCCCAGTTTTGCTGGGAGGCTTCGCGGCGGTAGCTGCCTTTGCCTTTGCCGGGTGTTTCCTGGCGAGAGCGAAACAGTGGCTGGGCTATCAGGGATTTGGCCTTGTTCGGGCCGTGTTTGCTTTTCTTCGCCATGGGGGTTCCTCTAACGGCTGGCCGCGGTGCGCGGGCGGGCGAAGCATGGGCTGCTGTGAGGGGAATGTCCAGATGGACTAAAGCGTGCGTTCGCTGCCAAGCCCCAGGCGCTGCCCGCACAGGGTCAGGGTCAACAGGCTCAGGCCGCTCCAGGGATCACCCGCGGCCTGGCCTTTGATCTGTGCATCGATGCGTTGGGCATCCTGCAGCAGGGCGGCCCAGCGTGATGCCGACAGGCGTTGCAGGGCTTTGCTGACCAGCGGCCGGCGTTTGTCCCAGACCGGCGGGCGCGCTGAGCTGAAGGCTTTGTCCAGGGGCATGCCCTGGCTGTACTGCTGGGCGATGGTCGCCAGCAGGCGGATTTCCCGAGCCAGGGCCCAGAGGATCACTGGCGGCTCGACGCCTTCGCCGCGCAGGCCTTCGAGCATGCGCAGGGCGTGAGCTGCTTCGCCGTTAAGTGCGGCATCGATCAGGCCGAATACGTCAAAGCGGGCGCTGTCGGCCACCGAGGCTTGCACGGTGTCGACATCGATCTGCGTGCCGTCGGCCAGCAACTTGAGCTTCTCGATTTCCTGGGCGGCAGCCAGCAGGTTGCCTTCGACGCGCACGGCGAGCATTTCCACTGCTTCGGCGCTGGCGCTAAGGCCGGCTTGCGCCAGACGCTGGCGAATCCACTGCGGCAGTTGGTTGGCGTCGACCGGCCAGATCTGCACGAACTGCGTTTGCGCGCCTTCGATCAGCGCCTTGCCCCACTTGGTTTTCTGCGCGCTGCCGTCGAGTTTCGGCAGGCTGATCAGCAGCACTGTGTCGTCGGCGGGGCGGGCCAGGTATTCGAGCAGGGCGCTCGCCCCCTTGTCGCCAGGTTTGCCGGTGGGCAGGCGCAGTTCCAGCAGGCGCTTGTCGGCAAACAGCGACATGCTGGCGCACGCCTGCAGCAGGTTGCCCCAGTCGAAGTTGCTGTCGGCATTGAACACCTGGCGCTCGCTGAACCCCTGCTGGCGGGTTGCGGCGCGGATGGCGTCAGCAGTTTCCTGGCAGAGCAGGGGCTCGTCGCCACTGACCACATACACCGGACTCAGGTTGCCCTGCAGGTGTTTGCCGAGTTGTGCGGGGTTGAGTTTCATCGGGTCGCAGAGCGGGGCCGCTTGCGCGGCCCGGCGGACTTACTGAGCCGGAATCGGCAGCTGGATCGGCGACTGCTGAGGCTGCGCGGCCTGTTGCTGGCGAGCGGCTTCCAGGGCGTCTGCTTCGACTTGCGCCTTGGCCTCGGCGGTCTGTTGCAGTTGGTCGAGCTGCTCCGGGGTGATCTGTTGCAGGCGTTGTACCAGCTGCTGGATCAGTTCGCGGCGCATTTCCAGGCGAATTTGCGCGGCCTCCTGGTCGCCACCCGCCAGGTTGTTGCTGTCCTGGCTGTAGTAGCTCTGGGCTTCCAGCTTGTCACTGAGCAGCAGCAGGTTCTTGCTGCCGCGAATCTCGTACTCGAGGTGCTTGGTCAGCTCGTACTCGGCGGTGCGGGCCGCGCTGGTAAAGCTGGCGGCACGGCGGTTCTCTTGCTCGTTGCTGATGACCAGGTGGTACGGCGCGCCCGGGAAGACCCGCACGTTGTTGTTCTGCAGCACTTCGCGCACTTCATTGACGGTTTCGCCGTAGGCGTTGCGCGCGCTGACGTCGAGCTCCTTGAGGGCGAACTGCACGTCACCGGTGCCGCGCAGCTGGAAGCCGCAAGCACTGAGCAGGGTAGCCAGGCCAATTACCAACAGATTCCGTTTGCTCATCTTTTATCCCCTTGGCGTGTCTTGCGGCGCGCCGCTGTGCGGTCGCGCCAAGCTTAATCAGTTGGCGACTATTTAGTTGGCAACAATGTTGACCAGCTTGCCTGGCACCACGATGACCTTGCGGATGCTCAGGCCTTCGGTGAAGCGCAGCACGTTTTCGTTGCTGCGGGCGGTGGCTTCAACGTCCTCGCGGCTGGCGCTGGCCGGCACTTCGATCTGTCCGCGCAGCTTGCCGTTGACCTGGATCACCAGGGTCAAGCTGTCCTGCACCAGCGCCGATTCATCGACCTGTGGCCACTGGGCGTCGATAATCGCGCCGTCGTGGCCCAGCTCCTGCCACAGCTGGTGGCTGATGTGCGGGGTGATCGGGGCCAGCAGCAGGGCTACCGCCTCCAGACCTTCCTGCAGCAGGGCGCGGTCTTGTGCGCTGGCTTGCGGGGCTTTTTCCAGCACGTTCATCAGCGTCATCACCTGGGCGATGGCGGTGTTGAACTTGTGGTGTTGGCCAATATCGACGCTGGCCTGTTTGATCGCCAGGTGAATCGCGCGGCGCACCAGCTTCTGCTCATCACTTAGATTCTGGGTGTCGAGCACTGCCGGCAGGCCCTGGCTGACGTGGCCCTGGGCCAGGCGCCAGACGCGGCGCAGGAAGCGGCTGCCACCTTCGACGCCGGAGTCGGACCATTCCAGGCTCATGTCCGGTGGCGAGGCAAACATCATAAACAGGCGGCAGGTATCGGCACCGTAGGCATCGATCATCGACTGCGGGTCGACGCCGTTGTTTTTCGACTTGGACATCTTCTCGGTGCCGCCGATTTCCACCGGCAGGCCGTCGGTCTTCAGCGTGGCGCTGATGACCTTGGCTTTGGCGTCACGCTCAAGCTCGACATCGGCCGGGTTGAACCAGTCCTTGCCGCCGTTTTCCAGGGTGCGGTAGTAGGTCTCGGCGACCACCATGCCCTGGGTCAGCAGGTTCTTGAATGGCTCATTGGACGACACCAGGCCTTCGTCACGCATCAGCTTATGGAAGAAGCGCGCATAGAGCAGGTGCAGGATCGCGTGTTCGATACCGCCGATGTACTGATCCACCGGCAGCCAGTGGTTGGCCGCGGCCGGGTCGACCATGCCTTGATCGTAGTGCGGCGAGGCGTAACGAGCGTAGTACCAGGACGACTCGACGAAGGTGTCCATGGTGTCGGTTTCGCGCTTGGCCGCGCCGCCGCATTTCGGGCAGGTGCAGCTGTAGAACTCCGGCATGCGCGCCAGTGGTGAGCCGGCACCATCCGGAACCACGTCTTCCGGCAGCACCACCGGCAGCTGGTCGTCCGGTACCGGCACGTCGCCGCAGGCGTCGCAATGGATGATCGGGATCGGGCAACCCCAATAACGCTGGCGGCTGATGCCCCAGTCGCGCAGGCGGAACTGGGTCTTGCGTGCGCCGTGGGCGCAGGCTTCGAGGTCGGCGACTATGGCGTCGAAGGCTTCGCTGAAGTTCTTGCCGTCGTATTTGCCGGAATTGATGCTGCTCAGGCCGTCCTTGTCACCGTACCAGGCTTGCCACTCGGCAGCCGAGTAGTCCTTGTCCGCCGCGGCGTAGACCTGCTTGATCGGCAGTGCGTACTTGCTGGCGAATTCGAAGTCGCGCTCGTCATGCGCCGGTACGGCCATCACTGCACCTTCGCCGTAGCCCCACAGTACGTAGTTGGCGACGAACACCGGCAGCTTGTCGCCGGTCAGTGGGTGGATGACGAACTGGCCAGTCGCGACGCCTTTCTTCTCCATGGTGGCCATGTCGGCCTCGGCCACGGAGCCGGCTTTGCATTCGGCGATAAAGGTGGCGATGGCCGGATTGCTCTCGGCGGCGCGCTGCGACAGCGGGTGCTCGGCGGCGACGGCGACGTAGGTCGCGCCCATCAGGGTGTCGGGGCGGGTGGTGTAGACCTTGAGCTGGCCGTCAATACCGACGCTGCCCAGGTCATAGTCGAACACCACGTCGGCACCGAAGCTCTTGCCGATCCAGTTGCGCTGCATGGTCTTGACCTGTTCCGGCCAGCCATCCAGCTCGTTCAGGCCACTCAAGAGCTCTTCCGCGTAGGCGGTGATCTTGAAGTAGTACATGGGAATTTCGCGCTTTTCGATCAGCGCGCCGGAACGCCAGCCACGACCGTCGATCACCTGCTCGTTGGCCAGTACGGTCTGGTCGACCGGGTCCCAGTTGACGCTGCCGTTCTTGCGGTAGATCACGCCTTTTTCGAACAGCTTGGTGAACAGCCACTGTTCCCAGCGGTAGTAATCCGGCTTGCAGGTGGTGACTTCGCGGGTCCAGTCCACGGCCAGGCCCAGCGATTTCAGCTGGGTCTTCATGTACTCGATGTTCTCGTAGGTCCACTTGGCCGGCGCGACCTTGTTCTTCATTGCGGCGTTTTCCGCCGGCATGCCGAACGCGTCCCAGCCCATCGGCTGCAGCACGTTCTTGCCCTGCATACGCTGGTAGCGGGCGATCACGTCACCGATGGTGTAGTTGCGCACGTGGCCCATGTGCAGCTTGCCGCTCGGGTAGGGGAACATCGACAGGCAGTAGAAGGTCTCCTTGCCTGGCTGTTCGCTCACTACAAAGGATTTCTGCGCGTCCCAATGGGACTGCGCGGCGGCTTCGATTTCGCGTGGCTGATACTGTTCTTGCATGGCTACCGGCGCTGGGAATAAGGGCTTGCGGGAAACGCGGTAGCATACATGAGCCCCGCTTATTCAGGGAAACCCTGATTGCGCCTGCGCCGAGGGGCACCGGCCGGTCCCGCCGTTTGTCGCGACGCGTCATCGCTCAAAGCGCGGGCGCTAAGCTTGCTATATGGGCCATATGGTTGGGCCCGGCGTGAGGTGCGTGGATGGCAGAGTTAAGGCGTGGCGCGAGCGCAGGTGGGCTCTATGAGCGACTGCTGCAGCGTCTTGCCATGGCCTTGGATGAAGCAGACAGCGTGAGCGGCCTGGCTGCCGAACCGCCGCTCGAACTGGAGCTGCGTGGCCTCACCGTTGCGGAAATGGAGCTGATCCGCGCCTATCTGAATCGCGATCTGGACTGGCTGCGCGGCTGGCATGCGGCGGCCCAGGAGATGGCACAGATCGAACAGTTATCCGGCGCGCGCAAGGTCGGGCGCGGGGCACACAAGGCCTCTGCGGCACTCCCTGGCAAGGTTCGGCCGCTACTCAAACGGCGCATGCAGTTGTGTTGCGCGCTGTGCGGCACTCAGGCCGGCTGGCAATCCGGGCACGGCATGCAGGCCTGCCAGGCGTGCGGCTCACAGCTGTTCCGCGCGAGCAATCCTCGTTAGGCTTCGCGCACCGTTGGAGGTGCCTGATGCCGATTCGCTACATTCTCAAACAGTTTTTCCTGCCGCCTGGCCTCTTTCTGCTTTTGCTGCTGGCCGCCTGGTGGCTGCGTCGGCGTTTTCCGCGGTTGGCGGCGGGCTGTTTTGCCATGGGGTTGGGCGGCTTGTGGCTGTTCAGCTTGCCGCTGGCGGTCGAGTATTCGGCGCGGCTGCTGGAGCGCGAACCCGCCTTGAACGAGACGCAGTGGGCCAGCTTGGCGCAGCAGGCTGATGTGATCGTAGTCCTTGGCAATGGCAGTGAACTCGGCGACCCCGGTTGGGGCAGCGATCAGCCCAGTCTGATGGGGCAGGAGCGCGTACGTTTCGCCGCTCGGCTGGCCAAGGCCTCAGGTTTGCCGCTGCTGACCAGCGGCGGGTTGCACTATGGAGTACCGCCGAGTGAGGCGGCACTGATGGCCGAGGTGCTGGCGCGCGATTACGACGTGCCGGTGCGCTGGCAGGAAGGCTTGAGCCGCACCACCTGGGAGAATGCGACCCACAGCGCAGAGCTGCTGAAGCAGGCGGGAATTACCCGTGTGGTGCTGGTGACCCAGGCCTGGCATATGCCGCGCTCGCGCTGGAGTTTCGAACAGGCTGGGTTGCAGGTGGTCAGCGCGCCGATGGGCTTTCTCGGTACGCCCAATGGCCGTCCTGCTGGCGGCTGGTTGCCGGAAAGCAAGGCGGTCTGGCAGAACGGTTTGCTGCTAAATGAAGCAGTCGGACTGCTGGGTTACAGGTTGTTCTACCGGGCCCCGGCGCAGGAATAAGCCCCAGCTGGCCGGGGCTCGCATTCTTTAGCTATTGATCTGCTCGGCATGGTGGCAAGCCACCTGCCGCGCATCCAGCAGACGCAGTGCGGGCTGTTCAACCTGGCAGCGTTCGCTGGCATGTGGGCAGCGCTGATGGAAGGCGCAACCGCTGGGCGGCGACAGCGGGTTGGGTAGTTCGCCGACTATCTTGATCTTCGGTTTGCTCGGGTCCGGGTGGATGCTCGGCGTGGCGGACAGCAGCGCCTGGGTGTAGGGATGCAGCGGGTGGCTGTAGATCAACTCCTTCGGCCCCATTTCCACTGGGCGGCCGAGGTACATCACCAGCACTTCATTGGCTACGTGGCGCACCACCGAGAGGTTGTGCGAGATAAACACGTAGCCGGTGTTGAACTCCTCCTGCAGGTCCATAAACAGGTTGAGCACTTGCGCCTGGATCGACACGTCGAGCGCCGAGGTCGGCTCGTCCGCCACCAGCACCTTGGGTTGCAGCATCATCGCGCGGGCCAGAGCGATGCGTTGGCGCTGGCCGCCGGAGAACATATGCGGGTAGCGCTGGTAGTGCTCGGGGCGCAGGCCGACCTGCTGCATCATCGCCTGCACCTTGTCGCGGCGTTCCAGGCGCGACAACGCGGTGTTGATCAGCAGCGGCTCACCCAATTGATCGCCGACCTTCTGCCGTGGGTTGAGCGAGGCATAGGGGTTCTGAAAGACCATCTGCACATCGCGCCGCAGTTGTTTGCGCTGGGCCTTGCTGGCGCCGGTCACTTCCTGTCCGGCGATCTGTAGCGAGCCCGAGCTGGGTTGCTCGATCAGGGTCAGGGCGCGGGCCAGGGTGGATTTGCCGCAGCCGGACTCTCCGACCACCGCCAGGGTCTTGCCGGCGGCCAGCTCGAAGGACACACCATTCAGCGCCTGCACCTGCGCGGCCGGTTTGAACAGGCCGCGGGAGATTTCATAGTGACGGGTCAGGTCACGGGCCGTTAGTACGGTGCTCATCACGCCACCTCCGCGGTCAGGTTGAGGGGATAGAAACAGCGCACCGCGCCGTGCTGATGCGCATTGAGCGGCGGTCGTTGCTCGTGGCAGCGGGCTTGTACATAAGGACAGCGCGGGGCCAGCAGGCAGCCCTGCGGTCGGTCGTAACGGCCGGGAACGATGCCGGGCAGGGTGGCCAGGCGGCGTTGGCCCAGGCTGTGCTCGGGGATCGCCTTGAGCAGCGCTTCGGTATAGGGGTGGCTCGGCGCATCGAACAGCTGCGGCACATGGCCGATTTCTACCGCTTGCCCGGCATACATCACGCAGACGCGCTGGGCGGTTTCGGCGACCACCGCCAGGTCATGGGTGATCAGCACCAGGGCCATATTCTGCTCGCGTTGCAGGCCCACCAGCAGGTCCATAATCTGCGCCTGGATGGTCACATCCAGCGCCGTGGTCGGCTCGTCGGCGATCAACAGCTTAGGTTCGGCGGCGATCGCCATGGCAATCGCCACCCGTTGGCTCATGCCGCCGGAAAGCTGGTGCGGGTAGGCATTCAGGCGGCTGGCGGCGGCGGGGATTTCCACCCGTTCCAGCAGTTGCAGGGCACGCGTACGGGCGGCCTGGCCTTTGAGGCCGAGATGCTGGCGCAGCACTTCCTCAATCTGGAAGCCCACGGTAAAGCTCGGGTTGAGCGCGGTCATCGGGTCCTGAAAGACCATCGACAGGTCCTTGCCGACGATATGCCGGCGCTGGCGGCCCTTGAGTCGCAGCATGTCGGTGCCGTCGAAGTGCAGGCCGTCGGCGCTGACGATACCGGGGGCGTCGATCAGCCCCATCAGCGCCATCATGGTCACCGACTTGCCCGAGCCGGACTCGCCGACTATGGCCAGCACCTCGCCTTTCTCCACGCTCAAATCGAGGCCGTCGACCACCGGTACGGCAGTGGCATCGCCGAAGCGCACCTTGAGGTTCTTGATATCCAATAGGCTCATGCTGGGCTCCTCACTGCGCATTCTTCAGCTTCGGGTCGAGCGCATCGCGCAGGCCGTCGCCCATCAGGTTGATCGCCAGCACGCTGAGCAGGATGGTCAGGCCCGGCAGGGTCACCACCCACCAGGCGCGCTCGATATAGTCGCGCGCCGAGGCCAGCATGGTGCCCCACTCAGGCGTTGGAGGTTGTACGCCGAGGCCGAGAAAGCCCAGGGCGGCGGCGTCGAGAATCGCCGAGGAAAAGCTCAGGGTGGCCTGTACGATCAGCGGGGCCATGCAGTTGGGCAGTACGGTGACAAACATCAGTCGCGGCAGGCTGGCACCGACCAGGCGTGCGGCGGTGACGTAGTCGCGGTTCAGTTCGCCCATCACCGCGGCGCGGGTCAGGCGCACGTAGGACGGCAGCGAAACGATGGCGATGGCGAAGATGGTGTTGATCAGCCCTGGGCCGAGGATGGCGACGATGGCCACCGCCAGCAGCAGCGAGGGCAGGGCCAGCATGATGTCCATCAGGCGCATGATCGACGGGCCGAGCAGGCGCGGAAAGAAGCCGGCGACCAGGCCCAGAAGGATGCCGGGGATCAGCGACATCAGCACCGAGGCCAGGCCGATCAGCAGCGACAGCCGTGCGCCATGAATCAGCCGCGACAGCAGGTCGCGGCCGACTTCATCGGTGCCTAGCAGAAACTGCAACTGGCCACCTTCCAGCCAGGCCGGCGGAGTCAGCAGAAACTCGCGGTATTGCTCGCTGGGGTCGTGCGGCGCGATCCACGGCGCGAACAGCGCGCAGATCACCAGCACAATCATAAACAGCAGCCCGGCGACTGCGCCCTTGTTGTGGGCGAAGGCCTGCCAGAATTCCTTGAGCGGTGAGGGGTAGAACAGCGATTGGTCGAGTGTGGCCTGCGTGGTCATTGGGCTCTCCTTAGCGCTGATGGCGAATGCGTGGATTGGCCAGGCCGTAGAGGATGTCCACGACGAAGTTGACCAGGATCACCAGGCAGGCGATCAGCAGGATGCCGTTCTGCACCACCGGGTAGTCACGCGCGCCGATCGACTCGATCAGCCATTTGCCGATTCCCGGCCAGGAGAAGATGGTTTCGGTCAGCACCGCGCCCGCCAGCAACGCGCCGACCTGCAGGCCGAACACTGTGAGCACCGGGATCAGCGCATTGCGCAGGCCATGTACGAAAACCACGCGGGCCGGCGACAGGCCCTTGGCGCGGGCGGTACGCACATAGTCCTCGCGCAGCACTTCGAGCATGGCCGAGCGGGTCATCCGCGCGATCACCGCCAGCGGGATGGTGCCGAGCACGATGGCCGGCAGGATCAGGTGGCGCAGGGCGTCGACAAAGGCACCTTCTTCGCCGGAAAGCAGGGTATCGATCAGCATAAAGCCGGTGACCGGCGGAATGTCGTAGAGCAGGTCGATACGCCCGGACACTGGCGTCCAGCCCAGCCATACCGAGAAGAACATAATCAGCAGCAGGCCCCACCAGAAAATCGGCATGGAATAGCCGGCCAGCGAGATGCCCATCACCCCATGGTCGAACAGTGAGCCGCGTTTCAGGGCGGCGATCACCCCGGCGATCAGGCCGAGCGAGCCGGCAAATAGCAGGGCGGCCAGGGACAGTTCCAGGGTGGCGGGAAACAGGGTGGTGAATTCGCTCCAGACGCTTTCGCGGGTGCGCAGTGATTCACCCAGATCGCCCTGGGCCAGCTGGCCGATATAGTCGAAATACTGGGCGTACAGCGGCTTGTTCAGGCCCAGGCGCTCCATGGCCTCGGCGTGCATCACTGGGTCGACGCGGCGCTCGCCCATCATCACTTCCACCGGGTCACCGGGGATCATGCGGATCAGCGCGAAGGTCAGCAGGGTGACACCGAAAAAGGTGGGGATCAGCAGCCCCAAACGGCGGGCGATAAAGGACAGCATACAAATGGGTGCTCCGTGTGTGCCCGGCAGGCCGTTGAAAAACTACCTGCGTTGGCAATACTGCGTTAAAAACAGGCTCGGAATGCTCATGTACAAAAGTACACTCCGCTTCCTCGCCTGTTTTTGCCTTGTCTTGCCTGCCTCGCCTACGTTTTTCTACGGCCTGCTAACTGCAAAGGCCGGGCGCTGTTATGCGGTGTAGGCGGTTATGGTCCGGTTGGCGGGCCGAAAAACCGCCCGCCAACCAGAGTGCAGCGTGTGCTTACTTGACGCCGACGCCGTAGAACGAGTTCAGCGCGAACGGGCTGATCTTGAAGTCCACGACCTTCTTGCTCATCGGCTGGTAGACCGTGGAGTGGGCGATCGGGGTGATCGGCACTTCACGCTTGAGCAGCACCTGGGCCTGCTTGTACAGCTCGGTGCGCTCAGTGGTGTCGGTCACGCGCTTGGCGGCTTTCACCAGCTTGTCGTAGTCGGCGTTGCACCACTTGGAGAAGTTGTTGCCGTCCACCGCGTCGCAGCCGTACAGGGTGCCCAGCCAGTTGTCCGGGTCACCGTTGTCGCCGCTCCAGCCGATCAGCATGGCGTCGTGCTCGCCGGCCTTGGCGCGTTTGAGGTATTCGCCCCACTCGTAGCTGACGATCTTGGCCTTGATGCCGACCTTGGCCCAGTCGCTTTGCAGCATCTCGGCCATCAGCTTGGCGTTGGGGTTGTACGGGCGCTGCACGGGCATGGCCCACAGGGTTATCTCGGTGCCTTCCTTGATGCCGGCGGCCTTGAGCAGCTCCTTGGCTTTTTCCGGGTTGTAGGCAGGGTCCTTGATGCTGTCGTCATACGACCATTGGGTCGGCGGCATGCCGTTGACCGCCAGCTGACCGGCGCTCTGGTACACCGCGTCGATGATCCCTTGCTTGTTCACCGCCATGTCCAGCGCCTGACGCACTTCGAGCTTGTCGAACGGCGGGTGGGTGACGTTGTAGGCGATATAGCCGACGTTGAAGCCGGCCTGCTCGGGCATGTCCAGGTTCGGGTCTTTTTTCAGCGCGTCGAGGTCCGCCGGGCGCGGGAACAGGGTGACCTGGCATTCACCAGCCTTGAGCTTCTGCATGCGCACCGAGGCGTCGGTGTTGATGGCGAAGATCAGGTTGTCGATCTTCACCTCATCCGGTTGCCAGTATTCCTTGTTGCCCTTGAAGCGGATCACCGCGTCCTTCTGGTAGCGGCTGAACACGAAGGGGCCGGTGCCGATGGGCTTCTGGTTGATATCGGCGGCCTTGCCGGCCTTGAGCAGGCTATCGGCGTATTCGGCAGACTGGATCGAGGCGAAGCTCATCGCCAGGTTCTGGATAAAGGCGGCGTCCACTTCATTGAGGGTGAACCGGACTGTCATCTCGTCGAGCTTTTCCAGCTTGGCGATATTCGCGTCCATGCCCATGTCGGTGAAATAGGGGAATTCCGACGGGTAGGCTTTGCGGAACGGATGCTCCTTGTCGAGCATGCGCTGGAAGGTGAACAGCACGTCATCGGCGTTGAAGCTGCGGCTTGGCTTGAAGTATTCGGTGGTGTGGAATTTCACGTTCGGGCGCAGGTGGAAGGTGTAGCTCAGACCGTCTTCGCTGATGTCCCACTTCTCGGCAAGGCCGGGGATCACCGCGGTGCCGCCGCGCTCGAACTGGCTCAAACGATTGAACACGGTTTCCGCTGCCGCGTCGAAATCGGTACCGGTGGTGTACAGGCCCGGGTCAAACCCGGCGGGGCTGCCCTCGGAACAGAACACCAGGTTGCCGGCGGCGCTGGCAAGCGGGGTGCTGGCGATCAGCCCAGCGGCGAGTAAAGCCTGGATGACGGCGTTCTTACGCATAGTGACCTCATGTTTATTGTGGTTGTGATCCTGAGGGGCCTCTTGTGGAGACCTTGGATGAAACTATGCACGGCATATGCCGTAGGCAAGGGCGATGCCGTGTTGAGGGGCGTAATGGTGGTGCGCTTGTATCTTGCTGTCGCATTTCTATAACTGTGCTGCGAAAGCATGGCAAAGCGCCGCTATCGTCGGATAACGGCGCTGCTTCTGTTTGTAGCAGTTCTCAGGGCGTTTGCACCTCAATCACCCCATCAGCAGTAATGCTGACCTGGCTGGTGCCTGCTTCGATCTGCGGGGTAACCGCCGCATCCATCATCGCTGCGCCTTTCATGGCTTCCATGCGCATTGGCATTGGTGAATGGAAGCCGCCGCTGTTGAGGTTCAGGCTAACCAGCTTGTAGCCGCTGCCGCCCAGGGCTGCGGTGGCCAGCTGCGCGCGGGCCTTGAAGGCACCTACGGCGTCCTTGAGCAGGGCGTCTTCGTGGGTTTTGCGGGTGCCTGAGGCGATGCTGAAGTTCATCCCGCCCATCTTCAGGGTTTGCAGCATTTCCCCGGTGAGCTTGGACAGGGCGCTGAAGTCGGCGCTTTCCAGGCGCAGCTCGGCGCGCTCGCGCCAGGCGGTGATTTTCTGGCCCTTGTCATCGTAGACCGGGTAACTGTTACGGCTGCCGGAGGTGACGCTGATGCCTTTGACCTTGCGCGCCTGGGCGATGCTGGCGTTGAGGGTCTTGCTGATCTGCGCGGCGAGTGCGGCGGGGTCGCTGTCCTGGGCTTCGCTGTAGAGGGTGACGTGCATCAGGTCGTGAGCGATTTCCTGATTGACCTCGGCACGCAGCGCGACCTGGTTGTAGCGCGCTTCTTCGGCCATGGCCGTGGCGCTCAACAGGGTGGTGGCGCTCAGCAGTAGAGCGGTGGCGAGGCGGGACAATGGCAGCATGACGATTCCTTTATGTGTTGGGCGCATGGGTTATGCGCGGCTTTCCAGAGGGTAGACGTAGCGATCTGACTAGACGGGTTAAAGCCGGTTCCCCTTTATTTATCCTGACTGCGCCTAGCTGCGGCGTGTTGCCGCAGTTAGGCGCACAGAGGCTTGGTTATACTCCTGCGGCTCGCTGAATGAGCCTCTTGGAGAATCTATGCTCGCACCCGTGCAGCTACTGTCGGCGAGCCGGCAAAACCTCTGGCGCCTGACCCTGATCCGCATCCTGGTGCTGGCCGCGCAAGCCGGCTCGGTAGGGCTGGCCTATAAATCCGGGGCGCTGCCGCTGCCCTGGCTGGAGCTGAGCGTTACCCTCGGTATCTCGCTGGTGCTGTGCCTGCTGACCGCGCTGCGCCTGCGCGGCCCCTGGCCGGTAACCGAGCAGGAGTACGCGGTACAGCTGGGTTGCGACCTGATCATCCACAGCCTGCTGCTGTATTACTCGGGCGGCTCGACCAATCCCTTCGTTTCCTATTACCTGGTGCCGCTGACCATCGCGGCGGCGACCTTGCCCTGGCTGTACACCATCACCCTGTCTGGTTTGGCGCTGGGCGGTTACACCTTTCTGCTGGTGTGGTCGCACCCGCTGGATTTACCCGCTGCACCGCGTGAAAGTCTGCTGATCTACGGCATGTGGCTGAGCTTCGCCCTGGCCGCCGGACTGATCACCTTCTTCGTGGCGAAGATGGCCGAAGAGCTGCGCCATCAGGAAGAGTTACGCGCCGAGCGCCGTGAGGAAGGCTTGCGTGACCAGCAGTTGCTCGCTGTGGCCACCCAGGCCGCTGGTGCTGCCCACGAACTGGGCACGCCGCTGGCGACCATGAGCGTGTTGATCAAGGAACTGCGCCGCGAGCATCAGGAGCCGACCCTGCAAGAGGACCTGGCGGTGCTGCAGGAGCAGGTCAAACTGTGCAAGGAAACCCTGCAGCATCTGGTGCGCGCCGCCGAGGCGGATCGGCGGCAGGCGGTGATCGAACTGTCCGCAGGGGAATGGTTGGAAGCCGCGCTCAACCGCTGGCACCTGATGCGCCCCGAAGCCAGCTATCGCTACCAATGCCTGGGGCGTGGTGCGCCGCCGCGGATGATGCCGCCGGCCGACCTGACCCAGGCGCTGCTCAACCTACTGAATAACGCCGCCGACGCCTGCCCGGACAATCTGGATATTCGCCTTGACTGGGATCACCAGTGGCTGCGCCTGAGCATCCGCGATTTTGGTGCAGGCGTGCCGTTGGCGATTGCCGAGCAGATAGGTCGACCGTTTTTTACCACCAAAGGCAAGGGCTTCGGCCTCGGGCTGTTCCTCAGCCAGGCCAGCGTCACCCGTGCCGGCGGCACGGTTAAACTGTATAACCATGAAGAGGGCGGCACGCTCACCGAGCTGAAGCTGCCACGCGCCTATGGCCGAGCTTAAGGAAATATCCGTATGAGCGACGAAGTTCTGTTCGAAGGTGAAGAACAGCCCCACCTGCTGCTGGTCGACGATGATCCGACCTTCACTCGCGTGATGGCGCGCGCCATGAGCCGCCGCGGCCTGCGTGTATCCACCGCCGGTTCGGCGGACGAAGGCCTGGCGATTGCCGAGCAGGATCTGCCGGATTACGCCGTGCTGGACCTGAAGATGGAAGGCGACTCCGGCCTGGTGTTGCTGCCCAAGTTGCTGGAGCTGGACGCCGAAATGCGCGTGGTGATCCTCACCGGTTATTCGAGCATCGCCACCGCCGTGGAGGCGATCAAGCGCGGCGCCTGCAACTACCTGTGCAAGCCGGCCGATGCCGATGACGTGCTGGCTGCGCTGCTGACCCAGCATGCCGACCTGGACACATTGGTGCCGGAAAACCCGATGTCGGTGGACCGCCTGCAGTGGGAGCATATTCAGCGCGTGCTGACCGAGCACGAAGGCAATATCTCCGCCACCGCCCGCGCCCTGGGCATGCACCGGCGCACCCTGCAGCGCAAGTTGCAGAAGCGCCCGGTACGCCGCTGAGCGGCCTGACGCGGCAGGCTGTTTAAAGCGCTGCCGCGACCTTGCTTTATCCCAGCTATCCCTGCCGTTAGAGGCTGGCGAATAGCGGGAACACCCCCAGCAGCAGTGCCGCCAGCAGGATCGCCAGGCAGATCAGCACCGCCCATTTCAGGGTGAAGCGCTGCAAGTCGCCGAACTCGATCTTGGCCAGGCCAATCAGCAGGTAGGTTGACGGCACCAGCGGGCTGAGCAGGTGTACCGGCTGGCCGACAATCGACGCACGGGCCATTTCCACCGGGCTGATGCCGTAGTTGGCGGCGGCTTCGTTGAGCACCGGCAGGATGCCGTAGTAGAACGCATCGTTGGACATAAAGAAGGTGAACGGCATGCTCACCAGTGCCGTGATCACTGCCAGGTGCGGGCCGAAGGCGTCAGGAATGACCGCCAGCAGGCTCTTGGACATGGCGTCGACCATGCCCGTGCCGGACAGAATGCCGGTGAAGATTCCCGCCGCGAAGATCAGCCCTACCACCGCCAGAACGTTGCCGGCATGGGTGGCGACTCGCTCTTTCTGCTGCTGCAGGCAGGGGTAGTTGATGATCATGGCGACGCTGAAGGCGATCATAAACAGCACCGGCATCGGCAGCAGGCCGGCAATCAGCGTGGTCATCAGGATCACGGTGAGGGCGGCGTTGATCAGGGTCAGCTTGGGCCGGCGCGCCTCGGGGTACTGCGAGACGCTGATCTGTTCCTGGCCGGCCTGGCCATCCGGCAGGTGCAGCACGCCGAGGCGCTTGCGCTCACGCAGGCCGTAGAAGTAAGCGACGGCGAACAGGACGATGGCGCCGAGCACCATGGTCGGGATCATCGGCACAAACACATCCGAGGGGTCGACATGCAGGGCGCTGGCGGCGCGAGCGGTCGGCCCGCCCCACGGCGTCATGTTCATGATGCCGCCCGCCATGATGATCAGGCCGGCCATGATGGTCGGGCTCATCTTCAAACGGCTGTACAGCGGCAACATGGCTCCGACGCAGATCATGTAGGTGGTGGAACCGTCGCCGTCGAGGGAGACGATCAGCGCCAGGGCCACGGTGCCGACGGCGACCTTCAATGGGTCGCCCTTGACCAGCTTGAGGATCAGGCGCACGGGCGGATCGAACAGGCCCGAGTCGATCATGATGGCGAAATAGAGGATGGCAAACATCAGCATCACCCCGGTCGGCGCGAGCTTGCTGATGCCTTCGAGCATCATCGGGCCGATGTCGCTGGCGAAGCCGCCGATCAGGGCGAAGGCGATGGGGATGATGATCAGCGCGATCAGCGCGGACAGGCGCTTGCTCATGATCAGGTACATAAAGGTGATGACCATGGCAAAGCCAAGGAACGTCAGCATGACGAGTCTCCGGGTGGGCGGGTACGGATGGATGCGTGGCGCTAGGCGTGGCGCGGCAGCCGGCGAACGGAGCGGAGACGGGGCGCGGTGTGGCGCGCAGCGGGGCGTGGGCAGAGCGGCATCATAAACATGGCAATCACCGTTGTTGTTTTTGTCAGGTGCGCAGGCGTGCTGGCAGCCGGGGTGACCGAGTCGAGTCGGCCGTAGCGGCGATTCTACGAAGGCAAGCTTTCAGCCAGCTTTCGCCGACCTGCAGCCGGTCGGCTCTGGCCTGCGGGCTTTTTGACCTGAAAGCAGCCTGAAAGCCAGGCCTGCTATCATCGCCAACCCTCTCGCCCCGCAGCGCTTTCGCATGTTCGCAATCTTCTCGCAAATCCTCGGCATCACTGCGCCGGTGTTCGCCATGCTGTTTCTCGGCATGCTGCTCAAGCGCCTGGGGCAGATCGACGCCGCCTTTATCAGCACCGCCACCGCCCTGGTGTTCAACGTCAGCATGCCGGCCATGCTGTTTCTCGCCATCCTGCATGCCGACCTGCGCACCGCCCTGCAGCCGGCCTTGCTCGGTTACTTCCTGCTGGCGACGGTGTCCGGCTTTCTGCTGGTGTGGGGCTGGGCGCTGTGGCGGGTGCCGCGGGCTGACCGTGGCGTCTATGTGCAGGGGGCGTTTCGCGGCAACAACGGCATCATCGGCCTGGCGCTGGCCACCAGCCTGTACGGTGATTACGGTCTGTCGCTCGGCGGGGTGCTCGGCGGCGTGGTGATCCTCAGCTACAACAGCCTGTCGGCGATTGTCCTGGCGATCTACAGCCCGAACGCCAAGGCCAGCGTGTGGAGCATCAGCAAGAGCATCCTGCGCAACCCGCTGATTCTCGGCGTGCTGGCGGCGATGCCATTCGCCTACTGGCAGGTTCGCCTGCCGGCCTGGCTGACCACCTCGGGCGAGTACCTGGCGCAACTGACCCTGCCGCTGGCGTTGATCTGCATCGGTGCCACCCTGTCGCTGGCGGCGTTGCGTGAGAGCGGCGCGCTGGCCCTGGGTGCCAGCCTGATGAAGATGGTCTGGCTGCCGTTGCTGGGCACTCTCGGCGCGTTCTTCTGCGGCTTTCGCGAGGCGGAGCTGGGCATCCTGTTCCTGTTCTTCGCCAGCCCGACGGCCGCTGCCAGCTTTGTTATGGCCAAGGCGGCAGGCGGCAATCATCAGCTGGCGGCGGCGATCATCGTCATCACCACCCTGGCGGCGGCGATCACCACCAATATCGGCCTGTTCGTGCTGCAGTGGGGTGGCTGGATCTAACGCCCGCGGCGCAGGTGATCCGGCGAGAGTGGTGTGACTTCCGTGGTGTTGTGTCAGGCTTGCCCAGGATTTTCGTCGAGTCATGTCCTCTGCCAAGCACTCGGCAGTTCCGCAGGCCGGTGATTGCCAGTTGTGCTCTTGCCCGATAGCCTTGGCAACTTAGCGCTATTAAAGGACTAATCATGCGCACCCCGCTGTTACTGCTTGGCCTGGCGCTGTTTGCGTCGCTGGCCTTGGCAGAACCCTCCGCGAATTTGGATGGCCCGACCGCCGGCTGGCGTTATTCCGGCCTGCTCGATCGCACGGAAAACGCCCGTGTGGCCTACCCGACGCCGCCGATCGACCGCGGCGCGCAGCGCAACCGCAGCATGATCGAAGGCAAGCTCGCCGGCACCCAGGGCCTGCGCCAGCCCCATGTGCTGGCGGTCAACGGCAACCCGCTGCCGCTGTATACCGACGCCGAAGGGCGTTTCGCCCGGCCCTACAACTTCGGTGCCGGCTCCAACAGCGTCGAGCTGCGTGCCGATGGCCAGCCGCAGCGCCGCGTGCAGTTCTATGAGGCCAATACCCAGAAGACCCCGGCGCGGGTGCGTATCGTCCTCGGTTGGGACGACCCCAAGGCCGAGCTCGACCTGCACGTGGTCACCCCCGACGGCCAGCACGCCTTCTGGGCCGATCCGGTGATGAGCAATGGCGGCGGTCTGGATGTCGACAGCGTCGACGGTCCCGGCCCGGAAATGTTCACCATGACCGCGCCGCTGCATGGCACCTACCTGATTTACGTGAACTACTGGGGCAACCTGAACAGCCAGGGCTACAACTTCCAGGCCGGCAGCAACCTCAACGAGGTGATCACCTCGCAGATCAGCCTGGTGTTCAACGAGAACACCGTCAACGAGAAGCGCGAGACGTTCGTGGTGCCGTTGCGCACCATCGGCGATCTGCTGCTGATCAAGTCCTTCAACTATTGAATGTTCCCTGAGCAGGGATGAACCGGGGTTTGCAGACATGAGCGAAAACACCACACCCGTCGCCAGCGAAGGCGCATCGACCGGTCGGCGACTGCGTCCGCTGCTGCTCGCCCTGGCCGTGGCGCTGCCGGTGGCGGCGGCCGGGATCTTCGGCTGGCTGTGGCAGCAGCAGGGCGATCGTCAGCTGGGCGAGGAGAACCTGATCGGCCTCGATCTGGCGCGCCCCGACGTGCTGATCGAGAGCGCCTCGCTGAGCCGCCTGCCCAAGGATCTGCTGGCCGTGCCGTTGCTGCGCGACACCCTGACCGAGGACCTGGTGTTCTATTACGAGGCCAACGCCGATCTCCTCGGCCTGACCGGCAGCCTGCGGCGGATCATCTACGAGCACGACCTGCAGCTGCGCGACAACCTGCTCGACGAGCTGCTCGACCAGCCGGCCGAGGTCGCCCTGTGGCGCGATGCCGGCGGCCGGCTCAAGCACTTCCTGGTGGTGATCGAGCGCGGCGGCCTGGCCAAGGCCCTGGAGCCGCTGGCCAAGGTGGCGCTGGACGATACCCAGCTAAGCCAGGCCGGCGAGTTTATGGTCGATGGTGCTGCGGTGCCGTTCTACCGCCTGCGCTACAACAGCGACCGTTCCGTATTGTTCGCCTCCCATGGCGACCAGCTGTTGCTGCTGTCCAGCGCCGATATGCTGTTCGCCCCCGAGCCTGAGCCCGAGCCGGCCTCGAGCGAAGCCGCAGTGCCGAGTGCGAATGACGAGACTGAGGTCGCCGCCGCTGATCCGGAAGCGGCGACCGCTGCTGAGGAGGCCGTCGCCGAACCAGTCGAGCCAACCGGCCCGCTGCTGGCCAAGGTGTCGACCGATGCGGTCGAGGCCCTGCTGGCCGGCCAGCATCCCTTCCCCGAGCGCTTCGGCCTGGAGGCACGCGGTCCGCTGGAGCAGCGCATCAGCCTCAGCTCGGACTTCCTCGCCCTCGGCTACCAGCGTTTTATCCCGGCCTTCGCCGGCCTGCGCTTCGAAATGGACGGGCAGGGCTGGCACAGTTTCCTGGCCCTCAACGAGGTGGAGGATCAGGCCAAGTTCGACTTCACCCCGGTGTGGCGCGCCATGCCCATGGGTGCCAGCGCCTGCGTCGCCCTGCCCGTGGCGGCAGCCGTACCCGAACGCCTGCTGAGCAAGGTCGGTGCCGAGGCCAAGGTGGCCGCCGAACTGGGTAATCAGCTTAGCGGCACCGCCGGCCTGTGCTGGTACGCCGAGTCGCGCCTGCACTCGCCGTTGCTGGTCGGCACGCTCAATAGCGAGGCCAGCGCACAGACCGACGCCGAGCTGGGCAAGTTGTTCGGCAGCCTAATCGGTGCCTGGGAGGCCAATGCCGAGGGCGGGCAGTTCCCGGTCGAGGCCAGCGAGCAGGGCGCGGCGCACAAGTGGCAGCGCCAGGTCGGCTCCAACTTCGGTCAGTACCGCGGCGGTGAAGCCGAGAATCCAGATGCCCTGGCCTCCACCGGTTTCTTCCGGGTCAGCCTGGCGCGGCACGGTTCGACCCTGCTGTTCTCGCTGGACGACCGCCTGGTGAGCAAGGCCCTGGATACCCTGGATAAACGCTTCCCGCCGCTGGCCGAAGTGCTGCCCAAGGATGCCCTGGTGCCGGCCTACCTGGCACCGCAGACCCTGGCCACGCTGTTCGAGCGCGAGACCCTGGAGAGCCTGCCGGAAGACATGGAGCCGGTGTTCCGCAACGCCGCGCAGAGCAACCTGCTGCCCAAGCTGCGCGCCCTGTCCACCCACGGCAAATACGCCCTGACCCTGCCGGCCGACAGCGAAGCCAGCAGCGCCTGGCAGTGGCTGCCATTGCAGTGGCGCGCCCTGTGAGAGCACTGCGCTACCTGACGCTCGCCTGCCTGCTGCTGTGCAGCCCGGTGCTGCTGGCGCAGGCCGCGCCGGTGCTGGACGTGCAGCAGTCGCAGGTGTTCCGCGCATGGTTCGTGCGCATCGCTCAGGAGCAGCTGCGCCAGGGCCCCAGTCCGCGCTGGCAGCAGCAGGATTGTGCCGGCCTGGTGCGCTTCGCCGCCAACGAGGCGCTCAAGCTGCACGACGCCAAGTGGCTGCGCGCCAACGGCCTGTCCAACCGCTACCTGCCGCCGGAGCTGGAACTGAGCGCGGAGCAGCGCCAACTCGCCCAGCAGTGGCAGCAGGGCGGCGGACAGGTCGGCCCCTACGTCAACGCGATCAAGCTGATCCAGTACAACAGCCAGTTCCTCGGCCGCGACCTCAACCAGGCGCGCCCCGGCGACCTGATCTTCTTCGACCAGGGTGACGACCAGCACCTGATGATCTGGATGGGCCGCAATATCGCCTATCACACTGGCACCACTACCCAAACAGACAACGGCATGCGCTCGGTGAGCCTGCAACAACTCATGACATGGAAGGACACCCGATGGATACCCGACGCATCCAACCCCAATTTTATCGGCGTCTATCGACTGCACTTTCTCGCCCGATGAGTCTGCCGCGCCTGGCCATTGCGGCCCTTCTCGTAGCCATCCTGCCGCTGGGCGTTAGCCAAGCCGACGACAACGTCGAGTCGAGCGACTACACGCCGGTGGCCGGGCAGTCGTTCTTCCTCCTCGCCGATGCCAGCTTCGCCACCGATGAAGTGGCCCAGGTGCGCCTGGAGGCACCGGGGCGCGACTACCGACGCTACATGATGGAGCCCTACGGCGGGGTCGACATGCGCGTGTACCGCATCGACAAGCCGCTGGACTTCCTCAAGCGGCAGAAGAACCTGCACCGGGTGGTGGCCGAGGGCGAGTTCAAGGGCGAGGGCCTGTCCAACACCCTGAGCTACCTGTGGGACAGCTGGTACCGCACCTCGCGGCGGGTGATGCAGCGCGCCTTCTCCTACGAGTCGCGCAAGCAGGTCACCGCGGAAGCGCCGGAGCTGAAGATGGGCGACGCGATCGCGGCACCGACGCCGTTCGAGGCGCAGCCGCAGTACGCGCCGATGAAGGGTCTGCCGCTGGTTAGCCAGTTCCGCTACCCGCTGTGGGACGCCAAGCCGATCCAGCCGCCCAAGGGCGTCGAGCTGGCCGGTTCGTCCAGCTCCTTCGTCAGCGTCAATCCGGGCAACGTCTATATCCCGCTGGGCAAGCTCACACCGGGGCTGTACCTGGTCGAGGCGCTGGTCGGCAAGTACCGCGCGACCACCGTAGTGTTTGTCTCCAACACCGTCGCGGTGAGCAAGGTCGCCGGCAACGAGCTGCTGGTGTGGACCGCGCACAAGCGTGACGGCGCGGCGGTGGCCGGGGCCAAGGTGCTGTGGAGCGATGGCCTGGGCGTGATGAGCAGCGGCAACACCGACGACCAGGGCCTGCTGCGCCTCAAGCACGCCAGCCCGGAGCGTTCCTACGTGCTCGGCGAGGACGGCGAAGGTGGGGTGTTCGTCTCCGAGAACTTCTATTACGACAGCGAAATCTACGACACCAAGCTATACGCCTTCACCGACCGT
Source organism: Pseudomonas sp. (assembly GCF_049653025.1). Taxonomy (GTDB): domain Bacteria; phylum Pseudomonadota; class Gammaproteobacteria; order Pseudomonadales; family Pseudomonadaceae; genus Aquipseudomonas. The sequence goes on along the minus strand of NZ_JBASFM010000003.1, from coordinate 6,048 downwards.
CCGCTGTACCGCCCCGGCGATTGGGTGGAAGTGAAGATAGTCGGTCGCGAGTTCAAGAACGCCCGCGACTCGGTGGCCGCCCAGGCCGCGCCGCTCAAGCTCAGCGTGCTGGATGCCACCGGCACCGTGCTGCAGAACCTCGACCTGGCCCTCGACAGCAAGGCCGGCAGCCAGGGCCGCTTCCAGCTGCCGGACAACGCCGTGGCTGGCGGCTACGAGTTGCGCTTCAGCTACCGCGACCAGCTCTATAGCAGCGCCTTCCGTGTCGCCGACTACATCAAGCCGCACTTCGAGATCGCCCTCGACCTGAGCAAGCCGGATTTCCGCACCGGCGAGAAGGTCAGCGGCAACCTGGTGCTGCTCTATCCGGACGGCAAACCGGTGAAGAACGCGCGCTTGCAGCTGAGCCTGCGCGCCCAGCAGCTGTCGATGATCGACAACGAGTTGCAGTACCTCGGCCAGTTCCCGGTTGAACTTTCCAGCAGCGAGCTGAGCACCGACGACCAGGGCCGCGCCGAGCTCGAACTGCCGGCGGCGGACAAGCCGAGTCGCTACCTGCTCACGGTGTTCGCCAGCGACGGTGCCGCCTACCGGGTCAAGGTCAGCAAGGAAATCCTGATCGAGCGCGGTGCCGCGCGCTATCGCCTGGAGGCCCCGCAGCGCTTCAGCGCGGTGGGCGAGGCCGTGTCGTTCAGCTACCACAGCGAGCAGGCCAGCGAACTCAAACCAGCCAGCTACGAATGGGTGCGCCTGGAAGACCAGAGCCAGCACAGCAGCAGCTTGGGTGACGACGAGCAGGGCTTCAGCCTCAGTTTCGAGCGCCCCGGCACCTACAGCATCACCCTCAAGGACCAGCACGGCCTGATCCTCGGTGCCACCGGCCATGCGGTCAGCGGCGACGGGATCAAGGCGGTGGCCGGCACCGTGGAGATCGTTTTCGACCAGGATGAATACCAGGCCGGTGCCGAAGCCCTGGCGCTGATCACCTTCCCCGAACCGGTCGGCGATGCGCTGCTGACTCTGGAGCGCGACCAGGTTGAGGCCACCGCACTGCTGTCCAAGGGCGGCGACTGGCTCAAGCTGGAGAAGCTCAACGACACCCAGTACCGCGCGCGCATCCCGGTCGACGACCACTTCGCGCCCAACCTGACCTTCTCCGTGCTCTACACCAAGGGTGGCGACTACAGCTTCCAGAACGCCGGGATCAAGGTGACCAAGGCGCAGGTGGAAATCGCCATCAGCGCGGACAAGGAACGCTATCAGCCGGGCGATACGGTGACCGTCGATCTCGCCACCCAGTTCCAGGGCAAGCCGGCGGCCACGCGCCTGACGGTCAGCGTGGTGGACGAAATGATCTATGCCCTGCAGCCGGAAATCGCCCCGGGCATCGACCAGTTCTTCTACCACCCGCGGCGCAACAACGTGCGCACCAGCGCCAGCCTGTCGTTTATTAGCTACGACGTGGCCCTGCCGGGCAATCCGACCGCGCCGGGCCGGGCCAACCGCAGTGAGCGTGGAGTCAAGGTGCTGGAGCGGCCGCGCCGCGAGGAAGTCGACACCGCCGCCTGGCAGCCCGACCTGGTCACCGATGCCGACGGCAAGGCGCGTTTCAGCTTCCGCATGCCCGACTCGCTGACCCGCTGGCGCATCACCGTGCGCGCGGTCAACGAGGCCGGCGAAGTGGGGCAGAAGAAACAGTTCATCCGCTCCGAGAAGCCGCTGTACCTGAAATGGAGCGGGCCGACCCTGTTCCGCGCCGGTGATAAGCCGCAGATGGGCCTGTTTGCCTTTAACCAGGGCGAAGAGAGCACCACGGCCGAGCTGGTCACCCACTATGCCGGCCAGGAGCAGCGTGAGTCGGTCGAGCTGGAGAAGGGCGTGAACTACCTGGCGCTGCCGCCGACCGCCCTGGTGGGCGGCGAGTGGCGCGCCGAGCTGGTGCAGGACGGTAAACCGGTGGACGCCCTCGGCGTGACCCTGCGCGTGGCCGGCGAAGGCTGGCAGCGTTTGCATACGCAGAGCCTGATGCTGAATGCTGGAAACAATCCGCTAAGCCTGCCGGCCGATGCCGGCAATATCCGTCTACGTCTGGATAACAGCTCGCAAGCGCTGTTCCGCTCGGCCCTCGATGATCTGATTGAGTATCCCTACGGCTGCGTCGAGCAGACTGCCAGCCGCCTGCTGCCGCTAAGCCTGGCGTATCCGACCCTGGCCAAGGGAGAGGCACGTATCGGCGAGCGCCTGCGCCTGATCATGCAGAACAGCCGCCTGCGCCTGGTGCAGATGGCCGGCCCGGAAGCCGCTTTCACCTGGTGGGGCCAGGACGGCGAGGCGGATGCCTTCCTCACCGCCTACGCCTACTACGCCGACTGGCATGCCAGCCGTGCGCTGCATATCAACCTGCCGCCAGAGCATTGGCAGCGTGTGCTGGAGGTCTACGCCAAGCAGGCGGCGAACACGCCGTTGCTGCAGCGCGCGCTGATCCTCGACTTCGCCCGCGAGATGCAGCTACCGGTGAACAGCCTGCTGGAAGGCTTGCTGGCCGACCTGGGCCAGGCTGGCGAAGGTGAGGACGTCAGCCTGGACGACGCTGGCGAAACCAGCCCGGTGATGGCCGCCCCGAACTCGCAGCTTGGCCTGGCGCTGGCGCGAGTACTGGCTGCCGATCTGGCAGCGGCGACCAAGGTCAGCCTGCCGGCGGCCTTCGCTGCCGACCTGGATGACGCCCGCCAGCGTGTGGTGAGCAGCTCCCATCCATTTGCCGCTGCGTTGCGCCAGTCTCACGGCCAGCCCGATCCATCGCAGGTCAATGCCCTGCTGCAGCGTCTGACCCCGCAGCAGGCGACCCTGGAACGGGCGCTGGCACTGACCTGGCTGCACAACCGTATCGAGCAAACGCCGCCTGCCGCCGTGCCGGAACCGGGTGCCGGCTGGCTGGCCCAGCAGGGCGCGACCGGCGAGAGCTGGTGGCAGTGGCAAGGTCAGGAACTGCCCAAGGAGCTGGCGTTGCCGGCCGAACAGGGCGGTGCCGTGCATGCTGCGCTGAGCTTCGACAGCGCCGCCGCGCCGAGTGGTGAGCTGCCGGTCAAGGTCAGTCGCCGTCTGCTGCGCCTGGTGCCGGGCGAGAAAGCCTTCAGCTTCAGCGTCGAGGAGGTGGGCGACGACCCGCTGTCCAGCGACGAGCTGTACCTCGACGAGGTGACCCTGCAAGGCGGCGACGAGGAGCACGCCTACCGCTACGGCCTGCTGGAAGTGCCGCTGCCGCCGGGCGCCGATGTCGAGCGCACCACCTGGGGTATCCAGATCAGCGGTCTCGACTCGGAAGAGGCGGCACCGCTGGAGAAGGCCCGTCACGAGTCGGGTCAGATGCTCTACGCCGTGCCGGTCGACAGCCTGCAGGGCACCCTGCAGTTGCGCCATTTGGTGCGCTTCTCGCAGAAAGGCCAGTTCCACCTGCCGCCGGCGCGCTACGTGCGCATGTACGACCCGCAGCAGCAGGCCGTCGAGCAGGAGCCGGCGCTGGCCGAGCTGAAGGTCGAATAGGCCGTGCGCGCGCTCTGCTGGCTGGCGCTGTGCGTGCCCCTGCTCGTCGAAGCGGGGCAGGCACCGTTGCAGCTGGCCTGGCGCACCAGCCAGGGCGAGCAGCTGCTGCAGTTGGATCGCCAGCAGGTGCTGGCGCGTAGCAGCCTGCCGGCGCAACTGGACACGCCGCTGGGCAGCCTATGGAAGCTATTTGTCTACGCCTACCTGACCGACACTCAGCGCCCAGATGAGGGCTACGTCTGCGCCGGCCAGGATCGCGAGGAGGTCTATTGCTGCCAGGCCGGCGAGCGCATCGACCGCGACCAGGCCCTGGCCAAGTCCTGCGGCCTGTATTTCGCCCCGACGCGCCTGGGCCTGCAGGCGGGGGAGTGGTCGAGCTACTGGCAGGCGCAGCAGGCCCCGGCCTGGCTCACTGATCTCAACGGCCTGCAGCCGCAGCGGCGGGTGGCGGTCAGCGAACTGCTCGAGGTACTGGCCAGCCTGCCGGCTCAGGCCGAGGCGCGGCGGGTATTGCTCGACGTGGCGCTGAATGCGCCGGATGCCACCGCGCTCGGTGCCCTGGGCGGACGTCTGCGGGTGAAGACCTGGAGCTGGCTGGCCGATGGCGACGCGCAGGCGCGTCAGGGTGGCTTCGCCGGCTGGCTGGTGGATGGCACGCCGCTGTGGGCCGGCGGCTCTGGCACCAGCCAGAGCATTCTGCGCGGCTACGCCGAAGTGCTTGGGCGCACCTTGCCGACGCCCTGGCCGCAGGAGCTGGGTACGTGCGTGGAGGTGGCGCTGTTCGACCGTTATCCGCTGCGCCAGGTGCGCCAGCAGGAGCGGATCGCGGCCAGCGGGGCGTTGCGTGGGCACTACGAGGTGGAGTTCGCCAACGGCAACCGCCTACCTATCGAAAGCGCTGGTGAGCTGTTTCTCTTGCGCGAAGGTGAGCAGTCGCGCCTGGTCGCGCGCTTGAGTCGTGAGGAATATGTGGCGCGGGTGTTGGATCGCGAGGCGGCGGCGCAGCCGGCCGAGGCGGCCAAGGCCCTGGCGGTGACCATTCGCACCTATCTGCTGCAGAACGCCGAGCGCCGTGGCGAATGCCTGGCAATCCGCGACAGCAGCGCCAGTCAGCGCGTCGCGCCGCGCCCGGCTTCGGCCGGTGCGCGCGCCATTACCGCCTGGAGCGCCGATCTGGTGCTGGCCGGCAGCGCCGTGACCTATCACTCCGATCTGCCTGGGCCTGAGCGCCTGGCCTGGAGCCAGGCGGTCGAGCAGGCCGAGTCCGGTCTGCGCTACGACGCCATCCTCGCCCGTGCCTTCCCGCGTGCCAGCCTTAGTCGCTGGGACAAGCCGGTGGCCGCCTGCCAGCCGCTGGACGCCGCTGAGGGCTGGTTGCACACACAGCGCCGGCAATGGCGCACGACCCTGGATGGCGAACCCGGCTACAGCGAGACCGCGCAGTTCGCCGTATGCCGCCTGCTCTCCGGCAACCCCTATGTCGACCGCGAGCGCCGGCGCATCTACGTGCGCGGCCTGCTGTCGTTGCAGGACCGGCTCGACCTGACCCACGAATACTTGCATCTGGCCTTCGAGGCCCACCCCAATGGCCAGGACGAGGGCTATATCGAAAGCCTCGCCCGTCACCTGCTTCTGGAATAGACCCCATGACCCTTCGCGTGCACCCTATTGCCCTGATCCTGATTGGCCTGCTGCCGCTGGCCGCGAGTGCCGTTGCTGTTGCTGACGTGCGCCTGGACACCCCGCGCGCCGGCTGGCGCCAGGGTTCGGCGGATGGCGCGCACTTTATCCAGGAGGTCAACTACCCGGCATCCTCGGTCAATAGCGCGCCGGACCAGGCCGACACCGCGCGCATCCTCGGCCAGATCAACAACATGGCCAAGGTCGAGGGCGCGCCGGCGCGGCTGATCGTCAATGGCATCAGTATGCCGCTCAAGGTGCAGGAGGATGGCGGCTTTGACCGCCCGTTCGTGTTCCCGGCTGGCAGCAGCAACGTCGAGGTGCGCAGCCCCGACGGCCAACAGGTGCGTCGGGTGCAGTTCTACAACCAGGGCAGCGGCGAGACACCGGCCAAGCTGCGCGTGGTGCTGTCCTGGGACAGCGACAACAGCGACCTCGACCTGCACCTGGTGACGCCGGATGGCGGGCATGTCTGGTACGGCGAGCGCTCGCTGGCCAACGGCGCGGCGCTGGACGTCGACGTGACCAGCGGCTTCGGCCCGGAAATGATCGCCTCGCCGACGCCCTTGGCGGGGCAGTATCTGGTCTATGTGAACTACTACGGTGGCGGCTCCAGTGATGGCGATGCGGCGCAAGCGCTGACCACCGCGCAGATCACCCTGATCAGCCAGGAGGGCACAGCGAACGAGAAGCAGGAGTCCTTTATCGTGCCCATGCGCGGTGCCGGCGAGCTGACCCTGGTCAAGCAGTTCAGCTATCCCTGAAATCCGGGTGGGCTAGGCAGAGTCAGGTTCCGTCGGGTGGGTCGGTGAAGCGCGACCCACC
>NZ_JBASFM010000002.1:0-59292 GCF_049653025.1 Pseudomonas sp. | reverse complement strand
TCGATTACATCGAAGTGTTTTACAACCGAACCCGCCGCCACAGTTACTTGGGCGGTGTCAGTCCTGAGGCATTTGAACGTGCCTCATTATGAGGTCGGGAAATGTCTACCAGAGCGGGGGTAGTCCAAATTGGCTGACCACCATATCGATCGGTGTTGCGCTTTTCGTAAAGACCTCAGCCCACGTCGCTTCTGCGCAGCAGGTAGCTATCCATAATCCAGCCATGCTGCTCACGCAGCTCGGCGCGGCGGGTGCGGATGGTCTCGGCGACTTCACTGAGCGGCCCAGCGATCAGCACTTCATCCGGGGTGCCGATATAGGCACCCCAATAGATGTGCATCGCCTGGTCGACAAAGCGCAGGTAGGTGTCCTGGGCGTCGAGCATTACCAGCACGCTGTCCAACCCTGGAGGGAAGCCACCTTCGGCCAGGCGGCGCGCCGGGGTGATCTGGAAGGCCTGGCCGATACTGTTAAAACAGACCTTATGCTTGGCCGCCAGGGCTTGAAGGCTGGTGATGCCGGGGATCACTTGGTACTCGATCTGCTCGGCGCTGTTGCCCACGATCTGTTCGACTATGCGCAGGGTGCTGTCGTACAGCGCCGGGTCGCCCCAGACCAGAAAGGCGCCGGTTTCGCCGTCGCTCATCTGCTCGCGGATCATGCCCTCGAACACCTGCTGCTTGTCCTGATTCAGATCGACCACGCTGCCGCGATAGTCCGGCACATCGCGCACCCGCTCCGGGCAGTCGGCGCTGACAAAGCGGTAATCGCGGCCCTGGATAAAGCGCTCGCAGATGGTCTTGCGCAGGCCGATCAGGCTGTCCTTTGTGCTGCCCTTGTCCATCAGAAAGAACACGTTCGTGCGGTTTAGCGCGTTGATCGCCTGCACGGTCAGGTAGTCCGGGTCGCCGGCGCCGATGCCGATTATCAACAGGGTTTTCATAAGGCTGTCTCCAGGCTGCCGGCTAACAGCGGCAGCGAATCGATATGTCGGTAGTCTGCGCCCAGCTCAAAGGCCAGCTGGCGCGCGCGGCCCAGGCGGATCGGTGCGCTTTCGATATCCACCAGCAGCGCCGGGCAGGCGCTCGGGGTTAACGCCGGCCAGTCGCGCAGGCGGCCATCGGTGATGATCAGCAAACGCCGACGCTCGGCCGGATGCAGCCGCTGACGCCGCGCCTGCCAGTCGGCGGCCTGCTGCACGGCAGCCAGCAAGGGCGTGCCGCCACCCGCGCCCAGCTCGGCCAACCAGTGCTGCAAGGCCTGAGAGGCTTTCTGCCCCTGCCACAACCATTGCGCCTGGTCGCCGGTGGCGTGCAGCAGGGCCAGGCGCGCACGTTGCCGGCGCGCCTGCTCGAACACTTCACTAAGCAGACCCTTGGCCTTGCTCAGTGCACCATGGCGGCGGGTCGAGGCCGAGGCATCGACTATCACCAGCCAGAGTTCCGCCGGCTTGGCGCTGCGCGGGCGCAGCACGAGATCCTGCCGAGTGCGTGGGCGGCCCTTAAGCAGGCTCGCCGGCCAGTCGATACGCCCTGCCGCGCCACTGCGACTGGCACCGTTACGACCACCGCCTAATGTGCCGGGAGCGGCCCGGGCATCCGCGCCTGGGGCTGTGCGCGGGCGGATGCCTAGGGCTTTTTTGCCCAGCGCGGCGGTTCACGCCGTACGCCGAGGCTTTGCGCCTGGGCGGGTAATTCGCCCCACTGGCCTTCGCCTTGCGGCGCTTGCTGCTGCTCGCCGGGTGCACTGTTGCTGGGCTGCGATTGTGGCGGCTGCGCGGCAGGCGGGGGGCTATGCCGGCGACGATGACGCAGAACGAAGTCTTCCACCGCATCGATATCCACAGATTCAATGTGTTCGGCACCGCGCCAGGCAGCATGCGCCCGGGCGGCGCGCAGCCAGACCAGATCGGCGCGCAGGCCATCGACAGCAGCAGCGAAACAACGCTGGCTGATCTGCTCCAGGGCGGCGTCATCCAGGGGAATCGCCGCCAGCCTCGCACGGGCGCTCTGGCAGCGTTCGCGCAATTCATCCTGCTGCACCTGCCAGCGCTGAAGAAACGCCTGCGGGTCGGCATCGAAAGCCAGGCGGCGGCGAACGATTTCGGCGCGCTGGGCCGGTTGCGGCTGGGCGTCCAAGGCCAGGTTAAGGCCGAAACGGTCCAGCAGCTGCGGACGCAGCTCGCCCTCCTCGCCGTTCATGGTGCCGATCAGCACAAAGCGCGCGGCATGCCGATGGGAGATGCCGTCGCGCTCGATATGGTTGACCCCGCTGGCGGCGGCATCCAGCAGCAGGTCGACCAGATGATCGGGCAGCAGATTGACCTCATCGACATACAGCACGCCGCCATTGGCCTTGGCCAGCAGACCAGGGCTGAACTGCGCGCGGCCCTCACCCAGGGCGGCGTCCAGATCGAGGGTGCCGACGATGCGCTCCTCACTCGCGCCCAGCGGCAGGGTGACAAAGGTGCCGCTGGCCAGCAGATCGGCCAGACCGCGAGCCAGGGTCGATTTGGCCATGCCGCGCGGCCCTTCGATCAGCACGCCGCCAATCGCCGGGTCGATGGCCGCCAGGCACAGCGCCAGTTTCAGGTCATCGGCGGCGACCACGGCGGCGAGGGGGAAGTGGCTATCGGTCATGGCAGGGTCCGTTTCGCTAAAAGATGAAGGGTCACTGGCCGATACCAAACACGGCAAAGGGCAGCAAGACGATGCCAATAACTTTTGGCCAGATGGTGCCCAGCACCGCACCGACGCAGGCACCGAGCCCTGCCCAGATAAACAGGTCAACCAGCGGAGTTGGCAACGGGCCGAGAACCAGGCCAGCCAGCAGGCCCAGCCAGAAACCACCAAACAGGCCGATACCGGCAGCCCCGATGCGCTCCTTGCGGGTAACTGGCCTGCGCCACCAACTCACCAGCCGGTGTCGCAAGCGTTGCGACACCGGCTGGTGTGGCTGTTTGCTCTCGCTCATGCTTCCTCGCTATCGATCAGCAGGTTTTCCAGGGCTTCGCGGTACTCTCCGGGGTTCTGCCAGAGGCCGCGCTGCTGGGCTTCCAGCAGGCGTTCGAGGATATCCTGCAGGGCACCGGGGTTGTGTTGCTGGATAAAGTCGCGGGTGCTTTTGTCGAGCAGATAGGCATCGGTGAGCAGTGCGTACTGGTGGTCGTCGACCAGTTCGCTGGTGGCGTCGAAGGCGAACAGGTAGTCGATGGTCGCCGCCAGCTCGAACGCGCCCTTGTAGCCATGGCGCTTCATGCCGTCGATCCACTTGGGATTGGCCGCACGGGCGCGCACCACGCGATTGAGCTCTTCCTTCAGGGTGCGGATGCGCGGCGTGTCCGGCTGGCTGTTGTCGCCGTGATAACTCGCCACCTTGGCCCCGCGCAGGGTTTCCACCGCCGCGAGCATGCCGCCCTGGAACTGGTAGTAGTCATTGGAGTCGAGGATGTCGTGCTCGCGGTTGTCCTGGTTGTGCAGCACCGCCTGCATCTGCTCCAGGCGCTCGGCGAACTGCGCGCGCGCCGGGGTGCCTTCGCTGTGACTGCCGTAGGCGTAGCCGCCCCAGTTCAAATAGACCTCAGCCAGGTCCTCGCGGGTTTGCCACAAGCGCTCTTCGATGGCGTTCTGCACGCCCGAGCCATAAGCGCCGGGTTTAGAGCCGAACACCCGCCAGCCGGCCTGTTTGCGTGCCTCGTGTTCATCCAGGCCGCTGTCCTGCAGGGCCAGGGATTCACGCCAGACTCGCGCCGACAGCGGATTCATATCTTCCGGCTCATCGAAATCAACCACCGCCTGCACCGCGTCGTCGAACAGGCGGATCAGGTTGCTAAAGGCATCACGGAAGAACCCAGACACGCGCAGGGTCACGTCCACCCGTGGGCGACCAAGCTGCGCCAACGGCATAACCTCGAAACGCTCGACGCGCTGGCTGCCGGCCTGCCACAGCGGACGCACACCGAGTAGGGCCAGAGCCTGGGCCATATCGTCGCCGCCGGTGCGCATGGTCGCCGTGCCCCACATCGACAGGCCGAGCTGACGCAGGTGGTCGCCGTGGTCCTGCAGATGCCGCTCCAGCAGGCGATCCGCCGCCTGCACGCCGATGCGCCAGGCGGTCGGCGTGGGCAAGTTGCGCACATCGACGCTGTAGAAATTGCGCCCGGTGGGCAGCACATCCAGTCGCCCGCGACTCGGCGCGCCACTCGGCCCGGCGGGCACAAAACGCCCGCTCAACGCAGACAGCAGGCCGTGCATTTCTGCATCGCCGCAGGCGTCCAGCAGCGGTGCGATCTGCTCACGCAAACGCTGCAGCACCTGGCTACTTTCAATACCAACGGATTCGCAGTCCGTAGCCTCGATCAGCTGCAAAGCCAGCAGCTCAAGGCGCTCGCGGGTATCGCCAGCACTGCGCCAGCTGTCATCGCTCAGGCGCTGCAACAGCGCCGGGCGCGGGCCCTGCCAAGGCGCGGCCATCTCGCAGTCGAGCGGATCGAAGTCCAGTTCCAAGTCGCGAGCCAGGGCGCGCAGCAGGCTGGCGTTGCCGCCCTGGCCATCACCCCGGGGAATGCGCAGCAGCGCCAGCAAGGTGTCGCGACGCAGGGTGCCGGCCGGCGATTCGCCAAATACATGCAGACCATCGCGGATCTGCGATTCCTTTAAATCGCACAGGTAGGCATCGAGCTGCGGCAGCCAGCTGTTGGGGTCTTCATTCAGTTGCAGGCCCAGCTCGCGGTCGAGGCTGGCCTCGCGCACCTTGAGCAGAATCTCGCCACGCAACTCGGCGGCGCGGCGCAGGTCGAGCTGGCTGGCCTCGTAATATTCGTCGGCCAGGCGCTCCAGATCGCGCAGCGGGCCGTAGCTTTCCGCGCGGGTCAGCGGCGGCATCAGGTGGTCGATGATCACCGCCTGGGTGCGCCGTTTGGCCTGCGCGCCCTCGCCCGGATCGTTGACGATAAACGGATAGATATTCGGCAACGAGCCGAGAATCGCGCTCGGCCAGCATTGTTCGGAAAGACCGACGCTCTTGCCCGGCAGCCATTCCAGATTGCCATGCTTGCCGACATGGATCACCGCATCACAAGCAAAGGCCCGGCGCAGCCAGCAGTAGAACGCCAGGTAGCCGTGCGGCGGCACCAGATCGGGGTCGTGATACACCGCCGCCGCATCCAGCTGATAACCGCGCGCCGGCTGGATGCCGACAAAGCTCAGGCCGAAGCGCAGGCCGGCGATCATCAGCCGGCCGCCGCGGAACATCGGATCCTGCTCGGGGCCGCCCCAGCGCTCACGCACCGCCTGCTGGTTGGCTGCCGGCAGGCTATGGAAGAACGCAAGGTACTCGTCCAGCGCCAGGCTTTGGGCGCAGGGCCTTGCATCAAGGCTGTCCAGGTCATTGGTCACGCCGCCGAGCAGCTGGTGAATCAACGCGGTGCCGCTATCGGGCAGCTCTGCAACCGGATAGCCCTGCTCTTGCAGCACCTTGAGGATATTTAGCGCCGCCGCCGGAGTATCCAGGCCGACACCGTTGCCGATGCGCCCATCGCGGGTCGGGTAGTTGGCGAGGATCAGGGCGATGCGCTTGTCGGCGTTGGCTTTGCGCGCCAGTTCAATCCAGTTGCGCGCCAGCTCGGCGACGAAATCCATGCCCGGCAGATGGGGCTGGTAACAGACCACATCACTCTGGCTGCGCTCGCTGCGCCAGGCCAGACCCTTGAAGCTGATCGGCTGGGTAATCAGGCGGCCGTCCAGCTCCGGCAGCACTATATGCATGGCCAAGTCGCGCGAACCCAGGCCCTGGGCATTGGCCTGCCATTGCTCGAGGTTATCCAGCGCGCAGATCGCCTGCAGCACCGGGATATCCCGGCGAAACGGACGCAGTTCCGGCGCTTCCGGGTTGGACATGGCAAAGCCGGTGGTATTGATAATCAGGCGGGCATCGGCTTCATCCAGCCAGTTCTCCACCTGGGCCAGGCAGGCCGCCTCCTTGAGGCTGGCCACGGCAATCGGCAGCGGATTAAGACCCTGGGCCTGCAAGCGCTGACAGAACACATCGATAAATCCGGTATTCGCCGCCTGCACCTGGGTGCGGTAGAACAACAGCGCCGCCACCGGCGCATCAACCTGCCAGCGGGCTTGCCAATCGGCCAGGCTCGGGTTAGCCAGTTGCGGGTGATACAGGCCCACGCGTGGCAGCGGCTGCGGTTCGCCCCAGGCATCGTCACGCTGCAGCCACTGGCTGGCGATGCAGTTGAACAGCTGCAGCGCATTGCCCGCGCCGCCCTGGCGCAGGAACTGCCAGAGCCGCTCGGCCTCGGCCACAGGCACATTGCTCAGGCCCATCAGCTCCGGATCAGGGTTGTCGCAGCCCGGCACCATAATCACCCGCGCACCGCGCTCGGCCAGTTCGACCAGGCGCTCGATGCCGTAGCGCCAATAGCTGACGCCGCCGTGCACTGAAATCAGGATGACCTTGGCGTGCTGCAGCACCTGCTCGACATACAGATCCACCGAGGCGTGATTGCTCAGCTGCGCCGGGCTGGCCAGACGCAGACTGGGGTAATCCGCCGGCAGCTGCCGCGCCACTTCAGCCAGCAACGACAGGTGCGAATCGCCGGTACAGAGAATCACCAACTCGGCCGGGGTCTGACCAAGGTCGGCAATGCTGTCGACCGGCAGCTGGCTGCCGGGCTGGGTGCGCAATAGGTGCATGATCGCTCTTCTTTGTGGGAGGGGCTTTAGCCGCGAGCCGTATCGGGCCTAGTCGCGGCTAAAGCCCCTCCTACATTTTTAGGCCAGCGCCGCGTGCAGCTCGGCTTCAATTGCCGGGCGATCAAGCTGCTGGCCGATCACCACCAGGCGGGTGATGCGTTGCTCATCGGCCTGCCAGGCGCGGTCGAAGTGTTTGTCGAAACGCTGGCCGACGCCTTGCAGCAGCAGGCGCATCGGCTTGCCGGGAATCGCTGCGAAACCCTTGATGCGCAGAATGCCGTGTTTGCTGACCGCATCCTTCAGCGCTTGCAGCAGACGGGCTTCCTCGGCCTCGGGTAGCTCGACGTGGAAGGAGGCGAATTCGTCGTGATCGTGGTCTTCATGGCCTTCCAGATCATGGTGGGTCTTGCGGCCCTCGATATGCAGCTCGGTCTCGCAGTTCAGGCCCAGTAGCACGTCCAACGGCAGCTCGCCGCCATGGGCTTCGATGATTTTCACCGCCGGCGACAGCTCTTCTGCCACTTCCGCGCGCACCGCGGCCAGGGCAGCGGCGTCGAGCAGGTCGGCCTTGTTGAGGATCACCAGGTCGGCGCTGGCCAACTGGTCGGCGAACAGCTCGTGCAGCGGCGATTCGTGGTCCAGATTGGGGTCGAGCTTGCGCTGCGCATCGACCTGCTCGGGGAAGGCGGCGAAGGTGCCGGCGGCCACGGCCGGGCTGTCGACCACAGTGATCACGGCATCGACGGTGCAGGCGTTGCGGATTTCCGGCCAGTTAAAGGCCTGTACCAGCGGCTTGGGCAGCGCCAAACCCGAGGTTTCAATCAGGATATGGTCGAGTTCGCCGCGGCGTGCCACCAGCTCGCGCATCACCGGGAAGAATTCCTCCTGCACGGTGCAGCACAGGCAGCCGTTGGCCAGTTCAAAGATGCGGCCATTGGCCTCTTCTTCGCTGCAACCGATGGAGCACTGCTTGAGGATTTCGCCGTCGATGCCCAACTCGCCGAACTCGTTGACGATCACCGCGATACGCCGCCCGTCGGCGTGACCGAGCATATGGCGCAACAGGGTGGTTTTGCCGGCGCCGAGAAAGCCGGTAACGATGGTGACGGGAAGTTTGGCGAGGGTTTTCATGGCGAGTCCTGCGTGACGTCGAAAGAAAGACGAGCAGGAGGCGGCACAGACATGACAGCCACAGGGCGTCAGCCAACACCACCGGATCACCCCGCCCGGTTGTCGAAAGCGTGACGAGGCAGGTCTCCTGGCTCACGACCGGGCTGGCGTAGATACGCCGGCCAATCCCTTCGCCTTCCCGCGTTTACGCAGTGGCTGTTGTGCTGCAGCGCTTGGGCGGCAGAACAACGCAAGGGTACGAGTCGTTCACAGTTGCGGGGGCAGCCAAGGTATCAACCTTGTTCCCTCTTAGCTTCGGCACCTGTGCCGAAGAACCTCGAACGCGGTAAGGCTACGCAGTGGCCTTGGGCAGGTCAATCGCCGCGGTTGACGGCCGGGGCCGCTTCGTGATGTTCTAAAAAGCTGTTTCAGGTGTCTCGCGCGTTGCCGCGCGAGGTGAAACGGGAAGCCGGTGCGCCCTTCATGGGCAATTCCGGCGCTGCCCCCGCAACGGTAATCGCATGTCAGAACGCTATAGCCACTGAGCCGCAAGGCTTGGGAAGGTTGATTCTGGAACTGTCCACGCGACAGTCAGCGTAAGCCCGGAGACCGGCCTGAAACCTTGTTTGGCAACCCGCGGTGGGCGGGTACGCGCCGGAATCCCGTGCCTGTTCAGGCCTGGGTCCTTGCTGCGTTCCTTCTGCATCGCTTCCCCAACAGCAGAAGATCAGACCATGTCCAGCAGCGCACTCGCTTCCTCTGTAGCCGTCACCCTCCCTCTTTCGCAACGCCTCGTACTGGCCATCGGCAGCTGCCTGCTGGGTGCCGCGCTGATCTTCGTCGCCGGCTTCTCGCCGATCGAAGCGCTGCACAACGCCGCCCACGATACGCGCCACAGCGCCGCCTTCCCCTGCCACTGAGACCGATCCCATGTTCAAGCGTATCGCCCAGACCGCAGGCTTCGCCGGCCTGCTCGCCGCCATCGTGCTGACCCTGCTGCAAAGCCTGTGGGTCACCCCGCTGATCCTGCAGGCGGAAACCTACGAAAACAGCGCCCCAACCGAAGCCGTGGTGGCCGAACACAGCCACGCCGCCGCCACTCCCGAGCACAGCCATGCGGCGGTCGCCGAGCATAGCCACGACGTCGAAGCCTGGGCTCCCGAAGACGGCTGGCAACGGACCCTGGCCACTGGTTTGAGCAACCTGGTGGTGGCCGTCGGTTTCGCCCTGATGCTGGCGGGCCTGTTTGCCCTGCGTGCACCGGGCCAGACCTGGCAAGGCCTGCTTTGGGGCCTCGGCGGCTTCGCCACCTTCTCCCTGGCCCCGTCCGCCGGCCTGCCGCCGGAACTGCCAGGCACCGCCGCCGCAGAATTGCTGCTACGCCAGTACTGGTGGATCGGCACCGCCGTGGCCACCGCCGCCGGCCTGGGCCTGTTGGCATTCGCTCGCCACTGGGCGCTGCGCATCGTCGGTGTGGCGATCCTGGCGATTCCGCATCTGATCGGCGCACCGCAGCCGGAAGTGCATTCGAGCCTGGCCCCGGAAGCCCTGGAGCACGAATTTATCCTCGCCTCGCTGCTGACCAACGCGCTGTTCTGGGCAGCTCTCGGCCTGGCCGCCGCCTGGTTCTACACACGCCCGCAACAAAGCGCCTAAACCTTGACCCAGTCCGGCGCGCAACTGATCCATGTCGCCGGGCTGGGCTGTCGACGCGACTGCTCCAGCGTGCAATTGTTCGAGCTGCTGCAACAGGCGCTAGCGGCCCACGGTTTGCAGCCGGCCGATCTCAACGCCCTGGCCAGCAGCAGCCATAAGCAGGCTGAACCCGGCCTGCGCCAACTGGCCGAACAACTGTCCCTGCCTATCGCCTGGCTGCCGGCCAGCCAGCTGAGCCCCTACCATCAGCGGCTCAGGCAGACCTCGGCGCTCAGCCTGCAGATCACCGGCAGCGCCGGAGTGGCCGAAGCCAGTGCCCTGGCCCAGGTCGAACTGCTGAGCGGACAACGCGGCGAACTGCTGGGGGAAAAACTGCGCTCGGCCACAGCCACCTGCGCCCTGGCCAGGGCGCAGCTTCTGGAGATTCTATGACCGTCTATTTTATCGGTGCCGGCCCCGGCGACCCGGAGCTGATCACCGTCAAGGGTCAGCGTTTGCTGCACGCCTGCCCGGTGATCCTGTATGCCGGCTCGCTGGTGCCAGAAGCAGTACTTGCCGGCAACAGCGCCGAACGGGTGGTGAATACCGCCGAACTGCATCTGCAAGAAATAATCGAGCTGATCCGCCAGGCACATGCCAAGGGCCAGGACGTGGCCCGCGTGCATTCCGGTGATCCGTCGCTGTATGGCGCGATCGGCGAGCAGATTCGCCAGCTGCGCGCGCTGGGCATTCCCTTCCAGATCATCCCCGGGGTGACCGCCACCGCTGCCTGCGCCGCCCTGCTGGAGAGCGAGCTGACCCTGCCCGAGGTGTCGCAGACGCTGATCCTCACCCGCTATGCGAGCAAATCGACGATGCCCGCCGGCGAGCAGCTGCACGACCTGGCGCGCCACGGCGCGACCATGGCCATCCACCTGGGCGTGGTGCATCTGGGCAAGATAGTCGCCGAACTGCTGCCGCATTACGGCGCGGATTGCCCGATTGCCGTGGTGCATCGCGTCAGCTGGCCGGATCAGGACTGGGTCAGCGGCACCCTGGCCGATATCGAGGCACGGGTCAGCGCCAAGGGTTTCCGCCGCACCGCACTGATTCTGGTGGGCCGGGTGCTGAACGCCGAACAGTTTGCCGACTCGGCGCTGTACAACGCCGAGCATCGGCATCTGTTCAGATCGTCAGACGCCTGAGGGCATAGGTGCTCAGGTCGACCTTGCCAAGGTTATCCACAACGGCGATTTGCGCGCCCAGTTCACCCAGGCGGGTGTTCAAGTCGCTGGCATACAGCTCACGCAGAAACCCCCGATAGTCGACGCGCTCGCCAGGCGGTAGGCGCGTCATCAGGTAGGCATGCAGGGCCGGCAGGCGAAATTGCCAGGTGCCGGACGCGCAAACGAAGCCGTGATCACGCAACTGACCGATTAGCTCGGCATCGCCAGCCAGCAGGCGCTCGCAGCAGCTGAGGAAAAGTCCCAGCGGCGGATTCACGGGTTAGCCTCCACTCAGGCTTCGGCTATGACGGATAAGCCGCTTCAGATATAGATCTCGGCGCGCTTGATGCCGAGTTGGCGCAGCTCTTCGATCAGGCTATTGAGATCGGCAAAGGACTCCACCTGCTCCTGGTCATCGACCAGAAAGTAGCTGGTGCCCGCACCTTTCTTGAACAGCACTATCCATTCCCGGGTATTGGCCGGGTTGGCTATAACCTGGGTATCGAAGAGCACGCCGGCGGCGTGCTTGGCTCGTATATCTGCGCGCTTCATCCGCCCTCCTGACGCCGCTACTCGACCGTCACGCTCTTGGCCAGGTTGCGCGGCTGGTCGACGTCGGTGCCCTTGAGCACGGCGACGTAGTAGGACAGCAGCTGCAGCGGAATGGTGTAGAGGATCGGGGCCAGGGCGTCGTGAATGTGCGGCATGTTCACCACGTGGGTGCCCTCGCCATTGCTCATGCCGGCCTGCTCGTCGGCAAACACCAGCAGCTCGCCGCCGCGGGCGCGCACTTCCTGCAGGTTGGATTTGAGCTTCTCCAGCAGCTCGTTGTTCGGCGCGACTGTGACCACCGGCATATCGCTGTCCACCAGCGCCAACGGGCCGTGCTTAAGCTCGCCGGCCGGGTAGGCTTCGGCGTGGATATAGGAGATTTCCTTGAGCTTGAGCGCGCCTTCCATCGCCACCGGATACTGCGCGCCACGGCCGAGGAACAGGCTGTGGTGCTTCTCGGCGAACAGCTCGGAGACTTTCTCGACCACGCTGTCCATGGCCAGGGCTTCACCCAGACGGGTCGGCAGGCGGCGCAGTTCGTCGACCAGCTCGGCTTCCAGGCCTTTATCCAGGGTGCCGCGCACCTGGCCGAGGGCCAGGGTCAGCAGCATCAGCGCGACCAGCTGGGTGGTGAAGGCCTTGGTCGAAGCCACGCCGATTTCCGGGCCGGCCTGGGTCAACAGGGTCAGGTCGGATTCGCGCACCAGCGAGCTGATGCCGACGTTGCAGATCACCAGGCTGGCCAGATAGCCGCCCTGGGTCGGCGATTTTTCCTTGGCGTTACGCAGCGCGGCCAGGGTGTCGGCGGTTTCCCCGGACTGGGAGATGCTGACAAACAGGGTGTCCGGCTGCACCACCACCTTGCGGTAGCGGAACTCGCTGGCCACTTCGATCTGGCAAGGAATCCCGGCCAGGCCTTCCAGCCAGTAACGGGCAACCATACCGGCGTGGTAACTGGTGCCGCAGGCAACGATCTGCACGTTGCGCACCTTGGCGAACAGCTCGGCAGCCTGCGGGCCAAAGGCCTGGACCAGCACGTGGTCGGAACCCAGACGGCCTTCCAGGGTGCGTTGCACCACCTTAGGCTGTTCAAAGATTTCCTTGAGCATAAAGTGGCGGTACTCGCCCTTGTCGGCGGCTTCCGCACCTTCGTGGTATTGCACGCTCTCGCGCGTCACCGGCTGGCCGTCAACGCTCCAGATCTGCACGCTTTCGCGCTGGATTTCGGCGATATCGCCTTCTTCCAGATACATAAAGCGGTCGGTGACCTGACGCAGAGCCAGCTGGTCGGAGGCGAGGAAGTTCTCACCCAGGCCCAGACCGATCACCAGCGGGCTGCCGCTGCGGGCGGCGAGCAGACGATCCGGCTGCTTGGCGCTGATCACCGCCAAGCCATAAGCCCCGTGCAGTTCCTTGACCGCTTCTTTCAGTGCGGCGGTCAGGTCCGGCTGGGTTTTCAGCTTGTGGTCGAGCAGGTGCACGATCACTTCGGTGTCGGTATCGGAGCTGAACACGTAGCCCAGGCCCTTGAGCTGGGCGCGCAGTTCTTCGTGGTTTTCGATAATGCCGTTGTGCACCACCGCCAGTTCCTGGCCGAGCTCTCTACCTGAAAAATGCGGGTGGGCATTGCGCTCGCTCGGCGCACCGTGGGTGGCCCAGCGGGTGTGGGCGATACCCAGGCGGCCGGCCAGTGGTTCGGCGCTCAGCGCGCTTTCCAGCTCGCTGACCTTGCCGACACGGCGGCGACGGTCGAGGTCGCCTTTATCCGTCAGCAACGCCACACCGGCGCTGTCGTAACCGCGGTATTCCAGGCGTTTGAGGCCTTCAACCAGCACGGCGGTGATATTGCGTTCGGCGACTGCGCCTACGATTCCACACATATGTCTCTCCTTAACTCAGGCATCTACAGCCGCGCAGATCAAGTTGATCCCGCGCGCGGTCAATTGTTCACGGGCCTCGGGGCTGAGGCGTTCGTCGGTTATCAGGGTATGGATGCCGCTCCAGGGCAGCTCCAGGTTGGGAATCTTGCGGCCGATCTTGTCGCTCTCGACCATCACCACCACTTCACGGGCCACTTCCGCCATCACCCGGCTCAGGCCCAGCAATTCATTGAAGGTGGTGGTGCCACGGTTCAGGTCGATGCCATCGGCACCAATAAACAGCTGGTCGAAGTCGTAAGAGCGCAGCACCTGTTCGGCGACCTGGCCCTGGAACGACTCGGAATGCGGGTCCCAAGTGCCGCCGGTCATCAGCAACACCGGCTCGTGCTCCAGCTCACTGATGGCGCGGGCGACGTTCAGCGAGTTGGTCATCACCACCAGGCCGGGCTTGTGCCCTAGCTGCGGGATCATCGCCGCGGTGGTGGTGCCGCTGTCGATGATGATCCGCGCGTGTTCACGAATGCGCGCCACACCGGCGCGGGCGATGGCCTGCTTGTACTGGGAGATTGGCTGGATATCGCTGATCAGCTCCTGCGGCATGGGCACCGCACCGCCGTAACGACGCAACAGCAGGCCGCTTTTTTCCAAGGCGGCGAGGTCTTTGCGAATGGTCACTTCCGAAGTAGCGAACGCTTTCGACAACTCATCCACGCTCACCTCGCCCTGCTCGGCGAGCAAGGCAAGAATGGTATGGCGACGTTGCGGAGTGTTGCGTTTCGACATACTAAGTTTCGATTCGAAAGATAATGGCGCGAATCAAAACCTAATGAAGCTTTTTCGTCAAGCTGCAATCGACGTAGGGCAGCTATTTCCTGGCAATTCAGCGTGTTTGCAGAAGCTGGTTGGGGTCCAGATAGAACATCTTCTTCCAGCCTTGGGTCGACTCGTCCGCCCGCCAAGGCAACGGCAGCAGACTGACAATCGAGTAGTGCAAGTGCGCCGGTTTGCCTTGAGCGTTACCCGTATCGCCAACCGTGCCCAGCAGGCTGCCGGCCAGCAGCGGTTGGCCTGGGTAGGCGTCGATGGTTTGCAGATGGGCGTAATAATGAATGCGCCATTTCGGCCCCAGGGCGACCACCACCTTGCCGCCCTGCGCGATTTCACCGCGGAACAGCACCACTCCATAGCTGCTGGAGCGTACCGGTGTGCCGCGTTGGGCGAAGATATCGATACCCTTGTGCACGCCGGAGCGGCCCCAGGGTTCGAACCAGAAGGTGCGCGGGTTCCAGTCCCGGGCACTGGCACCCTGCACCGGAATCTGCGGCCATTCCGGCAGCAAGCCCCAGAGCAGGAACAGCGCCGGTACTATCCAGCGTTTGCGTAAAGGCATCCTTGCCAACTCCATCAGGTCTTCTTGGTCGGGCGCTTCCAACCTTCGATATTGCGCTGCTTGGTGCGGCCGACCGCCAGGGTGTTATCCGGCACATCCCCGGTAATCACCGAACCAGCACCGGTGGTGGCGCGATCGCCGAGGGTCACGGGCGCGACCAGGGCGCTGTTGGAGCCGATAAACACGTCCTCACCGAGTACGGTCTTGAACTTGTTGGCACCATCGTAATTGCAGGTGATGGTGCCGGCACCGATATTGGTCCGTGCACCGATCTCGGCATCGCCCAGGTAGCTCAGGTGGCCGGCCTTGGCACCCTCGCCCAGCACGGCGTTCTTCAGCTCGACGAAGTTACCCACATGGGCGCGAGCACCGAGCACCGAACCCGGGCGCAAACGAGCGAACGGGCCGCAATCGGCACCCTCACCCACTTCGGCACCTTCCAAATGGCTGTTGGCTTTGACGATCGCGCCTTTGCGCAGGACCGAGTTTTTGATCACACAATTTGGGCCGATCTGTACGTCGTCCTCAATCACCACGCGGCCTTCGAGGATCACATTGATATCGATGGTGATGTCGCGGCCGACGCTGACCTCGCCGCGCACATCGAAGCGGAACGGGTCGATCAGGGTGACGCCTTGCGCCATCAACCGATTGGCAAAGCGCTGCTGATAGTGGCCCTCAAGCTGGGAGAGCTGGATACGGTCATTGGCACCCAGCACTTCCATCTCGTCGGTTGCCTGCTCGGTGGCGACTACCAGACCGTCGGCCACGGCCATGGCGATTACGTCAGTGAGGTAGTACTCGCCCTGGGCGTTGCTGTTGGACAGGCGGCTCAGCCAATCACCCAGGCGCTGGCCCGGTACGGCGAGGATGCCGGTGTTGCCTTCGCTGATCAGGCGCTGCTCGGCGCTGGCGTCCTTGTGCTCGACGATGGCCTTCACCACGCCACTGTCATCGCGGACGATGCGGCCGTAGCCGGTCGGGTTATTCAGGTTGACCGTCAGCAGGCCAAGCTGCTGCTCGCTGACCAGTTGCAGCAGGCGCTCCAGGGTGGCGGTTTCGATCAGCGGCACATCGCCGTAGAGAATCAGCACGCGCTCGGCGCTCAAGGCCGGCAGTGCTTGGGCCACGGCATGGCCGGTACCCAGTTGCTCAGTCTGCAGCACGAAATTCAGGTCATCCGCCGCCAGTCGCTCGCGCACCAGTTCAGCGCCATGGCCGATCACCACATGAATGCCTTGCGGTTTGAGCAGGCGGGCGGTGTCGATGACATGGCCGAGCATGGCTTTGCCAGCAACCGGGTGCAGCACTTTCGGCAAGGCGGAACGCATGCGGGTGCCTTGGCCGGCGGCGAGGATAACGATATCGAGCGACATGGGGGACAAATCCTATTAGTAGCCCGGATGCAATCCGGGGGTGATCGTCCCGGATTTCATCCGGGCTACTTGCTAAGAACGTGTTTACGATCTCGCGAGCTAGAGACCTACAAGGCGCTACGTTAGTAACAGCCTCCGGCTGGTCAAAACGGCGAGAAAGCGGAGTGTACTTTTGTACATGAGCATTCCGAGCCTGTTTTTAACGCCGTAGGGCCGACGCGCAGCAGATCGTAAGCAGGTTCTAAAACAGCAGGCAAAGAAAAAGGGTAGCCAAGGCTACCCTTTTACCTACGCACAATGAAGCAGGTGGCTTAGCCGCCGAACTTCTTGCGCAACTGCTGAACGGTACGCAGCTGGGCTGCGACCTCGGCCAGATGAGCAGCCGCGGAGCCGTAATCGAACTCGGCACCTTGCTCATGCAGCGCTTTCTCAGCAGCCTGGAGGGCTAACTGAGCAGCAGCTTCATCGATATCGGCAGCACGCTGCACGGTATCAGCCAGCACTTTGACCATGCTCGGCTGGACTTCCAGGAAGCCACCGGAGATGTAGAACACCTCGGTTTCGCCACCCTGCTTGACCAGACGAATCGGGCCCGGCTTGAGGTCGGTGATCAACGGCGCGTGACCTGGAGCGATACCGATATCACCCAGGTTACCGTGCGCAATCACCATCTCGACCAGACCGGAGAAGATCTCGCCTTCTGCGCTGACGATGTCGCAATGGACTGTCATAGCCATATCTAGCCTCACGTAAGCGCCCGTTGCCGGGCGCACGGGTGATTACAGTTTCTTCGCTTTCTCGACAGCTTCTTCGATGCTGCCAACCATGTAGAACGCCTGCTCTGGCAAGTGATCGTAGTCACCTTTCAGAATGCCGCTAAAGCCGGCAATGGTGTCCTTCAGGGAGACGTACTTACCCGGCGAACCGGTGAAGACTTCGGCCACGAAGAATGGCTGGGACAGGAAGCGCTGGATCTTACGAGCGCGGGATACCAGCTGCTTGTCTGCTTCGGACAGTTCGTCCATACCCAGAATCGCGATGATGTCCTTCAGCTCTTTGTAGCGCTGCAGTACGTACTGCACGCCGCGAGCGGTGTCGTAATGCTCCTGGCCGATAACCATCGGGTCCAGCTGGCGCGACGTCGAGTCGAGTGGATCGACCGCTGGGTAGATACCCAGGGAGGCGATGTCACGCGACAGTACGACAGTGGCGTCCAAGTGGGCGAAGGTGGTCGCCGGGCTTGGGTCGGTCAGGTCGTCCGCAGGTACGTATACGGCCTGGATCGAGGTGATCGAACCGGTCTTGGTCGAAGTGATGCGCTCTTGCAGAACGCCCATTTCTTCGGCCAGGGTCGGCTGATAACCCACTGCCGACGGCATACGGCCGAGCAGTGCGGATACTTCGGTACCGGCCAAGGTGTAACGGTAGATGTTGTCCACGAAGAACAGCACATCACGACCTTCGTCACGGAACTTCTCAGCCATGGTCAGGCCGGTCAGTGCTACGCGCAGACGGTTGCCTGGTGGCTCGTTCATCTGACCGTAAACCAGGGCTACCTTGTCGAGAACGTTGGAGTCCTTCATCTCGTGGTAGAAGTCGTTACCCTCACGGGTACGCTCACCCACACCGGCGAACACGGAATAACCACTGTGCTCGATGGCGATGTTACGGATCAGTTCCATCATGTTTACGGTTTTGCCTACACCGGCACCACCGAACAGACCGACTTTACCGCCCTTGGCGAACGGGCAAACCAGGTCGATAACCTTGATGCCGGTTTCCAGCAGCTCGTTGGAGCCAGCTTGCTCAGCGTAGGAAGGCGCGGCACGGTGAATGCCCCAACGCTCTTCTTCGCCAATCGGGCCAGCTTCGTCGATTGGGTTGCCCAGCACGTCCATGATACGGCCCAGGGTTTTCACCCCAACCGGTACCTGGATACCTGCGCCAGTGCTGCCGACGCTCAGGCCACGCTTGAGGCCTTCGGTCGAACCCATCGCAATGGTACGTACCACGCCGTCGCCCAGCTGCTGCTGAACTTCCAGGGTGGTTTCGGCGCCGACTACTTTCAGCGCTTCATAAACACTCGGCACTTGATCACGCGGGAATTCCACGTCGATAACGGCGCCGATGATTTGAACGATACGTCCGCTACTCATCTTTGGTTCCTCTGACTTTTTTCAACCGTCTAACAGTTGAACCGTGCTTAAACCGCGGCAGCGCCGCCGACGATTTCCGAAATTTCCTGGGTGATCGCTGCCTGACGTGCCTTGTTGTAAACCAACTGCAGGTCTTTGATGATATCGCCAGCGTTGTCGGTGGCATTCTTCATCGCGATCATCCGGGCCGCTTGTTCAGCCGCGTTGTTCTCAACCACTGCCTGGTACACCTGCGACTCCACGTAACGCACCATCAAGCCGTCGAGCAGCTGTTTGGCGTCGGGTTCGTACAGGTAATCCCAGTGGTGCTTGAGTTCTTTATCCGGATCGGCCACCAGCGGAATCAACTGCTCCACTGTCGGCTTTTGCGTCATGGTATTGATGAACTTGTTCGAGACCACGGACAAACGATCGATGCGACCATCGAGGTAGGCATCGAGCATTACCTTGACGCTACCGATCAGATCATTGATCGACGGTTCTTCGCCCAGGTGGCTGATCGCAGCAACGATGTTGCCACCAAAGTTGCGGAAGAATGCCGCACCCTTGCTGCCAACCACGCAGAGATCGATCTCCACGCCTTGCTCGCGATTGCTCGCCATGTCCTTGACCAGAGCCTTGAACAGGTTGGTGTTCAGACCACCACACAGACCACGGTCCGAGCTCACCACCACATAACCGACGCGCTTAACTTCACGGTCGATCATGAACGGATGACGGTATTCCGGGTTGGCGTTGGCCAGATGACCAATCACCTGACGGATACGCTCCGCGTAGGGACGGCTAGCAGCCATGCGCATTTGTGCTCTGCGCATTTTGCTGACCGCCACCTTTTCCATGGCGCTGGTGATCTTCTGCGTGCTTTTGATGCTCGCAATCTTGCTGCGAATCTCTTTTGCGCCTGCCATTTGACACCTATCGGGTTAGCAAGCGGAGGCCTCGCGGCCTCCGCTGCGGCTTACCAGGTTTGGGTGGCCTTGAACTTCTCGATACCGGCTTTCAGGCCAGCGTCGATTTCGTCGTTAAAGTCACCCTTCTCGTTGATCTTCGCCAGCAGTGCGGCGTGATCCCGGTTGAAGTAAGCAATCAGGGCCTGCTCGAATGCACCAATTTTGGCGACTTCGATATCGACCAGGAAACCACGCTCGGCGGCATACAGCGACAGCGACATGTCAGCGATCGACATTGGCGCATATTGCTTCTGCTTCATCAGCTCGGTAACGCGCTGACCGTGCTCAAGCTGCTTACGGGTGGCTTCGTCCAGGTCAGAAGCGAACTGGGCGAATGCCGCCAGTTCACGGTACTGAGCCAGAGCGGTACGGATACCACCGGAGAGCTTCTTGATGATCTTGGTCTGTGCAGCACCACCCACGCGGGATACCGAAATACCGGCGTTGACCGCAGGACGGATACCCGAGTTGAACATGGCCGATTCCAGGAAGATCTGACCGTCGGTGATCGAGATCACGTTGGTCGGAACGAACGCGGAAACGTCGCCAGCCTGGGTTTCGATGATCGGCAGAGCGGTCAAAGAACCGGTCTTGCCAGTCACGGCGCCATTGGTGAACTTCTCAACGTACTCTTCGGAAACGCGGGAAGCGCGCTCCAGCAGACGGCTGTGGAGATAGAACACGTCGCCTGGGTAAGCTTCACGGCCTGGCGGACGGCGCAGCAGCAGGGAAATCTGGCGGTAAGCCACTGCTTGCTTGGACAGATCGTCATAAACGATCAGCGCGTCTTCACCGCGGTCGCGGAAGTATTCGCCCATGGTGCAACCGGCGTACGGTGCAATGAACTGCAGAGCAGCGGATTCGGAAGCAGAAGCCGCGACCACGATGGTGTTAGCCAGCGCGCCGTTTTCTTCCAGCTTGCGCACCACGTTAGCGATGGTCGATTGCTTCTGACCGATGGCTACGTAGACGCACTTAATGCCGCTGTTCTTCTGGTTGATGATGGCGTCGATGGCCAGAGCGGTTTTACCGATCTGACGGTCACCGATGATCAGCTCACGCTGGCCACGGCCAACCGGGATCATGGCGTCAACCGACTTGTAACCGGTTTGCACCGGCTGGTCGACCGACTTACGCCAGATCACGCCCGGCGCAACCTTCTCAACAGCGTCGGTAGCGACGTTGTTCAGCGGGCCTTTGCCGTCAATTGGGTTACCCAGTGCATCGACAACGCGACCCAGCAGTTCCGGACCAACCGGAACTTCCAGGATACGGCCGGTGCACTTGGCGCTCATGCCTTCGGCAAGGCTGGTGTAAGCACCCAGCACAACAGCACCGACGGAGTCTTGCTCCAGGTTCAGTGCCATACCGTAGACGCCGCCCGGGAACTCGATCATTTCGCCGTACATCACATCGGCGAGACCGTGAATACGCACGATACCGTCAGATACGCTGACGACAGTGCCTTCGTTACGGGCTTGAGAGGCGACATCGAGATTCTCGATACGCCCCTTGATGATTTCACTTATTTCGGAAGGATTGAGTTGCTGCATAGCTCTGCTGCCCCTTCAAACTCAAGATTTCAATGCTTCGGCCAGCTTCGCGATTTTGCCGCGAACTGAGCCATCGATAACCAGGTCGCCGGCGCGGATCACGACACCACCGATCAGGGTGGCATCCTCCGCGGCGTGCAGACGCACTTCTCGGCCGAGCCGTGCACTGAGAACCTTGGCGAGTTTGTCTTGCTGTTCATCGCTCAATGCGAAGGCACTGGTAACGTCCACGTCGATCGTTTTTTCCTGCTCGGCCTTGTACAGCTCGAACAGTTCAACAATCTCTGGCAACAGGGCCAGGCGATCGTTTTCAGCGACGATGTGAATGAAATTGCGTACCTGGGCGTCGAACTTGTCACCACACACGTCAACAAACGTGGTGGCCTTGTCTGTACTCGTCAAACGCGGTGCTTTGAGCAGGCTTTGCATGGTGTCGTCTTGCGACACCGCTGCAGCCAGGCCGAGCATGGCTGACCAATTGGCCAGCTGCTGGTGGGCCTGAGCATACTCAAAGGCAGCCTTGGCGTAAGGTCGGGCCAACGTGGTCAGTTCTGCCATGATCGCGCCCTCGCTTAAATTTCGGCTGCCAGTTTGGAAACCAGCTCCGCATGCGCGTTTTGGTCGATAGATGCGCCCAGGATCTTCTCGGCACCGCTAACGGCCAGGCTACCCAATTGGGCACGCAGCGCGTCTTTGACACCGTTGATTTCCTGTTCGATCTCGGCCTGAGCCTGAGCCTTCACACGGTCAGCTTCGATACGGGCCTGTTCACGGGCTTCGTCGACGATCTGGGTACCGCGTTTCTTGGCTTGCTCAATGATCTCGGCTGCTTGGCCTTTGGCTTCGCGCAGTTGCTGACCCACTTTCTCTTGGGCCAACTCCAGGTCACGAGCCGCACGGCTAGCAGCGTCCAGGCCGTCTGCGATCTTCTTCTGACGTTCTTGCAAAGCCGTAATGACCGGAGGCCACACGTACTTCATGCAGAACAGCACGAAGATGAAGAAGGCAACGGATTGGCCAATCAGGGTTGCATTAATGTTCACGCCAACACCTCGCTCGTTCGTTGTCCATCAAACCAATTCACTCGAAAACGAGTGAATTAGCCTGCGATTTGACCAACGAAGGGGTTCGCGAAGGTGAAGAACAGTGCGATACCAACACCGATCATGGTCACGGCGTCGAGCAGACCAGCGACGATGAACATTTTCACTTGCAGCATCGGAACCATTTCCGGCTGACGCGCAGCGCCTTCCAGGAACTTGCCGCCCAGCAGGCCGAAACCAATGGCGGTACCCAGGGCACCCAGGCCAATCAGCAGTGCTACAGCGATAGCGGTCAGACCAACTACAGTTTCCATCTTTCCTCCCGACTTTTTATGTCGTATTGGTTAAGGTTTTCTAAGGTAAAGCGGTAAAGCAAAATCGCTACTTCTAGTGCCCTTGCGGGCGTCCACTGCGAGCGCCGAAACGCTCTTAGTGGTTGTCTTCGTGCGCCATCGACAGGTAGACGATGGTCAGCATCATGAAGATGAACGCTTGCAGGGTGATGATCAGGATGTGGAATACCGCCCACGCCCACTGCAAGGCAACGCCCAGGGCACTCAGCCAGAGCAAGCCGCTGCCGAACATCACCGCAATCAGGATGAACACCAGCTCGCCGGCGTACATGTTGCCGAACAGACGCAGAGCCAGGGAAATCGGCTTGGCGATCAGGGTGACGAATTCAAGCAGGAAGTTGACCGGAATCAGCAGTGCCTGCACCAGCAGGTTCTTGCTGCCGAACGGGTGCAGGGTCAGCTCGCCGATAAAGCCTTTGAGCCCCTTGACCTTGATGCTGTAGAAAATGATCAGGGCGAACACCGAGAAGG
Organism: Pseudomonas sp.; assembly: GCF_049653025.1. Lineage (GTDB taxonomy): Bacteria > Pseudomonadota > Gammaproteobacteria > Pseudomonadales > Pseudomonadaceae > Aquipseudomonas. The sequence goes on along the minus strand of NZ_JBASFM010000002.1, from coordinate 36,893 downwards.
CCATAGCCAGGGTGGCGTTCGGGTCGGTGGTCGGTACGGCACGGAAGAACACATGTTCGTTGCCGGACACCAGCATGGCCACTTGAGGAATCCAGTCGACCGGGATCAGGTCGATGGCGTTCATCAGGAACACCCAGACAAAAATGGTCAGTGCCAGCGGTGCAATCACCGGGCTACGACCGTGGAAGCTGTCCTTGACGCTGCCATCGACGAAGTCAACCAGCACTTCTACGAAGTTCTGCAGTGCGCCAGGTTGACCGGAAGTCGCCTTCTTCGCTGCCATGCGGAACAGCAGGACGAAAAGCAGGCCGAGGGCAACGGACCAGCCGAGGGTATCGACGTGGAACGCCCAAAAACCCATTTCTTTGGCTTCTTGTGCGGTGTGGGCAAAGCCCCAATCACCATTCGGCAGTTGCCCGTAGGTCAGGTTCTGCAGGTGGTGCTGGATATAGCCCGAAGCGGTTTGTTCTGCCATGTTTGCCTCAAACGCCTTAAGGTCTCGAAAGTCTTTTTCTCATCAGCAGTGGCGAAAACCAGTTGACCAGTTGGGTCACGAAGAACACCGCAAATACCGCCAGCGGCGCCAAAGGTTTCACTCCTGCGAACGTCAGCGTAAACAACGCTGCCGTCAAAATAAGCTTGCCCGCCTCACCGGCATAAAAAGACCGGACGATGGCTTGAGCGGCCCGCGCTCCACTGAAACGGAACGCCTTGTGGGCGAAATACATATTCGGTAGCCAGGCAATCAAGCCACCGCACAACCCTGAATAACCCGCTACAACGCCTTTCCACTGCCAGAGCACTGCTGCCATGAGCAGCACGACCACCAGCTGCGTCATCAGCACCGGGAAAACAGCTAGACGATGGAAGGGCAGGCGATTCTGCATGCGGACATCCATCATGTTTTCCTGGAATCTGAACTCGGGCGTCGGCACCCAAAAAATCAATAACTTGGCATACTTTGTGCCGACGAAATGCGCGCAGAGTATAGGGGCGCTTCCCCCCCTGTTCAACTGTCCGGTAGTGATTTCCGACTAGTCGCTACACAGCCAATTGTTTCAGCGAATGTGAGCCAGCACACCCTGCAATTCATCCAGCGAGCTGTAACTGATCACCAGCTGACCTTTGCCCTTCTGCCCATGCTTGATCTGCACCGGAGAGCCCAGGCGCTCAGCCAGGCGCTGCTCCAGACGGGTGATGTCCGGGTCAACCTTGGCGACTGCCGCAGGCTTCTCTTTGCTGTTCAACCACTGGCGTACCAGTGCCTCGGTTTGGCGCACGGTAAGGCCGCGTGCGACAACATGTCGCGCACCTTCAGTCTGCTGTTCCGCCGGTAAACCGAGCAGGGCGCGGGCATGACCCATTTCCAGGTCACCGTGGGACAGCAGGATCTTGATCTCTTCCGGCAACGCAATCAGGCGCAACAGGTTGGTGATGGTCACCCGCGATTTGCCCACCGCTTCGGCCACTTGCTGCTGGGTCAGCTGAAACTCCTGCTGCAAGCGCTGCAGGGCCATGGCTTCCTCAATCGGATTGAGGTCTTCGCGCTGGATGTTCTCGATCAGCGCCATGGCGATGGCGGCTTCGTCCGGCAGTTCGCGAACCATGGCCGGAATCTTGTCCAGGCCGGCTTGCTGACTGGCACGCCAGCGGCGTTCACCGGCGACGATCTCGAAGCGCCCGCCACCAATCGGCCGCACCACGATGGGCTGCATCACGCCATGGGATTTGATCGACTGCGCCAGTTCTTCCAGAGCGGTCGAATCCATGTCGCGGCGTGGCTGGTATTTGCCGCGCTGAATCAGGTCCAGCGGCACGTATTGCAGTTCACGGCTATCGACCTGCGCGGCTTCTTCCTGCAACGCACTGACACTGGTGCCGCCCAGCAGAGCGTCCAAACCGCGTCCCAGTCCTCGTTTTTTCAGCGCCATGCGAATTTCCTTATGCGGTTGCGGTGTGGGCACTGGCGCGCTGGCGGCGGACCAGTTCGCCGGCCAGGGCCAGGTAGGCAATGGCACCACGGGATTGCTTGTCGTACACCAGTGCCGGCATGCCGAAGCTCGGTGCCTCGGCCAGGCGCACGTTACGCGGGATGACCACGTCGTAGAGCTGATCGGGGAAGTGTTGTTTGAGCTGCGCCGAAACATCGTTGGTCAGGCTGATGCGCGGGTCGTACATGGTGCGCAGCAGGCCTTCGATCTTCAGCTTGGGGTTCAATAGCTCGGCGATGCGCTGGATGCTGTTGACCAGGTCGCTCAAACCCTCAAGCGCGTAGTACTCGCACTGCATCGGGATGATCACGCCATCGGCGGCCACCAGGGCGTTAACCGTAAGCATCGACAACGCCGGCGGGCAGTCGATCAAGATGTAATCGTAATTCTCGCGGATCGGCGCCAACGCATAACGCAGGCGGCTTTCCTTCATTTTCATTTCCAGCAGCGAGACTTCGGCAGCGGTCAGGTCGCGGTTGGCCGGCAGCAGCTGATAACCGCCGTGCTCGGAGAACTGCATGGCATCGACCAGGTTGCACTCGCCGATCAGCACGTCGTAGATCGAGTGCTCAAGGCCGTGTTTATCCACGCCGCTGCCCATGGTCGCGTTGCCCTGGGGATCGAGGTCGATCAGCAGCACACGGCGCTTGGTCGCCACCAGCGAGGCAGCCAGATTGATGCAGGTGGTGGTTTTGCCCACGCCGCCTTTCTGGTTAGCGATTGCGAATACCTTAGCCATGCTGCGTTCCCCCTAGACCGAGCGACGCAGTATCAGCAGATGGCGCTGACCTTGGCAACCGGGAACCTTGAGCACATGAGTGGCCGTGAGACGGAAGTCCGCAGGCAGGGCCTGCAGCTCGTCATCTGGGTGTACGCCTTTCATCGCCAACCACTGGGTATCACCGTTGCCTAGGTGCCGGGTCCAGTTGCTGAAATCCTCCAGCGAACTGAACGCCCGTGAACAGATACCGCTGAATGGCTGCTCGGGACGGAACTCTTCAACGCGGCTGTGGATAACTTGCAGGTTGGCCAGTTTCAACTCCAGCTTCACCTGAGTCAGGAAGCGAGTCTTCTTGCCGTTGGAATCCAGCAGGGTGAACTGCCGCTCGGGAAACAGGATGGCCAGGGGAATCCCAGGCATGCCGCCGCCGCTGCCGACATCCAGCCAATTATCCCCAGCCTCGGTGACGAAAGGCACCACAGACAGGCTGTCGAGCAGATGGCGCGAGACCATTTCATTGGGATCGCGCACCGCGGTGAGGTTGTAGGCCTTGTTCCACTTGATCAGCAGGGCCAGGTAGGCCAGCAACTGCTCGTGCTGCTCAGTGCTGAGTTCGACGCCCAGCTCAATGGCACCCTGGCGCAGTTCTTCGGCGTGACGGGCGGTGACCAGAGACATCAGGCGCTGTGCTCCAACTGCTGACCGGCAGTGCGCTTTTTCAGGTGGATCAGCAGCAGGGAAATCGCTGCCGGAGTGACGCCGGGAATCCGCGAGGCCTGGCCCAGAGTTTCCGGGCGAGTGTTACCAAGCTTGTGCTGGATTTCCTTGGACAGCCCGGAAATCCCTGCGTAGTCGATATCGAGAGGCAGCTTGGTGTCTTCACTGGCGCGCAGGCGGGCGATTTCGTCCTGCTGGCGGTCGATATAACCGGCGTACTTGGTCTTGATCTCGACCTGCTCGGCCACTTGCGGGTCTTGCGCCCCGCCGCCGGTGATGGAGATCAGGCCGGCGTAATCGATTTCCGGGCGCGACAGCAGGTTGAGCAGGTTGTATTCGTGGGTCAGCGGCGTACCGAAATACGCGGCAATTGCATCACCCTGGGGTGTGCCTGGGCGCACCCAGCTGCTTTTCAGCCGTTGTTCTTCCTGCACGATGGCTTCGCGCTTGGTTTCGAACGCGGCCCAACGCACATCATCGACCAAGCCCAGCTCGCGACCTTTCTCGGTCAGGCGCAGGTCGGCGTTGTCTTCGCGCAGGATCAACCGGTATTCGGCGCGCGAAGTGAACATGCGGTACGGCTCCTGGGTACCCAGGGTGATCAGGTCATCGACCAGCACGCCGATGTAGGCCTCATCACGACGCGGACACCAACTGTCCTTGCCCTGCGCGCGCAGCGCGGCGTTGCAGCCCGCGAGCAAACCCTGGGCACCGGCTTCTTCGTAGCCGGTGGTGCCGTTGATCTGCCCGGCGAAGAACAGCCCGGCAATCACCTTGGTTTCCAGGCTGTACTTGAGGTCACGCGGGTCGAAGTAGTCGTACTCGATGGCGTAGCCGGGGCGCACGATATGGGCGTTCTCCATGCCGCGGATGCTGCGCACGATCTGCAATTGCACATCGAACGGCAGCGAGGTGGAGATACCATTCGGGTACAGCTCATGGGTATTCAAGCCTTCGGGCTCGATAAATACCTGGTGGCTGTCCTTGTCGGCGAAGCGGTGGATCTTGTCTTCGATCGACGGGCAATAGCGGGGACCGACGCCCTCGATCACGCCTGAGTACATCGGCGAGCGATCGAGGTTGGCCGCGATGATTTCGTGAGTACGCGCGTTGGTGTGGGTGATCCAGCAGCTGACCTGCCGTGGTTGCTGCTCGGCACGCCCGAGGAAGGACATCAGCGGCGTTGGCGTATCGCCCGGCTGCTCGGTCATTACCGAGAAGTCCACCGAACGGCCGTCGATGCGGGGTGGCGTACCGGTTTTCAAACGACCAACGCGCAGCGGCAATTCACGCAGGCGATGGGCCAGGGCGATTGAGGGTGGATCACCGGCACGACCGCCGGAGTAGTTCTGCAGGCCTATGTGGATAAGTCCACCGAGGAAGGTACCCGTGGTCAACACTACGGAATCCGCGAGGAAACGCAGGCCCATCTGGGTGACTACGCCTTTGACTTCGTCGTTATCGACGATCAGGTCATCGGCTGCCTGCTGAAATATCCACAGGTTGGCCTGGTTTTCCAGGGTTTCACGGATAGCGGCTTTGTACAGCACCCGATCGGCCTGGGCACGAGTGGCGCGTACCGCTGGGCCTTTACGGCTGTTGAGCACGCGGAACTGGATACCACCTTTGTCGGTGGCTTCAGCCATGGCACCGCCGAGGGCGTCGATTTCCTTGACCAGATGGCTCTTGCCAATCCCGCCAATGGCCGGGTTGCAGCTCATCTGCCCAAGTGTTTCCACGTTATGGGTCAGCAGCAGGGTTTTTACCCCCATGCGTGCAGCTGCCAGCGCAGCCTCGGTACCGGCATGACCGCCGCCGATGACGATCACCTGAAAACGGGAAGGGAAATCCACCACGCACCTCGTGCCTGTTGAGAAATGGGGGGCTTTTTGGTTTGAAAAGCGGGAAAGGCGGCAAGTATAGGGATTTAGCCGGTGTGAAAGAAGCCTTTTGCACAAAAAATAGCCAGCTGCCTTGGGTGCCATGCAAGTCGTTCGGTTAATAAAGAATAAAAGAGAGAATTTTTATAAAGCCTTGTTTATATGTTTATTACTTAGCAACGGCTTTTCTGTGGATAGATCGCTACAGGTCAATGGATTCAATACTTACAGCGTTTAAAAAGTCTGTGCTGATCCTGCCATCTGCCTGTTCAGTTGCCGTACGCAAGCTGTGGATGAAATAGATGGTTATCCACAGGGGCGGTTATCCTCCGTTTTATCACCGGGTTATAGGCAGGGCTTAGGGCCGGTTTTCCACAGGGCTTAGATGGATTAATAAGTGCTTGGCCGCCCATATTTCGCCCAGGCGAATGCCTGCCTGGACGACATAAATGAGGTTTTAGTAGCCGCAGAAAGGGAATGTTAGATTCAAGAGGGTTTCAGATGCGCCGTAACCCATCAGCCAAGCAGGCCTACAGGCGCATCAAGCTACTACGCTGCGTCGCTTAGAAGGATAGGGTTAGAAGCCGTTGTCACCCTCTACTCGGCCTATCGAGGCTGCAGCGTTTTTGATCTGGCGCCGACCGTGCACCTGGTAAACCTGACCTTCGCTATCCGAACCAGGCCGCTTTATCCACAGCTGCGCGTGCAATCCCTGTTTGGCAGAATAGCTACCGAACCAGTTCGCCAACCTGGCTACGTGGCAGTAACCATCGAGGATGACGGCCATATCGGTGACGACTTCATAGGTGTAGTGCCCAGGTCCAAAGCCGTAATAGGCACCAAGCCGATCTTCCTGCGTACCCGCAGGGATCGGGCAGAGCGGGCCGTCAAGGTTGCCGGGTTCGGCATCGACAAGGCTCAGGGCGTGGGTCAGCGCCGCGTGATGCACCTCGCTCAATTCGATCTGAGTGGCTGCAGCATCATCTGTCTGAATCCTTGGGATGGATAATTGGTAGCGATAATTCAGGGTCAGGGTAGGCACCTGTCCTGCCAGAGCCAGCGGGGGCAGCAGATAGAGATAGTCGATGCCGTAGTAGCCAACATGGTAGGCGGCATAGCGCCGTCCGCGCAGTTCTATCCAGTAAGCCGCCTGATTGGCGCCACGTCCATTCAGCGAATAGAGATAACCGGGTGGGTCTTCCTCGGAACGGTTGTTGTGATCAACTGGCCGGCTACTGAAAAAACGCTCGCCGCTGCGTTGCAGCGTACCTATATAAGAGAACAACCCGGTGCCACCGTAGTAGGTGTCGATTATCAGGTCGCGCAGGCCATCGCCATTCAGGTCGATCAGGGTATAGCTGGTGTTGCCGTTCTCACCGATGGTTTCGACTTCTGAGGCCAGTAGGGCCTGCCATTCGTCCGCGCTGACGCCATCCGGACGTTGCATGGGGAAACGAGCCGATTCTGACGAGGAACTCTGATCGTTACTGACGTTGTTGAAGCGGGTTTCCCCCGACGTGATCAGCAGACTTTCCAGTACCGACTCGAGAGGAAACTCCGTGTTGCTCTGGCTTGTCTGTTCGACGGCCAGGCGCAGATCCTCCAGAGCCAGCCGATCGATATCATCCGGCTGGTAGGCAAGGTGATCACGCAACTGCACATGTAAAGCGGCCAAGCGCTGGTCGTACTCTTGCGTCAGGCAGTCCTCGACAGCCAAGCATCGATCGCGCTGTTTCAGCCAGGCTCGTTGTGTCTGCCGTAATGCAGGAAGCTTCTGTGGATAACCCTTTGCCAGATTGCTGTAGAGCTCTCCCATGCGCTGGTCGAGTCGGTATAGGTTGGGGCTCGCACAGATGGTTTGCTCGCTCGTTGTAGCGGCAAGCCTACAGTCCATGCCCGCGGCAAGCAGCGGACCGTGCAGAAGCACTAGCGCGGTACCGGACAATAACGGTTGGAATTTCATGCGAGGCCACTCCGTGGCTACTTACCAATACAAAAACTGGAAAAGATTCGACCCAGTAGGTCATCGGAGCTGAAGGCCCCGGTGATTTCGCCCAGGGCTTGCTGAGCCATACGCAGGTCTTCAGCGAGCAGTTCGCCAGCCCCAGCCAAGGTCAACTGGGCGTGGCCGTGCTCAAGGTGAGTGGCGGCCTGGCGTAGCGCCTCCAGGTGGCGTCTGCGCGCGCTAAAGCTGCTCTCTGAGGTCTGTTCATAGCCCATACAGGCCTTGAGGTGTTCTCTGAGCAGATCCAGACCCTCAGCGGATTTGGCCGACAGGCTGATGGTGACGTGGCCATCATTGCAGACTTCCAGCACCACCGACTCGCCAGACAGGTCGGCCTTGTTGCGAATCAGGGTGACCTTGGCCGGATCAGGGTGTTGGTCGAGAAACTCCGGCCACAGGGCAAAGGGGTCGTCGGCTTCGGGGGCTGTGGCATCCACCACCAGCAGGATGCGGTCGGCTTCACCAATGGCTTTCAGCGCACGCTCGACGCCGATGCGTTCGACCTGATCCTCGGTGTCACGCAAGCCGGCAGTGTCCACTACGTGCAGCGGCATGCCATCGATGTGGATATGTTCGCGCAGCACGTCGCGGGTGGTGCCGGCGATCTCGGTGACGATAGCGGCCTCGCGACCGGCCAGGGCGTTGAGCAAGCTGGATTTTCCGGCATTCGGCCTACCGGCAATCACCACGGTCATGCCATCGCGCAGCAGGGCACCCTGACCGGCCTCACGCAGCACACCCGTTAGATCGGTGCGCACGCCATCGAGCAGGTTGAGCACATGACCATCGGCGAGAAAGTCGATTTCTTCTTCCGGGAAGTCGATGGCCGCTTCGACATAGATGCGCAGGCTGATCAGCCGCTCGGTCAGGCCATGCACACGACGGGAGAACTCGCCCTGCAGCGAACGCAGGGCATTGCGCGCGGCCTGCTCGGAGCTGGCCTCGATCAGGTCGGCAATTGCTTCGGCTTGCGCCAGGTCGAGCTTGTCATTGAGAAAGGCGCGTTCGCTGAACTCTCCCGGGCGCGCCAGTCGTGCGCCGAGTTGTACACAGCGACGCAGCAGCAGGTCGAGCACCACTGGGCCGCCATGCCCCTGCAGTTCCAGTACGTCTTCGCCGGTAAACGAGTTCGGTCCGGGAAAGTACAGCGCCAGGCCTTCATCCAGCACCTGTTCGGCGTCGGCGAAGAACGGGCCGTAATGCGCATAGCGCGGCTTCAGTTCACGCCGGCAGATCGCCTCAGCCAGTGTTCCTGCCAGTGGGCCGGACACACGCACGATACCGACGCCGCCACGGCCTTGGGCGGTGGCAACGGCGGCAATGGTTTCACGGGCTGTTTGCATGCGGGTCTCCAGATACGACATAGCAAAACGCCCCTGAAGAGGGGCGTTTTATCCAGCTTAGAAGCTTGTGCGACTTAGGCTTCAGCGGCCTTGGCTGCGGCTTCGATCTTGCGGGTAATGTACCACTGCTGTGCGATCGACAAGACGTTGTTGACCACCCAGTACAGCACCAGACCAGCCGGGAACCAGAGGAAGAAGAAGGTGAAAATGATCGGCATCATCTTCAGTACCTTGGCTTGCATCGGGTCCGGCGGCGTCGGGTTGAGCTGCTGCTGGATAAACATGGTCGCGCCCATGATGATCGGCAGGATAAAGAACGGGTCTTTGATCGCCAGGTCAGTTATCCACAGCAGCCACGGGGCCTGGCGCATTTCCACGCTTTCCAGCAGCACCCAGTACAGCGCGAGGAAAACCGGCATCTGCACCAGGATCGGCAGGCAGCCGCCCAGCGGGTTGATCTTCTCTTTCTTGTACAGCTCCATCATCGCCTGGGACATCTTCTGGCGATCGTCACCGAACTGCTCTTTCAGCTGCGCCAGTTTCGGGGCCACGGCACGCATACGCGCCATCGACTTGTAGCTGGCGGCCGAGAGTGGGAAGAAGATCAGTTTGATGATCACGGTCAACATGATGATCGACCAACCCCAGTTACCCAGCAGGTTGTGGATAACTTCCAGCAGCCAGAAGATCGGCTGAGCGAGGAACCACAGAATGCCGTAGTCGACCGTCAGCTCAAGACCGGGCGACAGGGTTTTCAGATGACCTTGTAGCTTCGGGCCGGCATACAGAACTGCACTGGTTTCGCCTTGAGCGCCGGCAGCAACCTGAAGGGCCGGGCCGGTAAAGCCGACAATGTAGTTGCCTTGGCTGTCTTTACGGGTCTGTATTTGGTTAGTGCTGTCTTTGCTTGGAATCCAGGCAGTGACGAAGTAATGCTGTAGCCAGGCAACCCAGCCTCCTTGAACGGTTTCTTTGAAGGCTTGTTTGTCGATATCTTTCATCGACACTTTTTTGTACGGCTCTTCGGTGGTCCAGAGTGCACCACCCAGGTAAGTCGCGGTGCCGGTTGCGGTGGTGGAGGACGGATCGTCGCTGCCATCACGCTTGAGCTGGGCAAACATGTTGCCGCTCCAGGCGGTGCTGCTCTGGTTGTCGATCAGGTAGCTGACAGTCACCTGATACGACGACGGGTCTACGCAACCCGGCTTTTTCTGCTGTTGCTGCTTGCTCGAGCACTCGGCGTTCAAGCCACGCTTGAAGGTGAAGCGCTTGATGTAGTTGACGCCGTCTTCGCTGAGGGTCAGGTCAACTTGCAGTTGCTCTTGACCGTCGGCCAGTTCGTAGCTCTTCTGCGCGCTGCTCCACAGGGCACGGCCGCTGGATTTGTCCGGGGCGTTAGTCCCGATCAAACCGCTTTGCGCCAGGTAAGTGCGTTCGCCACCGTTATCGAACAGCTGGAATGGCACGTCTGGACGGTCCTGACGACGCGGGTACTGCGGCAAGCGCAGTTGCACCACGTCACCGCCGCGTGGGTCGATGGCCAGATCGAGGACATCGGTTTTTACCCGAATCAGTTCGTCGTTGGCGACTGCGGCGGTGGCACTGACCGAGCCCGCTTCGATTGGCGCGGCAGTGCTCGGAATATCATCACCGCCAGCAGAAGCTGCGGTGGCTGCAGGCGTGTCCGGCAGACCCGGGACAGTGCTGCTGGTCGCGGCAATTTCAGTCGGCAGGGCCGCTTGACCGTAGTCCTGGTTCCACTGGAGAACCATCATATAGGACACGATTGCCAGGGCGACGATCAGGATCGAGCGTTGAATATCCATGATTATTCGGCCATCGAAGAGGAACGGGAGGTTTTTGCGAGGGGAACCGGGTCGTAGCCACCGGCATTCCACGGGTGACAGCGGCCGAGCCGACGCACGGTCAGCCAGCCACCGCGCATGACGCCATGTTGTTCTATGGCTTCCTGCGCGTAGCAAGAGCAGCTTGGGTAAAAGCGACAGTGACTGGCCATCAAAGGGCTGATGGCGTAGCGGTAGAACTGGATGGGAAGCAAAGCCAGTTTACGCATGGGGACTGTCGCTTACCCCGGTTTCGGCTTGCGGGCTTGGCTTGCTGCGCTCGAGTCGTTTCCAGAGCTTGCCAAACTGGCGGGCCAGTTCGACATTTTCCAGATCGCCGAGGCCTTTACGCGCCACCACCACGATGTCCCATCCCACCAGGTTGTCCTGGTTGAGACGGAACGATTCGCGGATCTGGCGTTTCAGGCGATTGCGCTCAACCGAGAGCTTGACGCTCTTCTTACCGATCACCAAACCCAGACGGGGGTGATCAAGGTCATTGTTGCGCGCCAGCAGCAGGACATTTTTGCCCGGAGCTTTGCCGCTAGGGGAGTCGAAGACTGCCTTGAATTGCCGGGGGGTTAGCAGACGCTTTTCCCGACTGAAGTCTCGACTCACCACAAGACCGAAAATTAGACGGCGAGACGCTTACGGCCCTTGGCGCGGCGACGCGACAGGACAGCACGGCCGTTCTTGGTGGCCATACGAGCACGGAAACCGTGGGTGCGAGCGCGTTTGATAGTGCTGGGTTGGAAAGTACGTTTCATGATGCGGTACCTGGGTGGTCGACTACGGGCCGGAATGGCCCCCGTTTTAAGAGACCGGCAATTCTAGAGAAACCCGAGGGTCAGGTCAATTTCCAACCAGGCTTTTCCTGCATAAAGAAATATAAAGAAGAGAATATTTAAAGATCTTTTGTAGTGTTAGTAACTATTAGCTTGCCCTCTATCTGTGCATAAGTGCTTGAACGTCAATGATTTAAGGCTGTTCAGCGCAGAGTAAGTCTGTCGAAAAGAGGTGCTGCAGCTGTGTGGAAGCAGCGCATAAGCTGAGGATGGAATGGCCTTTTACCCACAGCAGGGTTTTCCACCGGGTTTGACCCTGGTTTATCCGATGGGCTTGTGGGCGGTTATCCACAGCCTTTATCGAGTTTGCGTTATTCGTGCAGAAAGCCAATAACACCTTGATTTTACTTGCTCATAAGCAAGCGTACGTGTGGATAACTCAAGCCTTGGCGGCTACAATGACGGCTGTTTTTGCCTCACCGCCTTTCGATTTAGGGGATGTCCGTGTCTGTGGAACTTTGGCAGCAGTGCGTCGAGCTTCTGCGCGATGAGCTACCTGCTCAGCAATTCAACACCTGGATCCGTCCACTGCAGGTCGAAGCCGAAGGCGACGAGCTTCGCGTTTATGCGCCGAACCGTTTTGTCCTCGACTGGGTCAACGATAAGTACCTCAGCCGTCTGCTGGAGTTGCTGAGCGAGCGGACTAACGGTCTGGTGCCGGCACTCTCCTTATTAATAGGCAGCAAACGCAGCGCCGCCCCTCGGGCTGCCGTCAGCGCCTCCGTGCCGGTTGCCAATAATCCGCCACCAGCGCCCACTACCACCGCCGCTGTTAATAGCCAGGCCGAACCTTCACGCGCCAGCTTTGATCCGATGGCCGGTGCCGCCAGTCAGCAGGCCCCAGCGCGTACTGAACGTTCGGTGCAGGTCGAAGGCGGCTTGAAGCACACCAGTTATCTGAATCGCACCTTTACCTTCGATAACTTCGTCGAAGGTAAATCCAACCAGCTGGCCCGTGCGGCAGCCTGGCAGGTGGCGGACAACCCCAAGCACGGTTACAACCCGCTGTTCCTTTATGGTGGCGTCGGCTTGGGTAAGACCCACTTGATGCATGCGGTGGGCAACCACCTGCTGGCGAAGAACCCGAATGCCAAGGTGGTGTACCTGCATTCCGAGCGTTTCGTCGCGGACATGGTCAAGGCGTTGCAGCTGAACGCAATCAACGAATTCAAGCGCTTCTACCGTTCGGTCGATGCGCTGCTGATCGACGACATTCAATTCTTCGCCAAGAAAGAGCGTTCCCAGGAAGAGTTCTTCCACACCTTCAACGCGCTGCTTGAAGGTGGTCAGCAGGTGATTCTCACCAGCGACCGTTACCCGAAAGAAATCGAAGGGTTGGAAGAGCGCCTGAAATCGCGTTTCGGTTGGGGCCTGACGGTGGCCGTCGAGCCGCCTGAGCTGGAAACCCGCGTGGCGATTTTGATGAAGAAGGCCGACCAGGCCAAAGTCGATCTGCCGCATGACGCCGCCTTCTTTATTGCCCAGCGCATTCGTTCCAACGTACGTGAGCTGGAAGGTGCCTTGAAGCGGGTGATTGCTCACTCGCACTTCATGGGCCGCGACATTACCATCGAGCTGATTCGCGAATCGCTCAAGGATCTGTTGGCGCTGCAGGACAAGCTGGTCAGCATCGACAACATCCAGCGCACGGTGGCCGAGTACTACAAGATCAAGATTTCCGACCTGCTGTCCAAGCGTCGTTCGCGTTCGGTCGCTCGCCCCCGTCAGGTAGCGATGGCCTTATCGAAAGAGCTGACCAACCACAGCTTGCCGGAAATTGGTGATGCCTTTGGCGGCCGCGATCACACGACGGTATTGCATGCTTGTCGTAAGATTGCTGAACTTAAGGAATCCGACGCGGACATCCGCGAGGACTATAAGAATTTGCTGCGTACGCTGACTACCTAATACGCAACTCCACTAGGCAAGGGACTAGACCATGCATTTCACCATTCAACGCGAAGCCTTGTTGAAACCTCTGCAACTGGTCGCCGGCGTCGTGGAACGCCGTCAGACCTTGCCGGTGCTCTCGAACGTTCTGCTGGTGGTTGAAGGCCAGCAACTGTCGTTGACCGGTACCGACCTCGAAGTCGAACTGGTCGGCCGGGTCACCCTGGAAGAGCCAGCGGAGTCCGGTGAGATCACCGTGCCGGCGCGCAAGCTGATGGACATCTGCAAAAGCCTGCCGGCTGACGCCCTGATCGATATCCGTATCGACGAGCAGAAGCTGCTGGTCAAAGCCGGTCGCAGCCGCTTCAGTCTGTCCACCCTGCCCGCCAATGATTTCCCCACCGTCGAAGAAGGCCCAGGCTCGCTGACCTTCAGCTTGGTGCAAAGCAAACTGCGTCGTTTGATCGAGCGCACCAGCTTTGCCATGGCCCAGCAGGACGTGCGTTATTACCTCAACGGCATGCTGCTGGAAGTACAGACTGGCATCCTCCGCGCCGTAGCCACCGACGGTCACCGTCTGGCCATGTGTTCGATGGAGGCGGCAATCGAACAGGTTGAACGCCACCAGGTCATCGTGCCACGCAAAGGTATTCTCGAACTGGCCCGTCTGCTCACCGAGCAAGACGGCAGCGTCAGCATCGTTCTTGGTCAGCACCACATTCGTGCGACCACCGGTGAGTTTACCTTCACCTCGAAACTGGTCGACGGCAAGTTCCCGGATTACGAGCGCGTATTGCCGCGCGGTGGCGACAAGCTGGTGGTGGCCGATCGTCAGGGCCTGCGTGAAGCGTTCAGCCGTACCGCGATTCTGTCCAACGAGAAGTACCGTGGCATTCGTCTGCAGCTGGAGTCCGGCCTGCTGAAAATCCAGGCGAACAACCCTGAGCAGGAAGAAGCCGAGGAAGAGATCGCCGTGGACTACAACGGCAGCGCGCTGGAGATTGGTTTCAACGTCAGCTACCTGCTCGACGTACTGAGCGTGATGACCACCGACCAGGTGCGTCTGATTCTCTCCGATGCCAACAGCAGTGCTCTGGTGCAGGAAGCCGATAACGACGATTCGTCCTACGTCGTTATGCCGATGCGCCTGTAATCACTGAATGTCCCTTACTCGCTTTACCGTCACCGCGGTGCGTAACCTGCACCCGGTGACCCTCTCCCCCTCCCCGCGTATCAACATCCTCTCCGGCGATAATGGCAGCGGTAAAACCAGCTTGCTCGAAGCCATCTATCTGTTGGGTTTGGCGCGTTCCTTTCGCAGTACTCGGCTGCTTCCGGTTATCCAGTACGAACAACTCGCCTGCACCATCTTTGGCCAGGTGCAGTTGGCGGATGGTCGGCAAAGTAGTCTGGGGATTTCCCGCGATCGTCAGGGCGAATTTCAGATTCGCATCGACGGGCAGAATGCCCGTAGCGCGGCGCAGCTTGCCGAAACATTGCCGCTGCAGCTGATCAATCCGGACAGCTTCCGTTTACTGGAGGGTGCACCGAAGATCAGGCGACAGTTCCTCGATTGGGGAGTGTTCCACGTGGAACCTCGCTTCCTGCCAGCCTGGCAGCGCCTGCAGAAGGCCCTGCGTCAGCGGAACTCGTGGCTGCGGCATGGTACACTTGACGCCGCTTCGCAGGCGGCCTGGGATCGTGAGTTGTGCCTGGCCAGCGACGAAATAGACGGCTACAGACGTGCCTATATCCAGGCCCTGAAACCGGTCTTCGAGCGCACCCTGAGTGAGCTGCTTGATCTGCAAGGGCTAAGCCTCAGCTACTACCGAGGTTGGGATAAAGAGCGTGAGCTGACTGAAGTGCTCGCCTCTACCCTCACCCGCGATCAGCAGTTGGGTCATACCCAAGCGGGCCCACAGCGTGCCGATTTACGGTTACGTCTAGGCGCACATAACGCCGCCGAGGTTCTGTCTCGCGGCCAGCAGAAATTAGTTGTATGTGCCCTGCGCATTGCTCAGGGCCATTTAGTCAATCAGGCCAAGCACGGCCAATGCATCTATCTGGTGGATGACCTGCCGTCAGAACTGGATGAACAGCATCGTCGCGCGCTGTGCCGATTGTTGGAAGACTTGCACTGCCAGGTGTTCATCACCTGTGTAGACCATGAATTGTTGAGGGAAGGCTGGCGCACGGATACGCCAGTTGCCATGTTCCACGTGGAACATGGTGGCATCACCCAGACCCACGACCACCGGGAGTGAAGGCATGAGCGAAAACCAAACGTACGACTCCAATAACATTAAGGTCCTCAAGGGCCTGGATGCCGTACGCAAGCGGCCTGGCATGTACATCGGCGATACCGACGATGGCAGCGGTCTGCACCACATGGTGTTCGAGGTGGTCGACAACTCGATTGACGAGGCGTTGGCTGGGCATTGCAGCGAAATCACCATCACCATCCACCCGGATGAGTCGATCAGCGTGCGCGATAACGGCCGCGGTATCCCGGTCGATATGCACAAGGAAGAAGGCGTTTCCGCTGCCGAAGTCATCATGACCGTGCTGCACGCCGGCGGTAAGTTCGACGACAACAGCTACAAGGTTTCCGGTGGTCTGCACGGCGTGGGTGTTTCCGTAGTGAACGCCCTGTCCAAGGAACTGATCCTGACCATCCGCCGTAGCGGCAAGATCTGGGAACAGACCTACATCCACGGCGTGCCTCAGGCTCCGATTGCAGCGGTTGGTGACAGCGATGTCACCGGTACGCAGATCCACTTCAAACCGTCCGAAGACACCTTTGCTAATATCCACTTCAGCTGGGACATCCTGGCCAAGCGCCTGCGCGAATTGTCGTTCCTCAACTCCGGTGTTGGCATCGTTCTCAAGGACGAACGCAGCGGTAAGGAAGAGCTGTTCAAGTACGAAGGCGGTCTGCGTGCTTTCGTTGAATACCTCAACCACAACAAGACCGCGGTCAACCAGGTGTTCCACTTCACCGTGCAGCGTGATGACGGTGTGGGTGTAGAAGTCGCCCTGCAGTGGAACGACAGCTTCAACGAGAACCTGCTGTGCTTCACCAACAACATTCCCCAGCGCGACGGTGGTACCCACCTCGCCGGCTTCCGCTCGGCGCTGACGCGTAACCTGAATGCCTATATCGAGCAGGAAGGTTTGGCCAAGAAGCACAAGATCGCCACCACCGGTGACGATGCCCGTGAAGGCCTGACCGCGATTATTTCGGTCAAAGTTCCGGACCCGAAATTCAGTTCACAGACCAAAGACAAGCTGGTTTCCTCCGAGGTGAAAACCGCGGTGGAACAGGAGATGGGCAAGTACTTCTCCGACTTCCTGTTGGAAAACCCCAACGAAGCCAAGGCCGTGGTCGGCAAGATGATCGACGCTGCACGTGCTCGTGAAGCGGCGCGTAAAGCCCGTGAAATGACTCGCCGTAAAGGCGCGCTGGATATCGCCGGGCTGCCGGGCAAACTGGCCGACTGCCAGGAGAAAGACCCTGCCCTTTCCGAACTCTATATCGTGGAAGGGGACTCCGCGGGCGGCTCTGCCAAACAGGGCCGTAACCGCAAGACCCAGGCGATCCTGCCGCTCAAGGGCAAGATCCTCAACGTCGAGAAAGCCCGTTTCGACAAGATGATTTCCTCCCAGGAAGTCGGCACCCTGATCACCGCCCTGGGCTGTGGTATCGGCCGCGATGAGTACAACATCGACAAGCTGCGCTATCACAACATCATCATCATGACCGACGCCGACGTCGACGGTTCGCACATCCGTACTCTGCTGCTGACCTTCTTCTTCCGTCAGCTGCCGGAGCTGGTCGAGCGTGGCTACATTTATATCGCTCAACCGCCGCTGTACAAGGTGAAGAAGGGCAAGCAGGAGCAGTACATCAAGGACGACGAGGCCATGGATGAATACATGACCCAATCGGCCCTGGAAGACGCCAGCCTGCACGTCAATGAAAGCGCGCCTGGTCTGTCTGGCGAGTCGCTGGAGCGTCTGGTCAACGATTATCGCCTGGTGATGAAGACTCTCAAGCGCCTGTCGCGCCTGTACCCGTTGGAGCTCACCGAGCACTTCGTTTATATCCCGCGTGTGGAAACCGAGCAGCTGGCGAATAAAGAGGCCATGCAGCAATGGCTCGCCCTGCTCGATGGCCGCCTCAAAGGCATGGAGAAGTCCGGCCTGGTGTACAAGACCAGCCTGCACGAAGACCAGGAGCGTCACCTCTGGTTGCCACAGGTCGAGCTGGTTTCCCATGGGGTTTCCAGCTACATCGTCTTCAACCGCGACTTCTTCGCCAGTAACGACTACAAGACTGTGACCGGCCTGGGCGACCAGCTCAACAGCTTGCTGGAAGACGGTGCCTACGTGCAGCGTGGCGAGCGCAAGAAGCCAGTCAGCACCTTCAAGGATGCGCTGGCCTGGCTGATGGCCGAAAGCACCAAGCGCCACAGCATTCAGCGCTATAAAGGTCTGGGTGAAATGAACCCGGATCAGCTCTGGGAAACCACCATGGACCCGGAAGTGCGCCGCATGCTCAAGGTGCGGATCGAAGACGCGATCGCTGCCGATCAGATCTTCAACACTTTGATGGGTGACGCTGTAGAACCGCGTAGGGACTTTATCGAGACCAACGCGCTGGCCGTGTCCAACCTGGACTTCTAAACGGTTTGTCGACGGGCAGGTTAATTGTCATGATTGTGCGAGTTATTGTCATGATGAAATCTGCCACTACCCCGGCCTAGCGCCGGGGTTTTTCTTTGAGCAGTGCAGCGATTACACAAATAGCATCAGCAATTGTCCGGTTACCTAGGGTTATCCGCACTTTGACTCGATCAGGCAATCGACGGTTGCCAAAAAAACACAAGGGTGGCACTGTAATGACGTTTGTAATTACAGTCGAGGGTCGGTCATGGCATCCATCAATATCCGTATCGACGACGAGCTTAAAGTCCGGGCTTACCGTGAGCTGGAAAAGCTCGGCGTCACCCCTTCTGAGCTAATGCGCCAGGCTTTGCAGTATGTGGCTGAGCGCGGACAGCTACCATTTCGTCCAGTGCTGATGACTGAGGAAGATGAAGCGTTAATAGCCACGGTTCGTGAACGCCTGGCAGCTCCTCAGCGCGTGAAGGTTGCGCTGGATGACCTATAGCCTTGAGTTCGATGCGCGGGCACTGAAGGAATGGCAAAAGCTGGGTGATACCGTTCGCCAGCAGCTCAAGAAAAAACTCGCTGAGGTATTGCTCAATCCGCGAATCGAAGCAAACCGCCTCCATTCGCTGCCGGATTGCTACAAGATCAAACTGCGCAGCAGCGGCTACCGCTTGGTGTACCAGGTGATTGACCATGAGGTGGTGGTGTTTGTGGTCGTGGTTGATCGCCGTGAGCGTGAGCAGGCTTACCGCAAGGCAGCCGAGCGCCTCAAATAACAGGTTGGGCCAGCTGTTCTCCTACGACTGAAAAGGTGGTGCCGGCAGGATGGATGGTGGTGATCTGCTTGAGCATTTATGCTTTCGACCTCCAACAGCCTAGGGGATGCCTGAACACGTTCAGGCATCTAAATAAAAAGCCCCTGCTGATTAATCTCAGCAGGGGCTTTTTTGTTCCACATGGAACATCAGGGATCGTACGAATAAATGTAGGCGCAGGGTCAGAAAATTCGAGCGATAAAAAGCCGGCACTATGGCCGGCTTTGGATTGCTCTGGAAAAACTTATGCACGAAACGCTGTTAGTCAGGCCTTCATGAAAACTGCTTATTAATCATTATCTTGAAAGTCTTAATGGCACTCTGCCGGTATTTCGCGCACAGGTTATCCACAATTGGCCTAGGCCGACTCTTGTGTCTCCAGCGGCTGGCTCTGCGCATCCAGTGAGCCGATATCGCGTTGCGCCTGGCTGACCCAGGCAAAGGCGCGGTCGTTGAGTTCGGCGATGGCGCGTGGGCCTGTGCCTTCGGCGTACATCGGTGGGC
This sequence comes from Pseudomonas sp., assembly GCF_049653025.1. GTDB lineage: Bacteria > Pseudomonadota > Gammaproteobacteria > Pseudomonadales > Pseudomonadaceae > Aquipseudomonas. Next base: position 17,664 of record NZ_JBASFM010000002.1, on the reverse strand, counting down.
CGATAATCACCTGGACGGTTCCAGGGGTCTTACGCCAGCCCTGCTTGGGCCAGAACTCGCCGGCGTTGTGGGCAACCGGCAGCACCGGCAGGTTGGCATTCACGGCGAGGGAGGCACCGCCTCGGCTGAACTTGCCGATCTGGCCTGGTGGAATGCGTGTGCCTTCCGGGAACACCAGCACCCAGGCACCCTGCCCCAGGCGCTTGTGGCCGAGTTTGGCCAGCTGCTTGAGCGCCGCCTTGGGGTTGCTGCGGTCAATCGCGATGGGCTTGAGCATGGCCATGGCCCAGCCGAAGAACGGCACATACAGCAGCTCGCGTTTGACCACCTGGCTCAGCGGCTCGAAGTAGCCGCAAAGGAAAAAGGTTTCCCAGGTGCTTTGGTGTTTGGCGAGGATCACGCAAGGCTTATCGGGGATATTCTCCAGGCCCTTGATCTCGTAGTTGATGCCGACCACCACCTTGGCCAGCCAGGTGGCGCAGCGGCACCAGTTCTGCACGACAAAGCGGTAGCGTGCACGAAACGGCAGAAAGGGCGCGACGAAGACGCTGAGGGTGCACCAGAAGAAGGAGGTGGAAGCCAGCAGCAGGTAGAAGAGGAAGGTTCTGAGGGTCTGCACTGTCGACATGGGAGCTTTTACCGTCGCAGGCAGCGCCTGCTTTATAAGTGGAGAAGCTGATCGGCAACCGCCGCCAGATCATCGAATACCAGGGTGCCCGCTGGCAATCCTTTCGCCAGGGTGCGTTCGCCCTTGCCGGTCTTTACTAAAACTGGCTGACAATCGACGGCGCTGGCCGCTGTCAGGTCACCGCTGCTGTCTCCGACAAACCAGACGCCCTTGAGTGCCACGCCATAGTACGCAGCAATCTGCTCGAGCATGCCGGGTTTCGGTTTGCGGCAGTTGCAGCCCTCATCCGGGCCGTGGATGCAGTGCACGATCAAGCCCAGCTCGCCGCCCTGCGCCGCCACCAGTTCGCGCAGGCGCGCGTGCATGGCTTCCAGGGTGGCCAGGTCGTAATAACCGCGGGCAACCCCGGACTGATTGGTGGCCACGGCGACGGTCCAGCCGGCTTGCGACAGGCGCGCGATAGCTTCGATGGCACCGGGCAATGGAGTCCATTCGGCGAGGCTTTTGATATAGGCGTCGGAGTCGTAATTGATCACGCCGTCGCGGTCGAGAATCAGCAGTTTCATAGCGGCAAGCTCAAAATCCGTAGGATGGGTTAGCCGCAAAGCGGCGTAACCCATGCTGTTGTGATGGGTATCGCTGCGCTCAACCCATCCTACGTGGTGTGCTTAGCCGAGTACCGAGATATCGGCCACACCGAGGAACAGGCCACGCAGCTTGGCCAGCAGCGCATAGCGGTTGGCCCGCACGGCAGGGTCTTCGGCGTTGACCAGTACGGCCTCGAAGAAGGCGTCCACCGGCTCGCGCAGGTTGGCCAGCTGGCTCAGCGCCAGGTTGTACTGACGGGCTTCAGCCAGCGGCCGTACCGCATGCTCGGCCTGCTGGATAGCGGCGTTGAGAGCGAACTCGCTGGGGCTGTCGAAGTGATGCGCTTCGACGCTCGCTGCGACCTGGCCTTCGGCCTTGCTCAGCAGGTTGGACACGCGCTTGTTCGCTGCCGCGAGAGCCGCCGCCTGCGGCAATGCACGGAAGGCCTGCACGGCCTGCACGCGCTGATCGAAGTCCAGCGGCGAGGTCGGGCTGATCGCACGTACGGCCTGGTACACAGCCACTTCGACGCCTTCGTCCTCATAACGGGCGCGCAGACGGTCGAAGATAAAGTCCAGCACCAGCTGTTCATCAAGGCTAATGCCTGTCTGACCTTTATCGACCATCTGTTGGACGTATTGGGCGTAAGCAAACTTGACTGCCTCAACCAGGTCCAGATCCAGCTGCTTCTCAATCAGGATGCGCAGCACGCCGAGGGCCGCACGACGCAGGGCGTAGGGGTCCTTGCTGCCGGTGGGCAGCATGCCGATGCCGAAGATGCCGACCAGGGTGTCCAGCTTATCGGACAGGGCCACGGCGGCACCGGTGAGGGTACTCGGCAGCTCAGCGCCGGCACCGCGCGGCATATATTGCTCGTTCAGCGCCAGGGCCACGTCTTCGGCTTCGCCGTCATGCTTGGCGTAGTAGTAACCGGCGATGCCCTGCATTTCCGGGAATTCGCCGACCATCTCGCTGGCCAGGTCGCACTTGCACAGCAGGCCGGCCCGCGCGGCGCGGGTAGCGTCGCCACCGATGCGTTGGGCGATAAAACCGGCCAGGGCGGAAACCCGCTGAGCCTTGTCATAGACCGAACCGAGCTGGGCCTGGAACACCACATTGGCCAGGCGCTGGTTGAAGCTTTCCAGCTTCTGCTTCTTGTCCTGCTTAAAGAAGAACTCGGCGTCGGTCAGGCGCGGACGCACCACCTTCTCGTTACCGGAAATGATCTGCGCCGGGTCTTTGCTCTCGACGTTGGCCACGGTGATAAAGCGTGGCAGCAGCTTGCCGTTGGCGTCCAGCAGGCAGAAGTACTTCTGGTTGTCCTGCATGGTGGTGATCAGCGCTTCCTGCGGCACTTCGAGGAAGCGCTCCTCGAACGAGCAGACCAGCGGCACCGGCCATTCGACCAGGGCGCTGACTTCATCCAGCAACGCTGGTGGCACGATGGCCGTGCCCTGCTGCTCGGCGGCAAGCTGGTCGACGCGGGCAGCGATCTGCGCGCGGCGCTCGGCGAAGTCGGCAATCACATAGGCGCTGCGCAGGTCTTCGGCGTAGTTGGCCGGCGCGCTGATACGCACCTCATGGTTGGCGTGGAAGCGGTGGCCACGGGATACGCGACCGGCTTGCTGTGCGAGGATTTCGCAGTCGATCACCTCGTCACCGAACAGCATCACCAGCCACTGGCTCGGGCGGACGAATTCGGTTTTGCGCGCGCCCCAGCGCATGCGCTTGGGAATCGGAAGCTCGTTCAGCGAGGTTTCGACGATGGCGGGCAGCAGGCCGGCCGCAGCCTGGCCCGGAATGCTCTGGCTGAATTTCAGCTTGGGGCCGCTCTGGTCGATCTGGCTCAGCTCAACGCCACACTTCTTGGCGAAGCCCAGCGCTGCCTGAGTCGGGTTGCCGTCCTTGTCGAACGCCGCCTGGATGGGCGGGCCGTCGAGGTTCTGGGTGCGATCGGCTTGTTGCTCTTCAAGCTGCTCGATCAACACGGCCAGACGCCGCGGCGCGGCGTAGTAGCGCACCTGGCCATAGCTCAGGCCAGCAGTTTTCAGGCCTTTTTCGATACCGCTGAGGAAAGCTTCACCCAGGGTTTTCAGGGCTTTCGGTGGCAGCTCTTCGGTGCCCAGTTCTACCAGGAAATCACGCGCACTCATTCTGCTGCCTCCAGCTTGGCTAAAACTTCATCACGCAGGTCGGGGGTGGCGAGCGGGAAGCCGAGCTTGCGCCGCGCCTGCAGATAGCTCTGCGCCACGGCGCGAGCCAGGGCGCGCACGCGCAGGATGTACTGCTGACGCGCGGTCACCGAGATGGCGCGGCGCGCATCCAGCAGGTTGAAGGTGTGCGAGGCCTTGAGCACCATCTCGTAGGTCGGCAGCGGCAGCTCCAGCTCGATCAGGCGGTTGGCTTCCGACTCGTAGAAGTCGAACAGCTCGAACAGCTTCTCGACGTTGGCGTGCTCGAAGTTGTAGGTCGACTGCTCCACCTCGTTCTGGTGGAACACATCGCCATAGGTGACCTTGCCGAACTGGCCGTCGGTCCACACCAGGTCGTACACCGAATCGACGCCCTGCAGGTACATGGCCAGGCGTTCGAGGCCGTAGGTGATCTCGCCGGTCACCGGGTAGCACTCGATGCCGCCGACTTGCTGGAAGTAGGTGAACTGGGTGACTTCCATGCCGTTCAGCCAGATTTCCCAGCCCAGACCCCAGGCACCGAGGGTTGGCGATTCCCAGTTGTCTTCGACAAAGCGAATGTCGTGCACCAGCGGGTCGATACCGATGGCCTTCAGCGAGCCTAAGTACAGCTCCTGGAAGTTTTCCGGGTTCGGCTTCAAGACCACCTGGAACTGATAGTAGTGCTGCAGGCGGTTAGGGTTTTCGCCGTAGCGGCCGTCAGCCGGACGACGGGAAGGCTGCACGTAGGCGGCGTTCCAGGTCTCGGGACCGATGGCGCGGAGGAAGGTGGCGGTGTGGAAGGTGCCCGCACCCATTTCCATATCGTAGGGCTGCATCACCACGCAGCCCTGCTCGGCCCAGTACTGTTGCAGGGCGAGGATCAAGTCTTGGAAGGTGCGCACGGCAGGCGTAGTCTGGCTCACAAATTTCACCCGTACTTTGGCGGCGTCAGAAAGTCCGCGAGTATACCGAAGCTCAGGAAAACCCGCATGCCACGCTGCTCTTGGTGCTCCGAAGACCCGCTGTATATCACCTACCACGATCAGGAATGGGGCGTGCCGCAACGCGACCCCAAGGTGCTGTTTGAATTGCTCCTGCTCGAAGCCTTCCAGGCCGGCCTGTCATGGATCACCGTGCTGAAGAAGCGCGAGCGCTACCGCGAGGTGCTGTTCGGCTTCGATGTGCAGCGCCTGGCCGCACTCTCGGACGAGTACATCGAAGAAACCCTGATGCAGGACCCAGGCATTATCCGCAACCGCCTCAAGCTCAAGGCCGTGCGCAAGAACGCCCAGGCCTGGCTCAAGCTGGAAGACCCGGTGACGCTGCTCTGGTCCTTTGTTGGCGGCGCGCCGAAGATCAATCACTTCAGCGAACGCGGCCAGGTGCCGGCAGTAACCGCTGAGGCCGAGGCGATGAGCAAGGCGCTGAAGAAGGCCGGTTTCACCTTTGTCGGCCCGACCATCTGCTACGCCTATATGCAGGCCACCGGCATGGTCATGGATCACACCAGAGACTGTGACCGCTACGCACACCTGAGCACCCGCTAGCGCAGGTGGTTACAATAAGCGCCTTTTGATCGGCTGGAGTTGCCTGTGGAAAAGCTCAAAGGTGCCCTGGTGGTGGGCTTTCTGCGTTTGTTTGCCTTGCTGCCGTGGCGCGCCGTACAGGCCGTAGGTGCGGCAATTGGCTGGTTGATGTGGAAGCTGCCGAACGGCTCACGCGAAGTGGCCAGCATCAACTTGCGCAAGTGCTTTCCCGAGTTGGACGACGCCGCGCACCAGCGCCTGCTGGGTCAATCGCTGATGGATATCGGTAGAACCCTGACCGAAAGCGCCTGTGCCTGGATCTGGCCGGCGCAGAAGTCCATCGGCCTGGTGCGCGAGGTCGAGGGTCTGGATGTGCTCAAGGAGGCTCTGGCCAGCGGCAAAGGCGTGGTCGGCATCACCAGCCACCTCGGCAACTGGGAAGTGCTTAACCACTTCTACTGCGCGCAGTGCAAACCGATCATCTTCTACCGTCCGCCCAAGCTGAAGGCGGTCGACGACCTGCTGCGTCAGCAGCGCGTGCAGCTGGGGAACCGCGTTGCGCCGTCGACCAAGGAAGGCATCCTCAGCGTGATCAAGGAAGTGCGCAAAGGCGGAGCCGTAGGCATTCCGGCCGATCCCGAGCCGAGCCGCTCTTCGGGGATCTTCGTGCCCTTCCTCGGCACCGAGGCGCTAACCAGCAAGTTTGTTGCCGGCATGCTCAGCGGCGGCAAGGCTCGTGGGGTGTTCCTGCATGCACTGCGGCTCCCGGATGGTTCGGGTTTCAAGGTGATTCTGGAAGCTGCGCCGGAAGAGATGTACAGCACTGATACGGAAGTCGCGGTGGCCGCCATGAGTTCGGTGATCGAGCGTTATGTACGCGCCTACCCCAGCCAGTACATGTGGAGCATGAAGCGTTTCAAGAAGCGCCCGGACGGTGAGGCCAAGTGGTACTGAGGCGGGTGGCTCGTGTGGCATCTGGCTTGCGAGCGGCATTCGCTCTCGACTAGTCTGCAGGCACGCACTTTGACGGACGCAGCATGAGCAATAGTCGAAATCATCTCCGCACGCCCCTCAAGGTTCGCCTGCGTATAGATCACCCGGTGCACGGTGAGATGCTGGTCACCACCCGGGATATTTCCGATTGCGGTGTCTATGTGCTGATGGATCAGGCGCAGAATGTGCTTGCCCTGGGGGAGCAGATGCAGGGCCAGGTGCAAGGCCTGCCCATGGAAGCGCCGATTCTTACGCTGGAAGTCGTACGCATCGAAGCACAGGGGGTTGGCCTGCGCTTTGTGCACTCCGAGTAGCTTGCCGCACTCTAGGCTAAGCCGAGTTACTGGGCGAGCTTATCCAGGCGCTTGAGAAACACCCCGATCTCCTTTTCCGCTTGCTTGTCGCCCTTCTCTTGCGCGGCTTGCAAACCCTGCGTCCAGGCCATTCGCGCCTGATCAGTCAATCCCTGTTTGTTCAGCGCCTGGCCGAGTAGCTTCCAGGCGGCTGAGTACTGCGGATCGAATTGCACACAGCGCTGCAAATGCTCCGCCGCCTGGGCGAACTCAGCCGCATCCAGATAACCCTTGCCTAGGCCGAAGCGCAGCAGGGCGTTGTCCATGCCCTTGGCCAGCATTTTTTCCAGGGCTTCAGTGCTCATGGGCGATTCCTAGAAGAACGTCAGGCCGACCTGGAACAGCCGCTCGGCATCGCGGATGTATTTTTTGTCGACCAGGAACAGGATCACATGGTCGCCGGACTCGATCACCGTGTTGTCATGGGCGATCAGCACCTCTTCATTGCGAATGATCGCGCCGATGGTGGTGCCCGGTGGCAGGGCGATATCGGCGATGGCGCGGCCGACCACCTTGCTCGATTTGGCATCGCCATGGGCAATGGCTTCGATAGCCTCGGCGGCACCACGGCGCAGCGAGTGCACGCTTTCGATATCGCCACGGCGCACGTGAGTCAGCAGGGTGCCGATGGTGGCCAGCTGCGGGCTGATGGCGATGTCGATCTCGCCGCCCTGTACCAGGTCGACGTAGGCCGGGTTGTTGATCAGGGTCATCACCTTGCGCGCGCCCAGGCGCTTGGCCAGCAAGGAGGACATGATGTTGGCCTCGTCGTCGTTGGTCAGCGCCAGGAAGATATCGGCGTCGCTGATGTTTTCTTCCACCAGCAGGTCACGGTCCGAGGCACTGCCCTGCAGCACGATGGTGCTATCGAGTGTTTCCGAGAGGTAGCGGCAGCGCGCCGGGTTCATCTCGATGATCTTCACCTGATAGCGGCTCTCGATGGCCTCGGCCAGGCGCTCGCCGATATGCCCGCCGCCGGCGATCACCACGCGCTTGTAGCTGTCTTCCATGCGGCGCATTTCGCTCATCACCGCACGGATATGCGCCTTGGCGGCGATAAAGAACACTTCATCGTCGGCTTCGATCACCGTATCGCCCTGCGGCATGATTGCCCGGTTACGGCGGAAGATCGCCGCCACTCGGGTGTCGACGTTGGGCATATGCTCGCGCAACTGGCGCAGCTGCTGACCGACCAGCGGGCCGCCGTAATAGGCTTTGACCGCCACCAGCTGGGCCTTGCCGCCGGCGAAGTCGATCACCTGCAGGGCGCCGGGGTATTCGATCAGGCGCTTGATGTAGTTGGTCACCACCTGCTCGGGGCTGATCAGCACGTCGACCGGAATCGACTCGTTGCTGAACAGGCCGCTGCGGGTCAGGTAGGCGGCTTCACGCACCCGGGCGATCTTGGTCGGGGTGTGAAACAGGCTGTAGGCGACCTGGCAGGCGATCATGTTGATTTCGTCGCTGTTGGTCACCGCCACCAGCATGTCGGCATCGTCCGCGCCGGCTTGGCGCAATACCGTGGGGAACGAGCCGCGGCCCTGCACGGTGCGGATATCCAGACGGTCGCCGAGCTCACGCAGGCGCTCGCCATCGGTGTCGACCACGGTGATGTCGTTGGCCTCGCTGGCCAGGTGTTCTGCCAGGGTGCCGCCCACTTGGCCAGCGCCGAGAATGATGATCTTCATGCAGTCTGTTCCTCAGCCGCGAGCGGCGGCGATTTTGATCAGCTTGGCATAGTAGAAGCCGTCGTGGCCGTCCACTTGCGGCAATAACTGGCGGCCATGGGCCTGCTTGATCCCGAACGCGCCGGCGATATCCAGCTCACGGGCACCGGGGGTGCGGGCGAGGAAGGCGGCGATGTTGTCGCTGTTTTCCGCCGGCATCACCGAGCAGGTCGCATACAGCAGGATGCCGCCGACTTCCAGGGTCTGCCACAGGGCATCGAGCAGCTCGCCCTGCAACTGGGCCAGGGCCGGAATATCCTCGGGCTGACGGGTCAGCTTGATATCTGGGTGACGGCGAATCACCCCGGTGGCCGAACAAGGCGCGTCGAGCAGGATGCGCTGGAACGGCTTGCCGTCCCACCAGGCGGCCAGATCACGGCCATCGGCGGCGATCAGCTCGGCTTGCAGGCCAAGGCGCTTGAGGTTCTCGCGCACCCGCACCAGGCGTTTTTCTTCGAGGTCTACCGCCACCACGCCGGCCAGCGCCGGCTCGGCTTCGAGCAGATGGCAGGTCTTGCCGCCGGGGGCGCAGCAGGCGTCCAGCACACTCTGGCCGGGTGCCAGGTCGAGCAGTTCGGCGGCCAGTTGCGCGGCTTCGTCCTGCACGCTAAGCCGGCCTTCGGCGAAGCCCGGCAGGGTGGTGACATCGCAGGCTTGCAGCAGGCGGATGCCGTCGCGGCTGAAGGTGCAGAGCTCGGCGTCGAAGCCGACCCGGCGCAGTTCGGCCAGGTAGTCATCGCGGCTGCCGAGGCGGCGGTTGACCCGCAGAATCAGCGGCGGATGGGCGTTGTTGGCCGCGCAGATGGCCTCCCATTGCTCTGGCCACTGGGCTTTCAGGGCTTTCTGCAGCCAGCGCGGGTGGGCGGTGTGCAGCACCGGGTCGCGCTCCAGGCTGGCGATAATGCTCTCGCCATCGCGCTGGGCATTGCGCAGCACGGCATTGAGCAGGCCCTTGAGCGAAGGCTTCTTCAGCTTGTCGACGCAGGCCACCGTCTCGCCGATGGCGGCGTGGGCCGGAATGCGGGTGTAGAACAGCTGGTACAGGCCGATCAGCAGCAGCGCCTCGACGTCACGGTCGGCGGCCTTGAAGGGTTTCTGCAGCAGCTTCTCGGTGATCAGGGCCAAGCGCGGCTGCCAGCGCGCGGTGCCGAAGGCCAGGTCCTGGGCCAGGCCGCGGTCACGGGCGTCGACCTTATCCAGCAGCGGCGGCAGGCTGCTGCCCAGCGAGGCTTTGCCATTGAGTACCACGGCCAGGGCACGGGCGGCGGCGAGACGCGGGTTCATTGGCCGAGTACCAGGCCAATGGCGAACTGCTCGCGGCGGCTGTTGTACAGATCACTGAAGGCCAGCGCCTTGCCGCCCGGTAGCTGCAAGCGGGTCAGGCGCAGCGCGCCTTGGCCGCAGGCCACGGTCAGCCCTGACTTGTCGGCGGCGAGGATGCTGCCGGGTTTGCCCTGCCCTTCGCCTAGTGCAGCGGCGTGCACTTTGATGGCTTCGCCATTGAGCGTGCTATGGCAGATCGGCCAGGGGTTAAAGGCGCGGGCCAGGCGTTCCAGCTCAATGGCCGGGCGGCTCCAGTCCAGGCGTGCTTCGTCCTTGTTCAGTTTGTGTGCGTAAGTGGCCAGGCTGTCGTCCTGCACCTCGCCCTTGAGCGTGCCGGCGGCCAGGCCGGCGATGGCTTTGATCACCGCCTGCGGGCCGAGCGCGGCCAGGCGGTCGTGCAAGCTGCCGCCAGTGTCTTCGGCAGTAATAGGTGTGCTGACCTTGAGCAACATCGGCCCGGTGTCCAGGCCGGCTTCCATCTGCATCACGGTGACGCCGGATTCGGCATCACCGGCTTCGACTGCACGCTGGATCGGTGCGGCACCGCGCCAACGCGGCAGCAAGGAGGCGTGGCTGTTGATGCAACCCAGGCGTGGAGTATCGAGCACCACCTGCGGCAAGATCAGGCCGTAAGCCACCACCACCATCAGGTCGGGTTTGAGTGCTGCGAGTTCGGCTTGGGCAGTGGGATCGCGCAGGGTCTGCGGCTGGTAAACGGGAATTTCATGCTGTACGGCGAGTTGCTTGACCGGGCTGGGTGTGAGCTTCTGCCCACGGCCGGCTGGGCGATCCGGTTGGCTGTACACGGCAATGATCTGGTGTGGCGTGTCGAGCAAGGCCTTGAGGTGTTCGGCGGCGAATTCCGGGGTGCCGGCAAAGACAATACGCAAAGACTCAGACATGGGTTCTCACTGCTAGAAAGAAAAAGGCTTGCCGCAGCAAGCCTTTATAAGGTGTGGCTCAAGCTTGTTGGCGATGTTGCTTTTCCAGCTTCTTCTTGATGCGGTCGCGTTTGAGATTAGACAGGTAATCAACAAACAGCTTGCCGTTGAGGTGGTCGCATTCGTGCTGGATGCACACGGCGAGTAGGCCTTCGGCGATCAGCTCATAGGGCTGGCCGTCACGGTCCAGGGCCTTGATCTTGACCTTTTGCGGGCGATCGACGTTTTCGTAGAAACCCGGCACCGACAGGCAGCCTTCCTGGTATTGCTCCATTTCCTCGGTCAGCGGCTCGAACTCGGGGTTGATAAACACCCGCGGCTCGCTCTTGTCCTCGGAAAGGTCCATGACCACCAGACGCTTGTGCACGTTGACCTGGGTGGCGGCCAGGCCGATGCCCGGAGCGTCGTACATGGTTTCAAACATGTCGTCGATCAGCTGACGCAAGGCGTCGTCGACTACGTCCACCGGCTTGGCGATGGTGCGCAGGCGCGGATCGGGAAATTCGAGGATATTCAGGATCGCCATATGCGTTTGTGATGCACTTGTGGAATAAAGTCAAAATCCGCTGCTAAGATGATGAGCAGCATTGAAAAACGGCTTCACGCCGCAGCACGACTGGGTTTCGTCGCGGCGCTAGGGCGCTCCACGTGAAGACACATAATAAAGGGATTCACCGCATGAGGAAATCACTACTCGCCCTGCTGCTGCTTGCGGCAAGTGGCTTGGCCCAGGCCGAAGTGCAACTCAAGGACGGTCACCCAGACCGGTACACCGTGGTCAAGGGCGATACCCTCTGGGATATCTCCGGAAAATTTCTTAGCGAGCCGTGGAAATGGCCGGAAATCTGGCACGCCAACCCACAGGTGGAAAACCCCCATCTGATCTATCCAGGCGACCTGCTCAGCCTGGTGTACATCGACGGCCAGCCGCGCCTGATGCTCAACCGTGGCGAGTCGCGCGGTACCATCAAGCTGTCGCCACAGATTCGCAGCACACCGATGGCCGAGGCCATTCCGGCGATTCCGCTGGAAGCGATCAACAGCTTCCTGCTGAGCAACCGCATCGTCGATACCCCGGAGCAGTTCCAGGGTGCGCCCTATATCGTTGCTGGTAACGCCGAACGTGTAGTCAGCGGCGCAGGCGATCGCGTGTATGCTCGCGGTGTTTTCGATGAGTCGGCTCCGGCGTACGGGATCTTCCGTCAGGGTAAAACCTACGCGGACCCGGACACCCAGGAGTTCCTCGGGATCAACGCCGACGACATTGGCTCGGGTGAGATCGTTGCCGAAGAAGGCGATATCGGCACTATGCTGCTGAGCCGCTCGACCCAGGAAGTGCGTCTCGGCGATCGTCTGTTTGCCACTGAAGAGCGCTCGATCAATTCGACCTTTATGCCGAGTGAGCCAGCTGGCGAAATCAACGGTGTGATTCTCGACGTGCCGCGCGGTGTGACCCAGATTGGTCAGTTCGATGTGGTGACCCTGAACAAGGGCGTGCGCGACGGCCTCAGCGAAGGCAATGTGCTGGCGATCTACAAGACCGGTGAAACCGTGCGCGACCGAGTAACCGGAGAGTCGGTGAAAATCCCAGATGAGCGTTCCGGTCTGTTGATGGTGTTCCGCACCTACGACAAGCTCAGTTATGGCCTGGTGCTAGGTGCCAGTCGCTCGCTTGAAGTCATGGATAAAGTGCGTAACCCGTAAAACCAAAGAGCCCCGCAATCGCGGGGCTTTTTATTGCGTGCCATCCTGCGTGCCGTTGCGCTGCAATTTGACTCCCTTGCCGCACACGCGGCGCGACCGATCAAGGATGATCCGGATGTCGCAATCCTCTGCTATTTCCCCTGCCGTCTCTCCCGCTGAACTTGAAGCCCGTCTGCGCCTGCATTGCTTGCCGGAGTTGGGCCCTCGGCGCTTTCGCAAATTACTCAGTGCTTTCGCCAGTGCTTCTGCCGCGCTCAGCGCGCCGGCCAGCGCCTGGCGTGCATTAGGGTTGCCAGCGGCCTGTGCCGAGTCACGGCGTAGCACCGAGGTGCGTGAGCGTGCGGCGCAGAGCCTGGCCTGGTTGGAAGCCGAACAGCACCATGTGCTGATGTGGGATGAGCCGACCTATCCGGGCTTGTTGGCCGAGCTACCTGATGCGCCGCCTTTGCTGTTCGTTGAGGGCGATCCCGCGTTGCTGGAGCAGCCGCAACTGGCCATGGTCGGCAGTCGGCGCGCCTCCAGGCCGGGGCTGGATACTGCGCAGAGTTTTGCCCGCAGCCTGGCCGGTGGCGGTTTTGTGATTACCAGTGGTTTGGCCTTGGGTATCGATGGTGCGGCCCATCAGGGCGCACTGGATGCCGGTGGCAAGACGGTAGCGGTGCTCGGCACGGGTTTGCAGTGCCTGTACCCGGCGCGACATATAAAGCTGGCGGCCGAAATCGTCGCGCAGGGTGGTGCGCTGGTCTCCGAGTTGCCGCTGGACTGCCCGCCACAATCGAGCAATTTTCCTCGACGCAATCGCATTATCAGCGGCTTGTCGCTCGGAGTGCTGGTGGTCGAGGCCAGCCCGTCCAGTGGGTCGTTGATCACCGCCCGGCTGGCGGCGGAACAGGGCCGCGAGGTGTATGCGATTCCTGGTTCAATTCATCATCCCGGTGCTCGTGGCTGCCATCAGCTGATCCGCGAGGGTGCCACGCTGGTGGAAAGCATCGAGCATATCCTCGAGGCGCTGCGTGGTTGGCAGTTGTCAGCGCCGCCCGAGCAAGCACCCCTGGCGCAGCCTTACAGTCATCCGTTGCTGGAGCTGCTGCATGCCGCGCCGCATAGCAGCGAAGCCCTGGTCGTCGCCAGCGGTAGACCGTTATCCGAAGTGTTGGCGGCGCTGACCGAGCTGGAGCTGGACGGTCTGGTGGCCTGCGAGGGCGGTCGCTGGGTGGGCCGCGCGCGCTAGCTTGGATACACTGCCGGCCAGGCTTTAGCGGAGAGCAGTGAATGGTCAGCAGGTGGCAGGTGCAACAGGCCGCACAGGTGGTGCGGCGTGGTGGGGTGATTGGCTATCCGACGGAAGCTGTCTGGGGCTTGGGCTGTGATCCTTGGGACGAGTTGGCGGTCGAGCGCCTATTAGCGCTGAAGGATCGCCCCGTCCACAAAGGGCTGATTCTGGTGGCCGCCGATATCGAGCAGTTCGACTTTCTTCTCGATGACCTGCCGGAAATCTGGCTGGCGCGGCTGGCTGGCAGCTGGCCCGGCCCCAATACCTGGCTGGTGCCCCATCAGCACCGCCTGCCTGAGTGGATCACAGGGCAGCACGACAGCGTTGCCCTGCGCGTCAGCGCTCATCCGCTGGTGCGTGAGTTGTGCGCCCTGACCGGGCCGCTGGTGTCGACCTCCGCCAATCCGGGCGGTCGCCCCGCCGCACGCAGTCGCCTGCGCGTCGAGCAGTATTTCCCCGGGCAACTGGACAAGGTGCTCGGTGGCGCACTGGGAGGGCGCAAGAACCCCAGCCTGATTCGCGACCTGATCAGCGGCGATGTGGTGCGCCCGTCCTGATTCGCCATGCGTCTGCCTGGGTTAGCCCGGCCATCCATTGACCGGCGTCAACTGCGGTGGGTTGAGCGCAGGGAAAATGGCCGGGAGCGATTTTTTACGTCGCGCAGCGACGGCCCGCAGGGTGGCCGGCATGGATGGCAGGCCATAAATGCTATGCTTGCCGCCGATTTCGCCGCTCGGTCACCCCATTGCCGAACGGCCTTACCCGCTTTCAAGGTGCTGCCGTGAGTGACCGTACTGAGGCCGTCAAAGCCTATCTGCTCGACCTGCAAGACCGTATCTGTACCGCCCTGCAAGCCGAGGATGGTAGCGCCGAGTTTTTCGAGGATGCCTGGCAGCGCCCCGCCGGTGGTGGTGGCCGCACCCGCGTGGTCGAGAACGGCGCGTTGATCGAAAAAGGCGGGGTGAATTTCTCCCACGTATTCGGCGACAGCCTGCCGCCCTCCGCCAGCGCCCATCGTCCGGAACTGGCCGGGCGCGGCTTTGAAGCCCTCGGCGTGTCCCTGGTGATCCACCCGGAAAACCCCTATGTGCCGACTTCCCACGCCAACGTGCGATTTTTCAGCGCCGAGAAAGAGGGCGAAGAACCAGTCTGGTGGTTCGGCGGCGGCTTCGACCTGACCCCCTACTACGCCTTCGAGGAAGACTGCGTGCACTGGCACCAAGTCGCCCATGACGCCTGCGCACCCTTTGGTGCCGAGGTCTACCCGAAGTTCAAGGAATGGTGCGATCGCTACTTCCACCTCAAGCACCGTGGCGAGCCGCGGGGCATCGGCGGGCTGTTCTTCGATGACCTCAACCAGTGGGACTTCGACACCAGCTTCGCCTTTATCCGCGCCATCGGCGATGCCTACCTGGCGGCCTACCTGCCGATCGTGCAGCGGCGCAAGCTGACCCCTTACGGCGAACGCGAGCGCGAGTTCCAGGCTTTCCGCCGTGGCCGCTACGTCGAGTTCAACCTGGTGTTCGACCGCGGCACCCTGTTCGGCTTGCAGTCCGGCGGGCGCACCGAATCGATCCTGATGTCGCTGCCGCCGCATGTGCGTTGGGGTTATGACTGGAAGGCGGCGCCGGGCAGCGAGGAAGCGCGCCTGACCGAATACTTCCTGACCGATCGCGACTGGCTTAACCAGGCGGTCCGCTGATGGACCGCTACGGCGTATTCGGCAACCCCATCGGCCACAGTAAGTCGCCGCTGATTCACCGGCTGTTCGCGCAGCAGACTGGCGAACAGCTGAGCTATGAGCCGTTGCTGGCCCCACTGGAGGATTTCAGCGGGTTTGCCCGGGCTTTCTTTGCCGAGGGCCTGGGCGGCAATGTCACCGTGCCGTTCAAGGAGCAGGCCTTTCAGCTGACCGATAGCCTGACTGCCCGTGCCCAGCGCGCCGGTGCGGTGAATACCCTGAAGAAGTTGGCCGATGGCAGCCTGCTCGGCGATAACACCGACGGTGCTGGCCTGGTGCGCGACCTCAAGGTCAATGCCGGCTGCGAACTCAAGGGTAAACGTATCCTCCTGCTGGGTGCCGGGGGTGCCGTGCGCGGGGTACTTGAGCCGTTGCTGGCCGAGCGGCCGGCAGCGCTGGTGATTGCCAACCGCACGGTGGAAAAGGCCGAGCTGCTGGCCCGCGAATTCGCCGATTTGGGACCGTTGGTGGCCAGTGGTTTTGACTGGATCGATGCCCCGGTTGACCTGATCATCAATGGCACCTCGGCCAGCTTGGCCGGCGAGCTGCCAGCGCTGGCTTCGAGCCTGATCCAGCCCGGGCATACGCTCTGCTACGACATGATGTACGGCAAGCTGCCGACTGCGTTCAACCGCTGGGCTGCCGATCAGGGCGCGGCGCGCACCCTCGACGGCCTCGGCATGCTGGTTGAGCAGGCCGCCGAAGCCTTCTTCCTGTGGCGCGGTGTGCGTCCGGACAGTACGCCGGTGCTGGCCGAGCTGCGTCGCCTGTTGGCCGAGGGCTGAGGCGTATGCCCTTGAGTGCGGATGAACTGGCGCAGATCAGCACGCTGACCCTGCGCCACTACCAGGACTGCGCCGAAGACTTCCGCGAGGGCACCCGCGAGCACGATGTCAGCCAGAACATTGCCGCCTTGCTGCGGTATATCCAGGCCGACGCGCCCTACCAGATTCTCGATTTCGGCTGCGGCCCGGGCCGTGACCTGCGCACGTTCAGCGCCTTGGGCCATACGGCCATCGGTCTCGACGGCTGTCCGCAGTTTGTCGAGATGGCCCGCAGCGACAGCCAGTGCGAGGCCTGGCAGCAGGATTTTCTCGCCCTTGACCTGCCGCCGGCGCGCTTCGACGGCATCTTCGCCAACGCCGTGCTGTTCCATATCCCCAGCCAGGAACTGCCACGGGTGCTGCGCCAACTGCATGCCACGTTGAAAGCGGGTGGCGTGCTGTTCAGCTCCAACCCGCGTGGCGATAACCAGGAAGGTTGGAACGGCGACCGCTATGGCGCGTATTACGACCTGACCAATTGGCGCAGCCTGCTGCTGGCGGCCGGTTTCAGCGAGCTGGAGCATTACTACCGCCCGCAGGGGCTGCCACGCGCACAGCAGCCCTGGCTGGCCAGCGTGTGGCGTAAGGCCCAATAGGCCATCACTGGATTTGCTTCGGCGCAGTTGCGCCCGGCGCGCGCCAGTCATTATGGGGCGGCTTGCTGACAAGCCATGAACTGGCATCGCCACCGATAAAGTGCTCGGCCAGGCGATCCACCAGCGCCGGTTTGATCTCGTTAAGCCACCGTCGCGCGGCTCGCTCTTGCCACTCTTCGGCTCGATCCAGGGTCTGCCTGGGGACAAAGTTGCCGAGAAACAGCCCAAGCGTGTGGATATTGATGTCGTGTCCGGCGCGATCCATTTGCGCCAGCAATTCGCGTAGCGCGGCTTTTAATTCGGGGCCCCCCTGCTGGCCGGGAAGCACCTGCTCCGCCAGGGGTTGCTGCTCAAGGTCGTAGGCATCGCCAGAACACATCACCGTCCTCCTCAATGGCCAGCGCAACTGGTTAGTCGCGGATAGCCGGCGCTCGTCCTGCTGCGTTGCAGCGTCAAGCCGCCACTGTTATCAGTCGCTGTTGGTGCGCAGCTCTATGCTGTTTAGCCGCTTCACATGGCGTGCCCCGGAATGTCGATCGCGCCGCGAAACCAGGAAGAGTTGTTCCGTATCTGCGGTGGGCGGTTCGTTGTGTTGGGCATAGACCACCAGCACGCCGTCACCAACCTCGGTGTTGAGTAGCTCGTTCCAGCTGAACAGGGCGCTATGGCCATCGTTGGCATGGGCCACGACGTAGGCGCGCTTCCAGCCTTTAGGGTCGTCACATTTCAGCGCCGCCTGCAAAACGATCTCTCGCAGCAGGACGCCGCGATAACCTGTCGTCTGCGTTTTCTGGGCATGACCCATGTGGGCCTTGCTGGTCCGTGCCACCCAGTCATGCCCCGGCATGGCTTGCAGGTCGGCCACGCTGAGGCACAGCTGATTCAGCACCTGCCCGGTTACGTGCAGAGTTGGGGGGCTGCGGTGAATCGGAGTGGCGGGCACCCCTGCGGGTTTGCCGCCGTGGCGCAGTGGACCCAGCAGGGTCGATAGAATTGAGTGCATGTGGATGCTCCTGTCGAACGGCGAAAAGCGGGCTAATGGGGTTGTCAGTGGCTGCTGCCCGCTTCGCCAGGGGTACTTGGGTCGAGTCAACCGTTTGGCGTCTTTGGAGAACGCCTGGCTCTCCAAAGACTGGCCCCAAGTGCTTACAGCAGTGGCAGGCTGTAGCTGAGGATCAGGCGGTTTTCGTCCTGGTCCGCCGCTGTGGTGTTGCTGCGGAAGGCAGCGTTACGCCAGGAGACGCCCAGGCCCTTGAACGCGCCGCTCGGCAGG
>NZ_JBASFM010000001.1:0-63869 GCF_049653025.1 Pseudomonas sp. | reverse complement strand
TCGGATCTGCTGCGCGTCGGCGATACGGCGTTAGAAATGGCCTCGGGCTGCTCATTTACAGCCAGTAAACTCCGCGCCCTCGGCCATTTCTGCCTTGTCTCGCTCTAGCTCGCGAGATCCGAAACAGGTTCTAGGCACTGCGGTAATGAAAAGGGAGGCTTCGGCCTCCCTTTTTTCTGCGCGCCATTTAAGTGCTTTGACCCTAAATCGCCTGCTGCTCCAGCTCACGCAGCGCGGCCTCGGCGGCGGGTAGTTCTTCTTCGTTAAACACCTGCACCCCAGCCCGACGCAGGGCGGCGGCGGTCACGCCTTCGCCGGCGACCTTGGTGCCGCTAAAGCTGCCATCGTAGTTCTCGCGGTTGCCGCACGAGGGGCTGCGCGCCTTGAGCAGCGCCAGACGGATGCCATGCTGCGCCACCAGGGCCAGCGCCTGTTCGGCACCGTCGACAAAGGCGGCAGTCACGTCTTCACCATCCACCGTCATAACCGCAAGCAGCCCATCCAGCACCAGGGCTCCCTGGCCGCCTGCAATTTCGGCCGGCGCGCGCGGAGTTGGCAAACCGCCAGCCACTTCCGGACACAGCGCGACAACTCGCCCCTCCTGCTGCCAACGCTCAAGCAGGCTAAACGGACCATGCGCGCCACCGTCATAACGCACGCGCTGGCCCAGCAGGCAGCGACTCACTAGGACTTTCTGCATTGCGCCCTCCCCTCTATTCAGTCACCCCGCGTAACACCCGCAGGGTACTGCCAGTTGACCGCGCAGATCAAAGGGATGGGCTGGCAGCGAAAATGCCAACCGCATCACCGGCTCGACGCCGGCATCCGATAGCAGCCGCCTATCCTTCGGCGGGAAGCGGGCCTGCTCAATAGCGCGGGCAACACACCCGGCACAGACTCTCGGCACGCTCGCAGAGGACATCGCCATGCACCGCCCACTTCACTTTCTCGCTCTAGGCCTCGCTGCCAGCCTGGCCACAGTCGCTGTGCCGAGCCAGGCAGCCCTGCTGCCCATGGATAACCAGAGCCTGAGCGAGGTCAGCGGCCAGGCCGGCATCAGCATCCGCGCCGATGTGCTGGCGACAATCAACCGGGTCAGCTGGAATGACGACGGCGGCAGCGCGTCGCTGCGCAACGTCAGGATCGATAACGGCTGCACCACGCCCGCCAGCTGC
Organism: Pseudomonas sp.; assembly: GCF_049653025.1. Classification (GTDB taxonomy): domain Bacteria; phylum Pseudomonadota; class Gammaproteobacteria; order Pseudomonadales; family Pseudomonadaceae; genus Aquipseudomonas. Next base: position 62,694 of record NZ_JBASFM010000001.1, on the reverse strand, counting down.
CCGAATGGCTCAGGTGGCAGCTTCGCCTTCGGCGCGGCGCAACTAGGCCTGACCCTGCCGATATTCGGCGTCAACCTGCCAACCCTGAAGATCGATATCGTCACCAATGCCAGCGGCAAGCAGCAGGTGCAGCTGACCCTGCCCGACCTCACCACCATCAATGATCAGCTGGTGGCCAGCGGCATCCCGGCGCAACGCATCCGCGTGCGGGTAGCGGCAGACATGTACGTCGGCGAAAGCCGCCTGGGCAGCATCGAGATGCGCGATATCACCGATCTGCGCGGCACCTTCAAGGTCTGGGGCCACTAAAGCACAGGCCTGTTAACCCACGGCTACAACGACCCATTACCCCGCCGGCGAAACCAGCCGGTCAGTGACAGCCGCTCGCGGTTGGCCGGCAATACCTCGTGGGGCATGTCGGCTGAGAGAAACACCAGCAGGCTGCCCGCCTGGGGCAGCACATCGCGGACCTCTCCGTTCGGCAGGTACAGGCGTAGCGCGCCGCCCTGCTCCGCCTGCCAATCCTGATTGAGATAGAGCACCGCCGACACCGCGCGGCGGTCGTCATCGCGAAAGCGATCCACATGCTTCTGGTAGAACGCCCCCGGCGGATACAGGGCGAAGTGCCCCTCAAAATCCTCCAGCCCCAGATACAGGCCCTGGTTCAGCGCCACCCGCAGCTCATCAAACGCCTGCAGATATTGATCACATGCTGGAGCCTGACCGGCCTCCAGCCACTGGATATGGTCACCGCGCACGCCTTCGCGGATCTGCTGCTGCGCGCCGCGCCCCACGCCAGCCGGGGCCAACGCCCCTTGCGCCGCCCGTTTACGGCACTCTTCGGCCAGTTCTAGGGTCAGAGTTTGGGCAATGAACTGCGGCTGCAACGACCAGCCCTGTTCGGCCAGGTCGTCGACGATGCGCGCCAGGCACGCGGTATGGGTATCGGTAGTCATGCCGGCGATTCTACCAGCCTGTCGGCGTTTCACTCACAACCCACGCCGAGCCTCGACAAGCATCGGTATGCCGCAGAAAATAGCCGCCCCAGAATGGAGTCCCTATGCGCGCCCTTTCCGTTGTACTGACCCTGCTGCTCAGCCTGCCCGCCCTGGCGGACGATTACCTGCAGCTGTATCAGGCGGCCGGCTGGCCGCAGCAGCGCATGCATTTCAGCGACGCCCTGCAGGCCGCCCAGGAGCGCTACCGCAGCAGCCTGCCGCCGGCGGTGCATCAAGCGCTGGTGAATAACAGCAACCAGCGCTTTGCCGCCGCCGCCGTGGACCAACGCGCCCAGCAGGGCCTGCGCGAAAGCCTCAGCGAGCCGGGCAGCGCCCTGCAGTTTTTCCAGTCGCCACTGGGGCGCAAGATCGTCGATGCCGAACTACTCGCCACCCGCAGCGACCAACTGGCGCGCTACGCCAACGGCCTGCCGCGCAGCGAAGCCAGCGCCACTCGCCGCCTGCTGATCCGCCACCTGGCCCAGGCGCTGCCAGCCAGGGAAGCCGGCGCGGAAGTCAGCCTGGCGCTGGCCGGGGTGGCCGCCGACAGCCTCAGCCAGATGCTCCCCGGCCTGCTCGGCGGCGACAGCACGCAACTGCTGCTCAATGGCCAGCGTCAGCGCCTGATGGAACAGATCGGCGCGGATCTGGATAACAGCCTGCTGCACGTTTACCGCGAGCTGAGCGACCCGGAACTGGAAGAATTTGTCAGCTTTGCCCAGTCAGAAGCCGGCAAAAACTATTACCAGGCGGCCCTTGCGGCGATTCGCAGCGGCCTGGCGGTAGGCCAGAACAGCGCTAGCCTGGCTCCAGCACCGCGTGGCATCTGATCAGCTCAAGCGCTGGCTGAGAAACTCAAGATAGCGCTGGCGCAAGGCCGGCGCTTCATTGACCAGGTGATGGCGCGCGCCGCTCAGGCGCAGGATCTGCGGCGCAGCAAACTTGTCCTGCAACACCTCGAGGTTGTGCTGCCAGGCCACCGTCATATCCGCCTCGCCCTGGATGATCAGCGGGCTGCGTGCACTGCGCGGCGCGGCCTCGATACGCGGCACCCACTGACTGAGCGCGCCAACCCAGGCGGTCGGCAGGCTGCGCGGCTGCAGCGGGTCGCGGTGCTGAATGAAGTCGATAAAGTCCGCGTCGTTGGAATTGGCGCTGAAGCGCCGCGGAATCTCGCGGACAAAGCGTTTCATGATCCGGTAACTGAACTGCGACCAGCCCCAGGCACGCGGTCGCACCAATGGCGCGAGCAAAATAGTCTCGCCGATTTCCGCGCCCGGCGCGCCGTTCAGCAGGTAGTCGATCAGAATCGCCCCACCGGTGCTCTGCCCGCACAGGTGCCAGGGTTGCGGCAATTGCAACTCGGCCGCCTCGGCCAGTACGCCCTGCAACACCGTCTGGTACTCGGCAAAGTCGCCGATGCTGGCCCGCGCACCGCTCGACAACCCGTGCCCCGGCAGGTCACAGGCCAGTACCGCGAAGCCCATGCCCAGCGCCCACTCAATCACATGGCGGTACAGGCCGCTGTGGTCGTAATAGCCATGCACCAGCACCAGGGTTGCGCGCGGCTCCTGCGGCCACCAGGCCTGCAGGGCAATCTGGTAGCCGCCAATGGCGCGCATGCCGAGCCGGCTGTGCGTCGCCGGCGTTGCGGCAAAGCCATAGAACTGCCGATACGCCTGCTCCGCCGCCGATAACGGCGCGGCTGCGGCCATGGGTCGCAGACTGGCGCTCAGGTTTTCCGGCTGAAACGGCTCTGACATAAGGCTTCCATCGATAGTGCGAAGTGATCGCAGGCCATCCCGGCCGGCATAATAAGGCTGCGAATATTCAGCTCTCGAGCCAGCCATGGCAAGCTGCGCGCCTGCCTACAGAAGACCGTTATGCCCAGACCCTACAAAAACCTGCTCACCGGCCTGCTGATTGCAGTGTGGGCCGCCGCCATGTTCGCCGCCTACGGGTGGTACGAGGCGCGCTACCTGCGCAGCTTCAGCGAAACGCCGCAAACCGCGCTGTTCTACGGCGAACAGCTGCGCCTGCCCGCTGAGCTGGCCGGCCCCGGGCCGATCCGCCTGGTGCATTTCTGGGACCCAGCCTGCCCGTGCAATGTCGGCAACCAACAGCACCTGGCCGAGCTGATCGAACGCTTTGGCCCCCAGGGGATCAGCTTTTATGCCGTGCAAAAGCCCGGCAGCAAAGGCCAGCTGCCCGCCACCCTGAGCGCCATGCAAACACTGCCCGAACTGCACGGCAGCACGCAGATTCCCGCCAGCCCGGCCGTGGCGATCTGGGACCGCACGGGCCAACTGGCCTACTTCGGCCCCTACAGCGAAGGCGCGACCTGCACCTCGAGCAACAGCTTTATCGAGCCGATCCTCGAGGCCCTGAGCGCAGGTCGTCCGGTAAATGCCAGCAACACCCTGGCGGTGGGCTGCTTCTGCACCTGGAACGGCAACTGACTACTCCAGCCCGCTCGGGTGGAAACGCCGGAAGATCTGCTGCGCCTCGCCGCTGGCCTGCATCTGTCGCAGCTGCTGATCGAACTGGCTGACCAGGGTTGCACCACGCACCGAGCCCTTGCTCACCAGCAGGAAGAACGCCTTGCTGGCCGTCAGCGGGATATGCTGCAACTGCGCCGGCCCCTGGAAGATGCCGAGGTCCAGACCACCGTAGAGCGGCTCGATCTCACTGGGGAAAAAGTCGCAGCGCTGGCGCTGCAGCATGTCCAGATTCTGCTGGATGCTGGGAAAGCGCTTGATCGACCCGGTGATGCCAAACGGCACGTAGTTGTAGCCGATCACGCCACACAAGCGGTACTGCTGCAGGTTCTGCAACAAGGCCGGCAACGGCACCGCGGCAAAGCGCTGGGCGGAATAGAACAGGCCCAGCCGGGTTTGGTAGAGCTGCGCACTGTAATGCGCATAGGCCGCGCGCTCGGCGTTGTAACTGGCGTCCCAGGTCAGCTCGCAGCGTCCCTTCTCGGCAAAGTCCGCCAGTTCCTGCTGCACCCGTGCCCAGGGCATGTAATGCACCACATAGGGCAGCTGTAAACGCTGCAGAACCGTCAGCACCAGGGTGCTCGCCGAGCCGGTCAGGCGGCTGCGATCCACCTCCCCGGCGGTGCGCTGCCAATAGGTAAACGGCGGCCACTCGTTGCTGTCGCCCAGGCATATCTGCACCGGCGGCGCAGCCAGGCACGGCATCGCAGCCAACGCCAACAGCATGCCCACCCTCGCTCGCCACATACGCGCTACCTCTGACCTCAGTACAAGGCTAGATCAGTCTGGCGGGGTGCCCGAAGTAACTGACTGTCGGCGAAAGCCCTGCGGCGTCTCGCCCTGCCAGCGCTTGAAGGCGCGGTAGAACGGCGACAGCTCGGCAAAGCCGCAGGCGCGCGCCACCTCGCGGATCGCCAGGCCGCCGTCGAGCAGGGCCTGGGCGCGCAGGCGGCGGACTTCATCGTGGAGTTGGCGAAAGCTCTGGTTCTGTTCGGCCAACGCCCGTTGCAGGCCGCCGAGGCTGTAGCCAAGGGCCTGGGCGCAGCTCGGCAGGTCACACAGCTGCACGCCGAGGTTGACCCCCAGCCAGTAGCGCACGCGGTTGAGCAGCTGGTTTTCCTCAAGCTCCGCCAGCTCCAGCTCGGCCTGCGCCCAGAGCACCGCGAACAGTCGCGGGTTGGCGCTGCGCGAGGGCCGGCTGAGCCAGGCGCGCGGAAAGATCAGCGCATCGTGGGCTTGGGCAAACTGCGGCAGCAGGCCGAACAAACGCCGGTGCTCACTCAGGCGGCGCGGCGCGGGGTGGCGAAAATCCAGCCCGGACAGGCGAAAACTGCCGTCGTTGTTGATGCTCGCCAGCATCTTCTGCAGCAGCAGCGCCAGGCACTCCATCTGCTGGCGCAGCGAGCCGACGCCGCGGTAGTTGAGGTCGAAGATCAGCCGCGCCTGCTCGTCCTCCAGCTCCAGGCGCGCGGCAAAACCGCCGGAGAGGATGTGCTGGAAGCGCACGAAGCCCTCCAACGCCTGGCCCAGATCGCGGCTGGCCAGCAGCAGGTAACCGACCACATCCATTGGCCGCGGCTGCATGGTCGCACCCAGGTGCAGGCCGATATCCACATCGCCACTGATGCCCGCCAGCGCCTGCCAGAAGCGCGGCGCGTTGTCATGGTCTTCGCGGGCGTTGAACAGCGGCGGTGCCAGCACTGCGCCCTGATAGGCCTGGCGATAGGTGTCCGTCGGGTCCAGGCCCAGCTCGGCCAGGGCCTCGTAGAGCAGGCGGCGCAGGGTCGAGGAGTGGGTCAGCGCGCTGGCGATGCTGTTATGCGGATCGTTTTCCATAAAATCCTCAGTTATTGACCAAAGACTTTCACTCCCGCCGTATCTGGTCAATGCCTGCACCGTGTCCAGCCCGCACAATGCGCGCAAACCTATAACAAGGAAGACCCATGAAACGCACCCTGACTGCCCTTGCCGTGATAGTCGCCGCCACTGCCGCCGGCGCGTACTGGTACCTCGACAGCAAGCAGCCGCAACGCGCGGGCGAGCTGAGCCTGAGTTCACTGCAAGCGCCGGTCACGGTGGATTACGACGAGCGCGGCGTGCCGCATATCCAGGCGCAGAACGAGGCCGACATGTACCGCGCGCTGGGGTATGTGCACGCCCAGGATCGCCTGTTCCAGATGGAAATCCTCCGGCGCTTGGCCCGAGGCGAGCTGGCGGAGATTCTCGGCAGCAAGCTGGTCGACACCGACCGCCTGTTCCGCACCCTGGGCATTCGCGAGCACGCCGACCGCTACGCCGCCAAGATGGACATGAACACCCCAGCGAGCCAGGCGCTGCAGGCTTATCTGGATGGCATCAATCAGTACCAGGCCAGCCGTCCGGCACCGCTGGAGTTCGACGTACTGGGCATCGACAAACGCCCCTTCACCGCGGCCGACACCCTCAGCGTCGCCGGCTATATGGCCTACAGCTTCGCCGCGGCGTTTCGTACCGAGCCGGTGCTGACGCATATTCGCGACCAACTGGGTGCCGACTACCTCAAGGCCTTCGACCTCGACTGGCACCCGCAGGGCGTGGTCGGGCAGAACCTCGCCGCCGGCGACTGGCAGGACCTCAATGCCATCGCCGAGCTGAGCCACGCCGCGCTGCTGGATGCCGGCCTGCCGCAGTTCGAGGGCAGCAACGCCTGGGCGGTATCCGGCAGTCGCACCGCCAGCGGCAAACCGCTGCTGGCCGGCGACCCGCATATCCGCTTCGCTGTGCCGTCGGTGTGGTACGAAGCCAACCTCAGCTACCCCGGTTTCAGCCTGTACGGCCATCACCAGGCGCTCAACCCGGTGGCGTCGCTGGGGCATAACCGCGACTTCGCCTGGAGCATCACCATGTTCCAGAACGACGATCTCGACCTGATCGCCGAGAAAACCAACCCGGACAACCCCAACCAGGTCTGGTACCGCGGCCAGTGGGTCGAGCTGCAAAGCCGCCAAGAGCAGATCAGGGTCAAAGACGCCGCGCCGGTCAGCCTGACCATCCGCCGCTCGCCCCACGGCCCGATCATCAACAGCGCCCTGGGCGAAACCGTTGGCAGCACGCCGATTGCCATGTGGTGGGCGTTTCTCGAAACCGAGAATCCGATCCTCGACGGCTTCTACCAGCTCAACCGCGCCACCAGTCTGGATAAGGCCCGCGCCGCCGCCGAACATATCGAGGCACCGGGGCTAAACGTGGTGTGGGCCAATGCCACGGGTGATATCGGCTGGTGGGCGGCGGCGAAACTGCCGCGCCGCCCGGCCGGGGTCAACCCGAGCTTTATCCTCGATGGGGCCAGCGGCGAGGCGGAAAAGGACGGCTACTACCCGTTTAGCGCCAACCCGCAGGAAGAGAACCCGGCGCGCGGCTATATCGTCTCGGCCAACTACCAAACCGTGTCGCCGACCGGCATGCAGATTCCCGGCTACTACAACCTGGCCGACCGTGGCCAGCGCCTGGATGATCGCCTTAGCGACAACAGGGTGAAGTGGGATCTGAGCAACAGCCAGGCTCTGCAACTGGAGCCCGGCACCGGCTACCCGCCGCGCCTGCTCGCACCGCTGGCCACCGACCTGCGCGCCGCCGCCAGTGATGCCGAAGAGAAAGCCCTGGTCGAGCAACTGCTGAGCTGGGATGGCCAGCACACGCTCGACGCCACTGCCGCCACGCTGTTCAACCAGCTGGTTTATCAACTGACGCGCGCCGCCATGGCCGACGAGCTGGGCGATGCCTTCTTCACCAACCTGCTGCAAACCCGCGTGCTCGACAGCGCCCTGCCGCGCCTGGCCGCCGATGCCAACTCGCCGTGGTGGGACACGCGCGGCAGCGATGCCGTGGAAAGCCGCGCCGCTACCGTCAAGGCCGCCTGGCAGGCCAGCCTCGCCCACTTGCGCAGCACCTTGGGTGCCGACGCCACTCAATGGACCTGGGGCAGCGCCCACACCCTGACCCACAGCCACCCGCTGGGCCAGCAGAAGCCGCTGGATAAACTATTCAACGTCGGCCCATTCGCCGCACCGGGCGGCCACGAAACGCCGAACAACCTGTCGCAACCGGTCGGCCCTGCGCCCTGGTCAGTGGTTTACGGCCCCTCGACCCGCCGCCTGATCGATCTGGCCGACGCCAGCACAGCCCTGGGCATCAACCCGGTGGGCCAGAGCGGCGTGCTGTTCGATGCGCATTATCAGGACCAGGCCGAGCGCTATATGCGCGGCGAGTATGTGCCGATGCACCTGGACGCCGAGGCGATCAAAGCCAATAGCCGTAGCCAGCTGATTCTTCGTCCTTAAGCGCCCAGGAGCCTGCCATGAAACGCCTGTTAGTGGTCGCATCGATCGCCCTGCTCGGCCTGATTGCCGTAGTCGTCGGCCGCACTCTGCTGCTACCGGCGGCCGCCATCAACAGCGCGCCGGTTAGCCTGCCAGAAGGGCTGGATGGCCAACGTGCAGCTGAGAGTTTGGCCGCCGCGATTCGCCTGCCAACCCTGTCGCATCAGGTCGGCACACCGGCCAGTCAACAGGCCGCCAGTGACGCGGCGTTTGCAGGCCTGCGTGCCTGGCTCGCGCAACGCTACCCGCACCTGACTGCGACTACCGAGCAGCTGGCCACCGGCAGCCCGAGCATCCTGCTGCGCTGGCCGGGCAAGGACAGCCAGTTGCCCGCTGCCCTGCTGATGGCGCACCAGGATGTGGTGCCCGTTGCACCAGGCACCGAAGCGCTGTGGAGCCATCCGCCGTTCTCCGGGGCGATTGCCGATGGCTTTGTCTGGGGCCGCGGTGCCATCGACAGCAAGGGCTCGATGGTGGCGATTCTCGAAGCGGTGGAAACCCTGATCGCCCAGGGATTCCAGCCGCAACGCGATGTGCTGCTGGCCTTTGGGCACGATGAAGAAATCGGCGGCCACCAGGGCAACCGGCGCATTGCCGCGCAGTTGCAGGCACAGGGCAAACGCCTGGCCTGGGTCAGCGATGAAGGCGGCTTTGTCGTGCGCGGGCAGATCCCCGGCGTCAGCCAGGATGTGGCCGTGGTCGGCATCGCGGAGAAGGGCTACGTCAGCCTGACCCTGCAAGCCAACGCCCAGGGCGGTCACTCCTCGCAGCCGCCGGCCTTCGATGAGACCGCCATCGGTCGCCTGAGCCAAGCCTTGCAACGGGTGGGCGATGCACCCTTCCAGCGCGGTTTTGATGGCCCTACCGGCGATCTGCTGGCCAGCTTCACCCCGGCGCAATCCTTCGGCTATCGATTGATCTTCGCCAACCTCTGGCTATTCGGCCCGCTGGTGGAACAACAACTAGCCGCCTCCCCAGCCGGTGCCGCGCAGCTGCAAACCTCGCTGTCACCCACCCTGCTGCGCGCCGGCATCAAGGAAAACGTGCTGCCACCCACCGCCCGCGCCACCCTTAACCTGCGTATCCACCCACGCGACAGCATCGCCAGCGTGACCGAACACGTGCGCAGCGCCGTGGCGGACGAGCAGATTCAGGTCAAAGTCATGCCCGCCGGCCGCGAGCCCTCGGCGGTTTCCGACGTCAACGGCGCAGCCTACAAACAGTTCGCCGAAGTGATCCGGCAGAGCTTCAGCAACACCCTGGTCAGCCCCAACCTCACCGTCGGAGGTACCGACTCGCGCTACTACGAACCGCTGACCGACAACATCTTCCGTTTTAGCCCACTGCTGATGGAACGCGACGACCTGCCACGCATGCACGGCACCAATGAGCGTGTGGCCATCGAGACGTTGGCCAATGCCAGCGGGTTTTATTACCGGCTGCTGCAGAGCCTGAACACCCCGGCCGACTAGACCGCAAACCGCGCGAGGGGTGCAACGCCCCTCGCCCGCGCCAAGGCTTGAGCCATCCGTCGGACACAGGCAGACTGCCAGCAGGACACTGCCACTGACGGGGCACGATATGGATGTTGTAGAAAGCCTCACGCCGCGCATCAGCGACGCCGAGCGGTATAAAAGTAAACCAGCTAAACCGCGCGCCAAACTGCTTGAACAACAAGCGGTGATCTTTGCCGTGCGCATCCACTTCCACGAAAAAGACCTGCAACTGGCGGTAAAACCGGCCAGTGGGAAATGTCATCCCGAGAATAAAGTTTGGTTACCGGCCTACGAGGCAGCGGTACAACTTGGCCTGCAAGAACGGATCATTCACTCGCAATGATCATATATGGATACACGATAGCTAGATTTTGACGCTTATTCCTAACAATGGAAATAATGTGCATATCTGGCCACGCACCTAATTAATAGTTAGCAATCTGAGTTACGACCATGACACGCATACAACAGGCAACGCCGAGTGATGTAGCAACACTTCTTTCACTCGTAGCCGATTATTGGAGCTTCGAGGGTATTAGCGGATTTGAACAAGAGCGCGTCGCGACACAGTTAACTCGCTTACTCTCAAACCCAGATCTTGGGGCTGGCTGGATTGCAATTGTGGATGGGGTAGTGGTTGGTTATCTGCTTGCAGTCCATGTATTTAGCCTTGAGCACTTGGGTCTTACAGCAGAAGTCGACGAATTCTTCGTATCGTCTTCACAACGTGGAAGTGGTATTGGCGCAGAACTTCTTAAAAATGCCGAATCTGAATTCATACGGCGGGGGCGTACAAATATTTCGCTTCAATTATCGCGCAGCAACAATTCCGCTCGTAAGTTCTACCATAGCTTGGGATATACCGAGAGATCAGGGTATGAGCTCCTCGACAAAGTATTGGGTAACTGCTAACAACTGCCTCAAGTCGTTTACCTTGCTCACTAGGGCCCGGCTAAAGTCCGCCCATTAACCAAACGTTAGGGAAAACTTTCGGTGAAAATAAGCGAGCTGTGCATTGCCAGTTTTTTGCTTGTGACACTATTCACCTGCAACTCATTCGGCCAAGAAATTTATAAACATAAGGATAACAATGGCAAGTGGGCTTTTAGTGACAAGCGGCCTGCAGGAATACAAGAAGCAGAAAGCTTAGAATATAAAGAGCACAAAAAATCGACTCAGAAACCCATGGTGTATACGAAAAGCCACGATGGCTGGAATTATTTGGTAGCGTACAACCCCTATCATGCACCCATTGAATTTAAAGTGCTCTCTTCAGCTTTTGAATCCGGCTCGCATACCTATGTCGCACCCAGTGCGAAACAAGAAATACTCTACAAAAGCCAAACTGTGATTCCAGCATATCGTTACGGCTGGCAACTGGGCGACCCAGCGACCCGGGAAACTGACTATCCGTATAGGTTCCCCATGTCATCGAAAATGATGCACGAGATAACTCAATCGTTTAACGGTGCGTTTTCCCATACAGATGAACAAAATAACTATGCTGTCGATATTTCGATGCCAGTTGGTACTCACATAAGCGCAGCCAGGGATGGCACGGTCATCTGGACAAAGGATGACTACCACATGAGCGGTAGAACCGAATACTTTCTTGATAAAGCAAACTATATAAAAATCTTACATGCGGACGGTACATATGCCGTATATGCGCACATACTCATGGGCAGCGCCAACGTCCAGCCTGGAGACAAGGTTATCGCTGGAGACATTCTCGCCCGGTCTGGCTCGTCGGGGTATTCAACAGGCCCTCACTTACATTTCGTAGTCCGCAAAAACATAGGTTTAAAGACAGTTTCCATACCTTTTATGTTTGCTGGCCAGAATGGAAGTCCTTTTACGCCAAGACAAGGCATGAGATTAGACGGCGTAGCGAAAAGCCCCTGACAATGCTGTCGCTACGCGCCGTAATTGTGGGCTGCCTCGCCACTTTAGCCAAACGCCACTCCATAAAATGCATCACGCAACGGTTTATAAGCCCAGCCACTTTCGTGGGAAATTCAACGCATGAAAAAACCACAGCACAGCAACAATGACGTCAAAGACGCTCGCGAACGGTGGTTATCCGCAAGTGAGTGCGCCACGAAAATTGCCGCTGAACTATTCCAACCCGGCTCAGGTTATGCTGACCCCGATGCAAGAGCGGCCGAAGAGCATCGACTGCATTTGGCAAGGCACGAAGCTGAACGTTTGTTTCGGGAATACCATGACCTGGATAAGCGCGAAACTGAAGGCAGGATTTTTGCCTTGCAGAACTCGCAGCGCTTAGCCACTTGGGCATCATTTGCTGTGGCCGCCGTGGTTGGCATTGCTACGGTTGCCGATGTTTTAATTAGAATATTAAACAACTGAGCCTCGTCCGACATTGCGCCTAACAGGCGGTTCAAGTCGCTCGCTCAGGACCGGCTAAAGCCGGCCTCTTACCTATCGTTAGCCATGGGAGATCGTTATGCAGGGACCTGACCCAAAGAACACGCACCCTATGGATGGCTTTACACAGATATGTTTCATAAAAAACACCATCAAGAATCCTAACATTCTCGTCGGCGACTACAGCTACTACGATGATCCGGAAGACTCGGAAAACTTCGAGCGCAATGTTCTTTATCACTTCCCGTTCATCGGCGACAAACTGATCATTGGCAAGTTCTGTGCTATCGCACGGGGTGTTAAGTTCATCATGAACGGGGCCAATCATAAGCTTTCAGGACTATCGACTTATCCGTTTCAGATCTTCGGCAATGGCTGGGAAAAGGTTATGCCCAAGCCCGGCGATTTGCCTTATAAAGGCGACACGGTGATCGGCAATGATGTGTGGATCGGTTATGAGGCGCTGATCATGCCCGGTGTCACCATCGGCAACGGAGCCATTGTCTCCTCGCGCTCAGTCGTGGTCTCAGACGTTCCCGCGTACACGATCGTTGGCGGCAACCCGGCCACCGCGATCAAACAGCGCTTTGCGCCTGAGACGGTCGCCACCTTGGAGTCCCTGGCATGGTGGGATTGGCCAATTGAAAAGATCACCCAGCATCTAGCGCTAATCGTGGCCGGGGACATTGAAGCATTGCGCCATGGTGCCGCCCATACCTAACAAGTCGCTCACAGGGACGGGCTAAAGCCCGCCCTTAGATTAATCGTTAAGCACCGCAAACCTCTTTCGACAGCCAATAAAGGCCAGCACTACGTACATAAGCACCAAATGGTCCAACCCACCCACCAAGGAGCAACACATGGAATACAAAGTCGTGATTTATCAGGAAGGCATGCTGGGTTCGCTGCTGTTGGGCGGCTCCAAAGTCAACCCGGTGAAGTTCAGTGAGTTTCTGAATATGAACGCCAAGCAAGGCTGGCGGGTAACCACCATGGAGAAGGACATCCGCCGTATGTTGCTGCTGTGGAAGCGTGAGGCCTACGTGGTGATTCTTGCGAGAGAAGTATGAAGACCGGTTCGATCATCTGCCTGGCGCTGTTTATCCTGGGTTCGTTGTTATCGCTGGCGCAACTGTGGTTTGAGCCGCTGACGGCTGAAGTGTTTACCAAGCTGATCGTGACGCTGGTGATTCTCTTCGTGGTCGTGCTGGGCGTTACCCTGGTCAGAAATGAATACATCGAAAACAAGAAGATGAAAGACTCCGGGCATATCGACTAAGCCTGCCTGGCAACCGGCCGCAACAGCGGTCGGCGGCCCCAACCCGACCAAGGCGCTACAGCATGCCAAACAACAGCCTGAACCATCACGATGCCCAGCTGGCGCATTCGTCATTCAGCGATGTCGACCTGAGCGAGTCACGCTTTGTCGGGGTCAATCTACGTGGCACCAGCTTTACCGATGTGGCGCTTAGCGGTGCGCGCCTGTGCAATGTCTGCCTGGCCGATGTCTGCGTCGAGGATGCCAACCTGGAGGGGATGCGCATTGAGGGCGTGCTGGTCAGCGAGCTGTTCGCCGCCTATCGTCGCGAGCGCGGCCAGGCCTGAGGCAATGCCCATGCAGCGCCTCAGCCTGCGCCCGTACCGCCACTGCGCAGCGCTGCTCGGTTAACGGTTGTACAGCACCACCGATGCGCGCAGCTTGTTGCTGCCAAAGCAGCACATCTTGTCGAAATCTGCATGGCTCACCGGCAGGTGCTGGCAGTCGAGCGCCTGGCGGTGCTGGCTGTGGTCGATGTCCGGGTCATGCAGGTAGACGAAATCGTCATCGCAGTCGGTGACGATCACCCAATGCGGGGCTTTCGAGCGGGTCAGGCGGTAGCTGCTGATCAGCACCAGCGGCTGGCCACCCTGCTCCAGTAACAGCGGCACGTTCAACGGGTTGCTGCGTACCTGCTGCACATCGCTCTGCTGCAGTAGCGCACAGAACTCTTCGTGGACCAGGCGCATCAACTGCCGTTTATGTTCGCTGCGCACGCCATTGAGAAACAACGGCCCGGCGATGCTGACGTGCAAACACACCCGAAAGCCTCTGCGCCAGGCCGCCAGGGCCAGCCCCTGCGGGCTGCAGCCGCCATGGCCGGCGGTCATAAACACGGTGGTGGCTTCGCGCCAGATCTGCACTTCTTCCCGACGTTCGGCTTTACGCTGCGGTTGCAGCGCGCTCATGGCCATCAACAGACAGGCCGGGCCGCAGGTAAAGTCGGTGGTCTGCTGGTAATACGGCACCCTGCGGCTGCCGCGCTGCGGGTGCTGACGAATGCGCTTTTCCAGGCGCAATGCATCGGCATGATCTTCGTAGTAGTCGCTGACCACGGCGAAACGCCGGTAGCCATTGCGTTCATACAGGCGAATGGCCGCCAGGTTGTCCGGGCGTACTTCCAGGCGCAGGTAGGCGCAATCGTGCTCAAGGGCAGCGCTTTCGGCCTGTTCCAGCAGCTGTTGGCCCACACCGAGGCCACGCGCCTGCGGGGCAATCGCCAGGGAGTAAAGGCGCGCCAGGGAGGTGCCGCGATGGAACAGCACCAGGGCGTATCCCAGCAACTGCTCCGCGCCCTGGGCCACGATCAGACGGGCGTGGGCGCGACTGATCATCCAGTGGAAGCTGCGCGGCGACAGCCGGTCATGGCTGAAACAGTGGTGTTCCAACTCCAGCAGGGGCAAAAGATCGTCCGGTGTAGCGGTGCGAAATACCAAGTTCATATAGCCGCCGTAAAAGTTGCGTAACGAAACGAGACTTTTCTAAAAGCACGTGCTTAATAGAAAGGGACTTGTACTCCCACGGAACTCATTCACATGTCAGCGGCACAAGCTAGTTTGCGTGAAGCAGTAGAGCAACGGTCGGCACCGGCTCTATCTAAGCCTACTTATTTAACCGAGACAACTCGAAGTTCCAGCCAGCTCATTATTATTGTCGAGCGCAAGGAAGATTGGTCCTCTTACTTGCCCAGCGAAGATGTAATGAGTGCACAGGAGTATTTGGAACAGTCGCGTGAGAGCGAGGCCGGCAAACGTATTCAGGTGATCAACCTGTGCCGCAGCTACAAGTACCTGGGCCATGGTTATTACTGCTCGCTACTGGCTGAGGCGCGCGGCCACCGGGTGATTCCATCGGTACGCACCATCAGCGAGCTGACCCGTAAAGCCCTCTACGGCTTGGCGCTGGATGACCTGGATAAAACCCTGGAAAAGGCGCTGAACAATCACCCTTACAGTAAGACCGAAGGTTTTACGCTTAGTCTTTATTTCGGCAAGACTCATCTCGAACCATTACAGGATTTAGCCCGGCAACTGTTCGAAGTATTTCCCTGCCCGATATTGCTGGTGGAGTTCCGCAATAATAATGGCTGGCATATCGAAGGGATTAAATCCGGTGCACTGCACAAGTTACGTGAAGATCAGGAAGACCAGTTCGCCAACTCACTGGACAGTTTCAGTCGCAAGATCTGGCGGCTGCCGCGCTCACGGCGGTTGGCACGTTATGACCTGGCCATCCTGCATGACCCGGACGAAGCGCTGCCACCCTCCAATGCCAAGGCACTGGAGAGTTTTATCCGCGTCGGCAAGGGCCTGGGGATCGATGTCGAGTTGATCGAGAAGAAGGACTACTCGCGCATCGCCGAATACGACGCCCTGCTGATTCGCGAAACCACCAGCCTCGACAACCACACCTACCGCTTTGCCAAGAAGGCCGAGAGCGAAGGCCTGGTGGTAATGGACGACCCGGCCTCGATCCTGCGCTGCACCAACAAGGTGTACCTGACCGACCTGCTCAAGAGCCACCAGCTGGGCATGCCGGCGACCGAGATTCTGTACAAGGATCGCCCCCAGGAACTTGAACAGGTGGCCGCCCGCCTGGGTTTTCCACTGGTGTTGAAAATCCCCGACGGCTGTTTCTCCCGCGGGGTGATCAAGGTGGAAAGCCATGAAGAGCTGCTCAAGGCCACCGCTGAACTGTTCGAGCACTCGGTGCTGCTGCTCGCCCAGGAGTTCTTCTACACCGAGTACGACTGGCGCATCGGCATCCTCAACCGCAAGCCGATCTTCGCCTGCCAGTACTTTATGTCCAAGGGTCATTGGCAGATTTACAACCACAAGGCCAAGGGCCAGGACATCAACGGCGAGTGCCGCACCCTGGCGGTACACGAAGCACCGCGCGCCGTGGTCGAACTGGCCGTGAAGACCGCCAACCTGATTGGCGACGGGCTCTACGGCGTCGACCTCAAGCAGGCCGGCGACAAGGTGGTGGTGATCGAGGTGAACGACAACCCCAACATGGATGCCGGCATCGAGGACGCCTACCTGCAGGACGACCTGTACGCGCTGGTGCTCGAAGAGTTCATTCGCCGCCTCGAACTGAAACGCCGCGGCCAGGCCTGGTAAATGCGCCGGGCTTGGGTGGCACAGCGCTGAGGAGAGCACGGTGATCAAGAGCTTCCAACTCGCCCACGGCGCGCTGCAGCAGGTCGGGCGCCTCGATGCCGAGGTGATGCTGTTCTGCAACCCAGATGCCGCCGAGCGTGATCTGCTGCTCGACGATTTCAAGCTCGACGAGCACGCGCTGGCCTCCGCGCTGGACCCGGATGAGGTCTCGCGCATCGAGTTTCACCCGGACAATCTGTTCCTGATCTGGAAGCGCCCGGAAAACTATTGCGGCCAGGCCAGTTTCACCTTTGAGGTGTCGTCTTGCGGCCTGCTGTTCTGCCAGGAACGGCTGCTGGTGATCTCCACCGACGCGGCGCAATTGAGTGGTGTGGGCGCACGGCAGCCGCTGCATTCACCGCTGGATGTGCTGCTCGATCTGCTGTTCAACAACATCCATCACTACCTCGGGCACCTCAAGGTGATCAAGTTGGTGGCCCGTGA
This sequence comes from Pseudomonas sp., assembly GCF_049653025.1. GTDB lineage: Bacteria > Pseudomonadota > Gammaproteobacteria > Pseudomonadales > Pseudomonadaceae > Aquipseudomonas. Next base: position 46,033 of record NZ_JBASFM010000001.1, on the reverse strand, counting down.
GCTGCAACAGAAATTCAACGCCTCGATGGAGAACCAGCATCTGGTACAGATGTTCAACCTCAGCGAGAGCCTGATCTATTACATCAACGCGATTCACAGCAACGGGGCGGTGTTGACGCGCCTGCGCAACCACGCCGAGAAACAGCACTTCAGCGCCGATGCGATTGCCTTGATCGACGACCTGATCATCGAAAACAACCAGTGCTACAAGCAGGCGGAAATCTACTCGACAGTGTTCGCCGGCTTGATCGATGCACGCGGCAACCTGATGAACAACAGCACGAACGGCCTGCTGCGCAAGCTGACCTTGATCAATGTGGTGTTTCTGCCGCTCAACCTGATTGCCAGCATTGGTGGCATGTCCGAATTCAGCATGATGACCAGCGGCATTCCCTGGTGGCTGGCTTATCCCGCCTTCCTGGTGGCGATGGGCCTGACCGGCGGCCTGGTGATACTCGCCCTTAAGCGCATGGCACCGCAAACCTCAAGCCTGAGCCAGGCCGGCTGAATACCGCAGATTGCGCGGGCAACGCGCCGCGCCAAAACGACGGATGGGAGATGAAACACGCATGAGCAATACAACAGCCGGGTGGCTGCTGGTCAGCCTTATCGTCCTGTTCGGGGTGGTCAGCTTCTTTATCGACCACGGCCGAACCCACAAAGACGGCAACGATGCATGACTGACGTTTGTTCAGGCAAAAAAAAGGGCCACCGCAGTGACCCTGTTCATTACTCAACCGCTGATCAAGCCGTGGCATGCACCTGCGACGGGTCGCGGCGGCTGTCCGGGCCGTTCAGCAGGGCGGCACCGGTGGTTTCGTCCATGGCCTGCTGCAGGGCCTTCTTGCGCTTCTCTTCGGCACGATGGGCGAAGAACCAGACCAGGAAGGTGGCGAGCGACACCGCCAACAGGATCAGGCTGGCGACTGCGTTGATTTCCGGCTTCACGCCCAGACGCACGGCGGAGAAGACTTCCATCGGCAGGGTGGTCGAACCCGGACCGGAGACGAAGCTGGCCAGTACCAGGTCGTCCAGCGACAGGGCAAAGGACATCATGCCGCCGGCCGCCAGTGACGGCGCGATCATCGGAATGGTGATCAGGAAGAACACCTTCCACGGCTTGGCACCGAGGTCCATGGCCGCTTCTTCGATCGACAGGTCCAGCTCACGCAGACGCGACGACACCACCACCGCCACATAGGCGGAACAGAAGGTGGTGTGGGCGATCCAGATGGTCAGGATGCCGCGCTCGGCAGGCCAGCCAATCAGCTGGGCCATGGCCACGAACAGCAGCAGCAGCGACAGACCGGTGATCACCTCGGGCATCACCAACGGTGCGGTGACCAGGCCGCCGAACAACGTGCGGCCCTTGAAGCGGGTGACACGGGTCAGCACGAAGGCGGCCGTGGTACCCAGCGCGACGGCGGCAATCGCGGTGTAGCAGGCGATTTCCAGCGAGCGCATCACCGAGTTCATCAGCTGGGTGTTGTCGAGCAGGCCGACGTACCACTTCACCGACCAGCCGCCCCACACCGTAACCAGGCGCGAGGCGTTGAACGAGTAGATCACCAGGATCAGCATCGGCAGGTAGATAAACGCCAGACCGGCCCACAACATAAAGTTGGAGAAACTGAAACGCTTCATGGCCGGCCCTCCATCTCTTTGGCTTGGCTGCGGTTAAACAGGATGATCGGAATGATCAGGATCGCCAGCATCACCACGGCCAGGGCGGAGGCTACCGGCCAGTCGCGGTTGTTGAAGAACTCCTGCCACAGCACCTTGCCGATCATCAGGGTCTCCGGACCGCCAAGCAGTTCAGGAATCACGAACTCACCGACCACCGGGATAAACACCAGCATGCAGCCGGCGATGATGCCGTTCTTGGCCAGTGGCACGGTGATTTTCCAGAAGCTGTTGAACGTGCTCGAGCCCAGGTCCGCCGCAGCTTCCAGCAGGCTCTGGTCATGCTTGACCAGGTTGGCGAACAGCGGCATCACCATAAACGGCAGGTACGAATAGACGATACCGATGTACACCGCCAGGTTGGTGTTGAGGATCTGCAGCGGCTCGCTGATCACCCCCAGCCACATCAGGAAGGCATTGAGCAGGCCGTTGTTGCTGAGGATGCCCATCCAGGCATACACGCGGATCAGGATCGCCGTCCAGGTCGGCATCATGATCAGCAGCAACAACACCATCTGCTTGTCCTTGTCGGCACGGGCAATGGCATAGGCCATCGGGAAGCCGATGACCAGGCAGAGCGCGGTGCTGACCGCGGCCATCTTCAACGAGCCGAGGTAGGCGGCCAGGTACAGCGCATCCTCACCGAGGAAGATGTAGTTACCCAGGTTGAGCACCAGCGTGAGCTTGTTTTCCACCCAGGTGTACACGTCGGTGTACGGTGGAATGGCCACGTCGGCTTCGGCGAAGCTGATCTTCAGAACGATGAAGAACGGCAGCATAAAGAACAGGAACAGCCAGAGAAAGGGCACCCCGATGACCAGGTGCCGGCCTCTGGGCATACGGCGGCTGATGCTTTGGATTATGTTCATGAGCGCAATGCCACCCCGCTATCGTCCTCCCACCAGACGAACACTTCGTCGTCCCAGGTCGGCCGTGCGCCACGCCGTTCGGCGTTGGCCACGAAGGACTGGACGATCTTGCCGCTCGGCAGCAGCACGTGGAACACCGAGTGGCCGCCGAGGTAGGCGATGTCGTGCACCGTGCCGCGCGACCAGTTGTGCTCGCAGGTCGGCTGCTCGGTGGTGACCAGCAGTTTTTCCGGGCGAATGGCGTAGGTGATGCTCTTGTCCTGCACCGAGGTGCTGACGCCGTGGCCGACGTAGATATTGCGTTCCAGGTCAGGGCTGGCGATCAGCGCATGGCCTTCCATGTCCTCGACCACCTGGCCGTCGAACAGGTTGACGTTGCCGATGAACTCGCAGACCAGGCGGCTGGTCGGGGTCTCATAGATGTCCACCGGGCTGCCGATCTGGGCGATCCAGCCGAGGTGCATGATGGCGATGCGCTGGGCCATGGTCATGGCCTCTTCCTGGTCGTGGGTCACCATCACGCAGGTCACGCCGACGCGTTCGATGATCTGTACCAGTTCCAGCTGCATCTGCGAACGCAGCTTCTTGTCCAGCGCACCCATCGGCTCGTCGAGCAGCAGCAGCTTCGGTCGCTTGGCCAGCGAGCGGGCCAGGGCCACGCGCTGACGCTGGCCACCGGAGAGCTGGTGCGGCTTGCGCTTGGCGTACTGGGTCATGTGCACCAGCTTGAGCATTTCCTCGACGCGGGCGTCGATCTCGGCTTTCGGCAGGCCATCCTGCTTGAGGCCGAAGGCAATGTTCTGCGCCACCGTCATGTGCGGGAACAGCGCGTAGGACTGGAACATCATGTTGATCGGCCGCTCGTACGGCGGCAGGTCGGTGATGTCGACGCCATCGAGAATGATGCGGCCCTCGGTCGGCCGCTCGAAGCCGGCGAGCATACGCAGCAGGGTCGATTTGCCGGAGCCGGAGCCACCGAGCAGGGCGAAGATTTCGCCTTTGTTGATGGTCAGGGAGACATCATCAACCGCGATGGTTTCGTCGAACTTCTTGGTCACACGCTCGATCTTGACCAGCACCTCTTTCGGTTGCTGATCACCCTCGAGAACCTTTTTATAGGCACTGGAAGCAACTGCCATTACCAAACTCCCGCAAAAGTAGCGCCCGGCCACGCTGGCCGGGCGTTTGAAATTATTGGCCCGACTTGACCTTGGTCCAGCTCCGGGTCATCAAGCGTTGTACTTTCACCGGCATCTCCGCCGAAATGAACAACTTGTCCAGCACCGCTTGTGGCGGATACACCGACTCGTTATTGCGCACGTCCTGGTCCATCAGCTCGCCCGCCTTGGTATTGGGGTTGGCATAGCCGACGTAATCACTGACCCCGGCAATCGCCGCCGGCTCCAGCAGATAATTGATAAAGGCGTGAGCCTCTTTGGGGTTGCCGGCATCCACCGGGATGGCGAGCATGTCGAACCACAGGTTGCCGCCCTCTTTGGGGATGGCATAGCCGATTTCGATGCCCTTGCCGGCCTCTTCGGCGCGATCGCCGGCCTGCAGGATGTCACCGGAGAAGCCGACTGCGACGCAGATATCGCCGTTGGCCAGGTCACCGATGTACTTGGAGCTGTGGAAGTAGGTCACGTACGGGCGCACGGCCAGCAGCTTGGCTTCGGCCTTGGCGTAATCCGCCGGGTTGGTGCTGTTCGGGTCGAGGCCCAGGTAGTTGAGCATGGCCGGGATCATCTCGTCGGCCGAGTCGAGGAAGCTGACGCCACAACTGGCGAGCTTCTGCATGTTTTCCGGCTCGAAGACCATCGCCCAGGAGTCGATCTTGTCGACGCCGAGCACGGCCTTGACCTTGGCCACGTTGTAGCCAATGCCGTTGGTGCCCCACAGGTACGGCACCGAATACTGGTTTCCGGGATCGTTGATCTCCAGCTGTTTGAGCAGCAGTGGGTCAAGGTTCTGCCAGTTCGGCAGCTGACTGCGGTCGAGCTTCTGGAACGCGCCCGCCTTGATCTGCTTGCCGAGGAAATGGTTGGACGGCACCACCAGGTCGTAGCCGGAACGGCCCGCCAGCAGTTTGCCTTCCAGGGTCTCGTTGGAGTCGAAGACGTCGTAGAGGGCTTTGATGCCCGTAGCCTTCTGGAAATCGGCCAGGGTGGTTTCGCCGATATAGTCGGACCAGTTGTAGACCTTGACCACCGGTTCAGCGGCTTGCACGGCGCTAACACTGATGGCGGCGGCCAGCAAACCCGCCAGAAGAGGAGTACGACGCATAAAGATTCCTTATTGTTGTAGGTAGCTGCGGCGGGCGAACCCACCGCAGCCGGTTATTGCTATGGCATTAACGACCCGACTTGATCTTGGTCCAGCTGCGGGTCATCGCGCGCTGCGCGTTGGCCGGCAGGTCCGGGAAGGTGTAGATCTTGGCCATGGTCGCGGCATCCGGGTAGATGCCTGGATCGGTACGCAGCACTTCGTCAACCAGCGGCGTGGCCGCGGCGTTACCGTTAGGGAACTGGACGAAGTTGGTGATGTTGGCCATGACTTCTGGCTTCATCAGGTAGTTGAGGAACACGTGTGCGGCTTCGACGTTCTTCGCATCGGCCGGGATGGCCATCATGTCGAAGAAGCTGCCAGCCCCTTCTTTCGGGATGCTGTAAGAGATGTTCACGCCGTTCTTGGCTTCTTCAGCTCGCGACTTGGACTGGTACAGGTCGCCCGAGTAGCCGATGGCCACGCAGATGTTGCCGTTGGCCAGGTCGCCGATGTACTTGGAGCTGTGGAAGTAGGAGGTCGACTTGCGGATTGAGAGGAACAGCTCTTCGGCTTTCTTCAGCTCGCCGGCATCGGTGCTGTCCGGCTTGAAGCCCAGGTAGTTGAGGGCGGCCGGGAGGATTTCGGTCGGCGAATCGAGGAAGGACACGCCGCAGTCTTTCAGCTTGGCGATGTTTTCCGGCTTGAACACCAGGTCCCAGGAATTGACCGGGGCGTCGGCGCCCAGCGCGGCCTTGACCTTGTCGACGTTGTAACCGATACCGATGGTGCCCCACATGTAGGGAATCGAGTACTGGCTACCCGGATCGCTCGGGTCCAGGGCCTTGAGCAGGTTGGTGTCAAGGTTCTTCCAGTTCGGCAGCTTGGACTTGTCCAGCTTCTGGAACACGCCGGCTTTGATCTGCTTGGCCAGGAATGGGTTGGACGGTACGACGATGTCATAACCGGAGCTGCCGGCCAGCAGCTTGGCTTCCAGGGTTTCGTTGCTGTCGAAGACGTCATAGACGACTTTGATGCCGGTTTCTTTCTGGAAGTTGTCCAGGGTGTCTTCTGCGATGTAGTCCGACCAGTTGTAAACGTGCAGGACCTTGTCGTCCGCGTGTGCGGCACTTACTACGGCCCCGGCCAGGGACAACGCGAGAAGGGTTTTGCCGAATTTTTTCATGCGTACAGCTCCTGTTGTTGTAGTCGTTATCCGAAAGATGCGCAGCCATCTGCGTCACCTTCCGGTGAGCCTGACCCACGCATTGGCGCAGTCTGGCAAGGTCACCGCACTGTTGACAACATTCAGACGTAACCGCCTGAAAACAAAGGCTATTGCGCCTTACCCAAGAACCTCTTCTGCCGTCAGATCGAGGCACTTGCGGATTTTTTCCAGCAGTTCGTCGATCTCCGCCTGACTGATCACCAGCGGTGGCGAAATGATCATGGTGTCGCCCACGGCGCGCATGATCAGACCGTTATTAAAGCAGTGCTTGCGGCACACCATGCCAACACCCACATCCCCGGAGAAACGCTTACGGCTGGCCTTGTCCTGCACCAGCTCGATTGCACCGAGCATGCCGACGCCACGTACCTCACCCACCAGCGGGTGATCGGCCAGCTCACGCAGACGCTTTTGCAAGTACGGTGCCGTTTCTGCCTTGACCCGCTCAACAATCTTTTCTTCACGCAGAATGCGCAGGTTTTCCAGGGCCACCGCGGCAGCCACCGGGTGCCCGGAATAAGTAAAGCCGTGGTTGAAGTCGCCGCCCTGGTTGAGCACCTCGACCACCTCATCGCGCACGATCAGGCCGCCCATGGGGATATAGCCACTGGTCAGGCCCTTGGCGATGGTCATCATGTCCGGGGCGTTGCCGTAGAAATCGCTGCCGAACCATTCGCCGGTACGGCCGAAACCGCAGATCACTTCATCGGCCACAAACAAAATATCGTATTTGCCGAGGATTTCGCGGATGCGCGGCCAGTAGCTGGCCGGCGGAATGATCACGCCGCCTGCGCCCTGGATCGGCTCGGCGATAAAGGCCGCGACGTTGTCTTCGCCGACTTCGAGGATCTTCTTTTCCAGCTGATCGGCGGCCCAGATACCAAATTCCTCAGGGCTCATCTCGCCGCCTTCGCCGAACCAGTACGGCTGCGGGATGTGCACGATGCCCGGGATCGGCAGGTCACCCTGCTCATGCATGTACTTCATGCCGCCCAGGCTCGCGCCCGCCACGGTGGAGCCGTGGTAGCCGTTGATCCGGCTGATGATCACCTTCTTGCTCGGCTGACCTTTGATCGCCCAGTAATGGCGCACCATCCGCAGCATGGTGTCGTTGCCTTCGGAGCCGGAGCCGGTGAAGAACACATGGTTCATGCCAGCCGGGGCCAGTTCGGCAATCGCCTTGGCCAGCTCCAGCGCCGGTGGCGTGGCGGTCTGGAAGAACATGTTGTAGTACGGCAGTTCTTGCATCTGCTTGGCGGCGGCGTCTGCCAGTTCTTTGCGACCATAACCGATGGCAACACACCAGAGCCCCGCCATGGCGTCGAGGATCTTGTTGCCTTCGCTGTCCCACAGGTACACGCCATCCGCCTTTGTGATGATGCGTGGGCCGTTTTCCGCCAGCTGCTTGAAATCGCTGAACGGCGCGAGGTGGTGATCGCGGCTCATGGCCTGCCACTCGCGGGTTTTCGGGTTGGTCACTGGCTTCATAACAACACCTTGATTACGCGGGCCGCGCGTGGCGTCCCGATTAAATTCTGAGGGCTGGCTGGCGCAGGGATCACCCGCGCCGGCCAGCGATTTGTTACACCGACAACAGCAGGAACTCACGTTCCCAGGAACTGATCACGCGCTTGTAGTTCTCGTGCTCGGCGCGTTTAACCGCGACGTAGCCACGCACGAACTTGTCGCCCAGGTACTTCTCGGCGTCCTTGCAGGCTTCCATGCGCTCCAGGGCGCTCTCGATGGTCACCGGCAGGGCCAGGTTGCGGCGCTCATAGCCACGGCCCTTGACCGGCGCGCTCGGCTTGAGGTCGCCGACCATGCCCATGTAGCCGCACAGCAGCGAGGCGGCCAGTACCAGGTAAGGGTTGGCGTCGGCACCGGCCAGGCGGTTTTCCACGCGGCGGTTCTGCGGCGTGGCTTCCGGTACGCGCAGGCCCACGGTGCGGTTCTCTTCGCCCCACTCGACGTTCACCGGTGCCGAGGTATCCGGCAGGAAGCGGCGGAACGAGTTGACGTTCGGCGCGAACAGCGGCAGCAGCTCGGGGATGTACTTCTGCAGGCCACCGATGTGCTGCATGAACAGCTCGCTCATGCTGCCGTCTTCGTTGGAGAACAGGTTCTTGCCGGTCTTGATGTCCACCACACTCTGGTGAATGTGCATCGCGCTGCCCGGCTGATCGGTGATCGGCTTGGCCATAAAGGTGGCGGCCACGTCGTGCTTGAGCGCGGCTTCACGCATGGTGCGCTTGAACACGGTGATCTGGTCGGCCAGGTGCAGGGCATCGCCGTGACGGAAGTTGATTTCCATCTGCGCCGGGCCGTCTTCGTGGATCAGTGTGTCGAGGTCCAGCTCCTGCAGCTCGCACCAGTCATAGACGTCCTCGAACAGCGGGTCGAATTCGTTGGCGGCGTCGATGGAGAACGACTGACGACCGACTTCCGGGCGACCTGAGCGGCCCATCGGCGCGACCAGCGGGAAGTCCGGGTCACTGTTGCGCTTGGTCAGGTAGAACTCCATTTCCGGCGCGACGATCGGCTTCCAGCCCTTGTCGGCGTACAGCTTGAGGATGTTCTTGAGGATGTTGCGCGGCGACAACTCGATCGGGTTGCCCTGCTTGTCGAAGGTGTCGTGGATCACCATCGCAGTCGGCTCGATGGCCCACGGCACTAGGAACACGGCGTTCTCATCCGGACGGCAGAACATGTCGATGTCCGCCTCGTCGAGCAACTCGTAATAGATGTCATCCTCGACGTAGTCGCCAGTCACGGTCTGCAGCAGCACACTCTCGGGGAGGCGCATGCCCTTTTCGTCGAGGAACTTGTTGGTCGGCGAAATCTTACCGCGGGCAATGCCGGTAAGATCGCTGATCATGCATTCAACTTCGGTGATTTTGCGTTCTTTAAGCCAGCTCGAAAGCTGGTCTAGTTTGGTGCTCATAGAGACCTCAGGGTTGTAGAGCGGCTTCTGCGGACCGGTTAAAGCCTAGCGAAACATTGGGGTTTCACCGCCTGCCGGTTGCCTCACCTACTCAGCGTTGCCCCGCCTTCTTCCTGCAAGCCTCACCAAAGGCCTGGAAGATGGCGAGATAATTCGGGTTGGATCGTACCTGCCATTCGGGGTGCCATTGCACCCCCAATGCGAAGCTTTTGGCACCTTCGACGGAGAAGGCTTCGATCAACCCGTCAGGCGCCAGTGCTTCTACGCGAAGGCCCGGCGCCAGACGCTGTACGCCCTGGCCATGAATGGAATTAATCAGAAACTCGTCCGGCAAGCCGATGCTGGCGAGCAACCCGCCCGGCTGCACATGCAGCGCGTGACGCGGGCCATACTGCTTTTCTATGGGGGTGTCTTCGGGCTCACGGTGATCCATGTAGCCGTCGACCTCATGCACCTTCTGGTGCAGGGCACCGCCAAAGGCCACGTTCATTTCCTGGAAGCCGCGACAGATCCCGAGCACCGGAATGCCCTGAGCAATAGCTGCTTTAATCAGAGGTAGTGTGGTGCTGTCGCGGGCCGCATCATGCAGGGTGCCGGCATCGCTGGCAGGGCCGCTGTAATGATGGGGCTCGACATTCGACGGTGAGCCTGGAAACACCAGACCGTCGATATGCTGCAGCAGGTATTGCTGGTCGATCTGCTCGCCCAACGCCGGAATGATCACCGGCATGCCGCCGACCACGGTAACGATGGCCTGCAGGTATTTATCACCTGCGGTGTGATAGATGTTGTGCCCGATCTGCTTGGTGCAGGCACTAACGCCGATAATCGGCTGGCGCGACATGAGACACCCGTTTTATTGCTGTTATGGGTTTCGACCGAGCTTAGCCTTGTTCATTTTTTTACACAATAGTTATGTAAAAAATTAAACACACCCTACTGAGCGCCCCAGCAGGCAAGGGCTAGAGCAGGGATCAACTGCCCTGTAACGCCCTAAAATTGGCCACGCAGCCCTTTTTTAGGGCAGAATGGGCCTCTCTTGACAGTATCTGGTGTTTAAGATTGACTCACACCCGTGCAGTTGCATGATTGATATTTTTAACAAAAAAGGTGTTGCATCATGTCGGTACCCCCGCGTGCCGTTCAGCTTAATGAAGCGAACGCGTTCCTTAAGGAACATCCTGAGGTCCTGTTCGTCGACCTTCTGATTGCAGATATGAATGGTGTGGTGCGCGGCAAGCGCATCGAGCGTGCGAGCCTGCATAAGGTTTATGAGCGCGGCATCAACCTGCCGGCCTCCCTGTTTGCCCTGGATATCAACGGTTCGACGGTGGAAAGCACCGGTCTTGGCCTGGATATCGGCGATGCCGACCGTGTCTGCTTTCCCATCCCCAACACCCTGAGCAATGAGCCCTGGCAGAAGCGCCCGACTGCGCAGCTGCTGATGACCATGCATGAAATGGAAGGCGAGCCATTCTTCGCCGATCCTCGGGAAGTGTTGCGGCAGGTGGTGGCGAAGTTCGACGAACTGGGCCTTACCATCTGCGCGGCGTTTGAACTCGAGTTCTACCTGATTGACCAGGCCAACGTGAATGGCCGCCCGCAGCCGCCACTGTCACCGCTGTCGGGCAAACGCCCGCAATCGACCCAGGTGTACCTGATCGACGACCTCGACGAGTACGCCGAATGCCTGCAAGACATCCTCGAAGGTGCCAAGGAGCAGGGCATCCCGGCCGATGCCATCGTCAAGGAAAGCGCCCCGGCGCAGTTCGAGGTCAACCTGCACCACGTCGCCGACCCGATCAAGGCCTGCGACCACGCGCTGCTGCTCAAGCGCCTGGTGAAGAACATCGCCTACGACCATGAGATGGACACCACCTTCATGGCCAAGCCGTACCCCAACCAGGCGGGTAACGGTCTGCATGTGCATATCTCGATTCTCGACAAGCAGGGCAACAACATCTTCGCCTGCGAGGACCCGGAGCAGAATGATTCGCTGCGCCATGCCATCGGCGGCGTACTGGAAACCATGTCCGCATCGATGGCCTTCCTCTGCCCGAACGTCAACTCCTACCGCCGTTTCGGCGCACAGTTCTATGTGCCGAACTCACCGTGCTGGGGCATCGACAACCGCACCGTAGCCCTGCGCGTACCGAATGACACCGCCGATGCCGTGCGCATCGAGCACCGTGTCGCCGGCGCGGACGCCAACCCCTACCTGCTGATGTCGGCCGTACTGGCAGGCGTGCACCATGGCCTGACCAACAAGATCGAGCCAAGTGCACCGGTGGAAGGCAACTCCTACGAACAGAACGAGCAGAGCCTGCCGAACAACCTGCGCGATGCCCTGCGCGAGCTGGACGACAGTGAAATCCTGGCGCGCTATATCGACCCGAAATACATCGATATCTTCGTCGCCTGCAAGGAAAGCGAGTTGGCCGAGTTCGAGAACTCGATCTCCGACCTCGAATACAACTGGTACCTGCACACGGTTTGATGCAACACCCAACGCCGGCCTTCGAGCCGGCGTTTTTATAGCTGGCCATTTTTATCCCGCGCGTTGCGCAGCCCCTGCCCTCGATTCACGCCCTGGCGCGATGACGGGCAACCTGCGCCACGCATTCCTGCTGACGCGACCTCAACCTCTATCGGGAGATCTCCATGCCTCGCCTGTTTGCCACACTGCTGCTTGCCCTCACGCCGCTGCTGGCCAGTGCCGAGGAGGTGATTCGCGTCTACAACTGGAACGACTATATCGCCCCGCAGGTACTCAAGGACTTCGAGGCCGAGACCGGTATTCGCGTCGAATACCACACCTTCAGTACCGCCGAGGAACTGAAGGACGCGCTGGCCAGCGGCGAAGCCATCGATGTCGCCGTGCCCTCGCACGACACCCTACCGGCCCTGATCAAGAGCGGCGGCCTGCATCCGGTGGACTTCAGCCTGCTGCCCAACCGCAAGCACCTGGACAAACAGCTGCTCAGCACCCTGGTCGCCCTCGACCCGGGCAACCGCCACGCCCTGCCGTACCTGTGGGGCGCAGTCGGCCTGGCGATCAATACGCCGCAAGCGGAGGCTGCATTTGGTGGCCCGCTACCGGACAGCTGGAGCCTGCTGTTCGACGCCGAACAGAGCACGCGCCTGGCCAGTTGCGGCATCAGCGTACTGGATGCCCGCGATGAAACCCTGAGCCTGCTGCTCAACTACCAGGGCCACAGCCTGGCACGCAGCTCGCCGAGCCGGATCAAGCGTACCAGCCAGGTACTCGACGGCCTGCGCCCGAATCTGCGTTATATCGACAGCGAGCGTTATATCGAGGACCTCAGCCAGGGCAAGCTCTGTGTGGCCATGGCCTGGGTTGGCGATGCGCTGGCCGCGGCGGACGCCGGGCAGCCAGTGCGCTTTGTGGTGCCGGACGAAGGCTCGGTGCTGTTTATCGACAACCTGGTGATCCCCAGCAGCGCCAAGCGCCCCGACCTGGCCCACCGGTTTATCAACTACCTGATGCAACCCAAGGTCGCCGCCTTGATCACCGCCGAGACCCTGTATCCCAGCGGCAACGCCGACTCCAAGGAATTCCTCGGCGAGGCCCTGCGCAACCAGCCCGGCCTGTACCCGGACCGCGACACCAAGCGCCGCCTGCACGCCCTGGAAACCCTGTCGGACAAGCACGGGGCCATCCGCGACGAGGTCTGGGCGCGCTTTCGGGATGGCAGTTGAGTGATAAAGGCGAATATGTGGGAGGGGCTTTAGCCGCGATAAAAGCTCGCCGCTAAAGCGCCTCCTACAGAACGTAGCTTGGGTTTACTTGACCAGCTGACGCCAGGCTTTCAACGAACCGATGGTCAGCAGCTGCGCCTTGCGCGCCTCCAGCACCTCGGGCTCGATGACCTGCTGGGCCAGTTCCGCGAGCTTGTTCAGCTCACCGTACAGGCGGTCGACTTCCGGCGCTTCCAACACGTCACGGGCCAGGCGCAGCCAGACCAACAGGCGCTCGATGCGCGGCATCTGCTCGGCGAGGTCTTCCGGCTGCTGCACATAACGACGCAGCTGCAGGTCGGCACCTTCCTCGGCGATCAGCGTCGGCAGCCAGTTGCCCAACGGCGCGGCACCTTGGCGATTGCCGCGGTTATTGCGCTCGACAGTCCAGCTGCGCGCCAGCAACCAGCGCGACGTGCTCAGCGAAAACAAGCCCCAGCGCGTGGCCTCCAGCTCGGCAGCAAACTGCGCCGGCGCACTCTTGCGCGCCTGCTCGTCGAGATGACCCGCCTGCACCCGTGGGCGCCACTCCAGAAGCAAGGCATCCAACAGTTCACGCAAGGCATGGCTGCTGGCACGCGGCGCGGCCTGGCCGAGGCTGCCGAGCAGAGCGCGCAAGCCGATCAGCTGCTCAAGCCACTCGACCAGCAAGCGCCAGTGACCATTGAAGCGGTACTGTTCGGCCAGGCGCTGGCTGGCACCCAGCAGGTGCCAGCCAAGCGCCGCGACGCTGTCATCCAGGCTGGTTTCGCCAGTCAGCTGCGGAGCTGGCAGGTTCAGGCTGTAGCTGCCGGCGTCGAACAGGCGGTAGCCGCGCTCGGCCTTGCTGATATCGCAGGGCATCAGCGCCAGGTCGGCAGCCAGCTCGGCGGCCAGTTCCAGCAGCGCGGCCGGGTCGCCTTCGCGCAGTTCCAGCTCCAGCTCGCAGATTTCCTCTTCGCCTTCACCGGCCACCACCTTGCCCAGGTCCAGAGCGGCTTCGATCACCACCTTGGCCTTGCCGCGGCCCCAGGCGATATCGGCCTTCTCGCGGACGAAGTCGGTGCTGAAGATCGCCGCCAGCTGCTTCTTGTCCAGCTCGGCCAGGCTGACCGGCCAGCATTCGGCGGAGAGCTTCTTGATGTCCAGCTTGGCCTTGGCCAGCGGCCAGTCCCACTCGTTGCGCTCGGACAGGCCGGCGACGCTCTGGCCACGGGTCTTTAGGGTCTGGATAAACTGCTCACCGTCACGCCGCACGCGCAGGGCGACCTTGGCCTCGGCCAAATCACGCTCGGGCGTGTCGAAGTACTGGTTGAACAGCTCATGGCGCTGCCAACCGGTCTTGTTGCGCTTCTTCAGCAGCGGATGCTCACGCAGGGCGGCCAGGGTCTCGCGGCTTACGCGCAGCTTGATTTCGGTTTCTTTGACCATGGTCGACTCTTGGACGAAAGGAATAAGGGCTGTTCTGATGCACAAAGCCGCCCGAAGGCGGCTTTGTCTGACGCACTGCGCTCGAGCTTAGACGAACAACTTCACGCCCAGCCAGAACAGGCCGGCAGACAGCGAGATGGTGATCGGCAGGGTCAGCACCCAGGCGGTCAGGATATTGCGTACGGTACTGAACTGCAGGCCACTCTTGTTCGCGACCATGGTGCCGGCCACGCCGGACGACAACACATGGGTAGTCGATACCGGCAGGCTGTAGACGTTGGCCAGGCCGATGGCGATGGACGCGGTGATCTGCGCACTCATGCCCTGGGCGTAGGTCATGCCCTGCTTGCCGATCTTCTCGCCAACGGTCAACACCACGCGCTTCCAGCCGACCATGGTGCCGATACCCAGCGCCAGGGCGACCGCGAGGATTACCCAGAACGGTGCATATTCGGTGGTGGCGGTGAGGTCCTTGCGCAGCTTGGCCAGATCGGCCACTTCACGCTTGGGCAGGTTATCCAGCTTGCCGACCTTCTTCGCCGTGTCATCCAGGCACAGCAGGTAGCGGCGCGCCTGGGTACGCTGCTCTTCGGACATCTGCGCGTAGTCGGTGACGCCTTCGAGGGTCTTCAGCAGCGCGGCGATGGTCGGCTCGGTGAGCTTGGCGTCGCAGCGGAATTTTGCCGGCAGCTCGGTGGTGCCATTCTTGCCCAGAGCCAGGTATTCGCTCAGCGAGTCGTGGTTGCGCTCGTAGAACTGGCTGAGGTGAATGGCGGCGTCGCGGGTACGCTCGATCTGGTAGGTGGTGCTGTTCAGGTCAAGCACGAACTGCGCCGGCACGATACCGATCAGCACCAGCATGATCAGGCCGATACCCTTCTGGCCGTCGTTGGAGCCATGCACGAAGCTCACGCCCATGGCCGAAGCGATCAACACCACGCGGTTCCAGAACGGTGGCTTGTTCTTGCCCTTGATCTCCTTGCGGCTCTCGGGCGTCTCATGCATTTTCGAGCCGCCCCACATGCGCTTGAGCGCCAGCAGCAGCAGCGCCGCCACGGCAAAACCGGCAAGCGGAGAAAGCAGCAGAGACAGGCCGATGTCGATCGCCTTCTGCCAGTTCACCCCTTCGCTCAGGGCGATGTCGGAGATCAATGCGTGGGCCAGGCCGACGCCGAGGATCGAACCGATCAGGGTGTGCGAGCTCGACGCCGGAATCCCCAGGTACCAGGTACCGAGGTTCCAGGCGATGGCCGCGCTGAGCATGGAAAACACCATGACCAGGCCATAAGCGGTGTTGGAATTGATCAACAACTCGACCGGCAGCAGGTGCACGATGGCATACGCCACGCCCACACCGCCCAGCAGGACGCCGAGGAAGTTGAAGATACCGGAGAAGATCACGGCCAGATGCGGCGGCATGGCCTTGGTGTAGATCACCGTGGCAACCGCGTTGGCGGTGTCATGGAAACCGTTGATAAATTCGAAGGTCAGAACAAAGGCCAGGGCGAGCACCAGGCTCACAGCAACCCATGCATCGAGTCCGTTAAAGAGTTCAAACATGGCGGTTTTGTGACTGTTTGAGATTGGGGGCGCGGATTATGCCAGAAGCAGGGTGGCGACGCGCGCTGGATTCGACGACCAACCGGCCGCCTTCTATTCACCCAGCCAGGTGCCTATGATGGCCGAACTGCCGTGGAGACTGTCGATGACCCTGCCTTCTTTCAAAGAGCAATTTGCCGCGCTGATCGCCGCGCCCTCGGTGAGTTGCACCCAGGCACACTGGGATCAGTCCAACCGCGCGGTGATCGATTTACTGTCGACCTGGCTCACCGACCTCGGCTTCAGCTGCGAGGTGCAGGAAATATCCCGTGGCAAATTCAACCTGCTCGCCAGCTATGGCAGCGGCCCCGGCGGCCTGGTACTGGCCGGGCACAGCGACACCGTGCCGTTCGATGCGGCGCTGTGGCAAACCGACCCGCTCAAGCTGACAGAAGTCGACGGTCGCTGGGTCGGCCTGGGCAGTTGCGACATGAAGGGTTTCTTCGCCCTGGTCATCGAGGCGGTGCAACCCCTGTTAGAGCAGCGCTTCCAGCAACCGCTGCTGATTCTCGCCACCTGTGATGAGGAAAGCTCGATGTCCGGGGCCCGCGCCCTGGCCGAAGCGGGCCGGCCGCTGGGCCGCGCCGCAGTGATCGGCGAACCGACCGGACTGAAGCCGATCCGCCTGCACAAGGGCGTGATGATGGAGCGCATCGACATCCTCGGCCAGAGCGGTCACTCCTCCGACCCCAGCCTCGGCCACAGCGCCCTGGAAGCCATGCAGGACGTGATGCTGGAGCTGCGCGGCCTGCGCGCGCAGTGGCAGCGCGAGTTCAACAACCCACAGTTCAGCGTGCCGCAGCCGACCCTGAACTTCGGCTGCATCCACGGCGGCGACAACCCCAACCGCATCTGCGGCCAGTGCTCGCTGGAGTTCGACCTGCGCCCGCTGCCGGGCATGGCCCCGGAGATGCTGCGCGCGGCGATCCGACAGAAGCTGCAACCGCTGGCCGAACTGCATCAGGTCAAGATCGACTTCGCCCCGCTGTTCCCCAGCGTGCCGCCCTTTGAACAACGCGCCGACGCCGAGCTGGTGCGGGTTGCCGAACGCCTGACCGGGCATACGGCCGCTGCGGTGGCATTTGGCACCGAAGCGCCTTATCTTCAGCAGCTTGGTTGTGAAACCCTGGTACTCGGCCCAGGCGATATCGACTGCGCGCACCAGCCGGGGGAATACCTGGAGATGGCGCGCCTGCAGCCGACCATCGAGATACTGCGCGGCCTGATTAGCCATTACTGCCTACACCCGGCAGCCTGAATACCGACCTGAATGAGCTGGAGGAGAGAGCGCGTGAAGCTGCCCCAACTGCGACGATAAATCCGCTGCTCTCGGCTGCCGCCCGGCGCTTGCGCCGTTTCCATGCGTTCTGTTCTCGACACAGGTTCTTCAAGCAATGCACGACTACGTAAATTGGCTGCGTCACGCCTCCCCCTATATCAATGCTCACCGCGACTGCACCTTTGTGGTGATGCTGCCGGGCGAGGGCGTCGCCCACCCGAATTTCGGCAATATCGTTCACGACCTGGTGCTGCTGCACAGCCTCGGCGTACGCCTGGTGCTGGTACACGGCTCGCGCCCGCAGATTGAAACTCGCTTAGCCGAACGCGGCCTGACCCCGCGCTACCAGCACAACCTGCGAATCACCGACGGGCCGACCCTGGAATGCGTGATCGACGCCGTCGGCCAGCTGCGCATCGCTATAGAGGCCAGATTATCGATGGATATGGCGCGCTCGCCGATGCAGGGCTCGCGCCTGCGCGTGAGTGGCGGCAACTTTGTCACCGCGCGGCCGATCGGCGTGGTCGATGGCGTCGACTTCCACCACACCGGCGAAGTGCGGCGCATCGACCGCAAGGGCATCAACCGCCTGCTGGATGAGCGCAGCATCGTGCTGCTGTCACCGCTGGGCTATTCGCCGACCGGGGAGATCTTCAACCTGGCCTGCGAAGACGTCGCCACCCGCGCCGCCATCGATCTGGACGCCGACAAGCTGCTGCTGTTCGGCGCCGAATGCGGCCTGCTCGACGAGGCCGGCAAGCTGGTGCGCGAACTGCGCCCGCAACAGGTGCCCGCGCACCTGCAACGCCTGGGCAGCAGCTACCAGGGCGAACTGCTCGACGCCGCCGCCGAAGCCTGCAAGGCCGGGGTACGCCGCAGTCATATTGTCAGTTATGCCGAAGACGGCGCGCTGCTCAGCGAGTTGTTCACCCGCACCGGCAACGGCACCCTGGTGGCCCAGGAGCAGTTCGAGTCGCTGCGCGAGGCGACCATCGAGGATGTCGGCGGGCTGATGGAGCTGATCACCCCGCTGGAAGACCAAGGCATTCTGGTGCGCCGCTCACGGGAAGTACTGGAGCGCGAGATCGAGCAGTTCAGCATCGTCGAGCGCGAAGGGCTGATCATCGCCTGCGCCGCGCTGTACCAGATTGCCGACTCGGACTTCGGCGAGCTGGCGTGCCTGGCGGTCAACCCGGCGTACCGGCATGGCGGGCGCGGCGACGAGTTGCTCGAACGCATCGAGGAGCGCGCCCGTGAGCAGGGTCTGAAAACCCTGTTCGTGCTCACCACGCGCACCGCCCACTGGTTCCGCGAGCGCGGCTTCGAGCCCAGCAGCGTCGACCGCCTGCCCGCCGCCCGCGCCTCGCTGTACAACTACCAGCGCAACTCGCAGGTATTTGAAAAGGCGCTCTGATCGGACGGTGGCGGCGATTAAAAAGGGCGCTTATAGCGCCCTTTTTGGTAGATGGGGTGGCAGATAGAGACTGAGATAGGCATCGAACACCCGCATACCTTCCTCGGCCATACGCTGGGTGATTTCGCCGTGGAGCTGTACCGAGCGCGCATAAACGCGGTCACCCAGCTCCATGGCCAGGGCAAACACATCGACATCATCCGGCAGCTGCGGCAACGGAAAGTGCCGATCGAACAACTGCTGCATCAACTGGCCCAGCTCGATGTCGTGCTGGCGATCCGCCTGAGTCACTTCCGCCAGGCCGTGCTGCGCCAGAATCAGCTGGCGCGCAGCGGCATCGGCGGCATAGATCGCCAGCATGCGCTGCTCCACTAAACGCGACAGATCACGCCAGTCACGCAACTGGTCATGCTCGATCGGCTCCTGCAAACAGGCGCGAAACGCGCTGTGGATATCCGCCGTCAGCCCTTCCAGCAGCGCCGGTACGCTGGCGAAGAAGTGATACACCGACGACGGCGGAATCTGCGCGCGCTCGGCCACGCTGTAGATCGACAGGCTGGCCACGCCCTGCTCGGCCAGTAACTCGCGAGCGGCAGCAAGAATCCCGGCGATGCGGCTCTGGCTACTGGCGCGGGGCTTGCGGGCGGTGGGCGGACGCGGCATGACGACTCTCGGGGCAAGGGACGCGCTATTGGACGCCAGGCGGCGGCCAGCTCGCAAGCTTCTCAGGGCTGCACTGTAACGCCCTGAGAAATGCTGAGACAGCTAGCGTGCGCCGCGCACACCTTCAGCTAGCTGGCTGCACAGACTCAGCACGCCATCCACCGCCTGTTCGGCAGTCTTGGCTGCGGCGATCTGGTCGATCAATGCCGAGCCGACCACCACGCCATCGGCCAGACGGGCGATGGTTGCGGCATGTTCCGGAGTGCGGATGCCAAAGCCGATGCTGATCGGCAAATCGGTGTGGCGGCGCAGACGGGCGACAGCTTGCTCGACGTGCTCCAGGGTGGCGGCACCGGCACCGGTCACCCCAGCTACCGAGACGTAATAGACGAAGCCGGAGCTGCCGTTCAGTACCTTGGGCAAGCGCTTGTCGTCGGTGGTTGGCGTGGTCAGGCGGATAAAGTCCAGGCCCGCAGCCTGCGCTGGGTCGCACAGGTCGGCGTTATGTTCCGGCGGCAGGTCGACAACGATCAAACCGTCGACCCCGGATTCCTTGGCCTCGGCGATAAAGCGCGGCACGCCGTACTTGTGGATCGGGTTGAAGTAACCCATCAGCACCAGCGGCGTGCTCTGGTCGTCTTCGCGGAAGGCGCGGACCATCTGCAGGGTCTTGGCCAGATCCTGCTTGCCTTCCAGGGCGCGAATATTCGCCAGCTGGATGGCCGGGCCGTCGGCCATCGGGTCGGTAAACGGCATGCCCAGCTCGATCACATCGGCACCGGCTTTCGGCAGGCCCTTGAGAATCGCCAGGGAGGCGTCATAGCCCGGGTCGCCAGCAGTGACGAAGGTCACCAGGGCGGCGCGGTTCTGTTGTTTCAACTCGGCAAAGCGGGTCTGCAGGCGGCTCATCAGTGTTTCTCCTGCGAAGGGTTTTCCATGTGGTGCATAACGGTCTGCATGTCTTTGTCGCCACGGCCGGACAGGTTGATCACCATCAGGTGGTCTTTAGGCAGGGTCGGCGCGCGCTTGAAGGCTTCGGCCAGGGCGTGGGCGCTTTCCAGGGCCGGGATGATGCCCTCCAGGCGGCAGCAGGTATGGAACGCGGCGAGGGCTTCGTCGTCGGTCACCGAGGTGTATTCAACCCGGCCGACGTCGTGCAACCAGGCGTGTTCCGGGCCGATGCCGGGGTAATCCAGGCCGGCGGAAATCGAGTGGGCGTCGATAATCTGGCCATCGTCGTCCTGCAGCAGGAAGGTGCGGTTGCCGTGCAACACGCCCGGTACGCCGCCATTCAGGCTGGCGGCGTGCTTGCCGGTTTCGATGCCGTAACCGGCGGCTTCAACGCCGACGATCTGCACATCTTTGTCATCGAGGAAGGGGTGGAACAGGCCGATGGCGTTGGAGCCACCACCGATGCAGGCCACCAGGCTGTCGGGCAGACGGCCTTCCTGGGCGAGAATCTGTTCGCGGGTTTCCTTGCCGATCACCGCCTGGAAGTCGCGCACCATCGCCGGGTACGGGTGCGGGCCGGCCACGGTGCCGATCATGTAGAAGGTGTTGTCGACGTTGGTCACCCAGTCGCGCAACGCTTCGTTCATCGCATCTTTCAGGGTGCCGGTGCCGGCGACCACCGGGATCACGGTGGCACCCAGCAGCTTCATGCGGAACACGTTGGCCTGCTGGCGATCGATGTCGGTGGTGCCCATAAAGATCACGCACTCCATGCCGAAGCGCGCCGCCACGGTGGCGGTGGCCACGCCGTGCATGCCCGCGCCGGTCTCGGCGATGATGCGCTTCTTGCCCATGCGCCGCGCCAGCAGGGCCTGGCCGATGCAGTTGTTGATCTTGTGCGCGCCGGTGTGATTGAGCTCTTCGCGCTTGAAGTAGATCTTCGCGCCGTCGCAATGCTCGGTCAGCCGCTCGGCGAAATACAGCGGGCTCGGCCGGCCGACGAAATCGCGCTGGAAGTAGGCCAGCTCCTTAAGAAACTCCGGATCGACCTTGGCCTTCTCGTATTCGGCGGCCAGGTCGTGGATCAGCGGCATCAGGGTTTCGGCGACATATTGGCCGCCGAACGAACCGAACAGGCCAGTGGCGTCAGGGCCGTTGCGCAAAGAAGTCATGCTGTTCTCCTGTGAAGTCGGGCCGGTAAGCGCTGGCTTTACCGACAATGGGCACAGGATAAGGCTGTGGGCCGCGCGGCAAAAGCGATAAGATCGCCGCAACCTGTCAGGAAAACTCACAGATGAGTCAGCAGCTTCCACCGCTTAACGCCTTGCGCGCTTTCGAGGCTGCCGCGCGCCTGCACAGCGTCAGCCTGGCCTCCGATGAGCTGCACGTCACCCATGGCGCGGTCAGCCGGCAGATCAGGGCGTTGGAAGAACACCTCGGGTTGGCGTTGTTCAGCAAGGACGGCCGCGGCCTTAAACTCACAGATTCCGGTATGCGCCTGCGCGATGTCAGCAGCGAGGCCTTCGAGCGCCTGCGCCTGGTCTGCGCCGAATTGCAGCAAGGCCAGGCGGAAGCGCCGTTTGTTCTGGCCTGCCCCGGCAGCCTGCTGGCACGTTGGTTTATCCCGCGCCTGGACCGGCTCAACCGCGAGTTGCCGGAACTGCGCCTGCAACTCTCGGCCAGCGAAGGCGAGCTGGACCCGCGCCGCGCCGGGGTGGACGCCACCCTGTGCTTCGCCGAACCGCCCTGGCCGGCGGATATGCAAGTCTATGAATTGACCGTGGAGCGCATCGGCCCGGTACTAAGTCCGCGCTGCGCGCGCTTCGCCGAGCTGCACCAGGCCCCGCCCGCCGCCTTGCTCGGCGAGCCGTTGCTGCACACCAGTTCGCGACCACAGGCCTGGCCAAGCTGGGCCGCCGGCAATGCCCTGGATAGCCACGGCCTGCGCTACGGCCAGGGCTTCGAACACCTGTATTACCTGCTGGAAGCCGCCGCCGCCGGCCTCGGCGTGGCCATCGCGCCGCAGCAACTGGTGGCCGACGACCTGGCCGCCGGCCGCCTGGTCGCACCCTGGGGCTTCGTCGAAACGCCGGCACGCTTGGCCTTGTGGGTACCCATACGCAGCCGCGACAGCCGCGCCGAGCGCCTGGCGCAGTGGTTGCGCAAAGAACTGGCGCACTAAGCGACCGGCCGAGCAGAACCGCGGTGACTCGACTAGCGTTGAACTATCAACCCGTGGAGAACGCTCATGTCCGATCACCATACGTACAAGAAAATCGAAATCGTCGGTTCCTCGAAGACCAGTATCGAGGAGGCGATCAACAACGCCCTGGCCGAGGCGGCCAAATCCATACGCAACCTGGAATGGTTCGAAGTGACGGAAACCCGCGGGCATATCGTGGCGGGCAAGGTCGGCCACTTTCAGGTCACCTTGAAGGTCGGCTTCCGCCTCAGCGACAGTTGAGCCGCGAGCGTTGTTGCATATCAACCCCTGCACAGATACGAAGGAGCGTAACGATGAAACGACTGATACTGGCTGTTGCCCTGTCTGCCCTGGCCGGTTCGGCCCTGGCGGCCGCCAAACCCTGCGATGAGTTGAAGGCGGAAATCGACGCCAAGCTCAAGGAAAAGGGTGTCGCCACCTACAGCCTGGAGGTGGTCGACAAGGGCAGCGCGACCGACAAGACCGTAGTTGGCAGCTGCGCGGCGGGCTCCAAGGAGATCGTCTACCAGCGCGGCTGATGGCGCAGCAATGAACAAGCCGGCCGCGTGCCGGCTTTTTCATGGGGGCGTGGCGACAATTGTTTACCTGGCCAGGATTGCCTTTCGCCGGTACGGCCCCACATAGGAGAGACGAACCTCAGGAGGTCCCATGACTCGACTGGCCACTACGCCCTTTTCCACCCTCGACCTCGCCCCGGTGCGTGACGACGGTAACGCTGCCCAGGCGCTGCACAACTCGCTGGCGCTGGCGCAGCATGTCGAACGCCTCGGCTTCGAACGCTTCTGGGTGGCCGAACACCACAATATGGATGGCATCGCCAGCTCGGCCACCGCCGTGCTGCTCGGTTATCTGGCCGCCGGAACCTCAACGATTCGCCTGGGTTCGGGCGGGGTGATGCTGCCCAACCACGCGCCACTGGTGATTGCCGAGCAGTTCGGCACCCTGGCCACGCTCTATCCCGGCCGCATCGAGCTGGGCCTGGGCCGCGCCCCGGGAGCCGACCATTTCACCGCGCAGGCGCTGCGCCGCGATAGGATTGGCAACGCCGATGATTTCCCCAGGGATGTCGAAGAATTGCAGCGCTACCTCGGCCCACGCACGCCGGATCAGCGGGTGATCGCCATGCCCGGCAGCGGTACCAACGTGCCGATCTGGCTGCTCGGCTCAAGCCTGTTCAGCGCCCAACTGGCTGGCGAAAAGGGCCTGCCTTACGCCTTCGCCTCGCACTTCGCGCCGCGCTATATGCATGAGGCGATTCGCGTCTACCGCAATCACTTCAAGCCCTCGGCGGTGCTCGATAAGCCTTATGTGATGCTCGGCGTACCGCTGATTGCCGCCGACACTGACGAGCAGGCGGACTACCTGGCGACCTCAGCCTACCAGCGCATTCTCGCCCTGATCCGCGGCCACAGCCTGGTGCAGAAGCCGCCCGTGCACAGCATGCAAGGGCTGTGGCTGCCGCATGAGAAAGACTCGGTCAGCAGCTTCCTCGGCATGGCGATGATCGGCGGCCCGGCGAAAATCCGCGCACGCCTGGACGTGCTGCTGGAGCAGACCGGTGCCGATGAGCTGATTTTCACCTGCGACTTGTATGACTTCGCCGACCGCCTGCACGCTTTCGAACTGCTCGCCCAGTTGCGCGGCTAGCAGGCGACCCAGTCAGAACGTGCCGCAGCGCAACACCTGCCCCCGCGCCAGCACATTGCGTTGCTCGTCGTACAGCCAGGACTGCGCCTTCATCACCAGCGGCCGCGCTTCCACGCGGTAGCGCTGGCCGGCCGCGAAGTTGGCGTAGCGCAGGCGCATCTGGCAGGTGATCTGGAGTGGCTCGCTCATCCCATCCATCCCGCCGCCACCATTGATCTCGTACTGAAAGCGTACCTGCAGCTCATGGGCACCGGGCGACAGCTGAAAGTAGCGACCATCGTTCAGGCGCTGGTCATCGAGCCGGTCGGCCATCAGCAGGCTGCCGGGATCACTGCGCAGTTCGACCCAGGCCTGCCCTGGGTCGTGCGGCGGCAGCGGTGAGGCGCAGCCCGCGGCGAATAGCGCCGCAGCCAGCAGAATCAATTTGCGCATCATAGGGCTCTCCACGTCGGGGACTGCCCGTTAGCCTACGCCGATCACGCACTGGAGGCAGCAGCGGCAATGCGCTAGCGTGGCGGCCATGAATACACGACTCCAGCGTTTACTCACCCCTGTGGCAGCCCTGCTGGCGCTGTTCGGCCTGCAAGGCTGCAGCACCCTGGATTATTACGGCCACCTGGCCGTGGGCCAGGCGCAGTTGCTGCAGGCGCGCCAGCCGATTGCCCAGTTGCTGGCTGACCCGGCTGTCGACCCCGAACTCAAGCAGCGCCTGGCGCTGGCTCAGCAGGCGCGGGATTTCGCCAGCGCCGAGCTGGGGCTGCCTGACAATGGCAGCTACCGCCTGTATGCCGATATCCAGCGGCCCTACGTGGTGTGGAATGTGTTCGCCACCCCGGAGTTTTCCCTGACGCCCGAGCTGCACTGCTTCCCCATCGCCGGTTGCGTGGCCTATCGCGGTTTCTACAGCCAGGGCCGGGCGCGCGGCGCGGCGGCTTTGCTCAAGCAACAGGGGCTGGACACCTACCAGGCGGGCATCGAGGCGTACTCCACCCTCGGTTGGTTCGATGACCCGATTCTCAACACCATGCTGCGCTGGAGTGATGAGCGCCTGGTCGCGGTGATCTTCCATGAGTTGGCGCACCAGCAGCTGTATGTGGCGGACGACACCGCGTTCAACGAATCCTTCGCCAGCTTTGTCGAGCAGCAAGGCCTGCGCCAATGGCGCACCGAACAAAACCTGCCGGCGCAGGACCCGCAAGGTGAGCAGCAACGCGCGCAGTTTTCCGCACTGGTATTGGCCAGCCGCGCGCGCCTCGAACAGCTCTACCGCAGCGGCCTGCCGGCCGAGCAGATGCGCGCCGGCAAGCAGGCCGAGTTCGCCCGCCTGCGTCAGCACTATGCCGAGCTGCGCGAGCGCGAATGGGGCGGTGTCGGGCACTACGATGGCTGGATCAACGCGCCGCTGAACAACGCCAAGCTGCTGCCCTTTGGCCTCTATGATCAATGGGTGCCGGCCTTTGCCGCGCTGTTTGCCCAGGCGGGCGGCGTCTGGACGCAGTTCTATCCGCGCGTCGAGGCCCTGGCGCAGCTGCCATCGGCCGAGCGCGAGCAGGCCTTGCAACAGTTGTCAGCCCAAGCGCAGAACTTGCGCCGCTAAAATCCAGTCAAAATCCTGTGTTTCCCGTTCACGCAAAAGGAGTCAGGCAATGCATAAATGGACCCTGGCCGTGCTGGTAGGCCTGCTCAGCACCAGCGCACTGGCTGCGCCCAAGCCCTGCGAAGAGCTGCGCGCGGAAATCGAAGTGAAGATCCAGGCAGCCGGCGTTGCCAGCTACACCCTGGAAATCGTGCCCGCCGAGGAAGCCACGGACCCCAATATGGTGGTCGGCAGCTGCGAGGGCGGCCGTAAGAAGATCATCTACCAGAAAAATGGCTAAACGTAGGATGGGTTGAGCGTAGCGATACCCATGCTGCCAGCCGATGGGTTACGCCTACGGCTAACCCATCCTACGGCTTATCCTAAAAACGCCTGGTGCAGCTCGGCCAGGCTGTGGAAGTGGTAGGTCGGCGTCTCGGCCTGTAATTCGGCAAAGCTGCCGAAGCCATAGCCCACCGCAGCCGCGTGCAGGCCATTGCGCCGCGCGCCGATCAGGTCGTGTTTGCGATCGCCGATCATCAAGGTGCTGTCCAGCGCCAGCTGTTCCTGCTGCAGCAGATGGGCGATCAGCTCGACCTTGTCGGTGCGGGTGCCGTCCAGTTCGCTGCCGTAGATCACCTTGAAGTGCCGGGCGAAATCGAAATGCCGGGCAATTTGCTCGGCAAACACGGTCGGCTTGCTGGTGGCGATATACAGCGTGCGCTGCTGGTTCTGCAGCAGCTGCAGCAACTCGTGAACACCCTCAAACAGCTGATTCTCATACAGCCCAACCTCGCGAAAACGCTCGCGGTAGTGGTTGACCGCCTGCCAGGCCGTGGCTTCGTCGAACTGATAGGTGTGCATAAAGCACTGCAGCAGCGGCGGGCCGATAAAGTGTTCCAGCGCCTGCAGATCAGGCTCATCGATACCCAGTTTGGCCAGGGCGTACTGCACCGAGCGGGTGATGCCCTCGCGCGGATCGGTGAGGGTGCCGTCGAGGTCAAACAGGATGTTCTGGTAGTGCATGGCAGGCGTCGCAGCGGAAAAGGTTGCCCAGCATAACGGCAGCTGGTCGGTTGGTGGCCGCCGTGGTTGCAGCTGAGCGACGAACCGGCGCAGTGGTAGGCGCGACTGAGGGCCTGGTGCAGGCCCTTGCGCTTTACCTAGTTGGCGGCGCTATCGCTGTCGTTTCACGCCGCTTGTGGCTTGTAGACCCAGCGCAGGCTCAGGCGGGTCAGCGGCCAGAGCAGGGCCAGCAAGCCCAGACCGAGCAGGCCCAGCAACGCCTCATGGAACAGCTCGCTGCCGCTCAATACGTAGAGCAGCAGGGCGACCGCCACCAGGGCCAAGGCCAGCAACCAGAGCAGCAGGCACAGTAGGCTGGCGAGGAACAGCCGGCCCGGGTTGTGCCGGGCCAACTGCGTCGGCAAGCCGCTCCGGGCTGCGGCGAAGACCAGAGCGGCATACAGCAGGCCGCTAAGCTCAAGCAGGCGGTAGCCCCAGTCGTCGCCGTACGACGACAGCAGATACCCAGGCAGCAGGCCCGCCAGGCCCAGCAGCTTTAAATACAGCGCCGCGAAACACAGGGCGAAGGCCAGCGCCGGCTCCTGACGGCTGACCCTGCTGGCGTTGCCCGGCACGCTGCTGTTGCGCAGCAGATGCAGGCACAGCCACAGCGGCAGCAGGGTATCGAAGGCGAACAGCAGCAGGTTGATCGGCTCACTGACCAGCACCTGAGCCAGCGCCGCTGACTCAAACCATTCGTAGGCCCAGGAGAGCAGATGCGACAGCAGCGGCCCCGCGATAAAACGCACCCCCAGCGACAGCACCAGCGCCATGACGAAATACCCAACCAGCAGCTGTCGTGGTGGGCGAGTGAAGCCGGCAATCGCATGGCGCTCCAGATAACTGCGGCTCAGCAGCAGCACGGCCGCCGCAGCCAGCAGGGTGTATTCAAGCCGTGAGGTCAGGATGCGCGGCAGGTATTCCAGGTAGCTGTCGAGCATCTGCGCATCCGGCTGCAGCCAGACACTGACCAGATTGACCAGCAAGCCAACCAGGCTGACCAGTACGGCCAGGCCCATAAAGGCGTACGGCAAGGTAGAGGCGGCCGCGGGGGCCGTCGCCTGAACGGGCGGGGCGGGTATGGCGAAGGGATTGGCGTGCATCGGCGGGAAGTCCTTTTCTACGGCTGGGTGGGTCGTCGCGCCAGCATAGCCTTCTGCGCGGGCAGGCCATAGCGGACGCTGCCCGGGGCGTGACGCCGATCGCGGCAGCTATTCCGGCTGATCGTAGCCCTCGACCAGGTGCTGATCCTTGAGCTTTACGTAGTTGCCGGCGCTGTAGCTGAAGAAGGCGCGCTCCTTGTCCGTCAGCGCCCGCGCCTGCTTTACCGGGCTGCCGACATAGAGGTAGCCGCTTTGCAGCACCTTGCCCGGCGGCACCAGGCTGCCGGCACCGATGATCACCTCGTCCTCTACCACCGCGCCGTCCATCACGATGCTGCCCATGCCGACCAGGATGCGGTTGCCCAGGGTGCAACCGTGCAGGGTGACCTTGTGGCCGATGGTCACGTCGTCGCCGATGATCAGCGGGTAACCCTCCGGGTTGAATGGCCCGGCGTGGGTAATGTGCAACACGCTGCCGTCCTGCACGCTGCTGCGCGCGCCGATGCGGATGCGGTGCATATCGCCGCGGATCAGGGCGAAGGGCCACACCGAGCTGTCCTCGCCCAGCTCAACATCACCGATGACCACGGACGAACGGTCGACAAACACCCGCGCGCCCAGGCTGGGCGTGGTGCCTTGGTAAGTACGAATCGCCACGATAGAAACCTCTTGAGCTGCGGATTGCCCCGATTGTAATTAACATGCAGGGCATTGCGGTTGTGAAACGTCGCCTGCGACCCCATAACCTGTTCATGACTTCGCGTATCAAAGGTGCCTTGCCGTGTCCGCCAGCAACCCTCTCCTGCAAAATTTCGACCTGCCGCCCTACAGCCTGATCAAGCCCGAGCATGTAGAGCCGGCCATCAGCCAGATTCTCGCCGACAGCCGCGCCGCCGTCGCAGCACTGCTGGCGCAACCGGGCAAGCCGAGCTGGAACGGCCTGGTGCTGGCCCTCGACGAGCTGGGCGCGCGCCTCGGTCAGGCCTGGAGCCCGGTCAGCCACCTGAATGCGGTGTGCAACAACGCCGAACTGCGCAGCGCCTACGAGGCCTGCCTGCCCAAGCTGTCCGAATACTGGACCGAGCTGGGCCAGAACAAGCCGCTGTTCGAGGCCTACGAGGCGCTGGCCAGCAGCCCCGAGGCCAGCGGCTTCGAGGTGGCGCAGCAGACCATCCTCGAACACGCCCTGCGTGACTTCCGCCTGTCTGGTATCGACCTGCCGGAGGCGCAACAGCAGCGCTACGGCGAGATCCAGATGAAGCTGTCCGAGCTGACCAGCAAATTCTCCAACCAGCTGCTCGACGCGACCCAGGCCTGGACTAAGCACATCAGCGACGAAACGGCGCTGGATGGCCTGACCGACTCCGCCAAGGCGCAGATGAAGCAAGCCGCCGAGGCCAAAGGCCTGGATGGCTGGCTGATCAGCCTGGAATTCCCCAGCTACTTCGCGGTGATGACCTACGCCAACGACCGCTCCCTGCGCGAAGAGCTGTACGCCGCCTACTGCACCCGCGCCTCCGACCAGGGGCCGAATGCCGGGCAGCACGACAACGGCCCGGTGATGAACGAGATCCTCGACCTGCGCAAGGAACTGGCCGGCCTGCTCGGCTTCGCCAGCTACAGCGAGCTGAGCCTGGCCAGCAAGATGGCCGAGTCCACTGAGCAGGTGCTGACCTTCCTGCGCGACCTGGCCGTGCGCGGCAAGCCGTTCGCCGCCCAGGACCTCAGCGAGCTGAAAGCCTTCGCCGCCGAACAGGGCTGCGACGATCTACAGAGCTGGGACGTCGGCTACTACAGCGAGAAGCTGCGCGAGCAGCGCTACAGCATT
Source organism: Pseudomonas sp. (assembly GCF_049653025.1). Classification (GTDB taxonomy): domain Bacteria; phylum Pseudomonadota; class Gammaproteobacteria; order Pseudomonadales; family Pseudomonadaceae; genus Aquipseudomonas. Next base: position 16,532 of record NZ_JBASFM010000001.1, on the reverse strand, counting down.
TCCCAGGAAATCCTCCGCGCCTACTTCCCCATCGACAAGGTGCTGACTGGCCTGTTCGCCATCGTCGAGAAGCTCTACGGCATCCAGATCAAGGAGTTGTCCGGTTTCGACAGCTGGCACCCAGACGTACGGCTGTTCGAAATCAAGGAGAACGGCGCGCACGTCGGGCGCTTCTTCTTCGACCTCTACGCCCGCCCCAACAAGCGCGGCGGGGCCTGGATGGACGGCGCGCGCGACAAGCGCCGCGACGCTAACGGAGCGCTGATCAGCCCGGTGGCCAACCTGGTGTGCAACTTCACCCCGGCCTCCCTCGGCAAGCCAGCGCTGCTGACCCACGATGAAGTCACCACCCTGTTCCACGAATTCGGCCACGGCCTGCACCACCTGCTGACCCGCGTCGAGCATGCCGGCGCGTCCGGGATCAACGGCGTGGCCTGGGATGCGGTCGAGTTGCCGAGCCAGTTTATGGAGAACTGGTGCTGGGAGCCGGACGGCCTGGCGCTGATCTCCGCCCACTACGAGAGTGGCGAGGCGCTGCCGCAGGACCTGCTGGACAAGATGCTGGCGGCGAAGAACTTCCAGTCCGGGCTGATGATGGTGCGGCAGATTGAATTCAGCCTGTTTGACTTCGAGTTGCATGCCACCCACGGCGACGGCCGCAGCGTGCTGGAGGTGCTGGAAGGCATCCGCGCCGAAGTTTCGGTGATGCGCCCGCCAGCCTACAACCGCTTCCCCAACAGCTTCGCGCATATCTTCGCCGGCGGTTACGCGGCGGGTTACTACAGCTACAAGTGGGCGGAAGTGCTCAGCGCCGATGCCTTCTCCAAGTTCGAGGAAGACGGCGTGTTCAACGCCGACACCGGCCGCGCCTTCCGCGAGGCGATCCTCGCCCGTGGCGGTTCGCAGGCACCGATGGTGCTGTTCGTCGACTTCCGCGGCCGCGAGCCAAGCATCGACGCCCTGCTGCGCCACCTGGGTTTGAGCGCGGAGGCAGCATGACCGAGACCACGGCAAAACGCTTTATCGCCGGGGCGGTCTGCCCGGCGTGCAGCGAAATGGACAAGATCCAGATGTGGAACGTCGACAACGTGCCGCACCGCGAATGCGTGGCCTGCGGCTACGCCGACACCCTGGATGAACGCGGCAACTCGGTGCCCAAGGAGATTCCCACCCGGGTCAACGTCAGCGCGCTGAAGCCCAAGGCCAGCGACGCCAAGGTGCAGGCGGTGCAGTTCTTCCCCAACCCCAAGCTGAAAAAATAGCCGAGAGCTATTTTTAACGTCGCGCAGCGACGGCCCGCAGGGTGGCCGCCAGGGATGGCAGGCCATCAAAACCGACGGAATACACAAGCTGGCAAGGTGGCAGCAGCAGGTGCGCCAGCTCAGGGCGCGGCGCTCTCGCCCTCTTGCAGATAACCCTCGATCAGACGCTGGTATTCGCCGCTGGCCTGCAGCGCAGCCAGGCCCTGATTGAACTGCGCGATCAACGCCGCCGCGCGCGGATGCTGACGCGGCACGATCAGGTGCAGGGCGCTGCTGCTCAAGGTATCGCTGGAGCGGCGAAAGGCGCTCGCCGGTGCACCGGTCGACTGCAAGGCGGCTTCACCCAGGCGGCGATCGGAAATAAAGAAATCATCGCGCGCCAGCAGCAACAGCTGCGCGCATTCCTTTAGCCCAAGCGGCGAGTGGCGCGTCAGCTGACCCTGATCAAGCAACTGCTGGAGCACCACCGGCGGCTGCCAGCCGAGGGGAAAACACAGGCGCTTGCCGAGCATACTGGCGATATCGGTGACCTCAATCACCTCGCCCGCGCGGCTGAAAATATGCTGCTGCGGGGTAAACAACGGCTCGGAATAGAGGTATTCCAACTCGCGTTGCGCGCTGCGGACATAGGGGAAGGTCGCATCGTAATCGCCGCGCAGGGTCTTCAGGTAGCCCCGGTTCCACGGCTGCCAATCCAGCGTGCTGCTGACTCCACCCGCCTCAAGGGCCGCCCGCACCACCTGCGTCAGCATCCCGCCGGCGGGCAGCGCCTTGCCGGTAAAGGGCGCGTAATCGTCGCCGGTGACCAAGCGCAAAGGCTCCGCCAGAGCGCTGGTGCATAGCACCAAGCTCAGCAGCAGGCAGGTGAGTGTTCGCACGGGCATCAACTCTTGACCTTAGCGCCGGTCGGCGCGACGCAGAGCAGCAGTCATCCTGGTTCCCAGTGTAGGCGGCACTGGGTGCATAACTAATCAAATAACCCCAGCTGTCCAGTGCTGGCTTGTGGAGCCCGCGCCTGTACAGGATCAGGGACACTGGCCAGCCGCTCAGCCAAGCCCGCCGCGCGTTCGGCGCGGGTCGCGACGGCTTCACCCAGGCGCGCGAGCAGGCCCCAGATTTCCACCTTGTGTTTGGCCCGGGTGATGCCGGTGTAGAACAGGCTGCGGCTCAGCAGTGGGCTCGGGCTTTCCGGTAAGGCCAGCAACACCTCGGAAAACTCCGAACCCTGGCTCTTGTGCACGGTCATGGCGAAGGCGCTGTCGTGGCTAGGTAAACGCGCTGGGGCGAAGGGGCGGAAGCCTTCCTCACCCTCGAAGAACACCCGTAAACCATGTTCGCTGTGCAGGCAGATGCCGATATCGCCGTTAAACAGGCCTAGGGCGTAGTCGTTCTGCCGCACCATGATCGGCCGGCCGACGTACCAGCGCTCGCGGCTCGCGACCTGGCTGCGGCGCTTGATCCGCGCTTCCAGCGCTTCGTTGATCCCAGCCACGCCCCAGGCACCTTCGCGCTGAGCGGTGAGGGCGCGGAAGGCGTTGAACGCGGCAAAGGTCGCGGCCGCGTCGCCACTTCTTGCGGCGGCGATAAAGGGCGCGTAACCGCGATCCAACCGTTCCAGCAGATCGGCCGGGGTCGGCGCGGAATTCCAGGCCAGGTCGCTGCGGTCTTCCTTGAGCAGATTGAGGGTGCCGGCGACATCGCCGCCATTGATCCGCCGCGCCAGTTCGCCGATGCCGCTGTCGCCGGCAAAGCGGTGGCTATGGGTCAGCAGCACCACCGCATCGCCGAGGGCGGAGCTCGGCGTGTCGACGGCAACCTGCTGGCCGGTGATGCGCTGCAGGTCCGCCGCGGCCTGAGCGTCAAAGCCGCGACCTTCGCAGAGTTCGGCGAACACCGCGCCGGCTTCCACGGCGCACAGCTGGTCCTTGTCGCCGAGCAGGATCAGCCGCGCGCTGGCCGGCAGGGCATCGACCAGTTTGGCCATCAGCGCCAGGTCGACCATCGAGGCTTCGTCCACCACCAGCACGTCCAGCGCCAGCGGGTTGGCCGCGTGATGCCGCACCTGTGGGCTGTCGCCACGACTGCCAAGCAGACGATGCAGGGTGCGCGCCTCGTCCGGCAGCGCCGCCTTGACCGCCTCACTGACCGGCAGATTGGCCTTGGCATGACGAATCGCCTCGGCCATCCGCGCCGCCGCTTTACCGGTGGGCGCGGCCAGGCCGATAGCCAGACGCTCGCCACCCGGTTGCTCCAGCAGCGCGGCAAGCAGGCGCACCACGGTGGTGGTCTTGCCCGTGCCGGGGCCGCCGGAGATCACCGCCAACTTGCGCCGCACCGCTTGCGCCGCGGCCAGGCGCTGCCAGTCCGGTTGCTGCTGATTGAAGGAAAACAGCCGACTCAAGCTCTCGCTCAGTTGCGTCTCATCAACCACGGGCAGATCGGCAGCACGCAGCAATAACTGCTCGGCCAGCTGGCGCTCGTAAGCCTGGTAGCGCGCCAGATAGAGGCGGCCGTGCTGAAGAATCAGCGGGGTAAAGTCACCGTCCGCGCCGACCAGCGCCGAAGCTTCGAGCTGGGCCTGCCATTCGCCCAAAGGCGGCAGGCGAAAATCCTGCTCGGGCCAGGGCCGCTGTCCGCTCAGGCGCGCCAGCGGCAGGCACACATCGCCCTTGTCCAGGGCCATGCACAGCAGCGCCGCCGAGGCCAGCACCAGCGGGTCGGCATTCGCCTCAAGGCGCTGCAGGCTGTCGACCAGGGCGCGCTCCAGCGGGCCGAGCGGGAGATCGTTAAGCATCATCAAACGCCCTTCTCGAACAGGCTATCCAAGGCATCCAGCAAGCTATCGGCCGGGCGCGAGAAATACACCCCGGCCTGCGGCATGCCGCGTAGAAACAGGTAGTAGGCACCGCCGAGCTGCTCGTTGCTGAAGTCGGCGAGGCGCTGACGGAGGAAGCGCCGCAGCGCCACCAGGTAGATCAGGTATTGCAGGTAGTAATGCTCGGCGGCCAAGGCCTGCAGCAGGCGTTCGCCACCGTAGTAGCTGGCGTCCGGGCCGAGCCAGTTGGATTTGTAGTCGGCGATATACCAGCGCCCGTCGTGCTCGAAGGTCAGGTCGATAAAGCCCTTGAGAAAGCCCTTAAGGCTGTCGAATTCCAGGCGCGCCGCCGCTTCGCGCATCGGCGCGGCGAGGCCATGGATCGGGTCGCTAAGGATCGCGCGCAGGCGCTGCACATCCAGTCCGGCCAGTGGAAAGGTAAAGCCCAGTTCCGGCAAACGCCGCGCCGGGTTAAGGCCGGCCAACGTCAGGCCCTGGCCATCCAGATCGGTGTCGATGACCTGCTGCAACTGGCTCAGCGCCACCGTACTCCAGTCGCTGCTAATGCCGTGACCACTCAGCCCTGGCTCGATCAGCTCATTCAGCGCTGCCTTGCCGCGCGCCCAGTCTTCGAGAATCGCATGCAGGCAGGTACCCGCGCGGGCGCCACGAGGGAAGGCGAAGAAGCCACTGCCCGGTTCGCTGGCAGCGGGCATGACCAGGCCGTCGCGATCCGGCACCTCCATATGCATACCGGCAGCCAGGCCGGAGAAGCTGCCGATGCGCCAGGCGCTGTGCAGGCTGCGTTGCAGGGTGGCGAGTTGCTGCGGTGCCGGGGCGCGCTGTTCGCCGGCCGCGCTGGCCTCTATCGCGCGCAGCGGCTGGACGGCCATATGGCCCTGACTAAGACCAACCAACTGTTCGATTTCAGCGCGCAGGCTATGGGGGCTGAGGCCTTGCAGATGGCCGGCGAGTTCAGCCAGGGCATCGTCGCCCGGTAACTCACGGCCGTGCAGCAGCCAGGCCAGGGCGCTGCTGTGCAGGCCGCTCTCGCTCAAGCTGCCGTCCTTCTTCGCCTTGCAGTCCACCGGGCCCCAGTGCAGCCACAGACGGTCACGGGCGCGGGTCAGGGCCACGTAGGTCAGGCGCAGACGTTCGGCAAAGCGCTCATGCCGGGCGCGCTCGCGGTGTGTGTCGAACTGCTCGCTGCCGAGATCGAGCAGCGGCGTGCCGTCCTCGGCGTGGCAGGTGATGTCCTCACTCTGGCGCAACAACGCGCCGTCCCACAGATAGGGGCAGAACACCAACGGGTATTCCAGGCCCTTGGAGGTGTGGATGGTGACGATCTGCACCCGCTCGGCATCGCTTTCCAGGCGCAGCAGGGCCTCTTCACCGTGGCTTTCGGCGCTGCGCTGGGCGTTGAACCAGCTGAGCAACTGCTCCAGCCCCGGACGTTGCAGGCTCTCGGTTTGCAGCAGTTCGGCCAGGTGCAGCAGGTTGGTCAGGCGGCGTTCGCCATCCACCAGCGCCAGCAAACGCTGGGCGACTTTCTGCTCATCCAGCCAGGCGCGGAAGGCGCGCATAAAGCCTTGCTGCTGCCACAGCTGGTGGTAGCGCTCGGCCGCTTCGCGCTCATCGTCCCAGGCCTGGGCGTTGTCCTGACAGGCCGCCAGGTCCGCCGCGCTGCGCCCGAGCAAACGGCTGGCCAGGGCATAGCGCAGCGCACCCTCGCGGCCCGGCTCGGCATAGGCGGCCAGCACGGCGGCCAGCTCGCTGGCCTCTTCGCTGTGCCAGACGTTTTCCTTGCCGCGGCGCACGCTGGGCACACCACGGGCGGCCAGCTCTGCGGCCACTTCGCTGGCCTGCCGGTGGCTGGCGACCAGCACCGCGATATCGCCACCTTTCAGCGGCGTGCGTTCACCGGCCTGCTCGAAATAGGCTTCGCCCCGACTGCTGGCAGCCAGCACGGCGGCAATACGCCGCGCCGTATCGCGCGCCACCAATGCCCCGGCTTCGCCCTTGCCGAGATGCTCGTCATCCAGCCAGACCAGTGCCAGCGGTGCGTCCGTCTCAGCCTCGACGCTTGGCAGCACCAGCTGTGGCCGCGCGCGCTGACTGGCACCGACCTGCGGATAGTCCAGGCCTTTCTCGGCAAACGGCATGGGCCGCTTGAACAGCTGGTTCAGCGCGGCGATCAGTTCGGGCGTCGAGCGGTGGTTGGTGGCCAGGCTGTATTGGCGCGCGGCTTCGTCGCGGGCCTTGAGGTAGGTGGCCAGGTCCGCGCCCCTGAAGGCATAGATGGCCTGCTTGGGATCGCCGACAAAGCACAGATCACCCTGGCTCTCGTAGATCCGGTGAAACACCTGGTACTGCACCGGATCGGTGTCCTGGAATTCGTCGATCAGCGCCACCGGGTACTGCGCACGCAGGGTGCCGGCCAGATGCTCGCCGCCCTCGCCATAGAGTGCCTGCTGCAGCTTGTTGAGCAGGTCATCGAAGGCCAGCAGACGCTGCGCCGCCTTGCGTTGCGGCAACTGCTGATTGAGCTGGCCGATCAGGCGCACCTGCAGGTCGATCAGGCGCTGCTCGGCCTCGGGCTGTGCCGCGTCCAGAGCGTCACACAACTCCTGCAGAGCGGCGGCCAGCGGGTTGGCCGGGGCGGCTTGATCCTTCTTGCTGGCCTTCAACAGCCCCTCGCGGGACAGCCGGCGGTGCGCCTCGGTCTTGCTGAACAGCGCCGCGGCATCGCTGAAATAGCCATCCAGCTCGGCCTGCCAGACGCCCAGCTTGGCCGGGTTGCACATATTGCTCTTGAAACCCTCGAAGGCCTTGAGCTGCGCCAGCCAGCCGGCACTTTCTCTCTGCCAGAGGCGCTGCGCCTCCTGCCAGGCAGCGCGCAGGCCGCTCATCTCGCTGCTGGTACCCGGCTGCGGCTCGATACGCAGATAGGGTTTGCCCAGGTAATTGCGCAGACGCTGGCGCAGGCCCTGTGGAGTCAGCTTGTGCTGCACCAGAAACGCCGCCCACTCCGGCTCGGCAGCCGCTAACTCATGCCGCCAGAGGTCGGCGAGCAGGGCGTCGAGAATCTCGCGGTCGTCGTGGGTCAGCTCGTTGTCGAAGTCGCCACCGGCCTCGAACGCGGCATCCTGCAAGGCGCGCTGGCAGAAGCCGTGGATAGTGAAGATCGCCGCCTCGTCGAAACCGTGCACCGCCAGGAGCAGACGCCTATGGCTGGCCGCGTCCGGGTACTGGGCGTGCAGGCGATTGAGCAGCTCGTCCGCGCCCGGCCCTTGCTCGTACACCGCCAACAGCTCGGCCAGACGTTTGCGGATACGCTCGCGCAGCTCGGCGGTGGCCGCGGTGGTAAAGGTCACCACCAGGATCTGGCTGACACTGAGCTGCTTTTCCAGCAGCAGGCGGGCGTACAGCGCGGTCAGGGTCCAGGTCTTGCCGGTGCCGGCGCTGGCTTCGATCAGCGAGCGGCCGGTGAAGCTGTCCTGCAACAAATCCAGGCTGGCGCTGCTCATGCCTCGTCCTCTTGATTGTCTTGCAGGGCATCCAGGGCCGGGCCATAGAGTTGCTCGGCCAGCCTTTCGAAGCGCTCGTCCAGCGGTTCGCGGTCGCGGAAGGCCAAGGCGTTCCAGGGGTCCTGGCCTTCGCCGGTCATGTAGTCGTTGCCGTGCCACATGACCCGCGCCTCGCTGCGCGCGGCATCAATCGGCTCCTTGCGCCCGGACTTGCGCCATTTCTTGGCAAAGCCATAGCTGCATTTGGACAATACCGGCAGCGGCTCGCACAGCGCGCTTTTGTAGGCATGCAGCCAGGGTTCGAGCAGCTGCAGGGCGCCCGCCAGCGGCCCCAACCGCCATTCGCTTTTCGGCGAGAGCAAACGGCTGTCGCGACTGATGCCGGGCGTGGCGGCACAGTTGAGCAACAGGTGGCGCAGCCAGAACGGCGCCAGTTCCCAGGCTCCCAGGTCACGCAGACGGTAGTCGAACAGGCCGCTGGCGCTGACCCCGTCCAACCAGCCGTGAATGCGCACGCCAGCCAGCTCGATATCCACCAGCAGCGGCTGCGGTGGGTCATCCGGGCGCTCGTCGAACAGGGTCGGGGCAAAGGCACGGATCGGCCCGCGAATCTGCCCCCAGTGCGCCTGGCCCAGCTCACCCACCGGTAGCCAGCCGGAAGCAGCGGCCACTGCGCGCTCCTGGCGCTCGCTCCAGCCGCGCTCGATGGCCTGCAGGGCCAACTGGCGCAGGCCGTGCTGGCTGGTCCATTCGACGCTAAAGGGCTCGTCGCCGGCCAGGGCTTCCTCGCCCTCGGCCAGGCGCAGGCCGAGACGCTGCTCCAGCAGGTAGCGCGCCGGGTGTTTGAAGCAGTGGATCAGCTGGCTGGGCTCCAGGGTCAGCCAGTCCTGATCCGGCTCAGCCAGCATGCTGGCAAAGGGCGCGGGCGACTCGGCGGCCTGGCTCAGGCGCTGGGCGGCGCGGAACCAGGGCGCGGCGAAACCGGCCTGCTGGCCGCCGGCAAAGTTGCCAGGGGCGAAGGGTTGCAGCGGATGCTGTTGGGTAATCCGCGCGCTGGCTTTCTCGCCATCCGCAGCACAGGCGGCGGTGAGATCGACCACATCCAGCAGCTCGCTGACCAGCACCGAGGGCGGTAGTTCGGCGTTGCTGCGCGGGTCGCGGCCGACGTAGCTGAGGTACAGGCCACTGCGCGCCGAGAGCAGGGTTTCCAGCAGCAGGTAGCGGTCGTCCAGGCGTCGCGCACGATCACCACGTCGAGGTTTCTGGCTGATCAGGTCGAAGCCGGCAGCCGGGGTACGGCGTGGCAGCGCGCCGTCGTCCAACCCCAGCAGGCAGACCAGGCGAAACGGCAGGCTGCGCATCGGCACCATGGTGCAGAAGGTCACCGCGCCGGTGAGAAAACCCGAGGCGGCGCTGCCTTGCTCCAGCGCCGCAGTCAGCTGCTGGCGAATCAGCGCCAGCTCGATCGGCCGCTCGACCCCGGACGCATCGCCCTGTTCCTTGAGCGCGGCGCAGGCCTTGGACAGCAGCAACAGGGTGTCGCCGGCCTCGCGCTCATCGAACAGGCTGTCGATCAGTTGCTGCAGGCTCTCGGCCCACTCGCTGAGGCTGCGCGCGCGTTGCAGCTGTTGCGCCAGCACAGCCAGGCGCTCGACAAACGCGGCTAGGCGGCCAAGCAGCTGCGCCCGGCCGCCTTCCAGGGCATCCAGCGGCCAGCTGTCGCCCAGTAGCGGCGCGCCCAGACCGGCCAACTGCGGCGGTGCGGCGAAACCCAGCAGCAGACGATCCAGCCCTTGCCGCCAGGTAAACGCGGCATCCGCCGGCAGGCCCAGTTGCTCGCGGTGCGCGCCATCGCGGCCCCAGCGCACCCCGGCGTCACGCAGCCAGTCGCGCAGCAGCGGCAGGTCTTCGCCTTCGATACCGGCGCGGCAGGCGATGGCCGGCTGCTCCAGCCAGGCGAGGATTTCCTCGGCGGCAAAGCGGCTTTCCGGCAGCGCCAGCAGGTTGAGGAAGGCCTCGATCAACGGGATTTCCGCGCGCAGGCTGCGGTCGGCCAGGCTAAAGGGAATTCGCGGAACGCCTTCACGGGGGGCAAACACCGCCTCGATATAGGGCGCGTAACGCTCGATATCCGGGGTCAGCACCACCACCTGGTCCGGGGTCAGCCCAGGTTCGGCGGCAAAGCGCGCGAGCAGCTGGTCATGCAGGATTTCCACCTCACGCAGCGGCGAGTGGGCGATATGCAGCTCCAGCGAACGGTCGTCCTCGCGCAGCGGCAAACGCTCCTGCGGCTGACGGGTGCGCAGGCGCAGGATGTCGTTCTGCAGCGCCTGCAACAGGCTGGCGTCGTGCAGGTCGTCATCCTCGGAATACAGGCCGATTTCCTGGCCGCCTTCGACCGAGGCCAGGCTGAACAGGCTGTCGAAAAAGTCGCGGCCCTGCTTGCCGAGACTGGCCAGCAGCGGGTGGCCAACATCCAGGTACCAATCGTCCGGACTGAGTTCGGGTTGCTTGGCCAGCTCACGGATATCGCGAATCTCGCCCCAGGCCTCGCGGCACGGGTTGAGCGCAAAAATGATCACTTCGGTGTGCCGCGCCAGGCCCTCCAGCACGCGCATATGGTGCGGCGGCAGGCTGCTGATGCCAAACACCAGCAGGCGCTCGGGCAGCCCAGCGATAGGCGTGGCGTCATACAGACGGCGCAGCAGGTCTTCGAGCAGGCGTGCGCGGTGCGGGTGGCCGTCCTTGGTCAGTTCACGCCAGAGCAGCGCTTGCCAGGCCTCGTCCGGGCCGAGATCGAGCAGCTCGTTGCGCTCCCAGGCGGCCAGCCAGTCGTCGCGATACAGCAGGTATTGGTCGAATACGTCGGCGATCTTGACAGCAAGCGACAACCTCCGCCGCTCATCGCCGCCGTCGAGGTAATGCGCCAGGCGCGGTGCCTCGGCCAGATTGGCCGGCTCGCACAGCCAGTCATACAAGCGCCAGCTCAGGCTGCTGGGGCTAAAGGCTGATTGCTCCGGCAGCTGGCCCAGACACAGGCGCGACAGGTCCCAGACAAACTTCGCCGGCAGCTGCACCTCCAGTTGCATGGCGATGCCCTGCTTGCGCGCCAGCTCCAACGTCAGCCAGCGCCCCATACCCTGACTCGGCACCACCACCAGCGCCGGCGCAAAGGGCTCGCGCAGCGGCTGGGCGAGCAGCGTGGTGGCCAGCTCGCCAAGGGTTTCCAGGTCAGGGGCGTGATAAAGCGTAAGCATTGGTGGGATCGCATCCGTTCAGTAGCGGGCAAGGTTATCAGCTCACGCAGCCTGGCGGGATTGCGCGACAGTCTGTGTCGCGCGCTGGCGCGGAGCGCCAACCCCAGCTAAAGCTAAACACAGGGCATTCGTCTTTATAACAAGTAAAAACCACGCGTCATGCTGCAACCGGGCTGGCGCGCCAGGGAGCAGCCGCATGCTCACCCTGCTCAATCTTCTGTCTGCCGTCGCCTTGCTGATCTGGGGCACCCATATCGTGCGCAGCGGCATTCTGCGCGTCTACGGTTCGCACCTGCGCAAGGTGCTTAGCCACAACGTCAGCAAGCGACCGCTGGCGTTTGCTGCCGGCATCGGCGTTACCGCGCTGGTGCAGAGCAGCAATGCCACTGCGCTGCTGGTTACCTCGTTCGTCGCCCAGGGCCTGATGGCGCTGACCCCAGCACTGGCGATCATGCTTGGTGCGGACGTTGGCACCGCGCTGATGGCACGGGTGCTGACTTTCGACCTGAGCTGGCTGAGCCCGCTGCTGATCTTCCTCGGGGTGATCTTCTTTCTCTCGCGCAAACAGACCCGCGCCGGCCAGCTCGGCCGCGTCGGCATCGGTTTGGGCCTGATGCTGCTGGCGCTGGAGCTGATCGTCGCCGCCGCCACGCCAATCACCCAGACCCGCGGCATCCAGGTGCTGTTCGCCTCGCTGACCGGCGACCTGCTGCTGGACGCGCTGGTCGGCGCACTGTTCGCGCTGATTTCCTATTCCAGCCTGGCCGCCGTGCTGCTCACGGCGACGCTGACCGGGGCCGGGCTGATCAGCCTGCCGGTGGCCATCGGCCTGGTGATTGGCGCGAATATCGGCAGCGGCGTGCTGGCCTTTCTCAACAGCAGCCTGCAAAGCCCAGCCGGCCGTCGCGTGGCCCTAGGCAGCCTGCTGTACAAGCTGATCGGCCTGCTGCTGGTGATGCCGCTGCTCGACCCGCTGGTGCGCTGGCTGGACAGCCTGAACTGGCGGCCCGAAGAACTGGTGATCGGCTTTCACCTGCTTTACAACAGCCTGCGCTGCCTGCTGATGCTGCCCACGGTCGGGCTGATGGCGCGCTTCTGCAACTGGTTGCTGGCTGACCGTGCCGAGGAAAACGGCGTGGCCCGCCCGCGTCATCTCGACCCCACCGCATTGGCCACACCGAGCCTGGCGCTGGCCAATGCAGTGCGCGAAACCCTGCGCATCGGCGACCTAGTGGAAACCATGCTCAGCCACCTGCTAGAAGTGCTGCGCGGCAACCAGCCGGCCCTGAGCAAGGAGCTGCGCCGCCTCGACGACGATGTCGATGCGCTCTATAGCGCGGTCAAACTCTATCTGGCTCAGGTGCCGCGCGAGGTGCTGAGCGAACACGACAGCCGGCGCTGGGCGGAGATCATCGAGCTGGCGGTGAACCTGGAGCAGGCCGGCGACATCGTCGAACGCATGCTTGGCAAGGTGCAGGATCAGAAGACCGCGCAACGCCATTCCTTCTCCGACAGCGGCCTGGAGGAACTCACTGCGCTGCACGGCCAGCTACTGGCCAACCTGCGCCTGGGCCTGTCGGTGTTTCTCTCCGGCGACAAGGAAAGTGCGCGCCAGTTGCTGCGTGAGAAACGTCGCTTCCGCGCCCAGGAACGGCGTCTGGCGCACGCCCATGTCGGCCGCCTGCATCATCAGGTGGTGCAGAGCATCGAGACCAGCGCCCTGCACCTGGAGCTGATCGGCGATATGAAACGGCTTAACTCGCTGTTCTGCTCCAGCGCCTATGTGGTGCTGGAAAGTGGCGAAACCGGGGCCTTGCATGAGGATGACAACGGCGCGGAATAGACCGCGGGAAAGCCCGAACCCCGCGAAATTGGTCTATACCACCAAACCTTGGTTGGGTTGAGCGGCTTAAACGACTCTGCTTTAAGTTGGCGTGCGGCATTGCAACAGTTTTGCCATCAATGCCCGCTAATACTGCGCAACTCCAACAACAAAAGAGCGCCCTCCTCATGAAAAACCTCACCACTCTGGCAGTTGGTCTAGGCCTGGCTTTTGCCGCCGGTCAAGCCAGCGCCTGGTCGCAACCTACGCACAAGAATATCGTCAAGGATGCCCTGGCCTTCCTCAACTCGGCGCATGCCACCCCCGAGATGAAACGTGCCTACCAGTTCTACGTCGGCGCAGCCGGCAGCGAAGCGCGCGCCGGCGAGATCCTCGGCCAGGCCGCCTATGACGTCGACGACTTCCAGGACACCCGCCTGGGCGGCTGGTGGGTCGGCTACGAGCACGCGCCGGTGTATGGCGCAGCGGCCTCGCTGGTGAATTACACCTCCTACTGGCACTTCATCAACATGGCCCGCCAGGGCGACGACCACGGTAACGACCACGGCGGCTACGACTACCGCTACCGCAAGGTCGATGGCAGCTGGAGCGGCGATGTCGACTGGTACGCCATGGTCTACCTGTACAACCGCGAGCTGAAGAAGAGCGACTTCGACAGCACCGAGGCGCACTACCGCCAGGGCAGCAGCTCCAACTGGCAGGCGCACTACGGCGACTTCCAGACTGCGGCCTTCCAGCCCATCGATAACCTGGCCAAGTACTGGTTCGACCAGTTCAAGACCGCACCCTCGCTGCAAACCATCGGCTACTCGCTGCACACCACCGGCGATGTGGCGCAGCCGCACCACGCCTGGGTCACCTCGGGCAATGGCCATTCCGGCTGGGAAGGCTGGGTGGACGATCACTACTTCAGCGAAGGCCTGAACAACATGGCGGCTGTGGCCAGTCGAGTTGGCAGCTACGACGCGCAGAAGCCGATCCGTGATCTGCTGACCCAGACCGCCCAGGTCGCCTATCAACGCCCCGAACCGCTGTATGACACCAGCTACGCCACCCGCCTGCGTGTGGCCAAGGAGCTGATTCCGGAGTCCATCGCCCTCACCGTCAGCGTGCTGACCAAGGGTGCCAACACCTTCCACGGCCAGGGTGGCCTGTAAGGTGCGCGGGACTCTCCAGCGCGGTTGGCTGGTGCTGGGGCTGACGGGCTTTTGCCTGTCGGCCCTGGGCAGCCAGGACCTGCGAATAAACAACGAACGCCTGCCCGGTAAGAGCATCGGCCTGCTGGAACAGGCCATGACCCAGGTCAAATTCAATACTGACTTGCGCCTGCTGCGCACGGGGCTGGCGGAAAATCACCTGCTGGCCCGCGAGGTGGAAGACGAGCTGAACGACAAATACCGCCGCGACCTCGATGCGCTAGTCGAGCGCGAGGCGGCCAACCTGATCGAACAGGTCTACGGCAAGCAATTCGACCGCGACGTGCGACCCTTTCTGCGTCAGCCGCAACCGCTGAGTGCCGAGCGTCTGCGCCAGGTGCTGGCACCGCCCACCCAGGGCGTGGTGCTCGACAGCCTGCAGCTGAGCGCCGAGCAACAGGCCGAGGCGGCCCAGGTGCAGCTGATCCACTGGCAGTTCCCCGGCCAAGCCGAACAGCGCCTGAACCTGCTGACGCTGTACCAGGGCGATAACGTGCAGGGGCAAGTCGAGCTGCAACAGGGCAACCTGGTGTATATGGCCGAGCAAGTGCGCCAGCAGGCGCTGCGCGACTACCTCTGGTATCAGCTGGGGCAGAAGGGCTTCGACGCCCGCGAGCAGGCCGGGCTGCGCCAACTGGTGCGCGACAAACTGATCCGTCACCAATACCTGCACCAGATCGGCCTGCACAACGACTTCCACCACGAAACCGACAGCCTGCGCCAACGCGCGCGGCAGGTCAGCGATGCGGATGCAGATGCCTATTACCAACGAAATCTGAAGCAGTACCTGAACGTCGCCCAGGTGCAGGCCGCGCATATTCGCCTGGCCGATCAGGCCCGCGCCGACCGGGTGTATGCGGAACTGCAAAAGGGTCTGAACTTCGATGATGCCGTGCGGCGTTACTCCCTCGCCGACGACAAGACCCGTACTCCGGCCGGCGATCTTGGCCTGATCCGCCCGCAGGATGCGCAGCTGGATTTCCTGCGCAAGACCGCCCTGCTGCAGAAGGCCGGTAGCCTGTCGCAACCGATGCTGATCGACGGTGCCTTCGAGATCGTTCAGGTGCGCCAGCGCGAAGACAAGCAACTGCCGCTTAGCGACCCCAGCGTGCGTTACGAGGTCAACCAGGCCGTGGCCAAAGAGCAACTGGCCCGTGAGCTCCAGGCCCGCGTCGACGCTCTGCTGGCCGATGCCAAGGTGGAAGGGCTATGAAGCGCTGGCTTGCCGGCGCACTGCTCGGCGCAGGTGCGGCGGGGCTGGTCGGTGTGTGGTGGGGTAGCCAGGCCGCTGCCACGCCAACGACCGTGGCACCAGTAGCGCAACCCAGTCGGTCGCCGATCAAGGTGCCTGCAGCCACCGCAACCGCAGCGGTTGTGCCGCCATCTGCAACACCTACAGTCGCCAAGCCGTTACCTGCGGATGAGCCTGAATCGCCGACACTGAATGTCCAGGAAGCGCAGATGCTGATCCAGCTGATGGCCGAGCAAGGCGACCCGCGCCGCCCGCCACTGGGCCAACTCAAGCCGCGCCAACCCGCCTCCGCCGCCCAGCTCGCCGACCCCGCCCAGTACAAAGCCTTCGAAGACCAGCACAGCCGCGACCTGATCATGGCCTACGCCAGCGGCGTGCAGCAGATCCCCGCCATCCGCGAGCGCATCGAACAAGCCGCCCAATCCGGCGAACGCAACGCCAACGAAATCGACGAAGCCCGCGCGGCGCTGGAGCAACTGGAAATGCTGCAGAGCAAACTGCAGCGAGAACGACCGGAGTTGTTGCCTGCTGAAAACACACGCAGCCCTGCACAGCCCGCTGGCAGCGGTTAAATGAGACCTGGCACCGCATTCTGCGATGCCAGTACTGAGCGGACGACTGCCAGCAATTCGCCGCCATTGGGTTTTGCCGCCTCGCCTGCTAAGTTCGCGCTCCTGTTGCTTAGACAAGGATCGTCCAATGCTTTTCCGTGTGCCACTTGCTGTTCTCTTATTGGCGTTAACGGGCTGCCAAGCCCAATCCGAACCGTTTCCCAGCAGTAGCAAGCTAGCACCTGCCAAGGTCAAGGCGATCGCAGCGGCAATCACCCAGCGCCACCCCAATCTGTCCGCCGAACAGCACGACACAGTGCTGCGCACCGTGGTGCGCTCGCTGGATGATATGGTGTTTATCGAGGGCGGCGAGTTTGACATGGGCGATTTCGGTTGGCCGTGCGATCGCGCGCTGACCGAATTATGTGAATGGCCGTGCGGTGTGCCACTCGACCAGCTCTGCGTTATTACCGAGAACATGGAAGACAGTGGGGTGCACCCCGTGCGCCTGAGCAACTTCCATCTATCGCGCTACCAGACCCGTCAGGGCGATTTCGACCTGTTCCAAGTTATTCACGGTAAGCCGCTCTCCAGTGCCGAGTACCGCGACAGCGAGCAAATGCAGGAGTATTTCGCACCGGACAAACCCGCCCCGACTAGGTATTGGCAGGAGGCCAAGGATTACTGCCTATGGCTGGGTGAGCTCAGTGGTGCGCCAGTCGATCTGCCCTCAGAGGCACAGTGGGAGTTCGCGGCCCGCAACCGGGGTCAGCACGTTATCTACCCGACCGATACCGGCACCCTGGATTTCGGCCGCAACTACCCACCA